>NZ_JBHVEY010000007.1:0-398368 GCF_042802055.1 Rhodococcus sp. NPDC057529
ATGGTACTGCACCCGACAGGGTGTGGGAGAGTAGGACACCGCCGAACATCCGTTACCGAAAGCCCCCCAACACTTGTTGGGGGGCTTTCGGCATTTCACAACACTTTTGGCCGACGGCAAAGCGAAAACCGTTGCGGCACGATCTCTGTCGACCGTGACTGGCGTCCCTCAGTAGTTGCCGCAGGTCTCGGCGATCGTCAGTGCCTTCGCGCGCCACTCGACAGCCGGTCCCTCGGTTGGAACGGTCTCCAGCCGGCTCTTCAGCTGCGGGTGCGAATCGAGGACGGCCTGACGATCGGCAGGGGACTTCGAGAAGAAGTCCGCCAGTTGAGCCTTGCGCTCGGGTGCCTGATCCAGGCGCGCGGCGAGCTGCGGGGTGACGTCGTGCATCGCCGCATCGATCTGGGCGAAGCTGCAGGTGCTGTTCACGAGGCGGGCGGAGTCGGTGTCGGCCGGATCCGCGGAGGCGATCCCCGGTACCAGCGCGGCGGCGGCGAGGGTGCCGGCCGCTGCGATGCCGAGGTGCAGACGTGCTCGTGAAACGTTCATGACGAGTCCTCCAGTGTCGGTGGGTATGCCGGGGACACGTTAGGGGTACGAGTTGTGATTCCTCTGAGAATCGTGGCCCGTGCTCACGTCGGGGCGGGCGAAATCATCGACACCACCGGACCCGTCGCGCGGCCGCGGTCGTCCAGGATGTGCCCGAGGTGTTTGCCGATCTGCATGACCACCGAGCGGTCCGCCACCCTCGACCCGGGCAGCAGCTTCTCCAGGAGCAGTTCGAACCGGTGAACGTCGTTGAGGGTGCGCAACCAGACGGCCATGATCAGGTTGTATTCGCTGGCCACGAGCACCGCCAACCGCACTTCCTCGATCTTGCCCAGCGAGGTCCTCAGTCGCTCGACGAGGGGCGCGGGAACCTGCATGAAGTACCAGGCGTAGATCGGCCATTCCGAGTAGCTCCGGGCGATGTCGGTGCGCAGTCGGAGGGAGCCGTCCCGCCGCATCGTCGCGATCGCGTCGGTGATGCGCTGGTTGCTGACGCCTGCGCGTTCCGCGATCGCCGTGGTCGGTGCGCGGCCGTCGATTCCCAGTTCGTGACGGATCAGGCGCTTGAGGCCGGGTGCGACCGTCCGCGCTGCGCGGGGACGCGGCGGACGGGCCGCGGGAACCATGGCGACCTGCTCCGCCGTCAGCGTCCGGAGCCGCCAGTTCCCGGCCTCGAAGAGCACCTCCGTGATGAGGTGCGTCCGGGCTCGCCGGATCGCCGGATACTCCCCCAGGCGGTGGAGCAGGAATCGTGACGTGTCCACCGAATCCTCTGCCATCAGGGTGAGCAGCAGGTCGCGTCCGCCCGCCGTGAAATCGATGCTCGCGACCATCGGATCTTCGGAGATGGCCTCCGCGGTGGAGACGGATTGTCCGGGTGCGCATTCGATTTCGATCAGTGCGCCGCGCCCGGGCGTCCCGGGGTCGTATCCGGTGATCCAGATCAGGCCGGCGTTGAGGAGCCGTTGGTATCGCCTCGACAACGTGGCGGGGTCGACGGCCAGTGAGGGCGCGAGCGCCTTCCACGATGCCCGCGGCTCGATTTGCAGTGCATGGATGAGTGCGAAGTCGACGTCATCTGGCTCGTAATCCTGCATAGTTTGCCCTTCGATGCCGAGAATGCTGCAAATTTACACGACGGAATTCACGCGGCGGCACTCTTCGATGAGTCACTTTCCACTCGTCCTCTTGGAGTCGACATGAGTTCTTCGCCCCACATCCGGGGAGGCGACGCTGCCACCGCAGCGGTCGGGTTCCTCGTGGTCATGGAGTTCGCGAGCGGGTTGCTGCAGGGGTGGTTCTCCCCGCTGCTGCCCGCCATCGGCGAACGCTTCGACGCGTCGTCCGCCGCATTGAACTGGGTGAGCGCCATGTACCTGCTGGGAACGGCCGCCTGTGTGCCGCTGATCGCCAAACTGGGGGACCTCTTCGGGCACAAACGCCTTCTCGTTCTCGCCACCAGTTCCGTCGCGTTCGGTTCGTATCTCGTCGCGTTCGCGCCGTCCTACGAGCTGCTGCTCGTCGGCCGGGCGCTGCAGGCACCGCTCGCGGCGTTCCTGCCGCTCGAATTCGCGATCGTGCGGGACCGCAACGCGGCCACGGCCGGCCGGAGCATCGGCCGGCTCGTCGGGTCACTGACGCTGGGTGCCGCCGTCGGCGGCCTGCTCTCGGGATTCCTCCTCGACTCCGTCGTCGACAATGTCGGGCTGGTCCTGCTCGTCCCCGCCGTGCTCATGACGATCTGCCTGCCCGTCGTCTACTTCCTCGTCCCGGAGACGACGGTACGGAAGGACGGAACAGTCGACTGGGCCGGTGCGGTCCTGCTCACGGTCGGACTGCTCGGCGTGCTCGGCGGTGTGTCCAACGCGAGCACGTGGGGTTGGACGAGCGCGCTGACGTGGTCGGCCATCGGCGTCGGGGCCGCGGTTCTCGTCGTGTGGGTGTTCGTGGAACGACGCGTCCAGCACCCCCTCGTGGACCTCGACGTCATCGGACGGGGGATGCGGGTACCGATGCTGATGGCGTTGCTGTTCGGCGCGCAGTTGTTCGGTGTCCAGACCCCCTGCGCCCTCTTCCTGCGTGCCGTGCCGGAGACGAACGGCTACGGGATGGGTGTCACCGCGTCGGTGACCGGCCTGATCCTGGCGCTGTTCGCGCTCGCGATGTTCGTCGGCGCGTCCGTCAGCGACCGGCTCGCCCGATCCGCCCTCACCGTCCCCGGATCCCTCGCACTGGGTGCGCTGCTCTCGGCGGCGGCCTACGGACTGATGATCGTCGTCCCGGGGAGCGCCCCACTGTTCGCCCTGTGGCTCGTCGTCGCGGGTCTCGGCGGCGGAGTGGTGGTCGGGGTGCTGCCCACCGTCATCGTGCAGCAGGCGCCGCCGGATTCGGTCGGCATCGCGTCCGGCCTCTACAACACGTCCCGCACCGCGGCGGGCAGCGTGTCCGGCGCGGTCTTCGCGCTCGTGATGTCGTCGATGGTCACCCCGGCACTCACCGCCGGCGGCAAGCAGATCCCCTCCGCGAGCGCCTATCACGTGGTCTGGGCAGTCTGCGCGGCACTGTGCGTCGTCACGGCCGTCCTGGCGCGCAAACTCCGGTCTCCCGCGACGACCACCGAGAACGACAAGCCCACGCTCGCCGACGGCGAGCAAGTACACGCCTGACAACCCGTGACACCGAACGAAAGGACATCGAAGTGTCTGTCGATCCACAACTCCTCCGCACCATCGACGAGCTCGGCCCGCAGTACGCCGCGTTGAGCGACGCCATCTGGGACAACCCCGAATTACGTTGGGAGGAGCACGCGTCCGTCGATGCGCAGATCGCTGCTGCCGAGGCGGAGGGCTTCACCGTCACCCGGTCGGTAGCGGGAATCCCGACCGCATTCAGCGCGGAAGCGGGAAGCGGACAACCGGTGATCGCGATCGTCGGTGAGTACGACGCCCTCGCCGGTCTGAGTCAGAAGTCGGGAAGTGCTGTGCCGGAGCCGGAACCCGGCAACGAGTCCGGCAACGGGCAGGGCTGCGGCCACCACCTGCTCGGCGGCGGTTCACTCCTCGCCGCGACTGCCGTCAAACGCTACCTCGACGCGAACGGCCTGCCCGGAACCGTCCGCTACTACGGCTGTCCCGCGGAGGAAGCCGCCGCCGGAAAGACGTTCATGGTCAAGGACGGTGCCTTCGACGACGTCGATGCCGCCGTGTCCTGGCATCCCGGCGACACCACCACAGTGCAACGGATCCGGACCCTCGCCTACGTCCAGGCGTACGTCCGGTTCACCGGCATCGCCGCGCACGCCGGAGTGTCCCCCGAACGTGGCCGCAGCGCACTCGACGCACTCGAACTGATGAACGTGGGCACGAACTTCCTCCGTGAGCACATGCCCTCGGACTGCCGGATCCACTACGCGATCCTCGACACCGGAGGCCGCTCGCCGAACGTCGTGCAGGCGTCCGCCGAGGCCTACTACCTGGTGCGCTCGCCCGACGTGGCCGGCATGCGCGAGCTGTTCGCCCGCGTGACGAAGATCGCCGAAGGCGCCGCCCTGATGACGGAGACGACGGTCGAGATCGAGATCGACGGCGGCTGCTCGGACATCCTGCCCAACGTCGTCCTCGAGGATTCGATGCAGGAGCGGCTCCGCGAGCTCGGGCCGGTGCCCTTCGACGACACCGATCTCGCGTCCGCGGAGGCGTTCGTGACCAAGACGGCGTCGGGACGCACGGCGAGCACGCTCGGCGGTGAATTCGACGGCGACGGAAGCGCCCTGCACACCGGGATCGTCACGTTCGACGCGCGCTCGCCGCGGCCCACGATGACCGGCTCCAGCGACCTCGGCGACGTCAGCTGGGTGACGCCGCTCGTGCAGTGCGCCACCGCGTGCGTCGGTGTCGGCACGGCCGCCCACTCGTGGCAGATGGTCGCCCAGGGCAAGCTGCCCGCCGCGCACAAGGGGATGATCCACGCCGCCAAGATCATGGCCTCGACCGCCGTGGACCTGCTGACGGACGCCGAACTGCTGGCGTCGGCGCGCAAGGAATTCAGCACCCGCACGACGGAAACTCCCTACGACTCGCCGCTTCCCGACGGGATCGTCGCGCCGCCTCTGCGCGACGTCGCTGTCGCGCAGTGACCGTCGTTCACTCCTACCAGGAAGGCACCCGCCCATGACTCTCGCCACCTCTGCCGGCGACACCACCGACGCGCGCACAGGAGCGCTGAAGGACGCTGCGGCGCAGATTATCCGGAACAACGAGCAGACCCTGCTCGAGCTCAGCCATCGCATTCACGAGACGCCCGAGATCGCGTTCGAGGAGCACCAGGCGGCCGCGCTCGTCGGCGACGCGCTCCGGAACGCCGGCTTCGACACCACCGTCGGCGTCTACGGACTCGACACGGCCGTCGAGGCGACCTACGGAAGCGGCGACCTCACCGTCGCGATCTGCGCCGAGTACGACGCACTGCCCGAGGTCGGGCACGCGTGCGGGCACAACATGATCGCGGCCGCCGGGGTCGGCACCGCACTCGCGCTCGCGGCTGTCGCCGATGAGGCCGGACTCCGGATCAAGCTGCTGGGCACGCCCGCCGAGGAGCACGGCGGCGGCAAGATTCCCATGCTCGAAGCCGGCGCGTGGGAGGACGCGGCGCTGTCGCTGATGGTCCACGGCACGTCGGGCACGGACATGCCCTGTGCCTCACTGTGGATGCAGGCGGTCGACCGGTTCGAGGTCACGTTCACCGGCCGCGCCGCACACGCCGCCGGCGCACCGGAGCACGGGATCAACGCCGGAGCCGCCGCGACGATCGCGCTGAACGCCATCGGGCTGGTCCGCCAGCAGTTCCGGGCGAAGACCCGCGTCAACGCGTTCGTCTCGCACGGCGGCGACGTCACCAACATCATTCCGGCCCGGACGGTCGTGCAGGTGGAGGTGCGGGCACCGGAGATCGACGAGTGGCGCGAGGTGAAGGAGCGGGTGCTCGCCTGCTTCGAGGCGGGTGCGATCGCGACCGGATGCGAGTGGGCGTACGAGGCGACGGAACCGCCGTACGCGCCGATGCTGAACAACCCGGTGCTGGCGGACCTCTGGGACCGGAACGTGCAGGCCACCGGCCGCGAACTGACGTCCGCGGAGCTCGGCGGCGGGTCCAGCGACATGGGCAACGTGTCGCAGGTCGTGCCGTCGATCCACCCCGGGATCGCCGTCCTCGGGAGCACCGCGATCCCGCACAACGCCGACTTCGCCGACGCCGCGGCGACTCCCGCCGCCGACACGGCGATCATCGACGGTGCCACGGCGCTGGCATGGACGGTCCTCGACGCCGCACTGGACGCCGGGGTTCGCGGCGAGCTGCTCCGGCTGCAGGCGGAACGCCCGGTGGGATTCACCCGGACCGCGAACTGGGCATGAGCGCGTACGTCTCCCTGACCGAACTCTTCTCCCTCGGCATCGGACCCAGCAGCTCCCACACCGTCGGCCCGATGCGGGCGGCGGCGGACTTCGCCGGGGCTCGGCCGGAGACGTGCGATCCCGACGACGTCCGGGGCGCGTGGCGAAGGCTCGGCGACGGCGCCCCCGTGGCCCTCGGCGGGACGCGTCCGGTGTTCGTGCGCGAACGGGACGTGGTGTTCGCGCCGCTCACCCGGATGCCGGTGCACACCAACGCATTGCGGCTGCGAGCCGTCGACGGCGCCGGATCCGTCGTCGCCGACCGGGTGTACTACTCGGTCGGCGGCGGGTTCGTCGTTCCGGAGAATGCGCGACCGCCCGCAGTCGACGACCGGCCCGCCGTGCCGTTCCCGTTCACGACCGCCGGTGAGCTGCTCGAGATCTGCGCCGAGACCGGGAACAGCATCGCCGAGGTCGCGGACGCGAACGAGGCAGAACTGATCGGAGCCGACCGGGTGCCGGAAGCGGTCGACCGCATCTGGTCGGCGATGGTGTCGTGCATCGAGTCCGGCGTCGCCACCGAGGGCAGGCTGCCCGGTGGACTGGACGTGGTGCGCCGGGCACCGGGTCTGTACCGGCGACTGGTGTCCACCGGCGCGTCCCACGATGCGATCGACTGGCTGCAGACGTACGCGATGGCCGTCAACGAGGAGAACGCCGCCGGTGGCCGCGTCGTCACGGCGCCGACGAACGGGGCCGCGGGGATCGTCCCCGCCGTCGGGCGATACTACGAGCAGTTCCTCGCCGACGACGCCGCGGACATGCGGACGTTCCTGCTCACCGCCACGGCGATCGGATCGCTGGTGAAGGCCAACGCGTCCATCTCGGGCGCGGAGGCCGGCTGCCAGGGTGAGGTCGGATCGGCGTGCGCGATGGCGGCCGGGGCGTTGTGCGCGGTGCTCGGCGGAACGCCGGCGCAGGTCGAGTACGCCGCCGAGATCGCGATGGAACACCACCTCGGCCTCACCTGCGACCCGGTCGGAGGTCTCGTGCAGATCCCTTGCATCGAGCGGAACGGGATCGCGGCGGTGACCGCGCTGAGCGCGGCCCGGATGGCGCTTGGCAGCGACGGCAGCCACGTCGTCTCCCTCGACACGGTCATCGAAACAATGCGGCAGACCGGCCTCGACATGTCCGACAAGTACAAGGAGACGTCCACGGGCGGTCTCGCGCTCAACGTCGTGATGTGCTGAAATGCGCATATCGGCCGAATCGGGCATATCGGGAGTGGTGTCTGAGCCTAGACTCCGAAGATGGAACGCAGTGCGAAGGCTGCACGCGAGCAGCGCACGGATCAACGGTCGACGTTCGACAAGTTCGTCGAGCAGATCGAACTCCGGGTCAGCCAGGCGCCGTTCTTCGGGATCTGCGCCGGGGTCGTGGTCCTGTGGGTGGTCAGCATTCCGCTGTGGAAGGACCTCCACGAGTGGCAGATCGCCATCCACACCGTCGGCGCCGTATTCACGCTGCTGCTGGTGGTGCTGCTGGAGAACGCGAGCAGACGATCGTCGGAGGCGCTGCAGGAGAAACTCAACGTCATCGCCGAGGCCCTCGCCGCCCTGCTCGATTCCTCCGCCCAGGACGATCCCGAACTGAAGAAGGCGGAGGAAAAGCTGCGGGAGGCGGTCGGGCTCGAGGAGCGGCACTGATCCGTCCACCCCTGTGACACGGCCCACCGAACAGGTAAGTTATGTGTAACCGCGAAAACTACTAACCAGTAGGGGTACGAAATGCCTGTTCCGACCGCCGCCACGTTCGCGCGGCTCGCCGACCTCATCGCCATCCCGGACGCCGCGGATCGCCCGACGCGGTCCGTCGTCGAGGCGTTCACGGGCAAGGAACTGGCCACCGTCCCCGTCGGCACGGCCCGGGACGCCGAGGACGCGATCGCGCGGGCCCGGGTGGCGCAGAAGCAATGGGCGGCCCGCCCGGTCACCGAACGCGCCGCGATCTTCCACCGCTACCGCGACCTGGTGCTCGAAAACCGCGACGCCCTGATGGACATGGCGCAGGCCGAGACCGGCAAGTCCCGTGCCGCCGCGCAGGAGGAGGTCCTCGACATCTCGATGACCGCCCGCCACTACGCACGCGTCGCCCCCAAGCTGCTGCGTCCCCGCCGCATCTCCGGCATGCTGCCCGGCCTCACCAAGACGGTGGTGCGCTACCAGCCGAAGGGCGTCGTCGGCGTCATCTCGCCGTGGAACTACCCGATGACCCTCGCGGTGTCGGACGCCGTCGCCGCGCTCCTCGCCGGCAACGCCGTCGTCCTCAAGCCCGACAGCCAGACCCCGTACTGCGCCCTGGCCTGCGTCGACCTGCTGTACCAGGCCGGGCTGCCCCGCGACCTGTTCGCCGTCGTCCCCGGACCGGGCTCGGTGGTCGGCACCGCCCTCGTCGAGAACACCGAATACCTGATGTTCACCGGGTCCTCGGCGACGGGTCAGCTCCTCGCCGAGCAGGCCGGTCGCCGCCTCATCGGCTTCTCCGCCGAACTCGGCGGCAAGAACCCGATGATCGTCACCGCAGGCGCGAACCTCCGTGAGGTCACCGACGCCGCCGTCCGCGCCTGCTACTCCAACTCCGGACAGCTGTGTATCTCGATCGAGCGGATCTACGTCGAGGAATCCATCGCACCCGAATTCACCCGGATGTTCGGCGAACGCGTCCGCAACATGAAGCTCGGCGCCGGCTACGACTTCGGCATCGAAATGGGCAGCCTCGTGTCCGAGGACCAGGTGAAGGCCGTGTCCAGCCACGTCGACGACGCCGTCGTCAAGGGCGCCACCGTGGTGGCGGGCGGCAAGGCGCGCCCCGACCTCGGACCCCTGTTCTACGAGCCGACGGTCCTGACCGGTGTCCCGGAAGACGCCGAGTGCTACCGCGACGAGACGTTCGGTCCGCTGGTCTCGATCTACCCCGTCGCCGACGTCGACGAGGCGATCGAACGCGCCAACGACACCGAGTACGGCCTGAACGCGAGCGTGTGGGCGGGAACCAAGGCGGAGGGCGAGGCCATCGCCGCACGGATCCACGCCGGAACCGTCAACGTCGACGAGGGCTACGCGCCGGCGTGGGGCAGCACCGGAGCACCGATGGGCGGGATGGGGGTGTCCGGCGTCGGGCGCCGCCACGGCGAGGACGGGCTCCTCAAGTACACCGAGCCGCAGACCATCGCCACCACCCGCGTCCTCAACCTCGGTGGCCCGCGGGGACTGTCGCCGAAGGTGTGGGCCAAGATCATGCCGCCCTTCGTGAAGGCGCTGCAGTGGATTCCGGGCCGCTAGCCGTGGACAGCGCGAAAATCCTGATCGACGTTCCGCCCACCCGCGTGTGGGATGTGGTGACCGACGTCGAGGGCATGGGCCGGTTCAGTCCCGAGAACACCGGGGCGCGCTGGACGTCGGGCGCCCCGGCGACGGTGGGGTCGCGGTTCGTCGGCGCCAACCGGCACGGGCCGGTGCGCTGGAAGACGCACTGCACCGTCGTGGATGTCGTTCCAGACCAGAGGTTCTCGTTCGAGGCGGACGAACCGAAGGCCCGCTGGACGTACCACCTCGAACCCTCCGGCTCCGGCACACTCGTCACCGAGACCCGGGAGATCTACGCGACGCCCGTATGGTGGGTGCGACTGGTGCAGAAATCGAAGGTGCTGGGCAGCAACCGCGACCGGCTGATGCAGGACGGGATGCGGCAGACCCTCGAGCGCATGAAAGTCGCCCTCGAGAGCTGATCTTCCACCCTGGGGTGCGGATTCGTCACCCTAGGGTGCCTGTCGCAGGTCTCCGAAGGGCCCGAGACTGGACGGTGTCCACACCTCTCGGAGGCGCCTCCCATGAATCCTCGGCCGACACCCGTCGAAGCTGGTCGGTCGTGCCCTGACGTCCGCCGCGAGGACGTCTCGTTCACCTCGCGGGGGCAGCGCTGCGCCGCCTGGCTGTACCGCCGCCGGACCGAAACACCCACGCCGGCACCGTGTGTGGTGCTCGCGCACGGCTGGAGCGGGGTGCGCGAGCAGCGACTCGACGCCTTCGCGTCGCGGTTCGCGGCCGCGGGAATCGCGGCACTGGTGTTCGACTACCGCCACTTCGGTGCCAGCGAGGGCGAACCCCGGCAACTGCTCGACATCGACAGCCAGCTCGACGACTGGGGCAGCGCCGTCGCGTACGCGTGCACCCGCCCGGACATCGACCCCGGCCGGGTCGCGCTCTGGGGGACGTCCCTGTCCGGCGGACTCGTCCTGACCACGGCAGCGCGGGACCGTCGCGTGGCCGCGGTCGTGTCGCAGGTTCCGTACGTCGACGGACTGACCAACCTCCCGCGACTCGGACCGGCCGGGCTCGGCCGCATGGCGGTCGCCTACCTGCGCGACCGGTACGCCCAACTGCGACACCGGCCGCCGCACATGTTCCCCGTCGTCGGACCGCCGGGCTCGTTCGCGGCCATGACGTCACCCGACGCGGAGGCGGGGTACCGCGCGATGGATCCGCCCGGTTCGACGTGGCGCAACGAGACCCCGGGCCGGGTGGCGTTGCAGGCGGCGCTGTACCGGCCGACGAGGACCGTCGCGAAGATCGCCTGCCCCGTCTTCTTCGCCATCGCAGACAACGACGTCGTCACGTTCACCCGCAGTGCGCAGAAGGCCGCGGCCAGGACCCCCGACGCCGAGGTGCACGTGTACCCGGGCGGGCACTTCGACCCGTACTTCGGCGCACTGTTCGAGCGGGTGGTCGCGGACGAGACCGAGTTCCTCGTCCGCCACCTCCTGCCGCCGGTGGGCTAGCCGACGGGCGGTCCGTCACCGACCCTGGTCCGTTAGCAATCACTGTGCTATTTTGCTAACGAAACGGCCGTGAAGGAGACCGCTATGACCACCCCCACCCCGAATCCCAAGTCCGCCAACGCGAAGACGGAGACCTCGTCCGTTGGCTCGCAGTTCGTCGATGCCGCGAAGAAGGCGGGCAACCTGTCACTCGACGTATACGAGAAGGCCCTCGACAGCAGCCTCGACTTCCATACCACCCTCGGCGACGCCACCAGCGTCGAGTGGATCGGCACCGTCACCGGTGCTCAGGCCACGCTGGTGCGGAAGGTGAGCGACGCGGCGACCTCGGCGGCCCGTGAACTGCTGAAGTAAGCCGCATGCGGGGGCCGGTCAGTCGTCGACGTTCGAGTCGTCGACTGTAGCCGGCCTTCCCCGTTTGCGCTTGCTGCGGGTGACCTCACGGAACGCCTCGTACATTTCCGTGAGGGCCTTGCGCTGTGCGTTCGTCAGGTCGGGGTCTCCGTCGATCGCGGTGACGACCCCGGACACGGCTCGAGGTTCGTTCCGGAGCTGCCCGAGCAGCATGTCGGTCGACATTTGCAGATGCTCGGCGATCGCGTCGAGGACGCGTTCGCTCGGCTCCCGGAGATTGCGCTCGATCTGGGAGAGATAGGGATTGGAGATGCCGACCATCGCGGCGAACTGTCGCATCGGGAGCTCGGCCAGCTCCCGCTGTCGCCGGATCAGTTCCCCCAGGGTGCGATAGCGTGCTTCCTCGTCGACCACTCCATCAGGTTAACCGGTGAGGAATCGGAGCAGGATCTCCGCGACGCAGACCGGACGGCTGCCGCCCGTCACGTCGAAGGTGAGCGCGATGGTGGCCTGATATCCGCCGGTGCACGGTTCGACCGCCACGAGGTCGGCGACGGCGCTGAGCGTCGAATCGACCGGAACGGGTGCCGGAAACCGCACCTTGTTCAGCCCGTAGTTGACGACCTGGTCGCAGTCGGAAACCTCGAAGATCTCCCACAGCAGGGGAACCGCGAGCGAGAGCGTGAGGTATCCGTGCGCGATCGTGGTGCCGAACGGTCCGGTCCGGGCACGATCGCGGTCGACGTGAATCCACTGGCGATCGTCGGTGGCCTCGGCGAACGTGTCGATGCGTTCCTGCGTGACCACGAACTTCCCGGACGAGCCCAGTCGGGTACCGACCAACGTCGGCAGTTCCGCCATCGTGACACTGCGTGCCGGTGTGTGGGTGGTGACACCTGTCGTCGAATTGGATGCGTTCATGGTTCCCCGTCGATGATGGGCGAAATTCTTCCGTCGTCGCCCTTGGAGATCGCACAATAACGCACACTGTCCCGGTCGGGGAAGTGCTTCACGCGCATTGATCCCGCACCCCTTTTCGGGCTCCACGGTGTTTCAGGCAAGTGGCCCGTGGCGCGAAAAAAGTTACCGCTGAGTGAATGTCGATCAGAAATGTATCTCGTGTTTCGATTTTCGACACGGGCGCCCGCGCTGTCGAAAATGATCTTGCTCGAAATATTTATTACGCGCGAGTAACCATTCTTGATGTTTATGCTCCGATCAACACAAGGGCGAATCCCCGCGACGGGGGTGTCTGGTCCAGGTGCTGACAGAGGAGAATCGTTGACCAAGACTGCGGAGACGAAGATGGCACTCGTGACACCCGATGCCACCCCCGGCGCGGAGGGTCGCGCCGACGGGTTCGGCGCGCGGGACGCGATGAGCGCATTGACGGGCGCCGTCGGGCAGGGCCGGGTGGTCCTGCGCGAGTCCCTCCGCCTCGGGCGCGAACTGACGAAGATCGCGGTGGGCCGCTCGGATGTGGCGTCGGCCGAGGGCGATCGGCGGTTCACCGACCAGGCGTGGACGAGCAATCCGTTCTACCGCCGCGTGCAGCAAACCTATCTCGCGTCCGTCGACGCGATCGACGGCGTCGTCGAGGAGTGGGGCCGACGGGTCGACCACCGCCACGCGCAGGAAGCGGCGTTCGCGTCGACCATCCTCACCAGTGCGCTCGCACCGACGAACTACTTGCTCACCAACCCGGCCGCCGTGAAGGAGGCCTTCGACACCGGCGGCATGAGCCTGGTGCGCGGCGCCCGCAACTACGTGTCCGACCTGCGCCGCAACGGCGGCATGCCGCAGATGGTCGATCCCGACGCGTTCACCGTCGGTGTCGATCTCGCCCTGACGCCGGGCGCCGTCGTCGCTCGCGACGAGGTCGCCGAGGTTCTGCAGTACACGCCGACCACCGAGACCGTGTACGAGCGACCGGTGCTCGTGGTGCCGCCGCCGATCGGCCGCTTCTACTTCCTCGATCTGCGTCCCGGCCGCAGTTTCGTCGAGCACGCAGTCTCTCGCGGACTGCAGACGTTCATGCTGGCGTGGCGTAATCCGACAGCGGAACAGGGTGATTGGGACCTCGACACGTATGCGCAACGCGTGTCTGACGCGATCGACGAGGTCCGGGAGATCACCGGCAGCGACGACATCAACGTGATCGGGTTCTGCGCCGGGGGTCTCATCACCACGGCCCTGCTCAATCACCTCGCCGCGATCGGGGACACCCGTGTGCACAGCATGTCGTATGCCGTGACGATGCTCGACTTCGCGGACCCGGCGGGGCTCGCGGCGTTCTCGGGACCGGGTCTGCTGAAGATGGTCAAGGGCCGGTCCCGGCGCAACGGCATCATCTCGGCCCGCGACATGGGCAGCGCCTTCACCTGGATGCGCCCGAACGATCTGGTCTTCAACTACCTGGTCAACAACTACCTCATGGGGCGGACGCCACCGGCCTTCGACATCCTCGCCTGGAACGCCGACGGCACCAACCTACCCGGGGCATTGCACGTCCAGTTCCTCGACATCTTCGAGGACAACACCCTCGCGACGCCGGGAGCGATGACCGTGCTGGGAACGCCCGTCGACCTCGGCAGGATCACCGTGCCCACCTTCGTGTCCGGCGCGATTGCCGACCACCTCACGGACTGGAAGAACTGCTACCGCACCACCCAGTTGCTGTCGGGTGACAGCAAGTTCGTGCTCAGCTTCTCCGGGCACATCGCCAGCCTCGTCAACCCGCCCGGCAACCCGAAGTCGCACTACTGGGAAGGCGGCGAGCCGGGACCCGATCCGCAGGAGTGGCTCGACGCGGCGACGAAGAAGGTCGGGAGTTGGTGGGAACCGTGGGCCGACTGGGTCTCGGAGCGCGCCGGCGAGCGAACCGCGGCGAGCACACGCCTGGGCAGCGACGAGCACACCGTCCTGGGCGACGCACCCGGTCTCTACGTGCGCGACCTGCTTCCCTCACCGACCGCGTAGGAACACGCCTGTCCGCCCCGAGTGTCGGAATCGTCCGCCGGCACTCGGGGGCGGGTGCCGGTGTCGAGTACCCTGCCGCCGGCGGGTTAGCTGTTCAGTGCACCGAACTGTTCGCGCAGAACGCCTTTGACGACCTTGCCGCTGGCATTACGAGGAAGTTGGGGGAGGATCTCGACGAACTTGGGCCGCTTGTACCGGGCGACCCGGCCGTCGAGCCAGTCCGCGAGGGCGTCGACCCCCGGGGCGGCCCCGGCGCGCGGGACCACGACCGCGACGGGAACCTCGCCCCACCGCTCGTCGGCCCGCCCGATCACCGCGACGTCGACGATGTCCGGGTGCGCGGCGAGGGCATTCTCGACCTCGGCGCAGTAGATGTTCTCCCCGCCCGAGATGATCATGTCCTTCTTGCGGTCCACCACATACACGAATCCGTCGGAATCCACCCGGACGAGATCGCCGGAGTGGAACCAGCCGCCGTCGAACGCGTCCGCGGTGGCCTCCGGGTTGCGCCAGTATCCCTCCATGAGTCCCGGTCCGCGGTAGACGATCTCACCGATCTCACCCTGCGGCACGTCGTTCATCGCCTCGTCGACCACGCGCATCGCGACCGTGTCGATCGGCTTCCCGACCGACCCGATCTTGCGCACGGCGTCCTTGCCGTCGAGCATGCACGTCACCGGCGACATCTCGGTCTGCCCGAAGAAGGCGACGATCGCGGCGTCGGGGAACGCGGCGTTCAGACGGTCGAGGAGTGTCGGGGTGGCAGGCGCGGCGCCCCATCCCAGCACCCGCAGGGCCAGATTCCGGCCGTCGGGACCGGCGTCGTCGAGGATGGCCTGCCACTGGGTGGGCACCATGAACACACTGGTCACCCGTTCGCGTTCGAGCGAGTCGAGCACCTCGGCCGCGTCGAACGCACCGGTCGGATGAATCACGACGGTCGCGCCGATCAGCAGGAACGGCCCGACGCTGCCGAGGGCGGCGATATGGAACAGCGGCGACGAGACCAGGTTGACCTCGGACTCGGTATCGAACAGTCGCCACCCCCGGATGAGGGTCAGCGCCTGCGCCTGCAGATTCAGATGCGACAGCACCGCGCCCTTCGGGCGCCCGGTGGTGCCGGACGTGTACATGATGGCGGCAGGCGAGTCCTCCGGCACGTCCGCGATCGGGACGTCGGGATCGGCGGCGCGCAACTGCTTCTCGAGTGGGACGTCGTCGGCGGCGTCGCCGACCACGAGCACCGGCACGGCGTCGTCGACCTCGGCAGTGAGATCGACGAGTGAATCCTCGACGACCACGACGGCGGCGTCGCTGTCGGCGACGATGAACGTCACCTCGCCGGGACTCAGCCGGAAATTGACGGGGACGGCGATCGCGCCCAGGCGCGTCGCGGCGAGCATCACCTCGAGGAACTCGGGGCGGTTGGTGAGCAGCAGCACGACGCGGTCGCCGCGAGCGACACCGCGGGCGGCGAGTACCGCCGCGGTCCGCGCGCTGCGGTCGTCGAGTTCACGCCACGTGGTCGAGGAGCCGCGGAACCGGAGAGCCACCGCATCGGGTTTCGCGAAAGCATGCCGGGCAACATGATTGGCCCAGTGCGCCCGCCGCGAGGCGGACGGCTGCGCGTGCGACGCTGTCACGGGGACGTCCGCTGTCATGGTGACGTTCCTCAGGCCCGGCCGAACACGGCGGGACGCTTTTCCCGGAACGCCGCGACACCCTCGTGGAAATCGGCGGCGGCGAGAAGGTCGATCTGGCCCGAACGCTCGCGGGCGAACGCGTTGTCGAGTTCGACGAGCGTCGCGTCGTTGACGGCGTCCTTGGTGAAGTGGAAGGCCTCCGACGGTCCGTCGGCGAGACGTCGCGCGAGGGCGTCGACGGTCGCGGCGAACTCGTCGTCGGGGTGCACGTCGGCGATCAACCCGGCAGCGAGAGCCTCACGCGCGGGCAGTCGTTCGGCGAGGAGGGCCATCTTCAGTGCGCGGGCACGGCCGATCGACGCGGCGACCAGAGCGGTGGCGCCGCCGTCCGGCATCAGGCCGACCTTCGTGAACGCGAGCAGGAGATAGCTCGACTCGGTGGCGATCGTGAGGTCGCAGGCGAGGGCGAGCGAGACCCCGACACCCGCCGCGGGACCGTTGACCGCACCGATCACGGGCCGCGGGAACGCGCGAATCGCGGCCGCCGCGCGGTTCGCGGCGTCGATCGTCGCGGACGACGGCGGTCCGGAGAGGTCGAGGCCGCCCAGATCGGCACCCGTGCAGAAGGCGCGACCGGCGCCGGTGAGGATCGCGACCCGCACCTCCGCATCACCCGCGTGCTTGTCGAAGGCGTCGGCGACGGCGTCGAGGGTCTCGGTGGTGACGGCGTTCATGCGGGACGGGCGGTCGAGGGTGACGCGGAGGACGCCGTTGTCGACGGTCGTGTGCACGCCGGGAATGTCGGAGCTCATGAGGATCCTTAGTCAGGAAGGGCGGACGGAGAGTGCGATCTTGCCGGTGGCGGAACGGGTTTCGAGTGTCCGGAGTGCGTCGCCGGCGTGTTCGAACGAGTAGACGGTGGGTTCGGTGATCCGGAGCGCACCGGATTCGAGGAGCGGGCTCAGGGCCGCCCACTGCCGGCCCGTGTAACCGGGATGGGTGCGCACGTACTCGCCCCACCCCGCGCCGAGAACCGAGATGTTACGCAGCAGAAGCCGATTGACCTTGACGGTGGGGATCTCGCCGCCGGTGAAACCGAGGACCACGAGCCGCCCGTTGGGTGCGAGGCTGCGCAGACTGTCGGTGAAACGGTCGCCGCCCACCGGGTCGAGGATGATGTCGACGCCGCGGCCGTCGGTGAGGTCGCGGACCCGGTCCTTCCACCCGTCCACGAGGACGACGTGATCGGCGCGGTTGGCCTTCGCGATCCCGGCCTTCTCCTCCGTGCTGACCACGGCGATCGTCTCGAGTCCCAGCGCGGCCGCGACCTGAAGCGCGGCCACCCCGACGCCGCCGGCGGCGCCGTGCACCAGCACGTTCTCGCCTGCGCGGTAGCGGGCACGCTCGTCGAGGGCGAAGTGCACGGTGAGGTAGTTCAGCAGGAATCCGGCGCCCGCCTCGAGCGACACCGAGTCGGGGAGCGGGAACACCGAGCCGGGTTCCACCGCGACGGTCTGCTGCCACGCACCGTCCGTCGCGAGGACGGCCACCCGCTGTCCTGCCCGGATGCCGCTGTCCGCGGGGGCGCTGCGGACGACGCCCGCGCCCTCGAGTCCCAGCACGAAGGGCATCTCGCGGACGATCTGATAGCTGCCGGTGGTCTGCAGCAGGTCGGGAAAGGACACGCCCGCGGCGTGCAGATCGACGACGACACGTCCGGTTCCGTCGGGTTCGTCGATCTCGGCGAGCTGTACTCCGGCGGGGCCGGAAGCGCTGGTCAGTTGCTGGGCATACACGTGGTGATCTCCTCCGTCGGTCCCTGACTATCCATACCAGACGCTACTGAACGGGCGCTAGATAAAGTCGGCCATTGACCGTGCGCTCGGCAGCGTGGTACTAACTTTAACGAGCGATCAGTAATCAGGCCGAGTCGGAGGATGAGACGTGCCAGAACAGACCGAGACGGTGGAGGCAGCCGCACTGTGGGAGCGGCGCGGAGGCATCGGCATCATCACGCTGAACCGCCCCAAAGCGCTTAATGCGGTGAACGGCGCGCTGTCGACCGCCGTGGGCACTCTGCTCGAGCAGGCCGAGAACGACCCCGACGTACGGGTGGTCGTGGTGACCGGGTCCGGTCGCGCGTTCTGCGCCGGCGCCGACCTCAAGGCCCTCTCCACGGGTGGGAACATCGCTGCGGAGGGGCACCCCGAATGGGGCTTCGCCGGATACGCGCAACACTGGATCAGCAAGCCGACCATCGCCGCGGTCAACGGCTTCGCCCTCGGCGGCGGCACCGAACTGGTGCTGGCCAGTGACCTCGCGGTCGTCGACGAGGAAGCGAAACTCGGGCTTCCCGAGGTCAAGCGCGGACTGTTCGCCGCCGCGGGCGGGGTGATCCGCCTGCAGCAGCAGATCCCCAAGAAGTTCGCGCTGGAGATCGCGCTGACCGGCGAACCGATCACCGCGGCGCAGGGCAAAGAACTGGGCCTCGTCAACCGGGTCGCGCCGGCGGGCACCGCCCTCGACGTCGCGCTCGAGCTCGCCGAGCAGATCGCCGCCAACGCACCGCTGTCGGTGCGCGAATCGAAGGCCATGATCCACCGCACCGCCACCGAACCCGACTGGGAAGACGGTGCATGGGCGGCGAACGACGCCGCTTTGAAGACCGTCTTCTCCAGCGCCGACGCCAAGGAAGGGCCGACGGCATTCGCCGAGAAGCGGCAACCGGTCTGGCAGGGCCGCTGACCCGTGAGTACTTCTTAACCGCGGGCGGTTAACAAGTACTCACGGGTGGCGCAGCCGCACACACACTTCGAAAGGGAACATCATGACCAACGCTGTCATCGTGGACGTCGTCCGCCTCGCCTCCGGCAAGGGCAAACCCGGCGGTGCGCTGTCGGGTACGCACCCGGTGGAACTGCTCGCGCACGTGCTGCGCACCATCGTCGACCGGAACGGCATCGACCCCGTGCTGGTCGACGACGTCATCGGCGGCTGTGTCGGCCAGACCGGCGAGCAGGCCCTCAACATCACCCGGACCGCGGTGCTGTCGGCCGGGTTCCCGGATTCGGTTCCGGCGACCACCGTCGACCGCCAGTGCGGCTCGAGCCAGCAGGCGGCGCACTTCGCGGCGCAGGGCGTCATCGCGGGCGCCTACGACATCGTGATCGCCGCGGGTGTCGAGTCGATGTCCCGTGTTCCGATGGGCACGACCACCATCGGGCAGGACGCGTCCGGCCCGGGCATCGCCGCCCGCTACCCGGAAGGCCTTGTCAACCAGGGTATTTCCGCGGAACTGATCGCCGCCAAGTGGAAGTTCGACCGCGACACCCTCGACAGTTTCTCGGCGCAGTCGCATCAGCGGGCCGCCGACGCCGCGTCGAAGGGGTTGTTCGCCAAGGAGATCATCCCGATCGACGTGACCAACGCCGCCGGTGAGACGGTCACGCACACCGTCGACGAGACGGTGCGTGCCACGACCACCGCCGAGGGCCTGTCCGGGCTGAAGTCGTCGTTCTACTCGGAGAAGTACGCGGCCCGGTTCCCCGAGGCGCAGTGGCACATCACGCCGGGCAACTCGTCGCCGCTGACCGACGGTGCGTCCGCCGCGCTGATCATGAGCGAGGAGATGGCGTCGAAGCTGGGGCTGACCCCACGCGCCCGGTTCCACTCGTTCGCCGTCGCCGGTGACGACCCGGTGTTCATGCTCACCGCGCCGATCCCGGCGACGAAGAAGATCCTCGCCAAGTCGGGGCTGAGCATCGACGACATCGACGCCTACGAGGTCAACGAGGCGTTCGCGCCGGTGCCGCTGGCGTGGGCGCACGAGTTCGGGGCCGACCCGGCCAAGCTCAACCCGTGGGGCGGCGCCATCTCGCTCGGGCACGCGCTCGGGTCGTCGGGCACCCGCCTGCTGAGCACCCTCGTCAACAACCTCGAGGCGACCGGCGGACGCTACGGCCTGCAGACCATGTGCGAGGGCGCGGGCATGGCCAACGCCACCATCATCGAACGCATCTGACCCACACTCCCGCAAACCCTGCTTCCGAAAGGTAAGACATGATCGTCAACGACAGCGTCGCACTCGTCACCGGCGGTGCCTCCGGCCTCGGCCTCGCCACCACCAAGGCACTGCTCGCCGACGGCGCCAGCGTCGTCATCATCGACCTGCCCTCCTCCGACGGTGAGACCGTTGCCAAGGAACTCGGCGACCGCGTGCGTTTCGCCGCCGGCGACGTCACCAGCGAGGCCGACGTGTCCGCTGCACTCGACGTCGCGGAGTCGCTCGGACCGCTGCGGGTCGCCGTGAACTGCGCCGGCATCGGCAACGCCGTCAAGACGGTGGGCAAGAACGGTGCGTTCCCGCTGGCCGACTTCACCAAGGTCGTCACCGTCAACCTGATCGGCACGTTCAACGTGATCCGCCTTGCTGCCGAGCGTATCTCGAAGAACGAGCCGATCGACGGCGAGCGCGGTGTCATCATCAACACCGCCTCCGTCGCCGCGTATGAGGGCCAGATCGGTCAGGCCGCGTACTCCGCGTCCAAGGGCGGCGTCGTCGGCATGACCCTGCCGATCGCCCGCGACCTCGCCTCGCTGCTGATCCGCGTCAACACGATCGCTCCCGGCCTGTTCAAGACGCCGCTGCTCGGGTCCCTGCCGGAGGCGGCGCAGCAGTCGCTCGGTGGCCAGGTGCCGCACCCCTCGCGTCTCGGCGACCCGTCGGAGTACGGCGCCCTCGCCGCGCACATCGTGTCGAACCCGATGCTCAACGGTGAGACCATCCGTCTCGACGGCGCCATCCGCATGGCACCGCGCTGATCGGCGACCTGTGACTCTGCGCGAGGACGGGCCCGCCACCGCCGAGACGGCGTACGCCGACTGGCGGACCTTCGAGGCCCTGACGATGACGCCCATCCTCGAGCAGGCACTGGATCTGTTCAACGAGAACGGTTACCACGGCACGACGGTGCGGCAGATCGCCCGTCGTGTCGGGGTGACCGTTCCCGCCCTGTACTACCACCACGAGAGCAAGGAAGCCGTTCTCGTGGCCCTGTTCGAACTGCAGATGCGCGAACTGAACGAACGCGCCGAGGCAGCCGCCCGCGAGGCCGGCGACGACGTGCTGGCGCAATTCGCCAACGTCGTCGAGGCCATCGTCCTGTACATGACGTACCGGGTGCGGCACGTCTCCCTCGACACCGAGTTGCGGCACGTCTCCGCCGACAGCCGCAGTCGCTACGCCGCGACCCGCAAGCGGCTCGAACTGATGATGGTCGACCTCGTCGCCGACGGCGTCGCCCGCGGCGTGTTCCACAGCGGCGACGTCCCCGAGACCGTGCGCGCTCTCCTCGGGATGTTCCAGTCGATTCCGCGGTGGTATCAGCTCGGCGGAGCACTGACTCCCGAGCAGGTCGCCGGCCGCTACGTCGACATCGCTCTCCACACCGTCGGGTATCTCCCCGCCCACTGAACCGTTTCCCCAGAGGAGCCGTGCCATGCTCTCCACCGCATTCACCAAGACCTTCGGCGTCCGCCACCCGATCGTGCAGGGCGGCATGCAGTGGGTCGGTCGCGCCGAACTCGTCGCTGCCGTCGCCAACGCCGGCGCGCTGGGTCTGCTCACCGCGCTGACCCAGCCGACCCCGGAGCACCTCGCCAAGGAGATCGCCCGCACCCGCGAACTCACCGACCAGCCCTTCGGCGTGAACCTGACGATCCTGCCGGCGATCACGCCGCCGCCGTACGAGGAGTACCGGCAGGTCATCATCGAGTCCGGCATCAAGATCGTCGAGACGGCCGGCTCCAACCCCGCGCCGCACCTGCCCGACTTCCACGCCGCGGGCGTGAAGGTACTGCACAAGTGCACCAGCGTGCGGCACGCGATCAAGGCCCAGGACAGCGGTGTCGACGGCATCAGCATCGACGGCTTCGAATGCGCCGGCCACCCCGGCGAGGACGACATCCCCGGGCTCGTGCTCATCGCCGCCGCCGCCGAACAGATCACCATCCCGATGGTCGCGTCGGGCGGATTCGCCGACGGGCGTGGGCTGGTCGCCGCCCTCGCGCTCGGCGCCGACGGCATCAACATGGGCACCCGCTTCATGTGCACCGCCGAATCGCCGATCCACCAGAACATCAAGGAAGCGATCGTCGCCGCCAAGGAGACCGACACCGAGTTGATCTTCCGTCCGCTGCGCAACACCGCCCGCGTCGCGAGCAACACCGTGAGCCGGGAGGTCGTCGAGATCCTCGACCGCGGAGGCAAATTCGAGGACGTTCGGGAGCTCGTCGCCGGCGCCCGCGGGCGCACCGTGTTCGAGAACGGCGACCCCGAGGCGGGCATCTGGACCGCAGGCACCGTCCAGGGCATCATCCACGACATCCCGACCGCCGGTGAACTCGTCGAACGCATCGTCGCCGAGGCGGAGGCGCTGATCGCGGAACGCCTCGCCGGCCTGTCGGCCCCCGTCAGCGCCAGATCGTAGGAGAGAAGTCATGCAGCGCACCATCTTCGAGAAGGATCACGAAGCGTACCGGGAGACGGTGCGCGAGTTCCTCGCCCGCGAGATCGAACCGAACTACGAACAGTGGGAAGCCGACCGGCTGATCGACCGCTCGGCGTGGCTGGCCGCCGGAAAGTCGGGGATCGTCGGTCTCGCCGTGCCGGAGGAGTTCGGCGGCTCCGGTGTCACCGACTTCCGATTCCGGTACGTCGTCGCGGAGGAGATCGCTCGCACCGCGACGACGTCGTTCGGTTCGGGGCTGGCGCTCCAGGACGACATCGCCATTCCGTACATCGCGAATCTCGGCACGCACGAGCAGAAGCAGCGGTGGCTGCCAGGCATGGCCGCGGGCGAACTGATCGGTGCGATCGCGATGACCGAGCCGGGCACCGGAAGCGACCTGCAGGGCATCAAGACCACCGCGGTGCGGGACGGCGACGACTGGGTGATCAACGGTCAGAAGACGTTCATCACCAACGGTATTCACTCCGACGTCGTCATCGTCGTCGCCCGAACCGACCCGAACGCCGGCTCCAAGGGTTTCTCGCTCCTGGTCGTGGAGCGGGGCATGCCCGGCTTCAGCCGGGGCCGCAAACTGCACAAGGTCGGCCTGGCCGGACAGGACACCGCCGAACTCGTGTTCGAGGACGTGCGGGTTCCCGCGGCGAACCTGCTCGGGACCGAAGGTCGCGGCTTCGTCCACCTCATGGAAAATCTGCCCCTCGAACGTATCTCGATCGCCGTCAACGCGATCACCGCAGCGAAGGCCGCCTATCGGTGGACCCGCGACTACGTGTTCGAGCGCAAGGCGTTCGGCAAGCCGATCGGGGATCTGCAGAACACCCGGTTCGCGCTGGCGGAGATGCTCACCGAGATCGAGGTGACCGAATCGCACATCGACCGGTGCGTCCTCGCCCTGAACGCAGGTGAACTCACCGCCGTCGACGCGGCGAAGGGCAAGTGGTGGGCCAGTGAACTGCAGAAGCGTGTCGTCGACCGCTGCGTCCAGTTGCACGGCGGCTACGGCTACATGATGGAGTACCCCATCGGCCGCGCGTACGTCGACAGTCGGATCCAGACGATCTACGGCGGAACCACCGAGATCATGAAGGAAATCATCGGTCGCGACATCGCGGCGGGATAGGCGCGAAGCGCCCGTGCGTGGTTGACGAGTCTCTGGACTCCTTAACCGCGCACGGGCGCGAAGCGCCTATCCCAGGCGGGCCCTCGCGTCGGCGTACTCACGGCCGAGGCGTTCGACGATCTGCGCTGCCGGGACGACGGCGTCGACGGCGCCGATGCCCTGCCCGGCGCCCCAGATATCGCGCCAGGGCTTGGCTTCGGACTTCGCGGCGGTGTCGGCCTCCTCACCGACGCCGAAGTTCATGGCGGACGGGTCGGAAACGGCGAGGTTGTTCGGGTCGAGTCCGGCGGCCTCGATGCTGCCGCGCAGATAGTTGCCGTGCACGCCGGTGAACAGGTTGGAGTAGACGATGTCGGAGGCGGTGGAGTCGACGATCATCTGCTTGTAACCCTGATCGGCGTTGGCCTCTTCGGTGGCGATGAACGCGGAGCCGACGTAGGCGAGGTCGGCGCCGGCGGCCTGCGCGGCGAGGACCGAGCGGCCGTGGGCGATGGAGCCCGACAGCAGGAGCGGTCCGTCGAACCATTCGCGGATCTCCTGGATCAGGGCGAACGGCGACAGCGTTCCCGCGTGTCCGCCGGCGCCGGCGGCGACGGCGATGAGGCCGTCGGCGCCCTTCTCCACGGCCTTCTTGGCGAACTTGTTGTTGATGACGTCGTGGAGGACGATGCCGCCGTAGCTGTGGATGGCGTCGTTGACGTCGGAGCGGGCGCCGAGGGAGGTGATGACGATCGGGACCTCGAATTCGACGATGGTGGCGAGGTCTTCGTCGAGGCGGTCGTTGCTCTTGTGGACGATGAGGTTGACCGCGTACGGCGCGGAGGGTGTTTCGGGGTTGTTGGCGTCGTGTTTGGCGAGTTCCTCGGTGATGCGGGTGAGCCATTCGCGCAGCACGGGCTGCGGGCGGGCGTTGAGGGAGGGGAAGGACCCGACGACGCCGGAGGTGGATTGGGCGATCACCAGGTCGGGACCGGAGACGATGAACATCGGCGAGGCCACCACGGGCAGGCGGAGCCGGTCTTGCAGAATGGGGGGCAGGCTCATGAATTTCTCCTTCGTGCAGTGATGAGTGATGCAGTGGTGCAGGGTTTTACGACTGGGACAGCTGGGCGGCCATCAGCGGGATGAGCGCCTGCAGGCCCTTGACGGGCCGAACCATCACCTTGAACGACGTGATCTGCTCGCGGTCGTTCCAGTGGATCAGGTCGATGCCGTTGACATGGATGCCGTCGAGTTCGGTGGCGAATTCCAGGACCGCGGAACGGTCGCCGTACCACTCCTCGACGTACCGGAAGCCGGTGCCGTCGAAGACGGTCAGGGCGGCGCCGAGGTAGGCCAGGACCTTCGGCTTCCCCTCCTGCGGCGTGAACACCGCGGGGGAGGAGAACACGGCGTCGTCGGCGATCAGGGCGTCGAGAGCGGCGAGGTCGCGGTGTTCGACGACGTGATGCCAGCGGTCGACGACGCCGGGCCGGGCCGGCTGTGCGGCGGTCATCCGCGGAACGCCGGCGTCGGAAGGTCGTCGCCGAACACGTCCGGAAGGTCGTCACGGACGCTGTCGGGGAACACGGCGGGCCGCTTCTCGAGGAACGCGGAAATGCCCTCCCGGGCGTCCGGCCCGATGCCGCGGATGTTGATGCCGCGGGTTTCGACACGGTGCGCGATCATCGGATGCTCGGCGCCGAGCGCCCGCCACATCATCTGGCGGGACAGCGCCACCGACACCGGGGCGGAGTGCTCGGTGAGGCTCCGGGCCAGCGCGTAGGCCTCGCCGAGCAGGGACTCGCGCGGATACAGCTTGTACACGAGGCCGGCGTCGTGGGCTTCCGTCGCGGGGAACACCCGGCCGGAGTACACCCAGTCGAGGGCCGTCTGCAGCGGGACGAGGCGCGGGAGGAACCACGTCGAGCAGGATTCGGGCACGATGCCGCGGCGGTTGAACACGAATCCGATGCGGGCGTCGTCGGCGGCGAGACGGAAGTCGGCGGCGAGGGTCATCGTGATGCCGACGCCCACGGCGGGACCGTTGATCGCGGCGATGATCGGCTTGCGGGATTCGAACATCCGGAGCACCACCCGGCCGCCGCCGTCGCGGCGGGCGTCGGCACCCTCGTCCTCGTCCTGCCAGTGGTCGAACGTGGCGGCACCGGCGGACAGGTCGGCGCCCGCGCAGAACGCTCGTCCGGCTCCGGTGAGCACGATCGCCCGGACCGTGTCGTCCGCGTCGAGCAGGTCATATGCGGCGATCAGCTCGTTCTCCATTGTGGTGGTGAATGCGTTGAGCTGGTCGGGCCGGTTCAGGGTGATCGTCGCGATGCCGTCGGCGACGGCGAGTCCGATGTGATCCATCGCACCAGCATGACATCGCTACCGAACGATCGCTAGAGCAGAATCTGTGACGGGACCCACTACTCTAATGAGGTCGTGTGACGATCGGAGCGGGGACGGAGTACCAGGGATGTGCGCTGCAAAGGTGGCCGCTGCGAGCACGGGAACCGGGCGGCAGGTGATCCTCGATTCCGCGGTCGCCAACATGAACGAACGCGGCTATCACGGCACGTCCATGCGCGACATCGCGCGCGGCGCCGACATCACCGTCGCGTCGATCTACCACCACTTCGCGTCGAAGCAGGAGATCCTGCAGGACATCATGGTGCGCGCACTGCACGACGCCATCGCGATGACCCGCGGCGCGCTGCTGCGTTCGGGCGGCGCCCCCGCCGACCAGTTGCAGGCGCTGATGCGGGCGTGGGTCATGTTCCACACCACCCGGCAGCGGGACGCGATGGTCGGTGCCACCGAGATCCGCAGCCTCGACGACCCGGGCCGCCGCCTCGTCGTGGCCCTCCGCGACGAACAGGAGCACCTGTTCCGCGACGTCATCGAGCGGGGTGTCGAAGAGGGCGACTTCGCGACCGAATACCCGCGGGACGCGGTTCGCGGCATCATCAACATGGGCCAGTCGGTGTGCACGTGGTGGCACGCCGACGGACCCCTGAAACCCGAAGAACTCGCCGAGCGCTACGCGGACCTCGCCCTCGCGATGGTGAAACCGGCCGTCTGATCGCATGAAATTCGCCCGAAGACTCGACGCCCTCCAGCAGCGGTATCCGGCGATGGGCTTCCCGATCGCCGTCACCTACAAGTTCCTCGACGACCAGGGCGTGTACCTCGCGGCGTTGATCGCCTACTACGGGTTCATCTCGCTGTTTCCCCTCCTGCTGCTGCTGTCCACGGTGCTCGGGTTCGTGCTGTCCGGGCATCCCGAACTGCAGCAGGACATCATCGACTCGGCCCTCAGCCAGTTCCCCGTCATCGGAGCCGACCTGGCCGACCCGCACCGGATCGGCGGCGGCGTGACCGGCCTGGTGATCGGCCTGGTCGGAGCCCTCTACGGCGGCCTCGGCGTGGCGCTGGCCTGCCAGAACGCCATGAACACGGCGTGGTCGGTGCCCCGCAACATGCGTCCCGACCCGATCCGCGGACGGCTGCGCGGTCTGCTGCTGCTCGGCACCATCGGGCTCGCGATCCTGGGGACGGCCGCGGTCGCCGGGATCGGTGCCGCGACGCACCTGTCCGGTTCGTTCGCCGTGCTGCTGACGCTCGCCGCGATCGCGATCAACTCGGTGATCTTCGTCCTCGCGTTCCGGCTCGCCACCGCCCGCCCGCTGTCCGTCGCCGACGTGGCCCCCGGCGCCGTCGCGGCGGCCGTGCTGTGGCAGGTGCTGCAGTCGTTCGGTGCGTACTACGTGAGCAAGGTGGTGAGCACCGCGTCCGTGACGAACGGGGTGTTCGCCGTCGTGCTGGGACTGCTGGCGTTCCTCTTCCTCGCCGCCGCGGCCGTCGTGGTGTGCGTGGAGATCAACGTCGTCCGCGTCGACAGGCTGCATCCGCGGGCGCTGCTCGTGCCGTTCACCGACAAGGCGGAACTCGTGGACGGCGACAAGCGGACGTTCACCGACCAGGCGAAGGCGCAACGCGCGGTCCCCCGTCAGGGAATCCACGTCACCTTCGACGAACTTTCTGAGACCATGGACGAGTCTGCACCGACGTCGAAGGAGGAGCCGTGACCGATCCGATCTTCGACAAGTCGGAACAGCTGAAGCAGGTCCAGCAGGGGATTCTGCCCGGCGAGACGATCATCGCCGTGTACGACTGCATCGGCGCGGGCACCGGCTTCCTCGCGATCACGAACCTGCGCGTCGTGATCCAGGACAAGAGCTTCGTCGGCAAGCGCACCGCGATCACGTCCATCCCGTACAAGAACATCCGGTCCGTGTCGTTCCTCAGCAACAAGTCGTGGGCCGGCCAGTTCTTCTCCTCGAGCAGCATCGCCGTCGACGTCGCCGACACCACGTACGAGGCCGATTTCCGCGGCATGGACAAGGCCCATCACGTGCACACGGTGATCCTGCAGCACATCACGTGACGTAGGTCGCTCCGGTCCGGTGCGCCGGGCCCACGTCTCATCTGCGGGCCCGGTGAGTGGAATCACGCCCGCGCCGATTGTTAATTCGCTTGCGGCCTCGCCCATACTGGTACGAGCCGGTTTGCCACGATCTCGGCCCGGTCCATCCTCAGGCGAGTCCATTGGACGTGCTCGCCGATCCTACGATCAGCCCGACGGGAGTCTTGCTGCCATGACGCCGCCTGCAGTTCACCTCACCGAACCTGCGGTCACCGCTCGTCCGTCTCTGCGTCCGCGGATTCCGTCACCGAGTCGTCGGGGCGCGATGCTCGCGCTCGCCCTCGGCGGGTTCGGTATCGGCACAACGGAATTCGCGTCCATGGGTCTGCTCCCGGCGATGGCTTCCGCGACCGGGGTGTCGGAGCCGGTGGCTGGGCACTTCGTGTCCGCGTACGCGCTCGGTGTCGTCGTCGGGGCGCCCGTCATCGCGGCACTGGCCGCCCGCGTGGAGCGGCGCACGCTGCTCATCGCGCTGATGGGCACGTTCGTGATCGGCAATCTCGCGACCACGCTCGCCCCCGGATACGAAACACTCATCGCCGCCCGATTCCTCGCCGGGCTGCCGCACGGCGCGTACTTCGGCGTCGCGGCGCTCGTCGCCGCGCACCTCGCGGAACCGGGCAAACGAGCCAAGGCGGTCGCGACCGTGATGATGGGGCTGTCCGTCGCCAACGTGATCGGGGTGCCCGCGACGGCGTTCTTCGGCCAGCTCCTCGGCTGGCGGTCGGCGTTCGCGTTCGTGGTGCTCATCGGAATCGTGACGCTGGTGGCACTGGCGCGTCTCGTCCCGCCGCTGGCCGGGGTGCACGTGAGCAACCCGGTGGCCGAACTCGGGGCGCTGCGCCGGGGACAGGTGTGGATGACGCTGATCTTCGCGACGGTCGGGTTCGGTGGCTCCTTCGCGGTGTACACGTACATCAGTTCGACGCTCACCGACGTGTCCGGGTTGACGCACTCGATGGTGCCGGTGGCGTTGATGCTGTTCGGATCGGGGATGATCCTCGGCAACGTCGTGGGTGGGCGCGTCGCCGACAACGCGGTGGTGCCGGGTCTGTTCGGATGCATGATCGCGCTGATCTGCGTCCTCGCCCTGTTCGTCGTCGCCGCACACAACCCGGTGACGGCGCTGATCGTGCTGTTCTTCATCGGCATGGCGGTGACGTCGATCTTCCCGGCCGTCCAATCGCGGCTGATGGACGCGGCCGGTGACGCGAAGACGCTCGCGTCGACGCTGATCCACGGCGCGTTCAACCTCGCCAATGCGGGTGGTGCGTGGATCGGTGGCGTCGTGATCGCCGCCGGATACGGCTACACCGCCCCGGCCGCCGTCGGCGCCCTGCTCGGTGTCGCGGGACTGATCGTCCTCACGATCGCCGTCCTCCTCGACCGCCGGCGCCGGAGCGAACCGGTCGCCGGCTGACGGTTCAGGCGGGGACCCCGGCGGCGTAGCGATCTCGTAGCGTGCCCTTGACGAGCTTCCCCGTGGGGGTGCGGGGGAGGTCGTCGCTGAAGACGAGGTTCCGCGGGACCTTGAACCGGGCGAGCCGTCCCCGCACGTGGTCGAGGAGTTCCCCGGCCAGCGCGTCGTCCCCGGTCACCCCCGGAACGGTCTGGACGACGGCCAGCACCGATTCGCCCATCTCTTCGTCCGGGATCCCGATCACCGCGACGTCGAGGACGGCCGCGTGCTCGGTGAGGGTGTTCTCGATCTCCTGCGGATAGATGTTGACGCCGCCGGAGATGATCATGAACGACTTCCGGTCGGTGAGGAACAGATACCCGTCCTCGTCGAGGTAGCCGACGTCGCCGGTGGTGGTCCACGTCGGGTGCTGCGGGTGCTGGGCGTCGCGCGTCTTCTCGGGGGCGTTGTGATATTCGAACGGCACGGTGTCCCGCTCGAAGTAGAGGGTGCCCACCTCACACGGTGCGAGGTCGGCGCCGTCGTCTCCGCAGATGTGGGCGACGCCGAGCGCGGCGCGGCCGACGGTTCCGGGCCTGCGGAGCCATTCCTCCGAGTTCACCAGGGTCATGCCGTTGAGTTCGGTGGACGAGTAATACTCCGACAGGATCGGACCCCACCAGTCGATCATCTGCCGTTTCACGTCCACCGGGCACGGGGCGGCGGCGTGCACGGCGACGCGCAGGCTGGAGACGTCGTACTTCTCCCGGGTCTCCGCGGGCAGCTTCAGCATGCGGACGAACATCGTGGGCACCCACTGGCTGTAGGTGACGCGGTACTGCTCGATGTACGCGAGCGCCTTCTCGGCGTCGAAGCGGTCCATCACGACGACGGTGCCGCCGAGGGCCTGCACCGACGCGCAGGTGCGCAGCGGTGCGGCGTGGTACAGCGGGGCGGGTGACAGGTACACCGTGTCCGGCGTGACTCCCCACACCGTCGCGTTCATCCCGGTCATGGTGTCGCCCGGGTCCTGGATCTGCCGTGCCGGCAACTCCGGTTTGATGCCCTTCGGGCGGCCGGTGGTGCCGGAGGAGTACAGCATGTCCGCACCGCGCGGCTGGTCGGGCAGCGGAACGTCGGACTCCGCGGCCGCGGCCGCGTCGAGCGAGTCGTAGCCGGGAATCGTTCCCCCGAACGCCAGTCGGTGCTCGACACCGGGGGTGAGGCCGGGAAGCTCGCAGGCGACCGCGTCGAGCGCGGCGTCCACGATCAGCGCTCTGGCGCCGCAATCGTCGACGACGTACGCGATCTCGGGCGGCGTGAGATGCCAGTTCACCATGGTGAGGTAGAGCCCGGAACGCATGGCGGCCCAATAGATGTCGAAGATGGCGGCGGTGTTCGTGGCCAGTACCGCGACGTGATCCCCGCGGCGCAGGCCGAGGGCGTGCAGGTGGCGGGCGATGCGGACTGAGCGGGACTCGAGTTCGGCGAAGGTGACCGTCTGCCCGGTGCCGGCCATGATCACGGCCGGCTTGTCGGGTGTGGTGGCAGCATGAGCGCCGGGATACATGGTTACTCCAATTCGTGGTGGATCTCGGGTGGTGAATCCGCCTCGGCGTCAGCCGAGTTGCTCCTGCGCGACCTTGGACCGGCGTGCCACGCCGGCCATCGAGATCAGCCCGATGACCGCCGCCACGATCACGAAGACGGCGGGGGAGAGGATGTTTCCGGTCTGCTCCACGAGCCAGACGGCGACGAACGGGGCGGTGCCACCGGCGATGACGACACCGAGGTTCCAGCCCATCGCGACACCGGTGAAGCGGACGTCCTTGTCGAACAGCAGCGGCATGAGCGTGTACGAGCCGACCTGGGCTCCGATGGTGTTGACCATGATCAGCAGATAGGCGATCGCGGCGATCCACAGGCTGTGGTGCATGACGGCCATGGCGGGGTAGGTGACGATCGCGAATCCGGCGAAGCTGATCACGGTGAACCGCAACCGTCCGATGCGGTCGGCGAGGATGCCGCCGAGCGGCATCGCGAGTGCGACGACTCCGATGACGGCGGTCGCGATCCAGTAGACCGGGGTGCGTTCGTAGCCGAGGCTCTTCATCAGATGGATGCTCATGTAGGTGAGGCCGATGTACGCGGTTCCGTTGCACGCCAGACTGATTCCGACCGACTGCAGGAGGGCGAGCGGCTGACGCCGGAAGACGGCGACGACGGGCGCCTGGGCCGGGCCGGAATCGGCGTCCTCGCCGTGGGTTTCCTCGACCCGGGTACGGGCCCACAGGCAGAGCAGCGTCAGCGGCAGCGCGAGCAGGAACGGCACCCGCCATCCCCAGCTCTCGAGTTGCACGTCGGTGGTGAACGCCGACACCGTGCCCGCGACCGCGGCGGCCATCGCGAACCCCATCGTGGAGCCGAGCGGGGTGAACGCGCCGTAGGTGGCCTTGAGGTGACGGGGCGCCGATTCGGAGATGAACGTGGCCGAGCCGCCGACCTCGCCGCCGGCCGAGAACCCCTGGACCATCCGGACGAGAACGAGCAGCACCGTGGCCCAGATCCCGGCCTGCGCGTGGGTGGGCAGGAATCCCATCGCCATGCTGCCGAGGCCCATACAGACGAGCGTCGCGAGGAGGGCCTTCTTCCGCCCGAACCGGTCGCCGATGTGCCCGAACACGATGCCGCCGAGCGGACGCATGAGGTAGGCGGTGCCGAACACGGCGAGCGCGGACAGCAGCGCGGTGGCCGGGTCGCTGCTGGGGAAGAACAGTGGGGCCATCACGATCGCGAGGTAGCCGTACAGGCTGAAGTCGTAGTACTCGATGAGGGTGCCCACTCCGCCCGCGATCGCGGCGCGGCGCGCTCGGACGCGGTCTTCGGCCCGCCATTCGGTGGTGGCGGCAGTCCCGGTCAACTGGTCCGTCATGGGTGTCCTGACCTTTCGAGGCGGATGAGACGTGCATCACTTCCGGTGGATCATGCCAACTGAACGATCGCTTGGCAAGTGTGTCGATCTCCGGTCTCGGCGCCCGTTCGCTGCTGAATATGAAGATATTGACTTCCGACGCTCGTTCGGCTGATGATGGGAGCTGGCCGAACGAGCGTTTGGCTGACAATCGAAGGACTCGAAAGGACGCAGCGGATGACGACGTCCCACGCCGAAGCGGACACCCACGAGGACCGGGAGGATTCGGCAGGCGTCGACCTCACCGCCCTCGCCCACTACCTCGACGGCGCGCTCGACGGCGGCGTGAGCGGCGACCTCGCCGTGTCGCTCATCAGCGGCGGCCGCTCCAACCCCACCTACCGGGTCGCCGACGCCGACCGGACGTGGGTGCTGCGGCGTCCCCCTTACGGGCACGTCCTGCCGAGCGCCCACGACATGAAACGCGAGTTCACCGTGATCCGGGGGCTGGCCGGAACCGCCGTCCCGGTGCCCGAAGCGGTGCTGCTGTGCGAGGACGCGGACGTGCTCGGCGCGTCGTTCTACCTCATGGAACTGGTGGACGGCATGCCCGTCGGGACGGTCGAGCAGGCGTCCGCACTCACTCCCGGCGAGCGCCGCCGGCTCGGGCTGGACCTGGCCGATACCCTCGCCGCGCTCCACGACGTCGACCCGGACGCGGTCGGGCTCGGCTCGTTCGGACGCCCCGACGGCTACCTGGAACGTCAACTCGACCGGTGGTCCCGGCAATGGGAGGCCTCGCGCGCCGCCGATCGCCCCGAGGTGGCCGTGCTGCTCGACAAACTGCGCCGCGCGCTTCCCGCCTCGCACTTCCCGGGCATCGTCCACGGCGACGTCAAACTCGACAACGTGCTCGCGTCCCGCGGTGATGCCGGCAAGATCGTCGCCGTCCTGGACTGGGAAATGGCCACCCTCGGCGACACCCTCGCCGACGTCGGGATCATGCTGAGCTTCTGGGACCAGCCCGGAGCGGTCGACAACCCGGTGACCAAGGGTCTCGCCCGACTCGACGGATTCCCCACCCGCGCCGAACTTCTCGACCGCTACGCCACACAGCGCGGCATCGAGATTCCCGGCATCGACTGGTACACGGTGTTCGCCGACTTCAAGATCGCCGTCATCCTCGAGGGCATCCACGCCCGGCACGCACAGGGCGACACCGTCGGTGGGGGTTTCGACGACGTCGGCGACATGGTCGGTCCTCTGTTGCAGCGTGCGCTCGACCTCGCCGCGGCGTCGCCCGTGTCCGAGCTTCGCCGCTGACCGCGGCACCACCGAAACAGATTGGAGCCACGGAAGTGGAATTCGAGTACAGCCCGAAAGTCGTGGAACTGCAAGCGAAGCTGACGAAGTTCCTGCAGGAGCGGGTGCTGCCCGCCGAGGCGATCGCCGAGGAACAGCTCGCGTCCAAACCGGACCACTGGGGTGCGCCGCCGATCGTGGCCGACCTGAAGGCCGCCGCCAAACGCGAGGGCCTGTGGAACCTCTTCCTCCCCGCCCGCGAGGGCGCGGGCCTGACCAACCTCGAGTACGCGCCGCTCGCCGAACTCACCGGCTGGAGCCCGCTGATCGCCCCCGAGGCGGTCAACTGCAACCCGCCGGACACCGGCAACATGGAACTGCTGCACCTCTACGGCACCGACGAGCAGAAGCAGCAGTGGCTCGCCCCGTTGCTCGACGGCGAATTCCGCTCGTGCTTCTCGATGACCGAACCGGACGTCGCGAGTTCGGACGCCAACAACGTCCGCCTCGAGATCGCCGACGACGGCGACAACTGGGTGCTGACCGGACGTAAGTGGTGGTCCACCGCGGCGCTGCGCGACGACTGCCGGGTGGCCATGGTCATGGGCGTCACCGACCCCGACGCCCCGATCGGCAACCGGCACAGCATCGTTCTCGTCCCGATGGACACGCCCGGCCTGACCATCGCGCGGTCCACCACCGTGCTCGGTTTCACCGACCGCCACGAAGGCGGCCACGGCGAGGTCGTATTCGACAAGGTCCGCGTCCCCAAGGCGAACCTCCTCGGTCCGCGCGGCAAGGGCTTCGCCGTCGCGCAGGCCCGGCTCGGTCCGGGGCGCATCCACCACTGCATGCGACTGATCGGGATGGCCGAGCGGGCCATCGCGCTGATGACCGAACGCGCCCGCACCCGCGTCGCGTTCGGCAAGCCCCTCGCGGACGAGGGCGTCGTGCAGGCGACCGTCGCGGACGCCCGCATCCACCTCGACGCCGCCCGGCTGCTGGTGCTGCGGGCCGCCTGGCGGATGGACGTCGAGGGCACCAAGGCGGCCCGTCATGACATCGCCGCCGCCAAGGTGATGGTCCCGCTGACCGTCAAGCGGATCGTCGACGACGCGATGCAGATCTTCGGCGGTGCCGGCCTGTCGCAGGACACGATCCTGCCGGTCCTGTACGCGCAGGCCCGGTTCCTGCAGATCGCCGACGGTCCCGACCAGGTGCACCGCCGCTCTCTCGCCCGCGCCGAATTCGCCGCCACCCCGGTATTGAAAGAAGTCCGCGGGTGACCGAGGACAGGACGCGCGCCCGGCAGCAGAGCATCGGCGACATCCCACGTCGTTCCGCGGCGCGTTTCCCGGACAAGCTCGCTGTGGTGCACCGCGACGTCCGGCTCACGTTCGCCGAATTCGACGCCGTGATCGACCGGGTCGCGGCGGCGCTGCACGCAGAGGGGCTGACGCAGGGTGACCGGCTGGCGTTGCTGTCGCACAACTGCTGGCAGTATCCGGTGCTGAACTTCGCGACCGCCCGGCTCGGGGTGGTGCTCGTCCCGATCAACTTCATGCTCACCGGCGGGGAGATCGGGTACATCCTCGACGACTGCGCCGCCGACGCGTTCGTCGTCGAGGACACGCTGGTGCCCGTCGCCGAGACGGCCCTCGCGGAGTCGACGGGAAGCGTCCGGGTGCGGGCGGCGATCCCACTGGCCGGGGCGGGGGTTCCGGACGGGTGGGTCTCGGTGGCCGGTTGGACGGACGGCGAATTCGCCTCGCCGCCCGAGGTGTTCGTGGCGGACGACGACGTGATCCGCATCATGTACACGTCGGGTACCGAATCGCGGCCGAAAGGCGCGATGCTCACCAGCCGGTCGCTGATGTGGCAGTACATCAGTTGCATCGTCACCGGCGGCATGAGCAGCGACGACGTGGAAGTGCACGCCCTGCCGCTGTACCACTGCGCCCAGCTCGACAACTTCCTCAGCACCGACATCTATCTCGGCGCGACGAGCATCATCGTCGACGGACCCGACCTCCGGGTGCTGCTGCGCACCATCGAGACCGAGCGGGTGACCAACCTGTTCTGCCCGCCGACGGTGTGGATCTCGCTGCTGCAGTCGCCGGAGTTCGAGCACACCGACCTGCGGTCGCTGCGCAAGGGCTACTACGGGGCGTCGCCGCTGCCGGTGGAGATCCTGCGGGAGATGAACCGCCGCCTTCCGGGCATCCGGTTGTGGAACTTTTACGGGCAGACCGAGATGGCGTCGCTCGCCACGGCCCTCGGACCGGAAGATCAAGAGACGCGCGGCGGTTCGGCGGGCAAACCCGCCCTCAACGTGGAGACGCGGATCGTCGACGACCGCAACCTGCCGCTGCCCGCGGGGGAGGTCGGCGAGATCGTGCACCGCAGCCCCCACGCCACCGTCGGCTATCTCGGGCAACCCGAGAAGACCGCGGAAGCGTTCGCGGGCGGCTGGTTCCACTCCGGTGACCTCGGCTACCTCGACGAGGACGGGTACCTGTGGGTGGTCGACCGCAAGAAGGACATGATCAAGACCGGCGGCGAGAACGTCGCCACCCGCGAGGTCGAGGAAACACTGTACGAACTCGACGGCGTCGGTGAGGCCGCAGTCTTCGCGGTGCCGCACCCCCGGTGGATCGAAGCGGTCGCCGCCGTCGTGGTTCCGTCCGCCGGCGTCGAACTCGACGAGAAAGACGTCGTCGAGCACTGCCGCACCCGGCTCGCCGGCTACAAGGTGCCCAAATACGTGATCGTCGCCGACTCCCTACCGAAGAACCCGAGCGGCAAGATCCTCAAGCGCGTCCTCCGAGACACGTTCGGTTCCATTGCCCAAGACTGAGCAGGAGACCCCCATGCCCACCGCCTCGCATGCGGTCCCGCCGAAGCCGCGCGCGGCCCGCGCGTCCTTCGCCGCCGCCATCTCGACGTCGCTCGAGTGGTACGACTTCTTCATCTACGCCACCGCGGCCGCCCTCGTCTTCAACACCACTTTCTTCGCGACCGACAGCCAGGTCGTCGCCGCACTCAATTCATTCGCCACCGTGGCGGTCGGGTTCATCGCCCGGCCCGTCGGCGGTGTGCTCGCCGGCCACTTCGGCGACAAGGTGGGTCGCAAACCCGTTCTCGTCGCCGCCATCGTGATGATGGCCGTCGCGACCTCGCTGATCGGTCTCGTGCCCAACACCCAGCTCGTCTGGCTCGCGCCCACGATTCTCGTGACCCTGCGGATCTGCCAGGGCCTCGCGGTGGGGGCGCAGTGGGGCGGCGCCGTCCTCCTCGCCACCGAGAACGCGCCCGCGGGACGTCGCGGGTTCTACGGCAGCTTCGCGCAACTCGGCGTGCCCATCGGCGTCGTCCTCGGAAACGTCGTCTTCCTTGTCATCACAGCGGCATTCGACTCCGAGTCGTTCCTCGCCTGGGCGTGGCGCATCCCGTTCTGGATCAGCCTCGTGATGCTCCCGGTCGCGTTCCTCATCCACCGCTACCTGGAGGAGACACCCGAGTTCCAGGAGCTGTCGAAAAAGCTGGCCGAGGCGCCGGCGGCACGGAAGTCGCCGATCCTGCAGGTGCTGCGCAGGAACCCCGGCACCGTCCTCACCGCCGCCGGAGCGAACGCCATCGGCGTCATCTTCTTCTACACGATGATCACCGGGTCCGTGCAGTTCGCCACCACGTATCTGGGGATCGAACGTTCCACCGTCCTCGGGTTCATCCTGGCCGCCTGCGTCCTGATGATTCCGCTGGTCCCGTTCGCCGGATACCTCTCCGACCTCTACGGCCGCAAGCTGATCTTCGGCATCGGCACCGCCGGGATGCTGCTGTGGGGAATTCCGATGTGGCTGATGATCGGGCACTCGAGCCAGGGCGAACTGTGGCCGTTCGCGCTGGCCGTCTTCGGCGCCGTGATCGTGATGTCGTTCCAGACCGGAACGCAGGGGACGCTGTTCGCGGAACTGTTCCCGCCCGAGATCCGATTCTCCGGAGCCTCCCTCGGCTATCAGATCTCCGCCATCATCGGTGGCTTCTCGCCGATGGTCATGGTGCTGCTCATCAACGGCGACGCCTCCAACGCGTGGCGGGTCGGGGCCTTCCTCGCCGGCGCCGGAACCGTCGGGCTGCTGTGCCTCGTCGCGATCGTGCGGAAGTACTCGTCGCCGGACGTCCAGCAGTCGGCTGCCAGCCGGTCCACTGTGGCGGCCTGAGGTGACGTGAGTGGCAAAGTGTGGTCGGGCACGCTTTGCCACTCACCTGGGGATCGGAGGCGAACATGGGTACCGGATCCTGGAAAGACGTGCTGTCCCGCTCGCAGATGCACGGCATCCTCGAGGTCCTCGAATCGTGCTGCGACGTCGACGACCCCGCCGACTACAAGCGGACCGTCGTGGAATCCATCGCGACGGTGTTCCGGGTCCGCGATGTCACGTTCTTCTTCGGACCGACATACGCCGACATCTTCGCCGACCCCGCACCGCTGCTGACGGGCGCCGCCTCCCCGCTGCTGCACGAGTATCACGCCCGCTGGCGGGACAAGGACATCTTCGCGCTCCCCGAGGCGCGCCGCTCGCTGACCGATACCGGGTTCATCTCCCTGGACCACCTGCATGCGCTGCCCGCGCCGCAACGCTCCTACGTCGAGGACTACCTGCACCCACACGGAATGGGAACGGCGTCGGCGCTGCACCTCCGGTTCGCGGACGGTGAAGCGCTGGTCGGCATGTTCGACCGTGAACGAAGTTGGGATGCGAGCGAGTCACTGGCAGTGCAGTGTCTCGCCCGGCAACTCCGCGCCCAGGGCCGGTCGATGCAGTTGTCGGGGGACGAGGGCCCCGTCGATCCGCTGGGTAGTCTGACCCCGCGCCAGATGCAGGTGGCCGAATTGGTGAGCGACGGCCTCAGCAACAACGAGATCGCCGAAGTGCTCTCGCTGTCCGAGTTCACCGTCAAGAAGTATGTGAGCCGAATCTTCGAGGCCACGGGTCTGAAGAACCGGGCGTCGCTGACCGCGTGCGTGCTCCGGCGAGGCCGGCGACCTACGGTGTGAGCGGCGAATAGGCGATGACGGTCAGCCCGTGGGGTGATCGAAGCACCACCCGGCATTCGTGATCGCCGACGGTCGGTTCACCCACATCCCATCCCGCGTCGCGCGCGAGCGTCGCGGCCGCGGCGACGTCGTGCGTCTTCCCCAGCAGGCACCAGGGCGGTACGTCCGTCTCGTCGGACAGGCACAGGGTCGTGAACTTCGCCCACGCACTCCCGTCGCTGAACGCGGCGGGGCCGAGGACCTCGGTGAGGTCGTCGAATGTGTCCGCCCAGTGCGCGGTCGAGTGCATCACCGACATCTTCTCGAATACGTGACTCAGCGGGGTGCGTTCCATGGTTTCTCCTGACGTGTCAGTGGCGGCTGACGAGAGGTGCGTGGGTGAGGTTGTGGCCGAGCCGATCCCGCTTCGTTGCCAGGTACCGGGCGTTGTGATCGTTCGCCGCGATCTCGAGCGGCGTGGTGCCCGCGACGGTGACGCCGGCCGCGGCAAGCCCGGCGGCCTTGGCCGGGTTGTTGCTGAGCAGATCGATCCGGTCGATGCGCAGGTCGCGGAGGATGGCCGCGGCGTCGGCGTAGTCGCGGGCGTCGACGGGCAACCCGAGTCGCAGGTTGGCGTCGACGGTGTCGAGGCCCAACCGGTCCTGGAGTTGGTAGGCGGCGATCTTCGCGGCCAGCCCGATGCCGCGGCCCTCGTGCCCCCGCAGGTACAGCAGCACCCCGGCGCCGGCGTCGGCGATGCGCTCCAGCGCGGCGGACAGTTGCGGACCGCAGTCGCAGCGCCGCGACCCCAGGACGTCGCCGGTGAGGCACTCGCTGTGGACGCGGGTCAGGGCGGTGCCGACGGTCGGGTCGCCGAACACCATGGCCAGGTGCTCGATCCCGGTGGCCGAGCGGTAGGCGATCGCGGTGAACGCGCCGTGATCGGTGGGGACGACGGCGTCGGCGCAGCGGACGACGCACGTGGTCGGGTCCACCGCAGTCATGCCGGGCTCGCGGGGGTGAGCTGGTGGAAGGTGGAGGTGTAGAACAGCAGCGGGTCGGGGGTGTCGGTGGCGCCGAGTTCGACGACGCGGCCGACGACGAGGTCGTGGTCGCCGACGGCTTGGACGAGGTCGATGTGGCAGTCGATCCAGGCGTGCGCACCGGCGAGGCGGGGTGATCCCGTGGTGGCGGGGGTCCAGTCGATTCCGCGGAATTTGTCGGCGCCGCTGCGGGCGAAGGCGCGGCCGAGTTCGTGCTGGTCGGCGGCGAGGATGTTGGCGCAGAACCGGCCGGAGGCGGCCACCTTGGGGAAGGTGGTGGAGCCCCGGCCGACGAAGAAGGCGACGAGGGCGGGGTCGAGGGAGACGGAGCTGAAGGAGCCGACGGTCAGTCCGACGGGGTTGCCGGTGTCGTCGAGTGCGGTGACGGCGACGACGCCGGTGCAGAATTTTCCGAGGACGGTGCGGTAGGCGTCCGCGATGTCTTCGGGGGTGGTGGCGGTGATGTGCGGGGAGGTGTGGGTTCGCATCGGTACCTTCTTCGGTGCTGAATGTTCGGAGTCCGCCGGACGGAAGGCGGACTCCGAACGAGGTCTATCCGCGGACGGACGGATTCGAGACGAGGATCGACAACTCCTCGAGCGCAGCGCGGTAGATCGACTCGATCGCCGTCGCCAGCTCCGACTCGACCTCCGCCGAGTCGGCGGCGAACGTCGCGGCCCACTCCACGGTGCAGGACTCCGCGGACGTGCCGAGCACGGAGATGGTGGACCGGTAGTGCGTCAACGGCAATGGGCCGTCGATGTACTCGTAGGTGTACCGGCGTTCGCCGTCACTGTGCTCGGCGATCCGCTCACGGGCGGGCTGACCGTCGGCGAAGACGATGTGGCGGATCCCCTGCTCCATCCGGGCGGCCGCCACCGACGGAATCCATTCGGCGACCGATCCCGGATCGCCGACGCGGGCCCAGATCGTGTCGGCGCCGACGGGGAACTGCTTCTGAATGCTGATCTCGGCCATCGCCCTACACCCGTCCCAGCTCGGCTTCGTACTTCTTCGTCATGTGCGCGACGGCCTTCCTGTGCTCGTCCGCCTGCCCCTCCCGCACGCGGCGGGCCCGCTCGTCCGCGTCGAGCAGTGGCTGCGCCTGACCCTGGAAGAACGGCATGACGTCCTGGGCGAACAGCTCGTACGATCGCGCGGTGGCCTGCGGGTTGGCCCAATCATGGCCCTGCAGAAGCAGAGTGCCGAACCCGCCCGACTGATCGACGAGACGCTGGACCTGTGCGCGGGCCTCCTCGGCCGTGCCGATGACGCCGATGCCCGAATTGTTGATGAAGTCGATCATCTCGCGCTTGTTCTCACCCTCGACCGCCATCTGCGGGAACGCGGCAACGTGCTGCAGGTACTTGAACCAGTGTTCGATGCCGTGCTCGACGTCGCGGTAGGCCTGCTCCCGCGTCTCCGCGATGTGGAAGGGACCCACCAGCCGCCACTTGGAGCGATCGACGTCCTCGCTCCGGCCCGCGAGCGTCGCGAATTCCTCGAGCATTCCCCAATGATGTTGCAGAGCACTGAATCCGTCCGCGGTCAGCGTCGCGGCGATCGACAGCAGCCCGATACCGTGATGGCCGGCCAGCCGCGCTCCCGTCGGGGAGGCGATCGCGGCGACGACGACGTCGAACAGGGGAGAGGAGTACGGCGCCATCTGAATGCACGCGTCGACGAGCGTGTGGGTCCGCGTCTTCGCACTCACCGTCTCACCCCGCAGCAGACGCATGATGATGTCGGTGTTCTCCGCGAGCAGTTCGCGCGTGTCGATCTGCGACAGACCGAGCATCGCCGCGTCGGTCGGCAAGGATCCGGGGCCGAGGCCGAACATGACGCGGCCGTGGGTCAGGTGGTCGAGCATCACCATCCGCTCCGCCGCCCACAGCGGATTGTGGTACGACACCGACGTCACCCCCGTCCCCAACTTGATGCGACTGGTCCGTTCGCCGGCGGCGGCGATCATGATCTCCGGGGACGCGTAGATCTCCGAACCCGCGGAGTGATGCTCCCCGAACCAGGCCTCGTCGTAGCCCAGTTTCTCGAGCAACTGAACCAACTCGAGGTCGCGCTGCAACAACAGCGTCGGGTTCTGTCCCGGGGTGTGGATCGGCGCGAGAAATGTTCCGAACTTCAGCCTGCTCATGATCACTCCTGTGTGACGGGGGCAACAGTGAGTGAAACGCTATGGCCGCGAGCACATCGCGTGTAGTCCTCGAAAGGAGACACTTCGCCGGATCAGCGGGACAGCTTGCGCTGCCTCGCATAGGCCACGCCGACGAGTGCGCGCAGCGCCTGCGGTGCCCGCTTCGCGGTCCGCAGGATGGCCTGGTCGATCATGCTCAGCTTCGGTGCGAGTCGCGGGACGGTCCGTGGCGCGTGGTCCGCGTCGGTGAGGGAGTACAAGGGCCACCGGCCCGGCACGCCCTTCAGTTCGCGTTCGCCGACATCGGTGAAACGCAGCCCCGACCCCACCACGAGGTCGCGCACGGTCCGCGACACCAGCACCTCCCCGGCTCCGGCCGCCGAACCGATGCGCGCGCCGACGTGAACGGTCATCCCGCTGACGTCGGGTCCGTTCCGCTCGACCTGTCCGGTGTGCACGCCGGCCCGCACCTCGAGGCCGAGCGCACACGCGTCGTCGACGACGGTCCGCGCGCACCGGACCGCCGCGGCGGGGCCGTCGAAGATGCTGAACGTGCCGTCGCCCGCCACGTTGAGGAGACGTCCGCCCGCGTTCTCCACCGCGTCACGGACCTGCCGTTCATGGGTGGCGCGGAGTCCCCGGTAGGCGGCGTCGCCGATCCGGGCGAGCACCTCCGTCGATCCGACGACGTCGGTGAACAACACGGACGCGACGAACCGGCCGGCGTCCGGTGTCGGATGCCCACCCGTCGCGAGTTGCTCGACGTGATCGATGATCGGCACCCACGCCTCACCGAGCGATGCGCCGGCCGGGGCGGGAGGCAGCAGGTGGAAGGTGCCGCGGGGAATGTGATCGGCGACGTACTGCGCGACAGCTGCGGGAACGGGACTGCCCGCGACGATCACGATCCGGGCCGGGCACTGGATCGACGGCAGAATGTCCGAGTAGTCGAGGCGGAAGATCCACTCCATGTGGGCGCGCGCGACGGCCGGCGACGCGGAGTTCCGCTCGAGCATCGCCATCAGCCGCCGGTTGAACGGGGAATCCTCGCGGGGATCCCACAGCGGCACGGACGCGCCCGACCCCCACGACTCCGTGGCCGCGCGCCATCGGGAGACGAACTGGTCCCGCTCGGCGGCCGTCCAGCCGTCCGGGTCGTGGTCGCCGCCGATCAGCCGCTCGGCGAACGGCTGGATCAGCACCACCCCCGTGACCCGCTCCGGCGACCGCGCCGCCACGAGTGCCACGGCACCGCTCGCGCTGGCCACACCCACCAGCAGTGCCTCCCGCATCCCGATCTCGTCCATCACCGCGACGATGTCGTCGGCCTGCTCCTCGAGTGTCGGCAGGTGGTCGACCGGTTCGGACAGTCCCAGCCCCCGCTGCTGGAAATACGCGGTGCGGGCGAACGTGCTGCCGCGTTCCATCAGGTAGTGGATCTGCGGGTCGGTCCACATGAGGTCGAGATGCATGTTGATCTCGAACAGCCACACGACGTCCAGCGCGCCGCCGCCCACCACCTGATACGCCAGCGCGTGTCCGTCCCGCTGGATGTACTGGACGACCGGTGGGTCCATTTTCCCAGCGTAAACACATGTGAGCGGCAAAGTGTGCGTCCGGACGCTTTGCCGCTCACCTGGGGAGGGTGCCGAGCTCGCGGGCGCGGGCTATTGCGGAGGTCCGAGACTTGACGCCCAGTTTGCCGAAATTGTGAACGAGATGGGACTTCACGGTCGTCTCCGAGAGGAACAGTTCCTTCCCGATCTCCCGATTGGACCGCCCCGCAGCCACCAACGTCAGCACCTGGATCTCCCGCGCGCTGAGGCTGGTGGCCGGTCGGCGGACGCGCGTCATCAGTTTCGACGCCACGGCCGGGGAGAGCACGCTGTCTCCGGCCGACGCGGCCCGCACGGCGGCGAGGAGTTCGGGAGGGGGAGTGTCCTTCAGGAGATACCCGGCCGCGCCGGCGGCGATCGCGTCGAGGATGTCCGCATCCGTGTCATAGTTCGTGACGACCAGCACGTGCGGCGGGTTCGGCAGGGACCGCAGGTTCCGGGTGGCGTCCACCCCCGACGTGCCGGCGCCGAACCGCAGGTCCATGAGGACGAGGTCGACCGGGGTCGTCGCGCACAACGCCACGGCGTCGTCGGCGGTGGCCGCCTCGCCGACCACCTCGATGTCGTCCTCGTGTTCGAGCAGGGCGCGCAGGCCCGCGCGCACGATCGCGTGGTCGTCGGCGAGCAGCAGTCGGATCATGCGCCGGCCCCGAGCGGGAACGACACCGCGACCGCGGTCAGTCCCGGTTCCGACTCCACCGACATCGACCCGTCGAGTAGCTCGACGCGACGGCGAATCGAATTCAGCCCGAACGCTGTCGACGGTTCACGGTCGAGCAGTGCGACATCGAAGCCGATGCCGTCGTCGACGACGTCCAACCGGACCGCATCCTCGTAGTAGGTGAGCGTGACCGCCATCCGGGACGATTGCGCGTGCCGGACCACGTTCGACACCGCACCCTGCGCGATCCGCACCAACGCCGCCTCGACGGGCATCGGCAACCGCACCGGATCCCCCACGACGACGGCAATCGTGTCGAAGGTGTCGCTCCTCGCCTGCGTGCAGATCCGTGCGAGTGCGTCCGCGAGCGACTGCCCGTCGAGGACGGCGGGTGTGAGATCGCCGATGAGCTGACGGGTTTCGGCGAGGCTGTCCGCGGCCGTCTCCCGCGCCAACCGGATACGGTCCCGGGCGGGGTGGCCGGGGTCCGCGCGTTCCACGGCGTGGAGCAGCATCTGAATGCTCGACAGATCCTGCGCGACGGTGTCGTGGATCTCGCGTGCGAGCCGCTCACGCTCGGCCAGGGAACCGGCGGCACGTTCCTGCTCGGCGAGTTCGGCTCGGGTCCGGGTCAATTCGTCGATGAGGCGATCGCGTTCGACGGCCTCCCGGTACAACGCCCGGTAGCCGAGGCCGATCGCCACCGCGACGCACGCCCCGATCACCGGACCGACGACACCCGCGACGCTCCAGCCGCGGTGCAGTCCGGTGCCCGCGACCGCCACGACGGTCGCCGCCGCGACCGTCACGACACCCCATCGTCGCGGCAGCAGATGCAGGTATAGAAAGAACAGTCCGAACGCGAGATAGGCGGCGTCGGGGGCGAGGACCATCAGCGCCACCCACAGCGCCGTCAGCGCCGCGAGCCACCAACCCCCGCGCAGCCGTCGCGTCGCCCCCGCCGCGTACACCGCCAGAAACGCCACCGACAGCACCACGATCGCCGGCGCGTTCGGCGCGTCCAGGAGGACGGCACGCAAGATCACGACTGCAGTGAGCGCCGCGGTCAGCGCATGCAGTCCGAGTTGGAGTCCCGCGAACACGGGCGTGAGAGGGGAGCGGTGCACCCCGTCCAGCTTATCGACGTGAGCGCACCCGGCATCCATCGAAAGTCGGAACCCGCACCCGACCTTCGACCGCCGAGAATTCCATCCCACGTGCGATGGAACCGTGCCGTTCCGCGGGCACGGTGAGTTCGGAGGCCGTGAGCGCCGCCCCGGCCCGCATCGACTGCGGCGCCGGTCGTGATCCGGAGAGGACCATCTGTGTTCGTCGCATCGAGAGACCTGCGTGCCGCGCGAGGTCGCTTCGCGCTGATATCCGTCGTCGTGGTGCTGATTGCGCTGCTCGTCACGTTTCTCAGCGGTCTCACCGCCGGATTGCGCCACCAGAACGTGTCCGTCGTGGAACGTATCGACGCCCAGTCGGTGGTCTTCGCCGCCTCCGAGGACGGTCCCTCGTTCGACGAGTCCGCGCTGACGTCCGAGCAGGTGGCCGTCTGGCGGCGGAGCGCCGACTCGGTGCACCCGATCGGGGTGGGACGAGGCTCGGTGTCGGCAGCGGGAGGTGCGACGACGAGCGCGGCGCTCGTCGGCGCGGACGGCGGCGTGGGCGACCGCGCACCGTCCGCGCCGGGAACGGTGATCGTCGGGGACGGCGCCGTGCGCTCGCTCGGGGTATCCGCCGGCGACACGGTGACGATCGCCGGCCAGGCGTTCACCGTCGCCGCGGTCCGCGGCGACGACTGGTACGGCCACAGTCCGGCCGTGTGGATGACGCTCGCCGACTGGCAGCACGCGAACCCGCGCGGAGGTGCGGCGACGGTGCTCGCGGTGTCGGGCGGGGACGAGTCCACGAACTCCGTCGCAGCGACGACATCCCGAACCGTGGCCGACTCCTTCTCCGCCATCGGCTCCTACACCTCCGAGAACGGGTCGCTGACGTTGATGACGGTAATGCTGTTCGCGATCTCCGCGCTGGTCATCGGCGCGTTCTTCACGGTCTGGACACTCCAGCGCACCCCCGACGTCGCGACGCTGAAGGCGCTCGGCGCGTCCACCGGGTCGCTCGTGCGGGACGCGCTCGGACAGGCGCTCGTCGTCCTGCTCGCCGGCGTGGGTGCCGGTGTCGGGACGGCGGCCGTGGCCGGGTCGATGATCGGCGACGCGGTGCCGTTCGTGCTCGACATCTCCACCACTGTCCTGCCCGCCGTCGCCCTCGCCGGGCTGGGCCTCGTCGGCGCCGCGTTCGCGCTCCGGTTCCTCCTCACCACCGACCCCCTCACCGCCCTCGGGAGCACACGATGACCACACCCGCCCTCACCCTCGACGACGTCACCCGCACCTACCCGGACGGCGCCGGACGCGTCACCGCCCTCGACTCGGTGTCGCTGACGCTCGGCCGAGGCGAGATCGCCGCGATCACCGGTCCGTCCGGTGCCGGGAAGTCGACGCTCCTCGCGGTGGCGTCGACGCTGATCCGGCCGGACTCGGGCTCCGTCCGGCTGGGCGACACCGAACTCACCACTCTCAGCCGCCGCGAGGCGTCCACACTGCGCCGCGACCGGATCGGCATCGTGTTCCAGCAGTCCAACCTCGTGTCGTCGCTGACGGCCCTCGAGCAACTGGAGGTGATGGCGCATCTCGGACAGCGGTGGTTCGCGCCGCGGCGGGCGGGGCGCACGAAGGCGCGCGACCTGCTCGACGCCGTCGGCCTCGCAGATCACGCCGGAAAGCGGCCGGCGCAGTTGTCGGGCGGGCAGCGGCAGCGGGTCAACCTCGCCCGGGCGCTGATGAACGACCCGTCGCTGCTGGTCGTCGACGAGCCGACCAGCGCGCTCGACCGGGAACGGGGCGCCGCGATCATGGATCTGATCCTCGGTGTCGTGCGAGAACGCGAGGTCGCGACGCTGCTCGTGACACACGACCGCACGCATCTGTGCAGAATGGATGCAGTCCACCGCCTGTGAGTACTTGTTAACCGCGGGCGGTTAACAAGTACTCACAGGTGTGAACAATATGTTTCGTCCAAAGTCAAGGGTTGACGTTTCTCATGTGCGTGAGATTACATCTTAGCGGTAAGCCTTTGAGGGCTTAAGTAAATGCCTCGACCCGACCCTGAGGATGCTCATGACGACGGTATCGCCCGCCATGGCTGCCACAGCTGAGATGATCAGCGCCCGACTCGAACGCCTGCCGATGAGCAGGTGGCACATCAAGGCCCGCGTCATCGTCGGCGCCGTCACGTTCTTCGACGGCTTCGACCAGCTGATGATCGCGTACTCGCTCCCCGTCCTCACCCCCAAGTGGGGTCTGACCCCCGGCGACATCGCCTGGGTGATCGCCATCGGCGGCATCGGCATGCTCGTCGGCGCGCTCGCCGGCGGCTGGTTCGCCGACCGCGTCGGCAGGCTCAACGTCATCATCGCCTCCCTCGCGCTGTACGCCGTGATGAGCCTCGGCATGGCGTTCACCGACTCCCTGATGCTCTTCCTCGTCTTCCGGTTCGTGCAGGGCATCGGTCTCGGCGCCGAGGTCCCGGTGGCCGCCAGCTACATCGGCGAGATCACCAAAGCCCACAAGCGCGGACGATTCGTGCTGCTCTACGAGGTGATCTTCCCGATCGGACTCGTCATGTCGGCGATCGTGTCGGCGTGGGTGGTCCCGAACTTCGGCTACAAGATCCTGTTCGCGCTCGGCGCCCTGCCCGTCGTGCTCCTGCCGCTGCTCTGGCGCCTGCCCGAGTCGCCGCGCTGGCTCGCGTCCCGCGGCCGCCACGAAGACGCCCACAACGCCATGACGCGCATCGAGAACGAGATCACCGGGAAATACGGCAAGACGCTCCCGGCCCCGCAACCGTTGCCCGCCGTCGCCGTCGACGATCGTCACGGACGGTTCCGTGAAGCGTTCCAGGGCGTCTACCTGCGCCGCACCCTGATGCTCGCCGCGATCTGGGGCTGCGCCTACTTCGTCAACTACGGCATCGCGTCCTGGCTGCCGTCGCTCTACCACTCCGCCTTCGACGTCAGCGTCGACACCGCGCTGCACTACAGCATCGTCACCAGCGTCGCCGGTCTGATCGGCTGCGTCCTCGTCGCGTTCCTCATCGACAACCTGGGCCGCCGCATCTGCATCACCGCGTCGATGGTCCTGTGCTCGTCGCTGCTGTTCCTGCTCGCCGCCACCGGCGCCGACACCGCGACGAAGGTCCTGTTCTGGTCGGCCGGATCGGCCCTGTTCGTCTTCGCCGTCAACATGGCGCTCTACGTCTACACCGCCGAGCTGTACCCCACCCGGATGCGGGCCATCGGCTGCGCCATCGGCGGAGCCAGCGGCGCCTCGGCATCATCATCGGACCCCTCGCCGTCGGAGCCATCCTCGACGGCGGCGGCACCCTCACCGTCGTCTTCGGAATGTTCTCCGCCGTCGCCCTGATCGGTGCCCTCGTCGTCGGCTTCTTCGCCGTCGAAACCCGCGAGAAGACCCTCGAGGAGATCTCCCAGTGACCGTTCTCGACACCGCACCACAGACGCTGCCGTTCGTCCCGGTCGCCGACCGGATCCTCGTCGCCGGGCAGTGGCGGCAGGCGAGCGGCCCCGCCTTCGCCGTCACGGACCCGTCGAACGGCGAAACCCTGCAGGTGATCCACCAGGCCACCGCCGACGACGCCGACGAGGCGGTCCGGAAGGGCCGCACCGCCGCCGACGACCCGGCCTGGCGCGCGCTGCTCCCGCACCAGCGGGCCAAGTACCTGCACCGCATCGCCGACGCCATCGAGGCGAACACGTCCCGGCTCGCGCTGCTGCAGAGCTACAACACCGGCAAGACGGTCGCCGAGACCACGGCACTCGTCGGCAGTGCGGCGGGCACGTTCCGCTACTTCGCCGCCGTCCTCGAAACCGCCGACGACGACCTCACCACCCCGCGCGGCAACTTCCTGACGATGAGCGTTCTCGAACCCATCGGCGTGGTCGGCGCCATCGCACCGTGGAACTCGCCGGTGGCCAGCGATGCGCAGAAGATCGCGCCCGCCCTCGCGGCAGGCAACGCCGTCGTCCTCAAACCCGCCGAGTGGACGCCGCTGGTGTCGCTCGAACTGGCGCGGCTGATCGACGAATCGGGATTACCGAAGGGCCTGCTGTCGGTGCTGCCGGGCAAGGGTTCGGTGGTCGGCGACGCCATCGTCACCCACCCCGGCGTCGGGAAGGTGACGTTCACCGGCGGCACCAACACCGGACGCTCCATCGCCCACGCGGCAGCCGACAAGCTGATGCCCGTGTCTCTGGAACTCGGCGGAAAGTCGCCGACGATCGTCCTCGACGACGCCGACCTCGACGCCGCCGTGAACGGCGTGATGTACGGGATCTTCTCGTCCACCGGGCAGAGTTGCATCGCCGGGTCCCGCCTGTTCGTCGACCGCCGCATCTACGAAGAGTTCGTCGAGAAGCTGGTGGCCAAGACGACCCGGCTCCGGCTCGGGCCCGGCCGCGACCCCGACACCCAGGTCGCGCCGATGGTCCACCGCAAGCACCGCGACAGCGTCGCCGCCTACGTGGACCTCGCTCGCGAAGAAGGCGGCCGAGTGCTGTGCGGCGGGGCGATCCCCGACGACGAGCGACTGCGCGACGGCGCCTACTACCTGCCGACCATCATCGACGGGCTGCCCAACAGCTCACGCACCTGCCAGGAGGAGATCTTCGGACCCGTCCTGGTGGTCCTGCCGTTCGACGGCGAAGCGGACCTCGTTGCGCAAGCCAATGATTCGGTGTTCGGGCTGGCATCCGGAATCTGGACCGGCGACTACCGCCGCGCCTGGAAACTCGCCCGCCGACTCCAGGCCGGCACCGTGTGGATCAACACCTACAAGCAGTTCAGCATCTCCACGCCGTTCGGCGGCGTCAAGGAAAGCGGACTCGGGGTGGAAAAGGGGCGCAGCGGAATCGCCGCCTACTCCCGGCAGAAGAGCATCTACTGGAGCCTCGACGAGGAACCCAACCCCTGGGCCGAGTGAGCGACCCACCGAAGTAGTAGGTCGTCCGGAAAGAAATTCCCACCAGCTCTGTACGACCTATTACTTTAGCGCTAAGATATTGAGACCTAAGCAACTGGAGGCTTGCGATGAACCAACCCATAGCCCGGCTGCGGTGCCTGCGCTCCGTCGAACTGCGCACACAGGCCAGCCTCGAATCCACCGATTTCTACTCGGAGGTGTGGGGACTGCGCGTGGTCGAACAGGGCACGGACGGCGCCTGGCTGCGGGGGACCGGTGAGCACCACCACGCGCTGCAACTCACCCAGGCCGAACGGAACGGCCTCGGCCGCATCACGTTCGCCGTCGCCACGCCGGCTGAGGTCGACGAGGCCGCCCGCAGACTCGAACTGCGCGGCGTCCCGATCGTCAGCGGCCCGGGGCCGGTCGACGACCTCGGCGGCGGCTACGGCGTGAGCCTGGTCGACCCCGAGGGTCGCGTCGTCGAACTGCTCGCCGACGCGCTCGCGGTCCCGAAGCTCGGCCGGGACGACGCCGTCCCCGTGGGCGTCACGCACGTCGTCCTCAACACCGTCGACATCGATGCCGCGGTGAAGTTCTACTGCGACGTCCTGGGCATGCGGGTCTCCGACTGGTCCGAGCACCAGATGGCGTTCCTGCGCTGCAACACCGACCATCACAGCATCGCGTTCAACCAGGCCGAGTGGACGTCGGTGAACCATGTCGCCTACGAGATGCCCACCGTGGACCACTTCATGCGCGGCATCGGCCGGTTGCGGCACCACGGCACCGTGCCGCTGTGGGGTCCCGGCAAGCACGGTCCCGGCGACAACACGTTCTCCTACTTCGCCGATCCGGCGGGGCTGGTGTGCGAGTACACGTCCGGCATCGCGCAGGTCGACGAGGACCGGTGGCTGTGCAAGGTGTGGCGCCGGGTTCCGGAACTCTCCGACCTGTGGGGCACCGCGGGCCCGCCGTCCAAGCAGGTCCGCGACCACATGGCCGGCGTCCCCGACCCCGGGGCGTTCGAGCGGTTCGACCTCGGGCGGGCGTCGTGACGCACGTCGTCGAATCCGGGTCCGGCCCCGCGCTGCTGATGCTGCACGGAATCGGCGGCAGTGCGGACAGTTTCGCGCCGCAGTTCGAGGAACTGGCAGGGTCGCTGCGACTGCTGGCCTGGGACGCACCCGGCTACGGTCGCAGTGAGGATCCCGGACGTCCGTTCGACCTCGACGACTACGCCGACGCCGCCGCCGACGTGATCCGCGACCGCTGCGGCGACGCGGGGGCGCACGTCCTCGGAATGTCGTGGGGCGGTGTGATCGCCACCCGGCTGGCGTTGCGTTACCCCGGCCTGGTGCGGAGTCTGCTGCTCGGCAGTTCCACCGTCGGCTCGGGGGCGGACGGCGAGGCTGCCGACCGGATGCGGGCCCGGGCCGCGACCCTCGAGCAGGAGGGCGCGGAAGCCTTTGCCGCCGACCGGGCCCCGCGACTGCTGTCCGGGACCGCCGACGACGAACTGACGGCGAAGGCGACGGCGATCATGGCGTCGTCGATCCGGCTGCCCGGCTACGGGTACGCCGCCGAGTCGATGGCCGCCACCGACCACACCGCCGATCTCCCGAAGATCGACGTCCCCACCCTCGTCCTCGGCGGGGACGAGGACGAGGTGACCGGGGTTCCCGCGAGTCAGGTTCTCGCGGGCGGAATTCCGGGCGCCGTGTTCGTCACCATCCGCGGTGCCGGACACCTCGCGAACCAGGAGCGACCGGACGCGTTCGACGCCTGGGTCGAGTCCTTCATCCACATCACCGAACGCCTGCGCAACCACGTCTAGAGAAGGAGCATAAACATGACACTCGAATACGGCACCGCCGACCTGAAGGAATTCACCGACTCGCTGATCCTCACCCGTGGTTCCCGCCACGAGGACTGGGACACCCTGGGCTTCCAGGCCAAGGCCGGCGACCAGTTCAAGCGCGCGCAGATCCGCTACGTCGGCTCCGGAGCGACCGGCAACCACGAGAACGACAACCGCACCATCGGCTCGCGCGGATTCACGTTCTCCAACATGCTGCTTCCCCCCGGCGCCGAGGGTCCGGAGCACACCCACCACGACGCGGAAGAGGCCTTCTTCGTTCTCGAGGGCGAGGTGGAGGTCGGCGTCCACCGCGACGGCAAGGTGGAGAAGCGCACCCTCGGATACCGCGACATGATCGTCGTCCCGGCCGGCGTTCCCCGCAGCCTGAAGAACAACGGCGACAAGGACGCCCTGTTCTGCGTCATCATCGGCGCCCAGAAGCCGCAGATCCCGACGTACCCCGAGACGTCGGCCATGCACGGCGTGACCCGGGACTGACCGTGAGTCTCGACGGACGCAGCATCCTCGTGACCGGGGCGGGGCGGGGGCTCGGCCTCGCCCTGGCCCGCCGGCTAGGCGAGGACGGCGCCACCCTGTGGCTCGCCGACATCCGCGAGGACTGGGGCGAGGCCGCGGCGGAAAGCCTGCGCGCGGACGGCGTCAAGGCGCAGTTCGTGCGGGTCGATCTCCGCGACGCGGAGTCCGTCGACGCGATGGCGGCCACCGTCACCTCCGGTGGCCCGCTGTACGGCCTCGTCAACAACGCGGCCCTCGCGGACGGTGTGGGCGGCAAACCGATTCACGAACTCGACATCGACGAGTGGGACCGGGTGCTGGGCGTCAATCTGCGCGGCACGTTCCTCGTGAGCAGGGCGATCGTTCCCTCCATCATCGGGAACGGAGGCGGACGAGTCGTCACCATCGGCTCCGACGCCGCCCTGTACGGTTCGCCGCGGCTCGCCCACTACATCGCATCCAAGGGCGGGGTGGCCGCGCTGACCCGCGCCATGTCACGCGACCTCGGCCCCCACGGCATCACCGTCAACACCGTCTCGCCCGGTCTGACCGAAAGCGAATCGGCGCAGAAGGTTCCGGAGCACCGGCACGAGCTCTACCGCCTCAACCGCGCGCTCGAACGGCCGCAGCAGCCGTCGGATCTCGTCGGCGCCGTCGCGTTCCTGATGGGACCGGAGGCCTCATACATCACCGGCCAGCAACTCGTCGTCAACGGCGGATTCGTCCTACACTAGAGAAGGGGACCACGTCGTGGACCTGCAACTGAAAGACCGCACCCACCTGGTGACCGGCGGAAGCTCGGGAGTCGGGCTCGCCACCGTCGCGATGCTGCTCGAGGAGGGTGCCAACGTCGTCACCTGCGCGCGCGACCGCGACCGGCTCGACTCCGTGCTCGCGCCGCTGCCCGGCAGCGACCGCGTCCTCACCGCGTCCTGCGACGTCCGGGACCCGGCCGCGGTCGCCGCGCTGGTCGACGCCGGGGTCGCCCGGTTCGGCGGGCTCGACGGTCTGGTCAACAACGCAGGCAAGTCCCGCATGGTCCCGCGCGGCGAGGCGACCCTCGACGACTGGCGTGACGAACTCGACCTCAAGTTCTCCAGCGTCCTCAACACCGTCGACGCGGCGCTGCCGGCGCTGCGCAAATCCGACGGCGCGTCCATCGTCAACATCTCGGCGGTCCTCGCGCGCCAGCCCGAGCCGCGGCTGGTCACCACCAGCGCCGCCCGGGCCGGGCTGCTGAACCTCAGCAAGTCGCTGTCGCTGGAACTCGCGGCCGACGGCATCCGCGTCAACTCGGTATCGCTCGGCCTGGTCGACACCGGTCAGTGGCGCCGCCGCTACGAAGAATCCGGCACCGACGCCACCTTCGCCGAATGGGAGGCGGAGATCGCCCAGGACCGGGGCATCGGCCTCGGCCGGTTCGGCCGCGCCGACGAGGTGGCCGCCATGATCGTGACCCTGCTGTCCCCCCGCTCGTCCTACGTGACGGGCACCAGCCTCGACGTCTGCGGAGGCGTCGCGCGCTATGTCTGAGAGGAACACCATGTCGGTAGGAAACGGGGGCGACCTGCTCGTCCAGGTGCTGCGCGAGGCCGGTGTCGACACCGTCTTCGGCATCGTGAGCGTGCACAACCAGCCCCTCGTGCAGGCGGTCGCCACGCACCTGCGGTTCGTGCCGGTCCGGCACGAGGCCACCGCGGTCAGCGCCGCCGACGGCTACGCCCGGGCCACCGGCGGACTGGGCTGCGCGCTCACGAGCACCGGGACGGGTGCCGGTAACGCGGCCGGATCGCTGATCGAATCGCTCAGCGCCGGAACGTCGGTGCTGCACGTGACGGGCAACGTCGAGAGTCGCTACCTGGGCTCGGGCCGCGGGTTCATCCACGAGACCAAGGATCAGCTGGGGATGCTGACGGCGACGTCGAAGCACGCCGCCACCATCCTCGACACGGACAGTGCCGGAAAGGTGCTGCGGGAAGGCGTCGCCGCCGCACTCGCCGCGCCCGGCGGGCCGTCGAGCATCGAATGGCCCATCGACCTGCAGTACGCGGAACACGTCATCGACGTGGTCGAACCGGTCGTCGAATCCCCGCGCACCCCGGACGCCGACGAGTTGGCCGTCGCCTTCGCGCTGCTGCGGTCCGCGCAGCGCCCGGTGATCTGGGCGGGCGGCGGTGTCGCACACGCAGGCGCGGAGCTGACCGCACTGGTGGAGCAGTGGGGAGTTCCGTTGCTCACCAGCAACTCCGGACGCGGCGCCGTCCCGGAGGATCACCCGCTGTGCGTCGGCAACTACGGCAACACCCCGGCCGGGCGGGAACTGCTCGCCGACGCCGACCTGCTGCTGTCGCTGGGCACCCACTTCCGGTCCAACGAGACCGGCGACTACTCCATGCCCGTCCCCGCCGTGCACGTGCAGGTGGACATCGACGCCGCCGCGATCGGACGCGTCTACCCCGCGCAGGCCGGCGTGACCGCCGACGTCGCGACGTTCCTGCGGTCGCTGTCCGAACTGGCACCGGTCGACGCGTCGTGGACCGAACGTGGGCGGGCGACACGGGAACTGGTCCGTACCCGGCAGCGCGCCGGACTCGGCGACCACGCCGTGCTGTGCGACGCCGTCCGTGCCGCGTTCCCGCAGGATTCCGTCATCGCGCGCGACGTCACCATCGCGTCCAGTTCCTGGGGCAACCGGCTGCTGCCGATGTTCGACCCCCGGTCCAACGTCTTCCCCCGCGGCGGCGGCATCGGGCAGGGCCTGGGCATGGCCATCGGTTCCGCACTTGCCGACGAAACTCGCCCCACCCTGGCGCTCGTCGGCGACGGCGGCCTGGCCGTCCACTTCGGCGAGATCCTCACCATGGCGCAGGAGAAGCCGTGGCTGGTGCTGCTGGTGTTCAACGACGGCGGCTACGGCGTGCTGCGCAACATGCAGAAGGGCGGCGGCGAAGACACGTACGCCGTCGACCTCGTCACCCCCGACTTCCCGTTGCTGGCACAGTCGATCGGCGTGCCCTACCTGCGGATCGGCGGCGCGGCCGAGGCGCACAGCGTGCTCGCCGACGCCGTGTCCCGGCAGGCCCCCGTGATCGTCGAGGTCGACCTCGCCGCCTACGGCGACATGCCGGCACCGTTCACGCCGCCCGTCACGGTGCCCGGAAAGGGTGCACAGTGACCACGGTCGCCGTCTGCGGCGGCGGAATCGGCGGGCTCGCCACGGCGATCGCCCTCCGCAAGTTCGGCCTCGACGTCACGGTCTACGAGCAGACGCGGCAGTTCGCCCGCGTCGGCGCCGACATCAACCTCACACCCAACGCGGTCCGTGCGCTCGACGGACTCGGTGTCGGACCGGCGATCCGCGACTCCGCCGCCCGGCCGCAATTCCGGATCAGCCGCACGTGGGACACCGGAGCCGAGACGTCCCGGCTGCCGATGGGCGACAGCGCGGAACAGCAGTACGGCGCACCGCAGTTGACGATGCACCGCGGCGATCTCATGACCGCGCTCGAGAACCGGCTGCCGTCGGGGACCGTCGAGATGGGCCGCCGCGTCGTCGGCGTCGTGGACGGGCGCATCGAGTTCACCGACGGCAGCACGGTTTCCGCGGACGTGATCGTCGGCGCCGACGGCATCCACTCCGCGGTCCGGACCGCGCTCCTCGGACGGGAACAGCCGACATTCACGGGAGTTGTGGCGTTCCGCGCCGTCGTCCCCACCGAACGCGTCGGCGAACTCCCCAATCTCGACTGCTTCACCAAATGGTGGGGTCCGGATCCGTCCACGCAGATCGTCACGTTCCCCCTCAACCAGGGCAAGGACATCTTCGTCTTCGCCACCTGCGCGCAAGACGAATGGACCGAGGAATCGTGGACCACACCCGGTTCCGTCGCCGAACTGCGTGAGCTGTACCGCGACTTCCACCCGGACGCGCGGGCGCTGCTCGACGCGTGCGACGACGTCCTGAAATCGGCTCTCTACGTTCGGGACCCGCTGGTGTCGTGGACCGACGGTCGGTCGGTGCTCCTCGGTGACGCCGCGCACCCGATGATGCCGTTCATGGCGCAGGGCGCAGGCATGGCGATCGAAGACGCCGTGGTCCTGTCCCGCTGCCTGAGCCTGTTCGACGACCCCGCGGTCGCCCTGCGGACCTACCAGGAGACCCGGCTGCAGCGGACCTCCCGCATCCAGCGCGGCTCCCGGTCCAACGAATGGCTGAAGGTCACGGGCAACGGCGACTGGGTCTACGAATACGACGCCTGGCACGTGCCGCTGGAATTGGCCGCGGCCTGAACGGACGCATGATCGACGCGACGCCGCCGGACACCCACGGGTTGTCCGGTGGCGTCGACGTCTCTGTCGGGGCAGCGCCGCCGTACCCGCGTGCTCTTGCGCGCCGCCGCGGTCCCGAGAAGGCTGGATCTCACGACACCGCGACGTGATCGGAGCCAGGGATGGACACCACGATTACCGAGATCGCTCCCGACATCTACCGTCTGTCCACGTATCTGGACGAGCCGAACCTGATCATGAACCAGTTCGTCGTCGACGGTGAGGAACCGCTGCTGTTCCACACCGGTCAACGTGCCCTGTTCCCGGCGGTGTCCGAGGCGGTGGGCCGGCTGATTCCCCTCGACCGGCTGCGGTGGATCACGTTCGGACACGTCGAGGCCGACGAGTGCGGCGCGATGAACTCGTGGCTGGCGGCCGCGCCGCACGCGGAGGTCGCACACGGGGCGATGGGCTGCTTCGTGCAGGTCAACGACCTGGCCGATCGCGCGCCGCGTCCCCTGCAGCACGGCGATGTGCTGGAGACGGGCAGCAGGCGGGTGCGTCACCTCGACACCCCGCACGTGCCGCACGGGTGGGACGCCGGGCTGATCTTCGAGGAGACGACGCAGACGCTGTTCTGCGGCGACCTGTTCACCGCGTTCGGCCATCACCCCACGACGACCGAGGAAGAGATCGTCGGCCCGGCCATCGCGGCCGAGGACATGGGGAGCGCGACGTGCCTGACACCGGCGCTCGGGCCGACGATCCGGGCGCTGGCCGATCTGGAACCGCTGCTGTTGGCGCCGATGCACGCGCCGGTGTTCACCGGTGACTGTGTGCGGAGTCTGCGGGATCTCGCGCAGGCGTACGAGGAGCGGATGGCGGCCGAGGCCGCGCGGTACCGCGAAGCCGAATAGCGGACCCGGAAATTTCCCCTCGACTGTGGCGCAGAATACATCTTAGTGCTAAATTATTGAGCACTAAGGAACTACGCCTTCGGGTCGAGCTTGGGAGTGAGCGATGACAACAGACGCAGACACCGTCCCCATGATGGTGCGTCAGATGCGGGTCGAGTCCTCGGGCGTCGTCTCGCTCCGCCTCGAACGGCAGGACGGCGGCACGGTCGACCGGTGGACGCCGGGCGCCCACCTGGACCTGCACCTGAACCGCGGGACCATCCGGCAGTACTCCCTCTGCGGAGACCCCGACGACAAGACCGGATACCGCGTCGCGATCCTCCACGAGGTGACCGGCCGAGGCGGCTCCCGGCACGTCCACGAGACGCTGCGGCCCGGCGACAGCCTGTCGGTGAGCGCGCCCCGCAACAACTTCGAACTCCTGCCGTCACCGCGCTACGTGTTCATCGCCGGCGGAATCGGCATCACGCCGATCCTCGCGATGATCGGCGAGGCCGAACGCATGGGCGCCGACTGGGAACTGCACTACGGCGGCCGTGCCCGCACGTCGATGGCGTTCCTCGACGAGCTGTCCCCGTACGGCGACCGCGTCCACGTCGTCACCGAGGAGACCGACGGCATCCTCGACCTCGACGGAATCCTCGGCACCGCCCGCGCGGAAACCCTCGTCTACGCCTGCGGCCCCGAGGGTCTGCTCGGCGCGGTCGAGGGGTTCGCCGGCTCCTGGCCGGACGGCGCGATCCGGCTCGAACGGTTCAAGGCCAAGGAGATCCCCGCCGACACCCTCGCCGGCGACCGTCCCGTCCGCGTGATCTGCGAACGCTCCGGCATCTCCGCCACCGTCGCCCCCGACCGGACCATCCTCGACACCCTCGAGGAATCCGGCGTCGACGTCCCCAACTCCTGCCGCGAAGGCATCTGCGGAACCTGCGAAACCCGCGTCCTCGCCGGCACCCCCGACCACCGCGACTCCCTGCTCTCCAGCTCCGAGCAGGAGTCCGGCACCACCATCATGATCTGCGTTTCCCGCGCCCGCTCCGACGAGCTCGTGCTGGATCTCTAGAAGGGAAGAACCATGAGCCTGTATCTGCAACCACGCCAGTCCGGCACGGCGCCCACCCCGTACGAACGGAAACTGGCCGGTGCGATCGAAGAGGTCTTCGGCACCGGGGTGCACCACCTCGAAGGCCTGGTGAAGGGTCTGAACGCCCTCGGAATCCACAGTCCCGGCGGCGACGCCTGGACCACCGACACTTTCACGGACGAGATCCGAAAGATGGGGGCCTGACCATGGTGAACCGACTGCACAAGGCGGCACTGACCGGCGACGAGATCTTCGCGACCGGGATGCGCGACCAGTGGCACGCGGTGTGCCCGTCCGATTTCGTCGCGCGCGGAGACATGAAGAAGATCCGCCGCCTCGGTGAGGACTGGCTGCTGTTCCGTCAGTCCGACGGCACCCTCCGCATGCTCGCCGACCGCTGCCCACACCGCGGCGCCCCGCTGTCGCAGGGGCAGCACCTCGGCGACCGCGTCGCCTGCCAGTACCACGGCGTGCAGGTCGACGGCGGCGGCACCGTCGTCTCCGTCCCAGGGATGCCCGGCTGCAACCTCGAAGGCAAGCGGCTCGTCACCAGCCTGCCCGTGCGGGAAGTGGCCGGCGCCGTGCTCGCCTGGTTCGGCACCGACCCCGACGCCGAACCCGCACCCCTCGAACTGCCCGAGCGCCTCACCGACGACGGCATCTCGCACTTCCTCTGCTACGCGGAGTGGAAGGCGCCGTGGCGGTTCACACTGGAGAACCTGCTCGACCCGATGCACGGGGCGTTCCTGCACCGGGAGTCGCATTCGATGTTCGGCGGGGAGACGTCCGCGAAGTTCCGGATCCGCGAAACCGATCGCGGATTCTTCTTCGAGAAGACCGACCAGCGGGGCGTGAACTTCGACTGGGTCGAATTCTGCCGGACCGGCATCGACTGGGTGGACCTCGAGATCCCGTACCCGCCGACCGCGGGCCCGGGCGGGTCGTTCGGCATCGTCGGCATGGGAACGCCGATCGACGCCGAGACCACCGCGGTGTTCTTCTGGCGCTACCGCCGCGTCGAGGGCTGGGAGCGCGACGTCTGGCGGTTCCTGTACCGCACCAAGCTGGAGGAGCGGCACTGGGTGGTGCTCGAGCAGGACCGCACCATGCTCGAGGCGATGGCATTCGACGCGGATCAGGCGGAGAACCTGTACCAGCACGACCTCGGCGTCATCCGGCTCCGCAGGCTCTACCGGGCGCAGGCCGAGGCCCAGGCGAAGGCGCTCCAGGGGGCGTAGGGTCGCGCGGGTTGACGTGAATGAAATGTCAACTAAGAATGTGTGACGGCCGACACGTCGGGCGCCGGCCGGGTGCGAGGAGGCGTGAGCGGTGCTTACGAACGGTGACGATCGAGGTCGGCTTGCGTTGGTCGAGGCGGCGGGGCGGTGCTTCGCCGAACTGGGATACGAGCGCACCACCGAGGCGGTCATCGCAGCTGCCGCCGGGGTGTCGCAGGCCGAGTTCGCCGCCCGGTTCGCGTCCCGCGACGACGCCTTCCGCGCCGTCGCCGCCGAGGTGTTCGACACGTTCGTCGAGGCTCAGCGGATCCCGGTCCCGCCGGACGCGGACCCGCGCTGCGTCCTGCGCGCCGCCACCGCGGCGTTCATCGAGACCGTCTACAGCAGCGGCCGGCTGTTCACGATGATCGAGGACCGCGCCGCCGTCGACCCGGTGATCGGTGAACAGCTCGAGGCAGCGCACAACCGGATCCTCGGCCGGTACATCCGGTTCATCGAACGGCTCAACCAGGCCGGCATCGCGACGCCGTGCGCCGAACCCGCCCAACTCGCCCGGAAACTGGCCGAGGCGCAGTGGACGGGTGCGGCACGCCTGATCGGTGCGTCACCCGACGAACAGCGACGCTTCATCGTGGAGATGACGGCGGCCTCCGAACGATTCATCGGATTCGGTGAGGTCGCCGATCTGACCGCCCGCGCGGCCAGCTGAGTCTTCCGCTCAGGCGGTGGGGTCCTGGTTCTCGACGATCGAGTGCTCGAGCTTGCGGAGCAGTTCCGCCAGCGACGCCTGATCGTCCTTCGACATCCCACTGAGGATCTGGGACTCGTTGGCGAAGTGGGCCTCCGCGACCTTGTTGATCACCCGCAGGCCCTCGTCGGTGAGTTGCGCGTGCACGATGCGGCGGTCCTCGGCGTCGCGCTCCCGCTGTACGAGGCCCGCCTTCTCGAGTCGGTCGACGCGCAGCGTCACACCCCCGGTGGTGACGAGGGCGGACTCCGCCAGCTGTCCGGACGTCATCCGGTACGGCGGACCCGAACGTCGGAGGGCGGCCATCACGTCGAACGACGCCATGTTGATGCCGTGCTCCTCGAACACCGCCGCGAGCGACGACTGGTACCGCAGATACGAACGGTGCAGACGGCCCAGCACTTTCAGCGGACTCACATCCAGGTCCGGCCACTGGTGGGCCCACTGGTCGACGATGTCGTCGACGGCATCGCGGTCTGGAACGGGGCGTTGCGTCACCGGGCGCACCTCCTGGATTCTCGAGGGTCTCATCTGTTTAGTACCAAGATATCGAAATGAGCATAGGTGACGGCGACGCGGGGGGGGGGGGACGCTCCTTTTCCCCCCAGGGACCACCCCCCCGCCCCACCACCCCCTCCTCCCCTTGGCTCCACCCCCCCCCCCCACACCCCCCCCCCCCCCGGGACCCGCGGCGCGGCCGGACGCCGGTGCCGTCAGTGGGCCGCGACCGCCGCGACGGCGTCGATCTCGGCGATGGCGCCGTAGGGGAGGCTGCTCACCTCGAGGAACGTGCGCGCGGGACGCGGCTCGTCGAAGATGCGCTCGAACTGGCGGTTCGCCTCCTCGCGCAGCGACAGGTCGGTGACATAGTAGGTGAGCTTGACGACGTCCTTCAGCTGCCCGCCGACGGTCGCGAGGCGATCGACCATGCGGTCGACGGCGGCGTCGAGCGCCTCGGTGCGGCCCGGGACGGCGGTGCCCTCGGCGTTGACGGACAGTGCGCCGGAGACGAACGCCAGTCCGCCCGCGACCACGGCCGGGCTGTAGGGGTGGTGGGCGGTGACTTCGGTGAGGGACATGGAGGCTCGCTTTCTCGGTGGGCTGCTCCGGTCACTATATCTTAGCGCTAAACTAATTGACAGGGTTGTGGAATCGACGCTTCGGCCGAACTCCTGGCGCGACGGACCGCCGAGGACGAGATTGAGGGCATGACGAATTCGAACCAGACCATGACGGCAGTCTCCTACTCGTCCTACGGCGGTCCCGAGGTGCTCGAGATCCACGACGTGCCGGTGCCCGAGCCCACCGGCAACCAGGTGCGCCTCGTCATCCGGGCCGCCGGCGTGAACCCCATCGACTGGAAGCTGCGGTCGGGGTCGATGGCCGAGGTGATGTCGGTGCAGTTCCCGAAGATCCCCGGCAGCGAGGTCGCCGGGGTCGTCGACGCGGTCGGGCCGGACGCGACCGGTGTGCTGGTGGGCGACGACGTGTTCGGCTGGTCCGACACCGGCGGCTACGCCGAATACGCGCTCGCCTCGATCGTCGTGCCGAAACCGAAAGCGCTGAGCTGGACGGACGCGGCCACCATCCCCGTCGCGGGCGAGGCCGCGGATCGCGGACTGCGGCTCCTGAGGCTGAAGTCGGGGGAGACGCTGCTGGTGAACGGTGCGTCGGGTGCGGTGGGAACCATTGCCGCGCAACTGGCGGCGGACGCCGGCGTCACCGTGATCGGCACCGCCAGCGAGAAACACCACGACGCGCTGCGGGGGCTGGGAGTGACCCCCACGACGTACGGCGAGGGACTGGTCGACCGGGTCCGTGACCTCGCCCCGAACGGCGTCGACGCCGTCCTCGACCTCGGCTTCGGCGGGCTCGAAGCGGCGATGGACCTGCGCGGGGGCACCGACCGGATCGTGACGCTGTCGGACGGTGCCGCGTTCGGGCTGGGAATCACGTTCTCCTCCGGCAACGCCGGCGACCGGAGTGCGGAGACACTGCGCAGGCTGGGTGCCCTCGTCGTCGCCGGGAAGCTGACCCTCCCGCCGGCCCGCACATTCCCACTGGCCGACGCGGCCGACGCGCAGCGCGCCGGCGAGAAGGGCGGGAGCCGCGGGAAGCTGCTGCTGCACCCGTGAGTACTTATCAACGTCGGGCGGTTAACAAGTACTCACGGGTCAGGCGGTGGTGGCCAGGGCGGCGGCGAGACCGAACGGGACGGCCATCACCACCACTTCGGCGATCGCGCGCCGCAGGGACCCTTCCGCGCTGATCCGGTGCGCCCCGGCCTGGACCACCCACGTTCGCCGCCACCACCAGCCGAGCCCGAGAAGCGCCGCCAACGCCACCGCCTTGGCGAGCACGATGCGGCCGTAGCCGGTGTCGAACAGGGGAGTGATCCCGCCCAGCCGGACGGCCGCGTCGACGATCCCGGTCGCGGTCAGCAGCCACACGCACCGCCACGCGACGACGGAATACCGCGGCAGCCACGACGACCAGTCCCCCCGCGACCGGAGCATCAGGGCGAGCGCGGCGAGAAGTCCGAACCACACGGCGGCGGCGAGCGCGTGGACGACGTCGAGGACCGAGCCGAGAACCTGCTGCGACATGTGGCCGGTGATCGGCCGGGCCACCAGGGCGAGCGCCGCGAGCACCAGCACCGGGACGGGAAGCCGGGCGTCGCTGCGGCGGAACGCGACCGCCGACCACACGGTGGCCGCGACGGTGCACACGAGAACGGCGAGGTCGACGCGTCCCGCGCTGATCTCGGTCACGTACGCGCCGAACCGCCCGACCGACAACTGCGACAACGTCAGGGCGTCGGCCTCCGCCGCCGTCATCGACAGCAGTACGGCCTCGGCGAGCATCCACGCGCCGGCGATCGCGGTCGACAACCGCCACAGTCGTTGGTCCCGCACCAGGGGACGGCTGTCCGCGCGACTCCACCAGCCCAGCGCGGCGAGCCCGAGCACCGCCGAACCGAGCACCAGGCACAGTGCCCGGACAGCGCTCGACGGCGAGGGGTCTTCGGGTTGCGCCAACGCCCAGCCGCAGGCGACCCCGACGAGCGACGTGGGTACGGCGAACAGCAGCCACGACTGCCGCGCCGTACCCACCGCGCTCAGTTCTCGCCGCGCGGCTTGCGGAGCGCGAACCACAGCCCGCCGCCGAACACGACCACCCCGGCAGCGATGAACGGCCACAGCGGAACTCCGCCGCTGCCGGATTCACCGGAGCTGTCGGCCGCGGCGCCGGGTGTGCCCGACCCCTCCTGGGTGAGGGTGAACGTGCGGGTGCCGCTCACCGGATGCCCGTCGGCGGAGGTGACGCGGAACGCGACGGTGTACACCCCGGCCGGTCCCAGCTCGCCGAGTTCGGCACTGACCGTGGGCCCTTCGACGACGGGGTCGCCCTTGGTCCACAGGTTCCCGTCGGGTCCCACCACGGTCAGCGACGCGAACGATTCCTGCAGCGCCTCGTTGAACGTGACGCTCACCCGGTCCGGACCGGCCGCGATTTCCGCGCCGTTCTCGGGCGTGGACCCGATCACGACGGAATGGGCGAGAGCGGTGCCGGCGCCGAGCATGCTCGCGAGCATCGTCAGCAGCCCGACCGCGATCACCTTCACCGACGTGAACGTGGTGCGTCGTCTCATGATCGACGGCTCCGGACCATGGCGCCGAGGCCGAGCGCCGCACCGAGCGCACCCAGGACCAGTCCGATGCCGCCGAGCCAGCGGGCGGTGTCGTCGGTGCCGGACGCCGTCGTCTCGGTCTCCTCGGACGTCGTGGCACCTCCGGCGTCGTGGCTGTGGTCTTCACCGCTCGCCGCGGCCAGCGTGAGGGTGGGTGCCGGCTTGTCGGGCTCCGCGCCGTCGGGGCCTTCCGCCTGATCCCAGTTGACGACCTCCCCGTCGCTGTACGTCTGGGTGGCCGGGAACGACACGTCTTCCTGCTCCGGCAGCGGTCCGGCAGACAGCTCGAACTGCTGGAACTGTCCGGGCGCGACACCGACGCCGGGGTCGGCGGTCCACGTCACGGACTTCGCGACCTGCGACGTCGGGTCCTTCTCGACGACGGACGTCCACCCCGGCAGCGGCGTGGTGCGGGCCGACTTCAGGTCGGGGAGCGCGACGGTCAGCTTGGTGGTGGACGCCGTCTCGGACTCGGTGGGAACGCGGAACGTCAGGACGGAGTAGCCGCCCTGCTCGGCGCCGGGGGCGACGACGGTCACGTGGGCGGCGGCCACACCGGCCGCGAGGAGCATGGCGCCACCGGCCGCACCGGTCGTGAAAAGGGCACGGGAAACGAGGGAATTCATCGAAGGTCCTTTGAAAGGTCTGAAGGGAGAAGAGGTGGGAATCAGACCGGGACCGGTGGGCCGCGACGCGAAATGCTCGTGCGCAGCAGGGCGTCCACGGGATTCGCGGGACGCGCGGGGAGGTGCGCCGGTTTCGCTGCCGAGACGGGCTGCGGCTCGCCGCGCAGAACCACCCGCCAGACGTGAACGAGGGGACCGTACAGCCGCTCGACGTTCGCGATCAGCAGCGCACAGACCACGGTGGCGGCCGCGTGCGCGGCGAGCATCGGCACGGCGGGGACCGCCGAATGCACGTGCGAGGTGAGCGTGAGTGCGAAGTGCGCGGCCACCTGGCCGGCGCCGAGGGCCCCCACGAGCGCGAGCGGTCCGTGGAAGCGGGCGGGTAGCTGTGCGGTGACCGCGCCGACACCACCGCACGTGACGAGCAGCAGGGTCACGGCCGCGGACTCGGGGAGACCGCCCCCGCCGATGCCGTGCGCCGCGACCGCGAGACCGGCGACGAGCGCACCGACCGCCGACCCCCGAAGGGTGGCGGTCGCGGCGGGGCGGGCGGGGGACATCGAGTGTTCGGGTCGTTCAGCGCACGCCGAGGCGGGCGAGGAGATCGGCTTCCACTCCGTCGAGTTCGGACGAGATGGCGTGATGGGCGGCCTTGCGTCGGGCCTGCGGCATCTGCTCGGCCGCGCGGACGGCGGTGTTGAGATCACCGAGGCGGTCGCGGATGGCGGCGGCGAACTTCTGCGTCTCCGCGTCGTCCGGCTTCTGCGCGAGGATCTCCGTGGTGGAGCTTTCGGCACCGGCGATGCGGGCGCTGAGCTTGGCGCCGTGCCCGGTGAAGTTGGCGAGCTGGTCGACGTCGACACCCATCCGGTCGGCACGGCGGGCGTCGATCTGCCCGCGCACGACGGTGGCGGCGCGGTAGGCGATCGGCAGCAGCACCGGCGTCAGCAGTCGTGCGACACCGAGGTACTTGCGGACGGCGGCGACCGTGAAACCCTTCTGGGCGGCGGCCTTCTCCTCGGCCTTCAACGCAGCGATCTGAGCCTTCTCGACCTTCTTCAGCGACTTCAGTTCGGCAGCCTCGAGCTTGCGCCCGGCCTTCGCGGCCTGCTTGTCGCGTTTCCGTTCGTTCTTCGCGCTCAGCTTCGCCTCCACCCCAGCCTTGTGCCGGAGTGCCTTGGCTTCCGCCTTGCGGGTGGCTCGGGACTTACGTTTCTTCAACAACCCCATCGAAAAGACCCCTTTTCCTGGTGTTTCAGCGGAGCCCACGCTACCAACTGCATCCGGTGCTTCGGGATCAGCCTAGGGGAGCACATAATCTTCGTCATCGTGTGTTCCCATATCGGTCAGCAATCAGAACCCGGCGCCTCTCCCGGAAAGGTGTCGGGGACGGTGATCGATGCCAGCGCCCTGACGCGGTGCCGTCACCGGGTGCACCTCGACGCGGCGTTCCCCGAGCAACTCGCGGCCGCGCCGGAGGACCCGGGCGTCCGCCAACGTCAGGATGCCGCCGCCGCCAAGCGCGAAGACGTCCGCCGGATCCTCACCGAGCACGCACCGGAACGGTGGGTGCAGATCGACACCGAGCAGAGTCTGCGCCGGCGCGCCGAGGACACCCTCGCCGCATGCGAGGCGGGTGCGGACCGTATCTGGGGAGCCGTGCTTCCGCTCGACCGCGACGCCGGCCGGAGGGCGCGCTGCGAGATCCTGCTCCGCGACGAGGACCACGGTGGGTACATCCCGGTGATCGTCGTCAACCACAAGGTCACCGATCCCGGCCGCGGCGCGGTGACGTCGGGAATGTTCGAGTGGAAACCGCAGGAGGACGTGGCGCGGAAGCCCCGCAGCCAGGTCCGCGACCAGATGCGCGTCGCGCAGGTGTACCGGATGCTCGAGCGGCACGGGCTGGCGAGTCCCGCCCTCGTGGCCGGCGCGATCGGGTACGGCTCCGACGTCATCTACGTGCACGACCTCACCACCGTCCTCGACGACTACGACGAACGCTTCGCCGACCGACTCGCCGTCGCCCGCGGCGAATCGGCGACCGTGCCGTCGAGGATCGGCGAATGCCGTTCGTGCCCGTGGTGGCCCGGGTGCGAGGAACAACTCACGCAGACCCACGACGTGAGCCTGGTGGCGACCGGTTCGCGGGCCGACATGCTGCGCGACGCCGGATGCCACACCATCGACGACCTCGCGGCGTGGGACCGCGAACCGCTCGAGGACTGGCCGCACGGCGCGTTCGAGGACGCCGTCGTCACCGCCAAGGCCTGGCTCGCGGGGGCGCCGCTGGTGCGCCGCTTCCCCGAGATCCGGGTGACGCGCGCCGACGTCGAGGTCGACGTCGACATGGAGAGCTACCAGGAGCACGGCGCCTACCTGTGGGGGACGCTGCTCAACGTGGACGGGGTGTCCGCGTACCGGCCGTTCGTCAGCTGGGATCCGGTGCCGACGCAGGACGAGGCACGGTCGTTCGCGGAATTCTGGACGTGGCTGATGGCCGAGCGCGAAGCGGCGGCACTGAGCGGCAGGACCTTCGCCGCATACTGCTATTCACGGTCCGCGGAGGACAAATGGTTGCTGGACTCCGCCCGCCGGTTCGCCGGGACGCCCGGCATCCCCACCGAGGCCGAGATCCGCGAATTCATCGACAGCCCACAATGGGTCGACATCTACCAGGCCGTCAGCGACCAGTTCATCTGCCCCGGCGGCAAGGGCCTCAAGAAGATCGCCCCCGTCGCCGGATTCCGGTGGCGCGACGCCGACGCCGGCGGCGAAGCATCCATGAGCTGGTACCGCGAAGCCGTCGGCTACGACGGCGAACCCGACCTCACCCAGCGCGAACGACTGCTGCAATACAACGAGGACGACGTCATCGCCACGAAAGTCCTACGCGAATGGATGTCGGATCGGGCCGAGAACGAGATCCCGCTCGCCTCCGACCTCTAGGCTGCACAGCAGGGGCCCGAGACGGTAGGGGTGGTCAGGTGGAGGTTCCGAAGACATCCACGACGATGCGGTTCGCGCTGCTCCTCACCGCCGCGGGCGGCTTCCTCGACGCCTACACCTACATCAGCCGCGGCGGCGTCTTCGCGAACGCCCAGACCGGCAACGTCATCCTCATGGCCATCGACCTGTCCGAGCGGCACTTCCACGCCGCACGCGCACACCTGTGGCCGATCCTCGCGTTCATCGTCGGCGTCGCATTCGCGCACCTGCTCAAGGGCGAACTCGCCCACAGCGTTTTCGACCACCCGATCCGGATCGCGATGGTCGCGCAGATCGTCGTCCTCGTCGCGGTCGCGTTCGTCCCCCCGGACGTCCCCAACGCACTCGTCACCGTGCCCATCGCGTTCGTCGCGGCCATGCAGTTCGGCCTGTTCCGCACCATCGGATCGCTGTCCTACATCGCCGTCGCCACCACCGGCAACCTCATGCGCTTCACCGAAGCGGCGTACGCCGGATTCATCGAGAAGGTCCCCGAATCGCGCCAGCACACCCGGGTGTACGCCGCCATCGTGAGCAGCTTCGCCGGCGGCGCCGTCATCGGTGCATTCGCCACCCGCTACTTCGGCGGATCCGCCGCCTGGATCCCCGCCGCCCTCCTCGCCGTCGCCCTCATCCTGTTCTACGTCGACGACGTGCGGCGCCGCCGCCTGTGAGCGGTTGACGAGTCCAGGGACTCCTTACGCACGCACGGGCGGCGAAGCCGCTACTGGTGAACGTCCCTGCGGCGTACCACGAGCGGAAACCCGTCCTTACCCTCGGTCGGTGTGTCCTGGAACAGAAATGCCGCGAATCCCAGGACCCAGCACCGCACCAGAGCGCCGAAGGTGGGCCATCGACCGTCCGCTGGTCGGATGACGCACAAACCGAGAAGCCACTTGCCCAGAGTGACGTGATAGATCGATTGAACAACGGTGCGGTGCATGAAGGACAACAGCATCCACGTGCCAACGGCGACAGCAAGCGCCACCATGGAGTCCTCGGGTGGAAGTACAGCGCCCCCGACGCTATCGGCGAGAACGGCGACGCTGAGATGGAGGCCGGCATCGATCACGAATGCCAACGTGCGACGGAGTCGGCGAGGCGACGGGTATCGCTCAGGGCCTACCGGAACCGGCCCACGCGCATCGAGTGTCCAGGCTTCGCTCACGATCGTGTGTCCCCATCCGGCTGCCCGCTGAGATCGGCGATCGCATCGTCGAGCCCTGTTCGCGAAAGTGCCTCATCCACGACAAATCCGGGTGCCCGGTTGGCTCCGACCGTCGCATTCTGCGCCTCGGCGCCGACGTATCCCGTGACGACACCGCGAGGGTCGTACATCTTCTCGATGCCGACGACACCGTTGAGCGCACCTTTGACGGTCCCGCTGACCACACCCTTCGCGCCGGCCTCGGCGATGTTACCGAGGTCGTATCCGTCGCGTCGTCCTTCCTTGTTCTCGTACACCTGGACTGCAGTCTCCAGAATTGCTTGAAGGCCGGCACCCTGTGCCGCGCCCTTCAGAGCGCCGACGGCGGCGCGTCTGAGGATCGAGGTGATCAGCTGCCGCATGATCATCCGTACGGTGACCTGCGTGGCGGTCTCCGCCGCGAACGCGGCCGGACTTGCCGCACCGAACGTCATCGCGCTGGCCACGGCCACCGCGACGAGTTCGGCCGCCAGCACCACCAGCGCCGCGATGATCGACAGCTTCGCGACCCGGACGTCGTCGGCCGACCAGTCCAGCATGTCCCCGAGTTCGTGGAACAACTCCGACAACTCGCGCAACGCACCGTCCGCACCGATCCGCGCCCACTCCTGCGCCATCGCCGTCTCGACGTCACCACTGACACCGGACAACGCCGACCGGATCGCGGCATCGGCCTCGTCGATGATCTCGTCGAGCGAGGTGCCGGCGTCCTTCCACCCCTGCCCGAGCCGTTCCATCGCCGTCTCGTCCGCATCGGGCCAGTCCGCCCCGACCACCTTCTCCGCCAACCAGCGGACCCCGCCCGGAACCTCGATGCCCATCAGAACAGCCCGGCGAGGCTGGACGCGGTGCCGCGGTCGGTGTCGTCGAACGAGTCGGCGGTACTCCGGAGCTTCGACCCGACCGCCGCCAACGCGGCGACGGCGAATCCCAGCGAGTGTTCGGCCGCGTCCGCGGACGGCAGATACCCGCTCGCGAACGCCGTCCCGGTCTCGTCGGCGCCCCAGCACTCACCCTCACCGTCGAGGGTCGCGGTCAAGGTGGCGGCGACCTCGGCCATCCGCTGCGACAGGGCGTCGAATCGGGGTGCGACGCCGCGCAGATGCGCCGGGTCCACCCACAGCTGCGCGCTCACTGCCACCCGTCCCGCAGCAGCGGCCGATTCCACGACCCGTCGCCGTGATCGTCCCGGGCCGGTTCCGGATCCGACGGGGTACCACCGCCCTCGGGGACCAGCGGCGGGAGGAAGTCCCGCAGGCTCGGCGCGCCGGGAACGAGGTCCGGCAGATCCGGCAGGGTCGCGGTCGCGGACACGATCGATCCCATGATGCGCATCGACTCCGCGTGCGCGGCCACGCCGGCGCGGCGGGCGGCGTCGGTCATCGCGCGTCCCAGCGATTCGGGGCTCGAGCGCCGGAACGCGTCCGGTGCCAGGTGCACCTCGATCACCCCGCCGACGGAGTTCACCACCACCTGCACCAGCCCGTCGGCGGACTCACCCGTGACGCGTAGCTGTGCCACCTGTTGCTGAGCGGCATGCAGATCCTGCGTTTGCCGGTCGAGTGTGGCCAGCATCGAATCGATTTGACCCTGCAGTTCCTGCTCACGCACCCGCAGGCCTTCACGGTCGAACATGAATCCCCCCTTGACGTCTCGCGCCGCACCCAGCCGCAGCACGGTGTGACCGCACGACCCCCACAGTCGCGTCGCGGGCGAACACTACCCCTCACGCCGGCGATGCCGCCACCGAGTCGGGTCCCGTGAGTGGTTGACGAGTCCAGGGACTCCTTACACACGCACGGGCGGCGAAGTCGCCTACTCCGAATTCGCGGGCCCGATCCACTCCGGATACTGGACGGCGACAGGCATCGTCGGCGGCTCGAAACCGGGAGGCGGAACGAGGTTGCCGGACGCATTCGCGGCGAATGCCGGGAACTGCTGCTGCCACCAATCCGTACAGCCCTGAGGAATGACATCACCGTCCAGCCGTCGCAGGTAGTGGAGCTTGGTGATCTTCCAGCCCTCGAACACATTCCACGTCGGCACCCGATGCGCACGAGCGTCCTGCTGGGCGGGGTCGGTGTCCGGAACGCCCGGCTGCCCCGGGTCGTCAGCGGTTCGCTCGAGTTCGATGCGGAACGCCGCATTGAGCCCTTCCACACTGAAATTCGGGCCCGGATCCGCATGCAGGTTGTAGCTGCACACGGTTGCCCCGATACCTGGACCCGTCTCCCTGTATGCGGTGATGTGGAGGAAGTTGGTCAGGGGAACTTGCTCGTCCTCATCGGGCTCGAGCCAGGTGAAGAACTCTTCCTTGTCGGGGTTACCCGGTCGAGTGGGGCCACCGACTGCCGCGGGATATCCCGGAAAGGACTGGGCCTGACCGACGAACCGCGTGTAATCGGCTGCCTCGTAGGCACCTCGCACCAACTCAGGTCCGCGCTGTACCAGATCGACGCCAGGATCGGCGGACCACACGTTCGTGTAGAGGATGGCGGGTGACTGTTCGACGGCGGCGATCCCATCTCCAACGTTGGGTGCGCAGCCCGCGACGAGGGCTGTCGTAGCCGCGATCGCCACGAACCACTGGGAACTCCTGCGATCAACCGTCATTGCGAACCACATCGTCGTACCCATTGCGCATACGCTCGCCGTTGCCGTCTGCTGGATTGCCGAGACGACTGAACATCGTCTGATAGCCGTCTTTCAGGAGTGAACGGGTCGCAGGATCGGATTGGACCTCCTCCCAACTCCGAAACTCTCCGGAGCCGTCGAATGCCCAGGGGAAATCGACGCGAGCTGACGGCGGAAGCTCCGGCGTCGCTTGGAGAATGTTGTAGTAGTCGCGGTAGAAGTCCGGAGCTTCCAGGGCGACGGAGGGTGCCGGCCCCGGCGCCTTGCCGATGACGGCGTCCTGCAGGGGGTCGCCACCCGCGTCGATCATGGTGTTGATGAATTCCCCGCCGGGAAGGCGGTCCAGTCCTACGGAGCCGATGCTGGTGAGAGCGCCGTAGGCCGCGGCTTTGCGGTCGTAGATGGCCTGTGCTTGTTCGGCCTTGTCGCTGTAGCTGTCCTCTGTCGAGAGGAGTAGTCCCCTGTCCATGAGGCCGTGGATTCGGCCTGCGGTGGAGAGGTCGCCACCGGCCAGGGGTGCCGCGGGGTCGTGTGCGTACCGGCCCTCGGCGGCAAGGATTTCCTGCATCGAGTACTGGGTGAAGTGTGTTCCGGCCTCGGGATCGGTGTTCATCACGGCGAATACGTTCGACGAGCCGCCGAAGTGGTTGTTGTCGGCGGGGTCTGCCCAGGTGCCGATGTCGAAGCCGGGGTTCTCCGGTCGTCCGGCGCCCGCGAGGTCGCTGATGTACGGACTCATGCTGTGGGACATGGTCCGAAGGAGATCCGGGTTGACCTGCCCGACGGATTGCCCGTCGGTGCCGGGGATCCCTCGGAGCGTGTCCCAGTCGGTGCTCATGTTCTCGGCGACGGCTGACATGATCTGCCCGCTGCGTGTCGCGGCTTCGACGTCGGCCGGGTTGCCGGGGTCCTCGACAGTGGCCTCTGCGTCGTCGAACCGGAACATCGAGGCTGCTGCTTGCCCGTTGTCTGACCAGTTGTGAGTGAGGACGTCGCGAACCAGATTCTGGCCGGTATCGGGCTGGGTGACTGCGTTCTGGACGGCGATCTTGTCGTCGCCGACGGCGGTGAAGATGCCTTCGGTGATCGCCGTGTTCTCCGTTCCCCGGCCGTCGACCGTGAAGTACTCGAATTTGTGGTTCGGGTTCTGTTCGTGCGCGACCTGGGCGTCGAGGTACTGGCGGCCGACCTCCAGGAGGTGCTGGTCGAGGCTGCTGCCGCTCTTGTACTGCGCATCGCCCGCCTGGACGATGTCGGCGATGGCCTGGTTGTCGGCGACTCCGTTCAGTTCGACGCTGGACGCACCGGTGGGTCCGACCATCTTGAAATCGCGGGTCACGAGATCGTCCCGGGTCAGCGATTCGACCATCTTGTCGGGTAGCAGGTTCAGGCCACCGGTTGTCGGCACCTGCGAGTCGCCCTTGACGGTGGCCGTGATCTTGTCGTTCGACACGATCTGAAGCGAGTTCGCCAGGGCGCGCGCCGAGTCCGGAGGCAGCTTGTCCATGATCTGCTGGATCTCCTGTGGGCTCTTTCCGTCCAGTGACCGGCTGACCTGATTCAGGTACTCCATCTGCGACGCAGGGATCGTCGCGGCGTTGCCGGAGTTCACCGCGTCGAGTTGTTCAGGGGTCAGTTCCCCGGCCTCGGTCAGCCTCTGGATCTGCTCGGGATTCAATCCGGCGGGGTCGGAGACGAGTTGCGTCCCGTCGGACGCACCCTGGTCGGAGCCCAGCGCCGCGGCGGAGGTGAACGTTGCCCGCAGCCCGTCGCGAGCGGAAGCGAGTGCGTCCCTGACGGTTGCGTCGGCAGTTTCCGTCGCCGACGCGGCGTCGGCGATGTCGCGTTGCCACCCAATCATGTCGTTCACGCGATCGTTGTCGGGATCGGGGGTCCCGGGATCGGTGACCGTCAGGTCGTCGGCTACGCGGAAACCCGCAGACTCGGCGGCCACGATCGCCATCCGCGCACGCTGCAGCGGTGCGTCGACGTCGTGGAAACCCTGTTTCGCATGGTTGGCGAGTGCTTCCAGTCGATCCACCACGACAAGTGCCGTCTTCTTGTCGGCATTCGCCCGGTTCTGGGCGGCTTCGGCGGTCTTGCCCTCCCAGTAGGCGTCGTTGACCTTGGTCACGCCGTCGACGTATCGGGTGAAGAGATCTTCGACCTTGGTGCCGAGGGCGATCCATGCGTCACCGATCTCGGTCAGAGACGCGGGATTCCAGGACTCGATCTGGGTGCGAGTGAGACTCATGCTTCACCGCTCCACTCGCCGGTGGCGTTCGCGTACGCGGCGACGAACCGGTCGGCTGACGATTCGTCCTGGTTTCGGTACTCCTGCGCGACATGGATCATCACGTCGCCGGTCTCGCCGAGTCGTTCCTCGATCGCCGGCACGAGCGCTGCATCCACGAGATCCGCGGAGATGCCCGACGCCTCGATGACCGAGGCCATCACGCCTCCTGCGGACGACAGGTAGGGGCCGGCGGCCGGGCCGGTTCTCAGACCACCCGCCTCGTCGGCCAGCCCGTGCAAGGTTTCCCCCAGCTTTTCGAGCTGCTCCAGATCAGCTTTCAACGTCCCCACGAAGCCCCCCTCGTCTGTTCACGGATCGACAGCAGCCTAGCGCCCCGTGAGTGGTCGACGAGTCCCCGGACTCCTCAGGCGCGCACGGGTGGCGAAGCCGCAACCCCGAGGGAGTAGGCGCCGACGATTTTCGGTGCGGCTGTCTCGTAGAAGCGGTCGAGGTCCTGGATGTCGAAACCGGCATTCGTCACCAGGGCGGGGATGTCGCGGGTGAGGTGGCAACCGCCGGCGACGGTTTTCTGGATCGGTTCGAGCCGCCGCTGCCAGCGCTGCACGTTCTCGTCCGGGGCGAGACCGTGCTCGACGAAATGCAGTGTGCCGCCGGGTTTCAGGACCCGCCGGATCTCCCGCAGTGCGGCGTCGGCGTCGGGGATGGTGCACATCGTCCAGGTGGACAGTGCGGTGTCGAAACTGTTGTCGGGGAAGGGGAGTGACTGACCGTCGAGGCCGGACCGCTCGACCGGTGTCGTCGACGCCGCCAGGCGCTTGCCGGCCAGCTTCCAGCCGAGGTCGGCGGGTTCGACGGCGCTCACCGACTCGACGGCCGCCGGATAGAACGGGATGTTCAGACCCGATCCGAATCCGATCTCCACCACCCGTCCGTGTAGCCCAGAACAGACGCGTCGTCGCGACGGCTCCGTGAACTTCAGCCCGCAACTGATGTCGACGAGCCGCGGAACGATCCGGTCCGAGTAGAACCCCATGCTCACCTCCAGGAAGGGCGCTTCGCGCCCGTGCGTGGGAAAGGAGTCCAGAGACTCGTTAACCGCGCACGGGCGGCGGAGCCGCCTACCGCGGCGCCATGCGCAGAGCGCCGTCCATACGAATGGTCTCACCGTTGAGGTAGTCGTGTTCGACGATCATCTGGACCAGTTGTGCGTACTCGGCGGGCTGCCCGAGGCGGGAGGGGAACGGGACGCCGGCTTCGAGGCCCTTGCGGTATTCGTCGGTGACGCCGGCGAGCATCGGGGTGTCGATGATGCCGGGGGCGATCGTGTTGACGCGGATGCCGAACTGGGCGAGGTCGCGGGCGGCGGGGACGGTCATGCCGTGCACCCCGCCCTTGGACGCGGAGTACGCGATCTGGCCGATCTGCCCCTCGAACGCGGCGACGGACGCGGTGTTGACGACGACGCCGCGCTGCCCGGACTCGTCGACGGTGTCGGTCTTGGAGATGGCGTCGGCGGCGAGGCGCATCACGTTGAACGTGCCGAGCAGGTTGACGGTGATGACGGTGCGGAACAGTTCGAGGTCGTGCGGGCCCTTCTTCGACAGAATGCGGCCGGCCCAGCCGACGCCGGCGCAGTTGACGACGATGCGCAGCGGCAGGCCCGATTCGACGATCTTCTCGATCGCGGCCTGAACCTCGTCGCCGCTGGTGACGTCGGTGGCGATCAGGGTGACGCCGTCGGGGACGGTGTCGCCTGCCCGTTCGATGGACTGCTGCAGGTCCAGTCCGAACACGGTGGCTCCGGCGTCGGCGAGACGCTTGGCGGTGGCGGCACCGAGGCCCGAGGCGGCTCCGGTGACCAGTGCGGCGGTTCCCTGAATTTCCACAGTGCGCATCCTTCGTTTCCGGCGACCTCCGTTGGCCGACCCTGGTGACCTGCACCATAACGGTCGCCCGGTGTGACGGGGGAGGCGAGGGAAGCATTGCCGGCGGGGGAACGGGTAGTTTCTCTCGCGGGTGGAGCGACGACCGTAGGGGGACGGATGACCGAGGATCGGCTCGAAGTGGATCGGGACGCGTTGGTGCGGTGCATCGCCGCGTGCGAGGTGCTGGCGGCGGACATGCGGGACCTGCGGGAGCGGGCGCACCGCGAACTCGCGCCGGAGAACTTCGGCCTCGGCGAAACCCATCTGCGGTCGGCGGCCGAACTGGCCGCGCGGTTCCGGGCGACGGCGATCGGCGGCCCTGGCGTCGCGGAAGAGAATTCGGCGGTCGGGACGTTCGCCGCGCACGAGCGGTACGCCCTGGACCTGAAGGCGACGTTCGAAGCGGCGCTGACCCGGTACGACGAGCAGGACGCGGCGACGGCACGGCGTTTCGCGCAACTCTGAGTCAGTGAATGTGCGCCTGCCAGTCCGGCGGAACGCGCGAGCCGGGACCGGGAACCGTCTGGTCGACCGGACGGTGGTGCGGCGAAACCAGTTCGGGGCCTTCGAACGCCGTCTCGGTGGCGTAGTTCCAGAACCACGACTCGCCCGGTTCGAAGCTCTGGACGACAGGGTGGCCGGTGGCCGCGGCGTGCGCGCTGGCGTGCTGTTCCGGCGACGAGTCGCAGCACCCGATGTGCCCGCACTGCGCGCAGCGGCGCAGGTGCACCCACCACCCGCCGGCGCTGTCGCATTCGAGGCAGCCGTCGCCGCTCGGCGGCACGCTCGGGTCGATTCCGTCCAGCTCACCCATCGGTGACTCCTTCTGCTGCTGCGACTTCGGGTTCGATCGGAATGCGGACCTGGAACCGGGTGTCGCCCGGTTCGGATTCCACACGCAGGTCGCCGCGGTGCTTCTTCACGACGATGCGCCAGGAGATGTCGAGGCCGAGCCCGGTTCCCTCGCCCACGGGTTTCGTGGTGAAGAACGGTTCGAAGATGCGGGACCGGATCTCTTCGGGCACACCCGGTCCGGTGTCGCCGATCTCGATGAGCGCCATGTCGCCGTCGCGCCGGGTGCGGACGGTGAGGGTGCCGTGGCCGTTCATGGCGGCGACGGCGTTGTCGATGAGGTTCGTCCACACCTGATTGAGTTCGGCGGCGTACGCGGGGATCTGCGGCAGCGTGGGATCGTATTCCTTGACCACCGTGACCGAGTCACCGATCTTGCGGCCGAGCATCACCAGCGAGCTGTCGAGCAGTTCCCGCAGGTCGATGCGCTGGTAGGGGGCACGGTCCATCTGCGAGTACTGCTTCGCGGCGTTCACGAGCGTGGAGACCCGGGCGGTGGAGTCGGCGATCTCGTTCATCAGCAGTTCGGTCTCGATGGTGTAGTTGAGCCAGCGGATCGCGCTCTCGACCATCGCTGCGTCGTCGACACTGGCGACGATCCGCTCCAGCCACGGCACGTCGAGACCCGCCTGCACGAACGTGGGCGCCAGATCCCAGCCCCCGGAGACGCCGTGGTCGTCGAACCAGTCGCCGAGTTCGTCCTCGCGGTCGGATGCTTCGAGCGGGGTGAGCGTCGGCGCCTTCGCCACCAGTTCGGCGGTTTCCTCCTGCAACCGGATCAACGTGGCCAGCGCCTGCCGGTCGTACACCCCGGACGCGATGACACCGAGTTTCTGCCGCATGTGCGACACCCGGTCGCGTAGCGACGCCGTCGCCCGGACCGCGGCGGCCGCAGGGTTGTTCAGCTCGTGCGTGAGCCCCGCCGACAGCGACCCCAGCGCCAGGAGGCGCTCCCGCTGATCGACCACCTGCTTCGCGTTCTGGTTGCCGAAGAACAGCCCCTCCAACAGGTGCACGGCCATCGGGAACCATTCGCGCATCAGCTGCCCGAACCGGTCGGCGTCGAGGACGAAGAACTTCGACGGCGCGGTGACGCGCATCGACGCGGTGTACGTCTGGGGTGCGCGGTCGCCGAGGTACGACTGCCAGGCCCCGGAGTACACGCCCCGCTGCGACGTCCGGTTGAACTCGATGTCCTCGCCGCCCGACAGCTTGCTCAGCACGAGTTCGCCCTCGATCAGCACGTAGAAGCACGTCGCGACCTCACCCTCCGCGAACACCGGCCCGGGTTCGATCAGCTCGACGTGCCCCTTCTCGCAGAGCTGCTCGAGCTGGTGGTCGGTGAGCTTCTCGAAGAGGAACAGCGTCCTCAGCTCGGGGGGATCGCACGGAAGTCGGCTCATGGTCTGCCCCTGGTCATGGTTGGCCGATGTAGCGGTGGACGAGCATCACGGCCATGGCGCCTTCGCCGACCGCCGACGCCACCCGCTTCGCCGACTCCGAGCGCACGTCCCCGGCGGCGAAGATGCCCGGAACACTCGTCTCGAGGTGGTGCGGGAGGCGGTCGAGGGGCCAGCCGCGCGGTGGCTTGCCGTCGACGACGAGGTCGGGGCCGGACACGACGAACCCGTTCTCGTCCCGCGCGACGACGCCGTCGAGCCAGTCGGTCCGCGGGGCGGCGCCGATGAACAGGAACAGGAATCCGGCGTCGACGGTCTGCTCGTCGCCGGTCGCGTTGTTGCGCAGCCGGATCTTCTCGAGGTGCGCGTCGCCCTCGACGCCGATCACCTCGGTGCACGGCCGCACGCGGATGCGCGGGTTCCGTTCGATCTGCTGGACGAGGTAGTACGACATCGAATCCTCGAGCGACTGCGCCCGCACGACGATGGTGACCGTCCGGGCGCCCCGTGACAGGTAGACGGCGGCCTGTCCGGCGGAGTTGGCCCCGCCGACGATGTACACGTCCTGGTCGGTGCAGCGGGCCGCCTCGGTGACGGCGGAACCGTAGTAGACGCCGCGGCCGGTGAGGTCGTCGACGCCGGGCGCGGGATGTCGCCGGTACGAGACGCCGGTCGCCAGGATGATCGTGTGCGCGTCGACGGTGTCGCCGTCCGCGAACCGGACCGTCCGCGCCGAGCCGTTGACTTCGAGCGCCACGACGTCGCGGGTGGTGATCAGTTCGGCCCCGAACCGGGTGGCCTGCCTGCGGGCCCGTTCGGCGAGTTGCGCGCCGGACACGCCGTCGGGGAACCCGAGGTAGTTCTCGATGCGCGAACTCTGCCCCGCCTGCCCACCGGTGGCCGTCCGCTCGATCAGCGCGGTGCGCAGCCCCTCCGAGGCGCCGTACACGGCGGCGCCGAGTCCGGCCGGGCCTCCGCCGACGACGACGAGGTCGTAGAAGTTCTCCGACGGGTCGGTCCGCAGTCCGAGATGCCGGCCCAGTTCGGTGTCCGACGGTTCCACCAGGCATTCGCCGTCGGCGCAGATCACGACCGGCAGGCGCCGGCCGTCCTCGCCGGCGGCGCTGAGCAACCGCCCGCCCTCCGGCTCGTCCGACATGTACCAGCGGTACGACAGCTGGTTGCGGGCCAGGAACTCGCGCACCTCCGAAGACCGCGGCGCCCAGCGATGCCCCACGACCTTCGTCTCCTCGGCGGGGTGGTGATCGGACGACGCCCACGCCTCGAGCAGGGCGTCGACCACCGGGTACAGCTTCTCTTCGGGCGGATCCCACGGTTTGAGCAGGTAATGGTCGAGGTCGATGACGTTGATCGCCTCGATGGCCGCGTTCGTGTCGGCGTACGCGGTGAGCAGCACCCGGCGCGCGACCGGGTACAGGTCCATGGCCTTCTCGAGGAACTCGATCCCGCTCATCGCCGGCATGCGGTAGTCCGCGAGGATGGCCGCGACGGGATCGCCGCGCAGCTTCATCTGCTTCATCGCGTCGAGCGCGGATTCGCCGGATTCGGCGCGGATGATCCGGTATTTCTCACCGTATCGGCGCCGCAGATCGCGGGCGACGGCGCGCGACACCCCGGGGTCGTCGTCGACGGTGAGAATCGCAGGCTTGCCGCTCGCTACGGGATGGTTCACACACGCCCTCTCGTCCGTGAGAACTGCGAGGTACTCCAAGGACTCCGAGTATTGCCCCGGGGCGCGTCTTTGTCGACCGGGTTCAGTCCTGGTGCTGCATCTGTTCCGGCTCTGCCGCGGCAGCGCGACGGCGCCGCGACCACGCGGTGCGTCCGGCCGCACCGGCCAGCGCCAGAACGACGACGGCGCCCCCGGCGATCGGACCGGCGATGTTGCCGGGGAACAGGCCCTCGAGCAGCAGCCAGGCACCGAACGCGAAGAACAGCACGGCCGCGCCGACTCGGATGACGCTCTCGGGCAGATGCTTGCCCAGGACGGCGCCGACGACGATGGCGAGGGCGTCGGCCGCCACCATGCCGACGGTCGAGCCGATCCACACGCCGACCGTGTCGTGGTCGGTGGCGAGGGTGATGGTGGCGAGCATGGTCTTGTCGCCGAGTTCGGCGAGGAAGAACGCGGACGTGACGGCCAGGAACGCGGAGCGGGTGGCGCGGCCCGCCTTGAGTTGCTCGTCTTCGCTGAGGTTGTCGCCGCGCAGCGTCCACGCGCCGAAGATCAGGAACGCGATACCGCCGACGACGCTGATCGCCGCGGTCGGCAGCGCGACGCCGAGGTAGTGCCCGACGGCCACGGACACCAGGTGGACCACGGTGGTCGCGACGGTGATGCCGGCGATGACGACCCACCAGCGGTAGCGCAGGGCGAACGTCATCGCCATCAGCTGGGACTTGTCTCCCAGTTCGGCGACGAAGATCACGCCGAAACTCAGCAGCGCGGCGGTCAGCACGGCACATCCTCCTCCGGTAGTGGGTCGGAGGATGAAATGGATTCCTCCGGCCTGGCAGACGCGGCGATGCGTCTGTCGGCCGAAGGTCTCGCCCACCGGTGTGGAAACCGGTCCGCCAGGCCGGGCCCGGAACCTCGCAGTGCGAGATTGCCGCGCCAGTATGTCGACACAGGCGATTGGGGGCTACTCCCCTTCGTTGTGATCCACGTTAGCGAGGGTCGAACGAAAAGGCAAAAGCGACAAGAAGTTTGGGCTCCCGGGGGCTCAAACTTCGGGTGCCCTCACGAGGCCAGCAGCATGGCCAAAACGGCGGTGTCGGGATCGCTGATCGGGTCGATGCCGACCCGGCTGACCATGGACGTCACCGTCCCGTCCGCCTCCGCCTCCACCCACGCCGCCCGGTGTTCGAGCCCGAGATGGGGCAGGCCCGGCAGCAGGACGCAACCCGAGGCGGCGCCCGCGCATTCGGGGAGCGACGGGGTGGTCTCCGACGGCGGGTGCAGCATCATCAGCGCCGGCGGCTGATGATCCGCGAAGCGGCCGGGGGCGAGCGCGAACTCCCCGAGGACGGTGCCCTCCGCCACCACGAGACCGACCGTCTCGGGTTCGGGTTCCTCGGGCAGATCCTCGTGCGCGCCGAAGACCGTGGTGGTGTGGAGCAGCCCCGGAACGCACGCCACCCGCACGGCGAGCGCCAGAAGCTGCGCCCATTCCTTGGTGGTGTCGGGCCAGCGCCCCGAAATGACGAATCCCCGCAAGGTACCCGCGGCCTGGAAGGGCGAGATGCCGATGTAGCCGTCCCTGTTCATCTCTGCCTCCTCGGTGTGATGACACGCTTCGAACATGATTCGTTCTGCACACCTCGTTGGGTACTTGAAGGATGCGCCCGACAATGCCTGGCACACAAGAGCATGGGAGTGCTAACTGCGTCCGGTGCACCCCGACGTCTCAGAGAATCCTCAGAATCGTCACAATCTGCCGCTACGAAAGCCGCCTACCCTCACCGGAATGACCTCTGAGCGCACACGGAATTCCGCGAATCACGCCCGAACCGAGTCGACGCGCAAGGTCCTCACACTGCGGCGGGTCGCCGCGGCCGCCATGGCCGGTCTGGTCCTGGCATCCGCGGGCGGGCTCGGATACGTGTTCCTCGGCGACGGCCCGGCCGACAGCCGGACCGTCGCGATCGTCAACACCGACGCCGGCGCGACCGTGGACGGAAAACCGGTGCGGGCGAGCGACACCCTGATCGAGAAGCTCGAGGCGAACGAGGCGTTCGACTGGCAGGTGGTCGACGCGGGCGCGGCGGCGGGCGGCGACTGGTTCGCCACGGTGACCGTGCCCGAGGACTTCAGTGAGGCCGTCTCCTCGGTGTGGGGCGCGAAGCCGCGGCAGGCGACCCTCGACGTCGACGTCGCGGGCTCCGACTCCGCGGCATCCGAGGAACTGTCCGGGGTGGTGTCGTCCCAGATCGGTGCGGACGGCATCACCGATCTGCTGGCGGACATGTCCTCGTCGCGGACGCGGTTCCAGCAGGCGGGAATGACGGCCGGGTTCCTCGCGGCCGGGACCGCCGCGGCGGACGATGCAGCGCAACAGCTCACCGAGGGCGCCGACACCCTGCTCCCGTATCTCGAGACAGCGCGAGCCGGTTCGGTGCAACTGCTGGAGGTGGCCGACCGGGTGGCGGGCGTGGTCGGTGAGACGTCGGGAACGGCCAACGGCCTCGCGGACCGGCTCAGTGCGCTGGGACTGACCCTGGGCGAGGCGAACGACAGCGCCACCCGGATGCGCACCAGGATCGACGACGCGATCCGCGTCCTCGACGGCACTCCCGTTGCACCGGACGTGGTCCCGTCGCTCCGGCAGGTCGGTGCCGATCTCGACCTGCTGTCCTCCCAGCTCGGTTCGGTGCCGGGTCTGCTGGGCGGACAGGTGGGCCCGGACACCGACCTCGGCGAACTCGTCCGCGTCGCGATGGGGCAGCTCACCGACGCCAGCAATCAGCTGAGCAGCGGTGCGCGGCAGTTGAACGACGGCATCGTCCCGATCGCCGATCAGGCGCCGGAGATGCTCGACGGCGCCACCTCGCAGATCGTCGACGGGTTCGCGAAGCTGAAGACGCTGTCCGGGCAGCTGTCCACGGACCTCAACAATGGGGTCGCGGCGATGCCGGTGCGCACGGCGGCCCAGCAGAACCAGTTGGCGACGGTGCTCGCCGAACCGGTCGCGGTGACACGCACGATGTCCGGGCCCTCGCCGATCCTCACCGCCGAGCACCTCGCCGTCGGCTTCGGCATCACCACCGTGCTGCTCGCCGGCGCCGTCGTGTGGATGGGCCTGCGCCGCAGGGCCTGATCGTCAGCCGGCGTCCTGGATCCGACGCCACGGAGTCGCCTGCTCGAGTTCGAACGCCAACTCGAGCAGGGTCCGCTCGTCGCCGTGGTCGGCCGAGAAGTGCGACGCCAGCGGAAGACCGCGGGACGTCTCGTGCATCGGCAGCGAGATGGCGGGCCCGCCCGACGCGTTGTTCAGCGGTGTGAACGCCGTGTAGGCGATCAGCTTGTCGAACAGTTCCTCGAAACCCTGTGCCGGCGAGAGGTATCCGAGTTCCGGAGTGGTGTGGGCCAGGGTGGGGGACAGGATCACGTCGTACTTCTGGAAGATCTGCGCGTACTCGCGGTACGTGCGCCGCAGCCGGTACAGCACCCGCGGCGTCTTCGCGATGTTCTTGCGGTACATCGCGGCGAGTCCGCGCGTCAGGTTGTCCGTCGCGTCGCGGTCGAAGTCCGGTCCGAGCATCCGTTTGCCGTTGCTGGAGATGACGAACGACAGGAACCCCCAGTAGATGCAGAAGTCCTCGACGAACGAGGTGCCCACCGGCATCGCGCACTCCTCGACGTGGTGGCCGAGATCCGCGAGAAGATCGGCGGTCGCGTGGACCGATTTGCGGGTCTCGTCGTCGGTGCGGGACGCGGTGACCGAATCGACCACCACCCCGACCTTCAGTCGGGTGCTGCTCGGCCCCTCGACCAACCGGATGGGCGGCAGCGCGGGATTGCGGTAGTAGCGTTCGGCGGCCGCCATCCACCGCGCCGTGTCCCGCACCGACCGGGTGACGGCGCCCTGCGCGATGATCCGGATCGGCAGGGTCTTGTCCATGGCGTCGGGGACCGTCCGCCCGCGGGACGGTTTCAGGCCGACGAGCCCACAGGCGGCGGCGGGGATGCGGATGGATCCGCCACCGTCGTTGGCGTGCGCAATGGGCACCACCCCCGACGCGACGAGCGCCGCCGAACCACCCGAGGACGCACCCGGCGAGAACGCGGGATTCCACGGATTGTGTACGGCCTCGGCGTCCATGAACTCGGTGGACGCACTGAACCCGAACTCGGGCAGCCTGCTCTTGCCCAGCGAGAGCACGCCGGTGGACAGGTACTGCGCGACGAAGTCGCTGTCCACCCGGGCGGGTTTCGCCGCGAACGCGACGCTGCCGTGCTGGGTGGGCAGGCCCGCGACGTCGACGTTGTCCTTGACGACGGTGGGCACTCCCGCGAACACGCCCTCGTGCGGGCGGTCCGCCTCCGCCAGCGCTCGGTCGAAGTCGGCGAACGCCAGGGCGTTCAGCGCCGGTCCGACCGACTCGGCGCGCGCGATCGCCGCCTCCGTCACCTCACGGACCGACACCTCCCCGGTGGCGATCCGGGCCGCGAGGGCGGTGGCGTCGAGGTCGCCGAGCGCGTCGTCGCGGAAGGCGTGGACGACGGTGTCGTCCCTGGCGGGGGTGCTGAACTCGGTCACTCGAAAAGCCTATTGGACGCTCGGCCTGCTCGGACGGGATTTCGCAGCCGAAACGAGCACGGGCGCCCGGAACCACCGAAGACGGTGTTTCCGGGCGCCCGTGGCCGTGACAAGCGAGAACTAGACGATCAGGCCCGCGGTCTGGGTGCGTGCCTTCTCGAAGCGAGCGGCGACGTCCGCCCAGTTCACGATGTTCCAGAATGCCTTGACGTAGTCGCCCTTGACGTTCTGGTAGTCGAGGTAGAAGGCGTGCTCCCACATGTCGAGGAGCAGCAGCGGCGTGAGGCCGATCGGGATGTTGCCCTGCTGGTCGTACAGCTGGACGATGAGCAGGCGCTGGCCGATGGAATCCCAGGCCAGAATGGACCAGCCGGAGCCCTGGATGGCGTTGGCGTTGGCCGAGAAGTGGTTGCGGAATGCGTCGAAGCCGCCGAACTGGTCGTCGATCGCGGCCGCGAGCTCACCGGTCGGCTTGTCGCCGCCGTCCGGGGAGAGGTTGTTCCAGAAGACGGTGTGGTTCGTGTGGCCGCCCAGGTGGAAGGCGAGGTTCTTCTCGTGCAGGTTGACCACGGCGGGCAGGGTGTCCGACTCGCGGAGCTCGGCCAGCTTGTCGAGCGCCGTGTTGGCACCGGTCACGTACGCGGCGTGATGCTTGTCGTGGTGCAGTTCCATGATCTTGCCGGAGATGTGCGGCTCGAGAGCTGCATAGTCGTACGGGAGTTCCGGCAGCGTGTAAACAGACACGAGGGTCCCTTCATCAACGGGCTGTGAGCCCTGCTGTGTTCCGGGTGTCGACGACACGTGGGCACGCGCCTGACACCCGCCTTTGGCGAATCGTTCTCGGGTATATACCCAATCTCATTGGTACACCCTGCGCAACAGTTGGGGTCACGGAGCGATTCCCGGAACGGAAAGTTCGGGCACCCGAAAAAAGGCTGGCGCGGCGACACTGAATGTCGTGAGAATTCGTCCGAGCGGTGAACGGAACCTTAAGCTGACGCGATGCCTTCGCTGACACCCGTTGCAGATTCGCATGCGGCCGCGCCGCGTGTGGAGCTCACGGGCGCGAATCTGCTCCGCTTTTTCGCTGTTCTGGCCGTGATCTACTCGCACATCTCGTTCTATCTGATCGACGACCTCGGAACCGGATGGTGGTTCATCGACGTCGTCTATCAGATCTTCGTCGAGCGGGGCGGACTCAACCAGCATCTGTCGTTTCTCGGGGTCGCCGTCTTCATGATGCTGACAGGATTGCTGATCACCCGTTCGGCGATTCGCCACGAACCCGGGCACTTCCTGTTCAATCGGCTCGGCCGCATCCTGCCCGCATTCTGGGTGGCCGTCCTCGCCGCGATCGTGCTGGTCCGTCTGGGTATCAACGGCATGTTCAGCGGCCAGGACGGTGTGTCGAACGTCGATGCCGCGCTGAGTTTCGTGCTCGGCGGCTTCTTCCTCAAACCGGAGGTCGCGGTGCTCGGGGTCACGTGGACCCTCGCCGTGCAGATCCTGTTCTACTTCGCCTGCGTCGCCGCGCGACCCGTGCTCCGCACCCTGCCCATCGCGATGCCGATGGCCGGCGCCTCGATCTGCGCCCTGATCCTGCTCTACAACCTGTACGCGCCGCAGCCCTACACGGTCCCGATGCTGTCGAAGATCGCCGCGACGCTGCCCGCCGTGTTCCTCGGGCAGATCATCTACCTCGGCTGGGCGCGGCTCGCGGACTGCCGGTGGATCGTCGTCGCCGGGCTGGCGCAGGTCGAGGTGATCCGCCTCGCCACCGACTTCCGCGTGTACTGGGCGGGCGATCACTACCTCTGGACGTTCGCCGTCGTCACCGCGTGCGTCGTGCTGGTGGGCCGGTACGACGGACCCGCGGCGCACTGGGCCGTCGTGCGGTGGACCGCGACCCGCAGTTACGCGATCTACCTCGTCCACACCCTGATCCTCTACCGGGTGTACGAGCACACGGTCGGTTCGTTCGGCGAGACCGGGGCCGTCATCGCGTTTCTGGTGGTGACGGCGCTGGTGTCGGAGGCGCTCTACCGGTGGGTGGAGGTGCCCGCGACGGGCTGGGTCACCGCCCGCGCCGAACGGATGCGCATGCAGTCGGCGCTCGCCGGTGAGACCACTCCGGCACCGCGCGTAGCATCGAATCATGTCTTGGTACGACGAGCTTCTGGGTCGAGCAGCCGCTAAGTCCGTGATGGTCACCGCCGAGGACGCCCTCCCCGGACGTAGTCAGCCGATCCCGGTTCCGGCGACGCACTTCGTCAACGGTCACCCCCTGAAACCCCCGTTCCCCGAGGGCTTGCAGACCGCGGTGGTGGGAATGGGATGTTTCTGGGGCGCCGAGAAGGAGTTCTGGCAACTCGACGGCGTCTACACCACCGCGGTGGGGTACGCCGGCGGTTACACGCCGAACCCCACGTACGAGGAGACCTGCTCGGGACGCACCGGGCACACCGAGGTGGTGCTCGTGGTCTTCGATCCGAAGGTGATCTCCTACGCCGAGATCCTCAAGGAGTTCTGGGAGAACCACGATCCCACGCAGGGCATGCGGCAGGGCAATGATCAGGGAACGCAGTACCGTTCGGCCATCTACACCATCGACGAACAGCAGGTGGAGATCGCCGAGGCCACCGGTGAGGCCTTCGAGAAGCGGCTCGCCGACGCCGGGTACGGCGCGATCACAACGGAGATCGCGCCGCTCACGCAGTTCTACTACGCCGAGGACTACCACCAGCAGTACCTCGCGAAGAACCCCGGCGGATACTGCCCCGTGCACGCGACCGGCGTCAGCTGCCCGGTCGGCCTGTTGAAGCAGGACGAGGTCCCGGCGCAGACCGACATCCTGCCGCCCTCGTAGGCGCCGGACTATCGACCACGGGTCGCGGACCACGTGAGCACTGCGGACGCCGCGATGGCGCTGATTGTGCGCACGTGGTTCCACCCGGTCCAGCCCGACACGTAGTCGCGCCAGAAGTCCGCCGAGCCCGCCGCGGCGGGATCGATCGCGTCCAGCGCGTTGTTGTGCGGCACGTGGTAGACGATGGTCGCGGCGATCCCCACGAGATACAGCGCGCACGCGATCACCGCGTACACGGCCGAACCGTCGTGCCGCACCACGCTGACGATCGCGAGCGCGATCGACGTCAGTGCGGTACCGAACAGCGCCGTCATGAACCAGAAGTTCGGCGCCTCGCGGTTGATCGCCTGCATCGCCGAGATGCCCTGCGCCGGATCCAGGCGACCGAGCCCGGTCATGATGAACGTGGAGAACGCGAACATCACGCCGCCCACCACGCCGGCGCCGACCGCCGTGACGATCGTCAGATAGCGCTCCATGATCACATCCTCCAGACCTCGGCCGCTGCCGCGGCGCGGACGTACTCGGCGAAGTCGCGGGGCGCGCCTGCGGCAGTGAGCCGGGCGAGGACGCGGCTGCCGACCTTGCCGGTGACGGTGAGGACGAGCGAGTACGGAGTGGTTGTCATGTCTCCAGTCAAGACGGCGGCGTCGAGACTTTCCATGGTTGAAAAGCGCTGTTCCATACGCGAGCGTCTACGCTGATCGTGTGGATCCCCTCGCCGGTCTCATCAGTGGTCCCCGCGCCGCCGGAGCGTTCGTGCTCCGGTCGATCATGGAGCCGCCGTGGTCGCTGCAGATCGACGACCACGCGCCGCTCAGCCTTGTCGCGATGGGCCGCGGCGAAGCCTGGATTCTCCCGCACACCGGCGAACCGGTGCAGCTCACCGAGGGCGACGTCGCGATCATTCGCGGACCCGAGCGGTACGTCGTCGCCGACCACCCGGACACCCCGCCGCACGTGATCATCAACCCCGACCAGAGTTGCACGACCCTCCGCGGCGAACCGCTCGCCGAGGCGATGCACCTCGGGGTGCGCACCTGGGGCAACAGTGCGAACGGCCGCACCGTCATGCTGACGGGCACCTATCAGACCCCCGGCGAGATCAGCCGGCGTCTGCTGTCCGCGCTCCCCGGACTCGTCGTGCAGCGCCGCGCCGACTGGGACTCCCGGCTCGTCACGCTCATGCACGACGAAGTGGTGCGCGACGAGCCCGGCCAGGAAGCGGTCCTCGACCGTCTCCTCGACCTGCTGCTGATCGCCGTGCTGCGCGCCTGGTTCGCGACGCCGGCGGCCGAAGCGCCGTCCTGGGTGCGGGCGCAGGGCGACCCGGTGGTCGGCAAGGCGATGCGCATCCTGCAGAACAACCCCTCACACCAATGGACGGTGGAGTCGCTCGCCGCGGAAACCGGACTGTCGCGGGCGGCCCTCGCACGCCGGTTCACGGACCTCGTCGGCGAACCGCCTATGACCTTCCTCGCAGGCTGGCGGCTGTCACTCGCCGCGGATCTGCTCCGCGAACCCGATGCCACGGTCGCGTCGGTGGCGCAGCGGGTGGGGTACGGGAGTGCATTCGCGCTGAGTGCGGCGTTCAAACGCGTGCGCGGAATGAGCCCCAAGGAGCATCGCGCGATGGCGGGAAGCGGATGAGTGTAATACGGCACAGTGCCCAATAACACACCGGATCGACTTGATCTTGTTTGCCTTGCGTACGACCCTGGATGGTAGGGAATTGTCGGCGAGAGGACCGGATCCGGAATGTGGAACAACTCTCAACCACGAGGGCTGCGCAAGCGGTCGGCTCGTCAGCGGCACAACCCGCTTCTCCGGCGCTCGGACCGGATCGAGAACATGCTCACCCTCGCTGTCGTGGTGCTCGCCTTCGCGATGCTGCCCCTCGCCATCCTCGTGGGCGCCCGGACCATCGACAGTCAGCTGACGCTGGCGGAGAAGCAGGTCGCGGACTACCGCACCGTCACCGCCACCACGCTCGCCGACTCCACCGGAGTGTCCGTCACCTCCGACGTCGCACCGTCTGGCGTCGACACCGCCCCCGCCAAGTGGACCTGGGGTGACGAAACCCGGCACGCCGACATCACCGTCGACCCCGCCACCCCCTCGGGAACCAAACAGGACATCTGGGTCAACGCCGACGGCAACCTCACCACCGAACCGATGTCGTCGTCCGCCGCCCGCGTGGCCGGCGTGATCGCCGGACTGTTCACCTGGTTCGCGGTGATGATGATCGCGCTGTCCGGTTTCCTCATCTGCCGCGCCTCCCTGAACCGCGCCCGCGACGCGCAGTGGGACCGCGACCTCCGACAGTTCCTGGATTCGACTACCCGGCACTGAGCCGGGATCAGGATTCGACCACCCGGCACTGAGCCGGGATCAGCTGATCGCACCCCGGAACTCGACCGCGTGCTGCGCGGCCTGCGTGGTGACGGCGATGTCGGCGACCGGGTAGACGTGGAACTCGAAGAAGGGCCCGAACTTCGTCGGACCGTCCAGGATGTCGTTCGGGTCGTCCGCTTCGACGAACGCGAATCCCCCGGTGCCGTCCAGGCGGCCGAGGAACTGATGGAAGTTCGCGCCCTCGGCCGGCGTCCATCTCGCGAACACTTCGAGGCTCCGTCGCGCTGCCTCCTCGTTCTCGGCGGCGGAACCGCCCTCACGCACCGTCCACGTAATCACGTACTTCATCGCACCTGTTCATCTCCTCGTGGAGTCGACGCACGGCCGGTCCGGACGTACCTCGAGCATTCCACCGCCGGAGAGGGAACGGAACGGTGCTGAGCCCGTCGAACGAACCTGCCGGTCTCGAACGGACGATGTGACGGACGGTTCCGCCTCCGCCTAGCTCAGTTGTGGGACGACCTCACTGGCGACCAATTCCAGGTGGTCGAGGTCGCCGAGGTCGAGTGTCTGCAGGTAGATCCGCTGCGACCCGGCCTCCGCGTAGCGGCCGATCTTGTCGACGAGTTCGGCGGGCGACCCGGCGAGTCCGTTCTCCCGCAGTTCGCTCACCTCGCGTCCGATGTTGAGGGCGCGCTTGGCGATCTCCTCCTCCGTTCGCCCGCAGCACAGGACGAGCGCGTTGGAGTACACCAGTTCCGCGGGGTCGCGGTCGATCGTCTTGCACGCGAGCCGGACCCGTTCGAACACGTCCCGAGTGTCGTCGATCGACTGGAACGGGACGTTGAATTCGTTCGCGTACTTCGCGGCCAGTGCGGGGGTCTTCTTCTTGCCGGTGCCGCCGATCAGGACGGGCGGACCCTGCGGCTGCCGCGGCTTCGGGAGTGCCGGCGAATTCTTGACCGTCAAGTGTGTCCCGTCGTAGGAGAACGTCTCCCCGAGCGGAGTGCGCCACAGTCCGGTGATCACGGCGAGGGACTCCTCGAGCCGCTCGAACCGCTCCTTCAGCGGCGGGAACGGGATGCCGTACGCCCGGTGCTCCTCCTCGTACCAGCCTGCGCCGATGCCGAGGTCGACGCGACCGCCGCTCATCTGATCCACCTGCGCCACCGAGATCGCCAGCGGCCCCGGGTACCGGAACGTCGCAGACGTGACGAGGGTGCCGAGGCGGATCGTGGACGTCTCTCGGGCGATGCCCGCCAGCGAGATCCACGCATCCGTCGGCCCGGGCAGGCCCTCGGTGTTCATCGCGAGGTAGTGGTCCGAGCGGAAGAACGCGCCGTACCCGAAACGTTCGGCGGCCTGCGCCACCGCCAGAAGTTCGTCGTAGGTGGCACCCTGCTGGGGTTCGGTAAAGATTCGCAACTCCATGTGAACCACTCTGCCCGATCCATGATCGGTACGCTGATTTCATGGCGAAGATCCCACTGAACCTGCCGAAACCGCTGGCCGACAAGCTGCCCGACGCGTTCGGCGGCTCCGGCGCCGGGGTGGTCCCGGTGGTGCGGCTGCAGGGGATGATCGCGTCCGGCGGAGCGGGTTTCGGCCGCGTGCTGAGCGCGGAATCCGTGGAGGAACCGTTGCGGCGCGCGTTCACCACGCACGGCGCGAAAGCGGTGGCACTGCTGATCAACAGTCCCGGCGGGTCTCCCACGCAGAGCGAATACATCGCCGCCCGTATCCGTCAGCTCGCCACCGAACACGAACTGCCGGTGCTCGCGTTCTGTGAGGACGTCGTCGCGTCCGGCGGCTACTGGCTGGCCTGCGCGGCCGACGAGATCTACGCGACCGCCACGTCGGTGGTCGGCTCCGTCGGCGTCATCTCCGCGGGCTTCGGGTTCTCCGAACTGATCGACCGCCTGGGCATCGAACGACGGCTGCATTCGGCGGGCGAGGCGAAGGCCCGCCTCGACCCGTTCTTCGCGGAGAAGTCCGAGGACGTGCAGTGGCTCGAACAGATCCAGGAAGGCATCCACGACGAGTTCCGCGACTGGGTGGTCGGCCGCCGCGGGGACAAGCTGAAAGCGGCCGAGGCGGAACTGTTCGACGGCGACGTCTGGCTGGGGCGCCGAGCCGTCGAACTCGGCATCGTCGACGGGATCGGCACACTGCGCGAGGTGGTGGAGAAGCGGTTCCCCGACGCCACGATCGAGATGACCGGGCCGCGCCGCTCCCTGTTCGCGAAACTCGGGCTCCCCGCCGCGAGCTGGGACGACGTGGCCGCCGCGATCGTCGGTGCGGCGAACACCCGCGTCGCCTGGTCGCGGTACGGGCGGTAACTACTTCGGCACGACCACCCCGACCGGGCCCACCCCGATGCACACGGACAGGTCCGGGGTCAGGGTGCTCACCCGCAGGCTCTGACCGCCACCGGTGAGCCGCACGAACACCGAATTCGGGCCGCGGTGCACCGGCACCCGCACCGGGCTGCCGTCCTCCATCGCGACAGCGATCTCGCCGTCCGCCGTCGCGAGGTAGTTGAGCTGCGCCGTCCACTCCCAGCCGGTCAGCGGCCCGTCGAGGGGAAGCGGTTCGAAACTGCGCCGGTCCACCAGGTGCCCGCAGTCCGGGACGGGTCCCGGCTCGATCGCACGCACCCACGTCACCTGGGCGTCGACCACGGACCCGGCGTCGTCGATCATCCGGAGGTCCGGGGTGCTGTCGGAGAACGCGGGCCGGTCGCGGAGCGGGGCGAAGACGCGGCTCACCAGGTTGTTCGGGTACGCCACCGGCAACAGCACCCAGATGGACGTGGGCTGCTGGAGGATCGGCGCGTCGTCCCGGTCGGCGAGCGACGCCCGCGCGGTCGCGAGGTAGTCGGTGGTCGGGTTCTCCTCCCAACTGCGGGTGAACGTGTACGTCGACCACAGGCTGCTCGCGACGAACGCGACGACGGTACCGGCCACCACCAGAGGCCGCAGCCGGACCGGTTCGGCTCGGCGCCGGGGTGCCCGGGCGATCACGGCGACGGCGATCGCGAGGATCACCGCGGTGTCGGTGAAGTAGCGCAGGGTCTGCGCGAGTTCGTACGTGGTGTCGGCGCCCCACCGGGTGACGACCATCGCCGTCACCGACAGCAGGAAGTACGCGGCGGTGAGCAGCCACACCCAGCCGATCCGGCGTTTCAGCCGGACCGTCACGACGACCGCCACGACGAGGGCGATCCAGCCGATCACCTCCAGCGACGTCGACGGGGACGCCCACGGGGGACTCGGAATCCACCGCTCCCACGTCCACGGCCCACCCACGAACGTGGGCAGCAGACCGAGCGACGTGCCGTGATGGAGCAACTCCACCGCGCGCGACGCCCCCGCCCACTCCCACTGCGACGCGACGGTGGAGAAGTAGAACCCGGCCCACACCGCGAGCACCGCCGCCGACGGGATCCACAGGGCCGCGCCCCGCCGCAGCGTCGACCGCACCGGCCGCTCCCGCTCGCCGACGTGCGCGAGCAGCGCGACGGTCGCGAACGCGGCGAACGGGACGACGACGGACTTCTCGAAGAACAGCAGCGACGCGATCAGCACGAGCGTGCCGGACACCGCGTACCGCCGCCGTCCGGTCAGGCACAGTTCGAGGGCGTCGGCGGCCACCCACGCCAGCGCGATCTGCAGGGGCAGCGCGTTGAGCGCCGCCGCCCACCACGCGAACGCCGGCACGGTCAGCGGAGAGAACAGATACAGCGCCAGCGGAACCAGCAGCACGGGCCGCGGGCCGAGGATCTTGCGAAGCAACCGGAACACCGCGTACGACGCCACCGCCTGCAGCGCGACCATCGTCAGCATCGGCAGGATCCACTGATACGGCGCGACCCGCGTCGCGATACCCGCCACCAGGAAGGCCCCCGGCATGAGGTGACCGTCGTGGTCGTAGAGCAGGAGGTCGCCCGACAAGAGGGGGAGGCTGCCGCCGCGCCCGGCGAGGATCAGATCGTCCCAGTAGAAGTCGCTGTTCGCGGCCACCCACGTCCGCACGAGAAGTTGCGCCACGATCAGGGCGGCGGCCACCCGGAGAACACGGGCGGGCCCGAGGTGCCACCGCGATCCGGCGTCTTCCGTCATCGGTTTCCGAGATTACAGATTGGGTGGAACCAAACCCCGCCGGGCTGCGTCAGATCAAGTGTCGGGACCTTTTCGCCCGGCACAGGTGGGGGAGACGACGGCCGGTCCGGAGTTCTCGGGTCGCTTCGCGGGCGATCCGAACTGGAGGGGTAATTCCGGGCCGAGCCGTCGGTCACCGAGTCCGAATGTTCACCGAGCTGCGATGTCAAATTCATCCACCGCTGTGGACCGTTCACCCGAAGCTGTCAACAATCCCGGATTCACATGCGCTCTGACCTGTGTATAAGCACTACTCACACTGTCCATAACTGTGTATGAACCTGTGGAAACTGTGGATAACTCGGCATTTCCGGTGGTGCAGCTCACACATTCTCCCCAAAAAGGACGATTCGGTCGTGGGCTGCCCGTATTCGCGGGCCGTGACAGAATCGGCAATGTGAAGTGGGTGCGGAGGGCATGAGCGTCGTCGTTCAGGTGTGCGCGCGGTGCGCGGCCCGGTGGCCGGTCCTCGGCTCCCCGGCGCAGTGGTGCCCCCGCTGCCACGGTGTGCTGCTCGCCCCCGTCCGGACCGATCACCACCAGCCGCCCGCGAGTCGGGGATTCCGCTGGATCGCGCGACCTCCGCTGCAACGCAGCGGTCTCGCCGACGAGCCGTCGCCGCCGAGCCCCACCCCGCACTACACCGAGATCCCCCGCTGGGGACTCCACGATCACGTCGACGCCCCCTCCACCCGCCGCGACTGGCCGGAACTGCTCGCAGGCAAGGCCGCGCGCTTCCTCACAATTACCGCGGGGCTGTACGCATTCGGAGTGCTCGCCGAACTGGGCCGGTACGCCGTCCTCCTCCGCAACCGGACCCGGCTGATCGACCCCACCGTGCTCGCCGTGTCCGACATCGCCGTGTTCGTCGGTCAGGCCGGCGGGATGCTCTTCGCGCTGCTGTCGGGAATCGCCGGAGTGTGCTGGCTGCTGCGCATGCGTCGCCGCACGTTCGCCCGGGCGAAGAAATCCGACCCCCGCACCCCCACCGACGTCGTCGTCGGGTGCGCGGTGCCGGGCCTGAACCTGGTGATGCCGGGAGTGTTCCTGCTCGAGGTGATCCGCCGCGACCCCCGCGCGGTCCTGCTGGTCCGCGCCTGGTGGAGTCTGTGGGTCTTCGGCGCCGTGCTCGTCGTCTTCAACTGGTTCTGGCGATCCAGGCCGGGTCTGCAGGCCATGGCGGACGGCGTCCTGCTGGCCGCGTTCACGGCGCTGGTCGCGTCCGCGACCGCCCTCCTCGCGCTGATGGTGCTCCGGCGGCTCGAGGGCCGGACGCTGAAGGGCGCGAAGGAACCCGTCACCCGCTGGGTGATCGCCACCGACCCGCTGCCGCAGACCGATGCGGACAAGCCCGCCGCGAAGTCGGCCGAGAAAACTGAGACGACGTCCAGTGACGCCGACCGGGAAGCCGTCGCGTCGTGAGCCCCGACCGGCGCGGGCCCCTGGTGGTGGCCCACCGAGGCGCATCCGCGGCCATGCCGGAACACACCCTCGCCGCCTACGAACTGGCACTGGAGGAAGGCGCGGACGGACTCGAGTGCGACGTGCGGCTCACCCGGGACGGCCACCTCGTGTGCGTCCACGACCGCACCGTCGACCGGACGTCCACCGGCACCGGCGTCGTCAGCGAGATGACGCTCGACGAACTGACGGAGTTCAACTACGGCACCGAGGAGGAGCCCGCCGAACTTCTCGAGCTGAGCGCGCTGATCGCACTCACCCTGGACTGGACGGCGCGCCCAGTGAAACTCTTCATCGAAACCAAGCACCCCGTGCGCTTCGGCGGGCTGGTCGAAAGCAAGGTTCTCGCCGAACTGCAACGCTTCGGCATCGCCGCACCACCGTCCGCCGACCACTCCCGCGCCGTCGTGATGTCGTTCTCCGCCGGAGCGGTGTGGCGGATCCGCCGGTCGGCGCCGATGCTCCCGACCGTGCTGCTCGGCGAATCCGCCCGGTACCTCGGCGGAGGAGCCGCCACCACCGTCGGCGCCACCGCGGTCGGCCCGTCGGTGAAAACGCTGCACGAACACCCGGACATCGTCGACAAGGCCGCCGCCGCGGGACGGGCCACGTACTGCTGGACCGTCGACAACCGCAGCGACGTCGAACTGTGCCGCGAACTCGGGGTCAGCTGGGTGGCCACCAACCACCCCGGGCGCACCAAGAAGTGGCTGGCCTCCTGACCGGAGCGGCGTCGGCGTGTAGGTTTTGGCGTCGTGGCAAAGAAGAGCAAGAGAAACAGTGGTCCGAAGCCTGGTAGCGCCCGCGCCGAGAAGCTCGCGCAGCGGCAGGCGGAACGGGAGAGCGCCGCGGCGGCCGTGACCCGGCCGTTCGAAGGCCTCGCCGCCGAATGCGATCTGGTGGCGCTGCGCGAGTTCGTCCCGTCGGCGACCGCCCCGCTTCCGGTCAAGGATTCGTCGCGTCCGGTGACCCTGGCGACCGTGCTGCCCGGAGCCGTCGCGGCGCTGGTCCGCGACGAGGGGGACAGTGCCACCGGGTTCGTCGGTGTGCAGGTCCAGGCGCATTCCGCCGACCTCGGCGCCGACCTGGCCGCGTCCGTCGCCTGGGTCCGCGACGCCGACGGCGGTGAATCGCTGGCCTCCGCCAACCCGGGATCCGACACCCCGGCGCTGGCCGACGTGATCGACGCGGACGCCCCGCTCGACATCACCGTGCACCAGGATTTCAACTGGTGGATTCCCGAAGGCGTGGAGCCGGCACCCGAGGTCGCGACCACCGTGCAGCACGCGAATGCGGCGATCATGCCGTCCGCGCGGGTCGAGGCCGAGGGTGTCGTCGCCGCGTGGTGGGTCGACGCGGGCGAGAAGGCGCACATCCGCTGGGTGCGCCCCGAGAACGAGGACGATCTGATGCTGGCCCTCGCGCGCGTGCACGCGACCGGTGGCCTGCACCTCGGTGAGGGTTCGCGCTACGCCGGGTCGTTCCGGACCCACGGTCTGCTGGTCCCGGTGTTCGACCTGGACCGTGAGAAGCATGCGAACGAATGGGCCGCCGCCACCGTCGAACTCGGTCAGCGACTGGCCGAGGCCCTGGCCGTCGACGCGCCCCTCACCACCGAGGAGCGACGCGCCCGCGACGGCCTGCGCGGCCGGCAGGTGACGCTGCGGTAGGCGCTTCGCGCCCGTGAGTGGTTGACGAGTGCAGAGACTCGTCAACCACTCACGGGCGGCGGAGCCGCCTAGAGGGAACCGCCCGCTGCATGCGGCGCGCCGGACGTGTCTGCGACGCCGCTCATCTCGCGTGCGACGAACTCCTCGAGGTCGAACAGGTTGCTGCCCGCGCGGTCGGCGATGGTCAGCAGCGTCGTCATGCTGGCGACCTCCTCGACCTGCTCCTTGAGGAACCACTGCATGAACTGCTCGCCGAGGTAGTCGCCCTCCTCGCGGGCGGTGCTCGCCAGTTGCACGATCTGCTCGGTGACCGTCTTCTCCTGGGTCAGAGCGAGTGCGATCGGCTCGCGGGCATTCTCGAACTGGCCCTTCGCCGCGTCGACACCCGACAGTTCGACGGAGATGTCGCGGTCGAGGAAGTACTGGACGATCATCATGGCGTGGTTGCGCTCTTCGACGGCCTGCTTGTAGAAGTGCTTGGCCAGCTGCGGCAGGTCCGAGTTGTCGAAATAGACGGCAGTCGCGATGTACTGGTGTGACGCGTTGAATTCGTTGCGAATCTGGTCGTGAAGCAGAGCGTGGAATTTCGTCTTGTGCGCGTCAGTGGAAGTCATGAAATGGATAATAATGCTGGTCAGAGCACGTGTCATCCAAGTTCAACCTTATTTTGGCAAGCGTTCCCAAACTAATGTCAACCTAATTTCGGGACCATTCTGGTGACAATTTCCTTGTCTGAGCCGGCGGCGGATCACGGATGGGAACCGGGCAATCCGCGTCGGCGGGCCCGGGCCCGTGTATAAAATTCACAGCGATCTGACGCCGCGGCCGGAGGGGCAGGCCCATGTTGAGACGACCCGGTACGTGGATAGCGTTGATTCTCGGCGCCCTTTTCCTGGGCGCGACGATTCCGGTTCCCGTGCAGGCCGACCCGTTGTATCCCTGGCCGGACCCCGACCCTTTCTATTCGGCCCCCGCCGACCTCGGGGACCTGAGCCCCGGCGACGTCGTGCGGAAGCGCCGGATCGACACCTGGATGTACGCGAACTCCGACGGGTGGCAGATCGCGTTCCGGTCGACGAATTCGACGGGACATCCGATCCTGGCCGTCACCACCGTGCTGCTTCCCCGTGGTGTCGCGAACCCGCCGCTCGTGTCGTATCAGGCGATCGTGAATTCGCTGGGCACCAAATGCGCCCCGTCGCGCTCGTTGTTCAATCTGGAACTGCAGGAGTCGCCCGGCCTGTATCTGGGTCTGCAGCGCGGCTGGGCGGTGTCGGTGCCCGATCATCTGGGCCCGACGGGCGCCTACGGCGCCGCGAAGCTCGGCGGCATGATCACCCTCGACAGCGTGCGGGCGGTGCAACGGGTCGCCGAACTGGGGTTGACGCACAGCCCGGTGGCGCTGGCCGGCTATTCCGGGGGCGGCATGGCCAGCGCGTGGGCGGCGGCGCTGGCCCCGACGTATGCGCCGGAACTGAAACTCGACGCGGTGGTGGCGGGTGGGATTCCCGCGGACCTCGAGCAGATGGCCCTGGGTCTGGGGTTCAATCCGCATCCGGGGTTCGGGCTCGCGTTCGCCGCCGCGATCGGTTTGGAACGCGAATACCCGGAGCAGCTGCCGATCTCGTCGCAGCTGAACGAGACCGGGTTGTGGTTGCGCGAGTGGATGTCGAACGAATGCCGCCGGTTCCTGCTGTTCCACGGCGCCTTCCGCAGCGCCGGACAGCTGGCCGCGTCCACCAGCCTCATGGCGAGTTCGGGTGCGCACCAGGTATTGCGCGAGAACAGCCTGCGGTACTTCGAGGGCGTCCCGACCGCGCCCCTCTACCTGTGGCACGGCACCCTCGACGGGCTGACGCCGTTCGATTCGATCGCGGAGACCGCGCACCGCTACTGCGCGGCCGGCGCCAGGCTGACGTTCGTGCCGTACGAGATATCCGAGCACATGACGACGGCAGTGGTGGGCTTTCCGGACGCCTACGAATACGTGGCCGCGCGATTCCGCGGCGAACCGGCGCCCACCCGCTGCTGACCGGGCGGGTCAGACGCCGCCGCCCGCGCTCTTCGGCGCACCCGGACGGACCGGCGTGTTGCCGCTCATCTCGCGGGCGACGAAATCCTCGATGTCGAACAGGTTGTCGCCGGCACGCTCGACGATGTTGAGGAGCGTGTGCATGTCCGAGACCTCCTCGACCTGTTCCTCGAGGAACCACTGGATGAACCGCTCGCCGAGGTAGTCGCCGCTGTCGCGGGCCGTGCGGGCGAGCTTGGTGATCTGTTCGGTGACGACGTGTTCGCGCTCCAGCGCGAGTGCGACGGGGGCGCGCACCGAGTCGAAATCGGTGACGACGTCGTCGATGCCGGGGACCTTCACCTGAAGGTTGTTGTCGATCAGGTACTGGATCATCATCATCGCGTGGCCGCGCTCCTCGGCGGCCTGCGAATAGAACCGGCGCGCCAGTTGCGGGAGATCGTGCGAGTCGAAATACACGGCCACCGCGATGTACTGCTGGGATGCGGTGAACTCGTTGCGGATCTGCTGCTGCAGGAGGGCATGGAACTCGCTGGGTGCTTTCGGCGCCGGTTGCGTCATGGGTGCCAGTTTACGGCCGAGCGTCACGGACCGGTGGTGACAAGTTCGGCCGGAACCTGACGGTCGTCGGCCAGCGCGTCGAAGAACTGCGACGCCCGGTCGTGATCCCAGAGCAACACGTTCCCGGCGCCGTCGACGTCCTCGAAACCGCCGACGGGGACGGTGGTCGTGACCATGTCGCCGCGGACGGCCCAGGCGAGTGCGGCGAGATTCCAGATGTGGTCGCTCTCGTCGACGCGCAACGATGCCGCGGTGTCGGTGACGAGCGGCCAGATGCGGAACGGGTTGAGCCACGTCGCGGGGCTGGTCGCCTTCGACATCAGTGCCGACATGAACATCCGCTGATGGTTCATCCGGTCGATGTCGGCGAGCGCGGTCGCGCGGCTGCGGACGAAGCCGAGCGCCTCCGCACCCGCCAGTTCCTGGCAGCCGGGCGCGAGGTTGATCCCCGCGAGCGGGTCGTCGATGGCGGTGTCCAGGCACATGTCGACGCCGCCGATCGCGTCGACGATGCCGGCGAATCCGCCGAACCCGATCTCCGCGTAGTGGTCGATGTGCAGCCCGGAGGCCTCCTCGACCGTCTGGGTCAGCAGTTGCGGACCACCGAACGCGAACGACGCGTTGATCTTGTCCTCGCCGTAGCCGGGGATCGACACGTACGAGTCGCGCGGAATGCTCACCATCGTCGCCGGGCCGCTGCCGCTGGGGACGTGCACCACGATGATGGTGTCGGTGCGGTCGGGACCGCTGTTCCCGCCGGTCGACAGCTGCTGTTCCTGCTCGGGGGTCAGCCCGGTGCGGCTGTCCGAACCGACGAGCAGCCAGTTCGTGCCGGGGGTGTCGCCGATCCGGCCGGGGTAGTCGGCCAGCGCGTCGATCCGGTTCAGCGAACTGTCGAGGTAGTAGGTCATGCCCGCGAGCGCCAGGATCAGCACCAGGAACAGGATGCCGATGCGGCGCCCCCAGTGCCGTGGCCGCCGGGGCCTGCGCTGCTGCGGCGGCTCCGGGGTGCGCGACGGTGCGGGCGGCGGGGGTGGTGGCGTGCGCGGGGGACGCCGATCGGGCGCCCGCGTCGGCGGGGGTGGCTGCGCGTCGCGGTACGGCTGGGGTGTCTGGGTGGGTGCGTAGCCGCGCGGACCCTGCGGTGGGGCCGAGCGGGACAGTTGCGGTTCCGGGGCCTGCGACCACGCCTGCTGGGGCGGCGGCGGGGCGCCCCGGCCGTCGCGGCGGATCACCTGGGTGCCCTCCTGCGGCGGCGGACCCTGGCGGGGTGCGGGGTGTCGCGGGCGGGGCGCAGGAGGCCCCTGTTGCGGCGGACCCTGCGGTGGTACCCGCCGCGTCGGCGGAAGAACTCGCTGGTCAGGGGGCGGAACTCGGCGGTTCTGGGGTGGCGGCACCTGCTGCCCGCCCTGCGTCCGCCGAGGCGGACGGGGCGGCAGCGGAGGGTAGGGGGCGTCGCCGGTCACCCGCACGACTTTACTGGTCCGGCCGGATTACGGAATCCAGCCGACGTGCCCCCGCAGGGCGGCGTAGCCGACGAACGCAACCGAATCGATGGTGGCGTGCGCGATCACGAGAGGCCACAACCGTCCGGTCTTCTGCCAGTACCGGCCGAACACCAGACCCATCGCGACGTTGCCCAGCCCGCCCCCGAAGCCCTGGTAGAGGTGGTACGTCCCCCGCAGCAGCGCCGACGCGAGCAGCGAAGAATTCTCGCTCCACCCGAGTTGCCGCAGCCGCGTGATCAGATACGCGACGACGAGCACTTCCTCCGCGCCGGAGTTCGCGATCGCCCACAGGATCAGGGCGGGCAGACGCCACCAGTGGTCCCCGATCGTGCTGGGGACGACGGTGAGGTTGGCGCCGACGGCGCGGGCCAGCAGGTAGAAGCCGAGCCCGGGCAGACCGATGAGTGCGGCGAGCCCGACACCCTGCGTCGCGTCGGGTCGCCAGCGGAAACGGCCGAGCCCGACGTCGCGCGGGCCGACGCCGCTGCGCCACAGGAGATACAGCCCCAGGGCGCCCCACGCGAGAAGTTTCACGACGCCGAGCAGTTGCCGGGCGACGTCGATGATCTGGTTCTCGGCGCGGGCGACGTTGAGGGCGACGGCCTGGTCGGCCAGGTTGCCCGGTGTCAGCAGCGATTCGGTCAGCGACAGCAGTCCCGACAGCCCGCTCGTCCCGAACGTGACGAGCAGGACGATCGTGATCTCGATCCACAGGGCCCGGCGCTCGGTGCCGGTGGCCACCGGGGCGGCCGGTTCGGGTGAGGCCGGCTGCAGCCAGGAGGTGAGCGTTGCGCGCGAGATCACGCCGCACACGCTAGCGTGCGGCAACCGGAAGGCCGGTCAGCCGCGCGCGCGGAGTCCGTTCACGAACGGGCATCCCACCAGCAGCCGGATCGCCCTGCTCAGGGAGACGGTGTCGTCGACCGGAGCGGAGAACGGCATCCAGATGTCGCGGTCGCCGTGCTCGTTCTCGACGCGCAGGCGCAGCCCGTACCGGTCGATGCCCAGGGGTCGGACGCGTCCGCGCCGCATGTGCGGTGGAAGTTTGCGCGACAGCATGTCGATGAGGTCGCGGTGGTCTTCGTCGAGGTGCTGGAGCCAGGCGGTCTCCATCTCCCAGAAGGGGTCGGGCCGGGCGGCGAGCAGATCGTCGAGGGCGACGGGTTCGGCGCCACTCGAATCGGCGACCACCGCCGATTCGAGGCGCAGTTGCAGCAGCGTCGCGTCGTGCCCGACGTCGAGAAGTCCGGGGTGCGGGTATTCGGAGGCCACCTCGTCGGCGAGGGCGCGGGTGTGTGCCTCGCACAGCGCGTGGAGGGTGCCGCGCAGCCAGACGAGCGACCGCACGGGCTCGCGCAGCGCGAGCGGTGAGTTGTCGGTCAGTTCGAGCACGGCCGGGATTCCGCCGCCGCCGGCGAGCCAGGACAGCGTGGCGGCCGCCGACTCGGTGGGCACCGCGACGACGACGTCGCCGCTGGACCGCAGGTGGTGGACCGACGTGACGGTCGGTGCGCTGCCTTCGACGGCGAGTACCGCGTCCTGGGTCCGTGCGCACGAGCTACGCACACGCTCGGCGGTGGACGGACCGGTGGTCGTGACGGGCATGGAGCCTCCTTCAGGGTTCCGCGATACTGAGGTAACCCTAACCTAATGTGACGGAACCGGCGAGGGCAAGACCCGAAAAGATTCCGGTCCACGAGGCGGGCATACGGTGGGACCGTGGCCATACCTCTCTCCCTCGGCGTCCCGCGCTCGCGCGGATCGCAGTCGTTGCTCGCGGATCTGCTCAGCGGGACCGCGGACGCGAGCCCGGCCGCCGGTGGCGCCCTCGGACCGCGCGTGGTCGCGGCGTCCGCGCTGCTCGACGCCGTCGGCACCGACGCGGGCCGCGTCATCGTCCGGCTCGACGTCGACCCGGCCGTACTCCGCACCCGCGAGCAGGCCTCCTACGAGGCGGTCCGCTTCCACCTCGACTGCCCCGCGGGCCAGCTCGGCGACGCGGTCGCGCTGCGGCTGCCGTCCCCGCTCGCGGTGTTCGTCACCGCGGACGGCAGCGACGACTCCGGACTGGCCGAAACGGCGCAGCAACTCGCGGACGCCGGCCGCATCCCGGGACTCGCGAGCGGGCACTCCATCGGCGAGGTCGCCGACTTCCTCGCCGTTCTCGCGCACGCCGACGTCGGCTACGTCGCACGGGCCCGTGACACCGCCGAGGTGCTCGCGCTGCTGTCGGGGACGGTCGCGTCACTCCGCGGCGACGACGTGCGGGCAGCGCTCACGACCCCGGATCTCACGAGGCTCACCTCGCTGATCCCGGAGGCCGCGGAGGCCGTCCGCGAGGTCCTGCTCGGGATCGAGGTCGACGACCCCGTGCTCGTCGCCCGTGAACTTGCGGACGCGGGTCTGCGGTAAACATTCACCGTCAATGCGCCGGACCGTCGAGGCTCGGTGCGTAATCTCGTAGGCGTGCCAAAGATCGCGTATTTCGGACCCTCGGGAACCTTCACGGAGATGGCGCTCGCCCAGCTAGAGGCCGCGGGTGCCTTCGACGGGCCCGTCGAGCGGGTGCCCGCGACGAGCCCGCCCGCCACCCTGGCCATGGTGCGGGACGGCGTCGTCGACGGTGCCGTCGTTCCCATCGAGAGCTCCGTCGAAGGGGCCGTCGTGCCCACCCTCGACACGCTCGCGCTGGGCGATCGCCTGCAGATCGTCGCCGAGACCGAACTCGACGTGGCGTTCACGATCCTCGGCGGGGCGGGCGTCGAACGGCTCGACCAGGTGCGTACCGTGCGGGCGTACCCGGTGGCGGCGGGTCAGGTGCGAATCTGGCTGGAGGAGAACTGCCCCGGCGCCCAGCTCCAGACGGCATCCTCCAACGCCGGCGCCGCCGAGGACGTGGCGAACGGCCTCGCCGACGCCGCCGTGTCCACCGCCCTCGCCGGCGAACGGCTCGGGCTGCGCAGTCTCGCCGACGGGGTCGCCGACGAGAAGAGCGCCCGCACCCGATTCGTTCTCGTCACCGCGCCCACCCGGGTGCCCGCCCGCACCGGCGGCGACCGCACCTCCGCCGTCCTCGAACCCCACAACACCCCCGGCTCCCTCGTCGGTGTGCTCTCCGAGTTCGCGACGCGCGGAATCGATCTCATCCGCATCGAATCGCGGCCGGTGCGTACCACCCCCGGCCTGTACCGCTTCTTCGTCGACTGCATCGGGCACATCGACGACCCTCTCGTCGCCGAGGCGTTCCGTGCGCTGCACCGGAAGTCGCACGTGCGATTCCTCGGGTCCTGGCCCGCCGCCAACCCGAGCGGCCCGCCCCCGCCGTCCGACGGAGACGCGGCGGACTGGATCGAACGAATCCGTCAGGGAGAGAGGGAAACGTGAGCGGCAAGCTGATCCTGGTCCGGCACGGGCAGACCGAGGCGAACGTCGAGCGCAGACTCGACACGAGGCTGCCCGGCGCACGGCTGACACCCGAAGGGCTCTCCCAGGCGGAGCGGCTCGGAAACGACCTCGCCGCACGCGCGACGACGGCCGCACTCGTGTCCTCGCAGGCACTGCGCGCCCGGCAGACGGCGCGGTTCGTGGAACTGGCGTCGGGCATCGCCGTCCAGGTGCGGGAAGGACTGCACGAGGCGCAGGCCGGTGAACTCGAGGACCGCAGCGACGAGGAGTCGCACAAGCTATTCATGAAGACGTTCCACCTGTGGCACACCGGCGAACTGGACGCCCGCGTTCCCGGCGGGGAATCCGCCAGCGACATCCTCGACCGGTACGTCCCGGTCGTGGACTCCCTGCGCGAGCAGTACCTCGACGACCCGGCGGCCTCGGGCGACGTCGTGCTGGTCAGTCACGGCGCCGCCATCCGGCTCGTGGCAGCACAACTCGCCGGGGTGCCGGGGCTGTTCGCCGCCAACAACCACCTGGCCAACACCCAGTCGGTGGAGTTGACCCCGCTCGCGGGCGGCGGCTGGGAGTGCGTGCGCTGGGGAATCGTGGAGCCGCCGTTCGAGCACCGGGTGATCCCCGGCGCCGACGACCCGATGGGGTGACGTCGTTGCGTGCACCCAGGGGTTGCGCGACGATGGAGGAAACCGTCCTCGAGGAGTGACGGCGGTGGATTGGTTCGTTGGCGAAAACTATTCGCTCGGTCGGCTGCTCGTCACCGAGGGGCTCGCCGCGATCTACCTCGTCGCGTTCCTGGCCGCGAGAAACCAGTTCAGGCCGCTGGTCGGCAGCACCGGGATGCTGCCCATCCCGGACTTTCTCCGTGCCGTCCCGTTCACGCGTGCGCCGAGCATCTTCCACCTGCACTACTCGGACCGATTCTTCGAGGGCATCTGCTGGACGGGCGCCGGACTGTCCCTCGCCGCGCTGCTCGGTGTGACGCAGGTCGTCCCGCTCGCCGTGTGCATGCTCGTGTGGTTCGCCCTGTGGGTGCTGTATCTCTCGATCGTCAACGTCTCCCAGCTCTGGTACAGCTTCGGCTGGGAGTCGCTGCTGCTCGAGGCGGGTTTCTTGGCGATCTTCCTGGGCAACGCGTCGGTCGGGCCGCCGATCCTGGTGCTGCTGATGCTGAGGTGGTTGCTGTTCCGGCTCGAATTCGGGGCCGGGCTGATCAAGATGCGCGGCGACCGATGCTGGAAGAACCTCACCTGCCTGTACTACCACCACGAAACCCAGCCCATGCCCGGGCCGTTCAGCTGGTACTTCCACCGGCTGCCGAAACCGCTGCACCGGGTCGAGGTGCTCGGCAACCACTTCGCACAGCTGGTGGTGCCGTTCGGGCTGTTCGCGCCGCAACCGGTCGCCGCCGTCGCTGCGACGATCATGATCGTCACCCAGCTGTGGCTGGTGGCGAGTGGCAACTTCTCGTGGCTGAACTGGACGACCATCGTTCTCGGTCTGTCCGTCATCCCCGACAGCGTGTACGAGGCGGTGCTGCCCGTCGACATCCCGGCGGGCAGCGACTCGGCCCCCGTCCCGTTCGCCGTGCCGGTGATCGCGGTGACCGCGCTCGTCGTCGTGTTGAGCTACTGGCCCGTTCGCAACCTGATCTCCCACGGCCAGCGCATGAATGCGTCGTTCAACAAGTGGCACTTCGTTAACACGTACGGCGCGTTCGGCAGCATCACCCGGGTGCGGTACGAGGTGATCGTGGAGGGCACGTCCGACGCCCATCTCGGTCTGCATTCCGAGTGGAAGGAGTACGGCTTCAAGGGGAAACCGGGTGACGTCAACCGGCGGCCGCGCCAGTTCGCGCCGTATCACCTGCGGCTGGACTGGTTGCTCTGGTTCACGGCGATCTCGCCCGGCTACGCCGAACCGTGGTTCCGGGGTTTCGTCGAGCGGTTGCTGCGCAACGATCCGGACACCCTGAACTTGTTGCAGTACAACCCGTTCCCGGATAATCCGCCGAAACACGTGCGGGCGCGCATGTACCGGTACGAATTCACCACCTGGAAGGAACGCCGCGAGACCGGTGCCTGGTGGAAGCGGCAACCGGTGTAGGTCAGCGGAGCCGGTCGGCCAGCGATTCCAGTGCCTGCCGGAGGCGTTGCGGGGTGCCGGGGCTGAGCGACGACCACGCCACCCCGTGCGCGGACACACTGGACGTGCCGACGATCCGCCCGGCTCCTGTGTCGAACACCGTCACGGGCCCGCCCACCGGATCGTATTGCCCGTCGCCGTAGACGATTCCGACGATCTCGGCGTAGATGCTGCAACCGGCCATCGCGTTGCCCAGAACGGTCGCGTCGACCGCGGGCACACCGAGCGCGGCGAGCGCGGCCGCGAGCGACTTGCCGTCCCCGCCCTGGTCGAAGGCCTCGCCGAGCTGGGCCGTGGGTGCGTTGACGACGCCGATGCTCAACGGCTCCACCACCCCCAGGGCACCGATCACGGGCGCGAAGATGTCGGCACCCGCGTCCTGGACGACGTACGTGTCGCCGGCCCGCAGCGCCAGCACCGACAGTGCCTCGCCCTGGGAGACACACAGTCGCGAGATGCTGCCGTCGACGTACCAGCGCAGGGCGATCTCCCACAGCGGCCGGGCCAGAACCCGCAGTCGGTCGGCGAGTTCGGGGTGGACCCCGCCGCCCGGGAGCAGGTCCCGGGCGGCGAGGGTATCGGCGGCGCCGCGGAACGCGGCGTCCCTGGCGTCGTACGTGTCGTACCGCGGGGCGGCGTCGAGCACCACCGGCAGCACGTCGAGCGCGAGCATGTCGACGAGGTAATCCATTTCGTCGAGGCTCAGGGTCACCGCCGGCAGGGTCGGTACGTCCGGTCGGGTGCCCAGGTCGATCACCGTCCGGACTCCCGGTGGTCGGGGTTCGCGCCGATGACCGAGGGAATGACCGTGCGCCCGTCCGCGAAGTGCTCGAAGTTCTTCAGGTAGTCGGGGGTCTCCCGCTCGTCGTCGTCCTGTGAACCGGGCGCACCGGCCCCGCGACCGACCGACATCGGTGCGCTGCCGGTGCCGCCACGCGCCGCCGCGGCCGGGTTCACGTCGGCGCGAACGTCTCCGATCACCCCGCCGGGTGCGGCTGCCGGTGCGCCGGGCCGTGCGCCCTGACCACCGTCCGTCTTGCCCCAGCCCTCGGGCAGCGTCGCCCCGCCTGCCGCGCCGGCGCCGATACCGCCGACGGAGGTGCGGGCCGCCGCGGCACTGGTGGACGCGGACCCGCCGCCGTACGAGCCACCCGACAGCATCCCCGCGCCGCCCGTCATCGGGGTGGCGCCACCGCCGGTGACCGCGGACAACGCCGCGCCGCCGATGTTGCTCGCCGCCGACGTGGCGGTGGAGACGGTGGTGCCCGCGATGCTGCCGACCTGTGACGCGGCCGTGGTCACGGCCGGGTTCTGGCCCGCGGCCATCACAGCGGCCGCGGCGGCACGGGTCGGGTCGAATTCACCGTCGGACGGAATCTCGTCGAAACTCCCGACCTCCTTCGAATCGGCCTTGGTGACGATCCGAGGGGGCTGCCGGTACGCGCGCTTCAACGCGAGGATGTTCGACGCGGCCTCGTAGCCCTCCATCACGAGCCCCGCGCGGATGTCCATCGCACGGTCCGCGGCCTCCGCGGCCGCAGCGGTGCCGTTGAGTGCACCACCGGTCGTGTACGCGGTGGCCTTCGCGGTCTTCACGGCGACGATCTCGGGAATGCTCGGCATGATGAGCGCGGCGGTGGTGTACGCGCCCGCTTCGAGCCCCGCCTTCGCGGCCGTGTCCGCGGCGAGTTCCGCGCATTCGGCCGTCCACACCGCGAACGGGGTGATCTTCGCGAGTGCCGCGACCGCGGACACACCCTGCCAGCCGGCCGCGAGTTCGGCCATCACGCGGACCAGCGTGAGGTTGGCGTCGACGAAGCTGGTGGACAGCGCCGTCCACGCCGCACTGGCCACACTGAGCGGCACCGGTCCCGCGCCCGCGACGAGGGTGGTCGAGTTGACGGTTGCCCCCCGGGGCAACCAGATGACACCTGTCAGTCCCATGGTCATGTCTGATCTCCTGGTGGTTTCGAGGCGCCGGCCGTCACATGCCCGCAGCGAGGGTCGCGCCGAGCGCGACGTCTTCGGCGACATACAGCGCGGCCTGGGTGCGGAGCGTGTTCGCGGTCTCGCGCATCTCGAGAATGCCCTGCGCGACAGCGGGGGTGAACGTGCTGGCGACCGTGTTGAAGTAACCGGCCGCGTGTAGGGAGACCTCCTCGCTCCCGGAGGGGAGCACACGGATGGCCGCGGAGTTGAGGGCGACGGCCGCCTCGAGCCGCGCGGCGAGCGCGTCGAGTTCCACGGCGGCGGCGACGAGAGCTTCAGGTGCGACGTGCAGATCCGGCATGTGCGTCGAACTCCTTCTTGACCTAGGCAGGCGGAAGGCAGTTGCCCCCCGGCAAACGAACTGCATGTGCAGCTGTCCCTACACACTTGGACGCCGCACCGCGCTCTTCGGTTCCCCCCGATCCCGAGAAACTTTTCCCGGGAAAACCGTTCATCCCCAGCCGAGCTCGTGCAAGCGATCTTCTTCTATCCCGAAGTAGTGCGCAACCTCGTGTATCACGGTGACGGCTACCTCGTGGACGACTTCCTCCTCCGAGCTGCAGATTTCGAGGAGGGCGTCGCGATAGACGGTAATGGTATCGGGCAGCGATCCGCCGTAATGACTGTCTCGTTCCGTCAGCGCGATCCCGTGATACAGGCCCAGCAGATACGGGTCCTCGTCGTTGCGGTCGTCGACCAGGACGACGACGTTGTCGATCGCGGCCGCGAGCTGGGGTGGGATCAGATCGAGTGCGTCGCCCACCAATTCCTCGAATCGGCCGGGCGTCATGCTCACCGCCACATCAGTTCCCGGGGGGCGGGGCCGCGCCGGGGAGAGGTGTCGGCATCGACCTGCCCTCCGGGACCGGCGGCGGAGGCACGGGCGCGGCGCCGTTGATGAGGATCTCGCCCTTCGCCGAACCGGTGATGGTCGAGAAGCCGCCTGCGTCGGTCTCCTTACCCACCGAGCAGTTCACCCGTCTGCTGCCCGCTAGCCAGCTGTCGAGTTCCAGGTTGTCCCAGAACAGCGTGAGCGTCTTGTTCCGCAGCGCGTCGGCGGAACCGAGGTATTCGTTGGCGGCCTGCGTGCACACGCCTTCGAGATACTTGTCCTGATCCTCGACGGACGGCATCGACGACGGGAACTGGGTGGCCAGGTCGACGACGGAGATCACTTCGAAGGCATGGGGTTGCGCGCAGTCGACGGGATCGGTCGGCACGTTCTGATTGATCCCGATGCACGTGCCCGGATCCCAGATGTTGGATTGGTCCTGCTCGGCCACCTTCCCGGTGAACGGCAGCAACGTTCCTGCCGTGCTGGAGAATTGGAGGCCGCACCGCAGGGTGCGTTCTCCCGACGCCCAACCGGACTCGCTGGGGAACATCAGACCCACACTGAATTTGCCGTACGGATCGAACTTCGCGCCGAGGTACGTGTCGACGGCGGGCACGCAGTGCTCGTCCCGCAGCGCGGCGAACCGCAGCGCACCCGGGTACCGCGAACCCGGACCGAACTCGGCCCCCGGATACACGCTGAGGTCCAGCGGCGCCGCCACCTCGAACCGGTGCTCGTCCGCGCAGTCGACCTTCGCGACGTCCTTGCGGTCTTCCTGGGGGTCGTTCGACGGCGTCCAGTCGAGGCAGTCGCCGGCCGTCGCCGAAGAGAACGCATCACCCTCCACCGAACCCGTTGCCTGCGGTCCGGCACCCGTCGAGTGCGCGGGCAGGTTCTCGCTGCGGTTGAAACCGCCGGCGATCGCGAACGTCGCGATGGCCGCCACCACGGCGCCTGCCGCGACGGCCGCGAGCGCGCGACGCGTCGTGGTCGCGGACATGCTGCGGCGAGCCTTCTCCGGTTGCCCGCCATTCTGCGGCTGGGGGTCGGCGCCGTTCGACTGATCTGAGGACATCGATTTCCATAATGCCCGTTCCGATCGAGGAAGCAGAACAACTCCCGCAATCGGCTCGAACCCGGCGTACCTTCGACCACCATGAGCTACGACTCCCAGCGCCCCGCCGAGCCGGTGGATCCCGAACTGCAGGAACTCGCCGGGCGCGTGTTCGACACGGCACGATCCGGCGACGCCGTGTCCCTCGCCACGTACCTCGACGCGGGCGTCCCGGTGAACCTGGCCAACCAGAACGGCGACACGCTGGTGATGCTGGCCTCCTACCACGGTCACGCCGAGGCCGTTCAGGTCCTGATCGACCGCGGGGCCGACGTCGACCGGCTCAACGACAAGGGGCAGTCTCCGCTGGCAGGGGCGCTGTTCAAGGGGGAGGACGCCGTCGTGCGAGCCCTCGTCGCCGGTGGTGCCGACGCCACGGCGGGCCACCCGACCGCCGTCGACGCCGCCCGGATGTTCGGCCGTGAGGACCTTCTGACCCTGCTGGAACCGAAACCGGAGTGAGCCGCTCCTCGGCGCCCGGTAGGGTTTGAAGCCGTGATTGACCTGAAGTTCCTCCGCGAGAACCCCGACGCCGTCCGCGAGTCGCAGCGCACCCGTGGCGAAGATCCCGCCCTGGTCGACGCGTTGCTCGAGGCCGACGCGTCCCGTCGCGCCGCCGTTCTCGCCGGCGACAACCTGCGCGCCGAGCAGAAGGCGTTCGGCAAGAAGGTCGGTCAGGCGTCCCCGGAGGAGCGTCCGGCGCTGCTCGAGGGATCCAAGGAACTCGCGGCCAAGGTGAAGCAGGCCGAGGCCGAGCAGCACGAGGCGCAGGCCGCGCTCGACGCCGCGCATCGGGCGATCTCCAACGTCGTCCAGGACGGCGCCCCCGCGGGCGGGGAGGACGACTTCGTCACCCTCGAGACGGTCGGGGAGATTCCCGCGTTCGACTTCGAACCCAAGGACCACCTCGAGCTGGGTGAGTCGCTGGGGCTGATCGACATGGAGCGCGGCGCGAAGGTCTCGGGCGCCCGCTTCTACTTCCTCACCGGCTTCGGCGCCATGCTGCAGCTGGGAATGCTGCAGCTGGCCGCGCAGAAGGCGATGGCCAACGGGTTCCAGATGATGATCCCGCCGGTGCTGGTGCGACCGGAGATCATGGCGGGAACCGGGTTCCTCGGCGCCCACGCGGACGAGATCTACCACCTCGCCGACGACGACCTCTACCTCGTCGGCACGTCCGAGGTCCCGCTGGCCGGGTACCACTCGGGCGAGATCCTCGACCTCGCCGACGGCCCCAAGCGGTACGCCGGCTGGTCGACGTGCTTCCGCCGCGAGGCGGGCAGCTACGGCAAGGACACCCGCGGCATCATCCGGGTGCACCAGTTCGACAAGGTGGAGATGTTCACCTACTGCAAGCCCGAGGACGCCGACGCCGAGCATCAGCGCCTGCTCGCGTGGGAGCGCGACATGCTCGCCGCCATCGACGTGCCGTACCGCGTGATCGACGTGGCCGGCGGCGACCTGGGGTCGTCGGCGGCCCGCAAGTTCGACTGCGAGGCCTGGGTGCCGACCCAGCAGGCGTACCGCGAGCTCACGTCGACGTCCAACTGCACGACGTTCCAGGCACGTCGCCTCGGGGTGCGGTACCGCGACGAGAACGGGAAGCCGCAGACGGCCGCGACCCTCAACGGCACCCTCGCCACCACCCGGTGGATCGTCGCCATCCTGGAGAACCACCAGCAGTCCGACGGCACCGTGCGGGTGCCCGAGGCGCTCGTGCCGTTCGTCGGGACGGATGTTCTGAAACCGTGATGCGTTTCCCCGAAATTTTGGGAAGGCTACCCTTGCGCGAACACGAAAATGATGTAACCCTTACCTAATCAAGTTGGTAAGGAGCTCCACATGTTCGTGTGCATCTGCAAGGCCGTGACGGAAGACGAAGTGCACGAGCACTGTGCCGCCGGGGCCGACAGCGCGGATGCGATCGGTGAGCGTTGCGGCGCCGGCTGGGGATGTGGAACCTGCGTCGATCGGTTGAAGGAGATTCTGGGCGAGCGGACGGTCGTCGGCAGCACGGCTGCGTGACGAAACTGCAGCACAACTGAATCCCGCGATTCGCCTCACGGGCGTATCGCCAGTGGTACGTTCGCCTCAACCGGGGCGAACGGAGAAGTCATGCGTGGCGACGACGAAATCATTGCTCTTCTCAACGAACAGTTGACCAGTGAGCTGACCGCGATCAATCAGTACTTCCTGCACTCGAAGATGCAAGCCAATTGGGGATTCACCAAACTTGCGGACAAGACTCGGGCGGAGTCCATCGAAGAGATGATGCACGCCGAGATCCTCACCGACCGGATCCTGTTCCTCGAAGCGCTTCCGAACTATCAGAAGCTGCTGCCGCTGCGCATCGGGCAGGACCTGCGAGAGCAGTTCCACTCCGACCTCTCCATCGAAGTCGAGGTCGTCGAGCGCCTGCGTCCGGGCATCCAGATGTGCCGCGAGAAGGGCGACGCCACGTCGGCGAAACTGCTCGAGGGGATCCTCAAGGAAGAAGAGGATCACATCGACTACCTGGAGACGCAGATCGAGCTGATGGACAAGATGGGCGACCAGCTCTACATGGCACAGCTCGTCGATCAGCCGCCGACCGTCGGCTAGGCCGAAATGGGGTGACACTCCCGGCGCGGAGTGCGAGACTGGGCGCGTGAGATATCCCGCCGCCCAGCCTTGACCCGGTTCACAGCGTTCTCTCGCCGTCCGCGTGGTCGGCTATGTCTCCACGCGCGATCTCATCCCGCTCTACGGTCTGTACGACCTGCTGTTCGCAGACCACGGATTGAGCGTCGGTCAGATCTCGTCGCTGTTCGTCATCTGGTCGGTCGTGTCCTTCGTCGCCGAGGTGCCGTCCGGCGCGTGGGCCGACACCGTGTCCCGACGTGGCCTCCTGGTATTCGCATCCGTGCTGTACACGGCCGGGTTCACCGTGTGGATCCTCGTGCCGTCGTATGCGGGTTTCGCGGCAGGATTCGTGTTGTGGGGCATCAGCGGCGCCATCCAGTCGGGCACATTCGAGGCGCTGCTGTACGACGAACTGGTGGCGCGCGACGCTGCCGGTGATTTCGCGAAGTTGCTCGGCTACGCCAACTCGGGCGCCATGGTGTGCAACCTTCTCGCGACGCTGACGGCCGCGCCGCTCTACGTCCTCGGCGGATACCCGCTGGTCGGGTGGGTCAGCGTCGGCGCGACCGTGGTCCACGGCTGCTTCGCCCTGCTGCTGCCCGCGGCACCGAAGGTCGAGGAGGCGGACGAGACCCTCGAGGCCGCGGACGACCGGCTGGGTCTCGCGGCCCGGTACGCCACGATGCTGCGGGCCGGCCTCGGCGAGGTGACGCGCGAGGCCGTGGTGCGGCGCGGAGTGCTGCTGTCGGCGGTGCTGATCGCGTTTCTGGCGTTCGACGAGTACTTCGGGCTGCTCGCGCGCGACGGTGGCACGGCGACGGCGTCCGTACCGCTGCTCGTCGCGATCACGGTGAGCGGTCAGGTCGTCGGCACCGCCCTCGCCGGACGTACGGCGTCGATGCGTGCCGTGACGATGGGGCGGGCCGTCGCCGTCGCCGCGATCCTCCTCGGCGGGGGAGCGCTGCTCGGCGGTGTCCCCGGATTCCTCGCGCTCGGCGTCGGCTACGGCATCCTCGGCAACGCGATGATCGTGTCGGAATCGCGCGTCCAGGATGCGATCACGGGCCCCGCGCGCGCCACCGTCACCTCGGTCGCCGGACTGTTCGGTGAGGTGGCCGCGGTGCTGATCTACGCAGGCTTCGCCGTCGGGTCGCTGTGGCTGTCGGTCACCGCGCTCGTCGCGGCGCTGGCTCTGCCCGTGCTGCTGTCGGCGGTTCTGGTGCGCCGGTGGCTGCCGCCGCTCGTGCACGAACGGGACGCTCGTTCGATCTGACCGAACGAGCGTCCCGTTCGTACGACGGGTCAGAGCTTCGTGGACCGCAGTTCGTGGCCCTTCGACGTCTTGCAGCGCCCCGACTCGAGGTCCCACTGCCAGCCGTGCAGGTTGCAGGTGAGGTTGGTGCCGTCGACGACGCCGAACTTCGACAGATCGGCCTTCAGGTGCGGGCAGCGCCGCTGGATCTCGTACCCGCCGAGTTCGATCGACGCGGAGTCGTCGTGGGCCTCGGCGAACCAGCCGTCGGCGTATGCGATGCGCTCGTCGGTGAGGCATTTGAAGAACGTGTAGAGGAACTCGTTGTACCCGCCGACGCGCCACGCCTCGAAGCGGGTGGACAGGAAGATGGTGTTCACCCAGTCGGGCTCGTCGTCGCGGAGCACCGTGCGCACCAGTTCGGGGGCGATCCGGAAGCCGTACCGGTACTTGCCGTCCTTCTCGCCGCGCGGGCGGACGGTGCGCTGCGGGAAGTCGAGGACGACGGTCTCGTCGCCCATCACCAGGCCCACCGGGTAACCGATGCCGTCGCAGATCAGGTCGGACTGCTTCATGATCGGCTCGAACTTGGCCTTCAGCGCCTCGAGCAGCGGCTCCCCCTCGGCGGGCGCCCACGTGGCCTTCTCGGCAGCCAGGACCGGCGCCATCCGCTGCGCCATGCTCTCGATGTACGCGGCCTTGTCGGAGAAGATCTTGTCGACCTCGGCGTCCGGGATCGGGTGCGTCAGCGACAGCTCGCCGCCCTTCAGGTCCGCGGTCGACCCCGGGATCATGAGGATGCCGCCGTCGTTGCCGTGGATCCGCATCTGCTCGAGGAACGTGATCTGGTCGGGGAAGATGTTGCCCTCGTCGCCACGGTCGTCGTTGAGGTAGCGCAGCGCGTCGTCGAGGAACACCGGCGGTCCGGCGGACGGCACCACCCACGTGGCCGCGACCTGCTCGATGTAGCTGCGGCACCGGTCCATGCCGCGCTGGCGCTTCTGCTTGCCGAAATTGGCCTTCGTCTTGGTCGGAATGTCGTAGACCATCGGGTACCAGATCGCGCCCGAGTACTGCAGCAGGTGGATGTCGATCGTGCCGAACTCGTCGTGCAGGACGTCCATGTCGACGGGCCGCGCGTCGTTCATGTTGAAACATGTCGTCTCGCCGTCGGACACGACCAGACCCGAGTCGCCGATCGGACCGTCGGCGGGTGCGCGCAGCGCGATGATCATGATGTCCAGGTCGCCCGGCTGGAGCGGAGCCTGCGGAGCGACCTCGATTCCAGCGGCGTTGATCCTGTGTTTGACGGAGTCCTCGGTCTCGAAGAACTTGTGGAAGCCCAGCGCCTCGAGTTCCCGCTTGAGGTCCGGCACCGGGTAGTCGGGGAGCAGCACGGTCGCGTCCTTGTTGACGTGCTTGCTCAGGTTCGCCGGGTCGAAGTGGTCCTTGTGCAGGTGCGACACGTACAGGTAGTCGCAGTTGCCGAGGGTGTCCCAGTCGAGCTGCGTGTTGTCCGGGAACGGGAACCAGGACCCGAAGTACGCGGGGTTGACCCACGGGTCGCACAGGATCGAGCCTGCCTCGGTCTGGATGTGGAATCCGGCGTGTCCGACGCTGGTGACCTGCACTGGTATGCCTCCTGGGAGCTGAGCGACTGTTCCAGGGTAGGCGTTCCCCCCAGGTGAGTGACAATGCGCGCTCCAGCACACCGTGCCACTCACCTGCGGTCAGGTCACTTCACCCAGGCAATAGCCGTCTGGGCCGATGGACAGCGTGATCTGCTTGGTGACGGTCACACCGGACACGTCGGTGACCGGAACGGACACGTCCAGGTAGTCGCCGCGGACGGGTGTGGCGGTCATCGCGTCGGCGGCGAACGCGGTGGTCCCGGCCAGGACGTCGGGGTCGAGCCGGAGCGGCGGCCGGCCGCCCGCGCCCGTGCCCGCCGGGTCCCACGGGCTCAGGCCGGGGCAGATCAGCGGGTAGGCGGTCTCGGTGTCCGCCCGGTTCACCGGGGCGCCGGACTCCCGCGACAGGAACCGGGTGACGGCGTACTCGGCGTCGGCGGGAGTGTAGAAGTCGACGGTCCCGGCGGGGTGGACGTGCGGGCAGGCATAGCCGGACGCGATCTCGCTGCGTTTGACGGACACCGTGGTGCCGCCTCCCGTCCACGACACCGCGAACTGCCCGTCGAGGCCGGGTTGCGCGAGCGCCCCGAGGATCGCGGCCCTGTCGGCGTACTGGTCGGCGGCCTGCGCGGGCGGCAGCGTCCAGCATTTCGCGGGGACGGCGGCGGGCCGGGTGACCAGGTCGGTGGCCCAGGCGCGGACCGCGTCCACCGCCGCGGGGTTGCCGGGCACCTCACCGACGACCACCTGCGGCACGGGGGCGGGCGGTGAGGTGGTCGCGGGCTCGGCCGCGGAAATGGGCGCGGACACGGTGTCGGCCGGCGGCTCCTCCGTTGGGATGCCGGACTGCGAATCGCACGCCACCCCCGCCCCGAGGATCACCGCGACGACCGGCGCGATGAGCGCCCTCCTGCCCGTGCCACCCATGTCCAGCGCGCCCTTTCTGTCGACTCCCCACCGAATGTCCGTCCCCGACGGCGGGCCAGATCGCGGATACCCGGCTACGCTAGCCGATTGTGGAACCCGTCTACCGAACCGTCATCGGCATCGCCCGCACCGTATTCGCCCTCGAGGGGCTGAAGTTCACGGTCAAGGGGGATCAGCACATTCCGGCGACGGGTGGGGCGGTGATCGCGATCAATCACACCGGCTACATGGACTTCACCTACGCCGGACTTCCGGCCCGCAGGGTGAAGCGGTACGTCCGCTTCATGGCGAAGAAGGAAGTGTTCGACAACAAGATCTCGGGCCCGATCATGCGCGCGCTCAAGCACATTCCGGTCGACCGGGCCGCCGGCTCGGATTCGTACAAGGCGGCCGTCGACTTCCTGCGCCGCGGTGAACTGGTCGGCGTCTACCCGGAAGCCACCATCAGCCGGAGCTTCGAGATCAAGGAATTCAAGTCGGGTGCCGCGCGGATGGCGATCGAGGCGAACGTGCCGATCGTCCCGATCGTCATCTGGGGTGCGCAGCGGGTGTGGACCAAGGGCTTCCCGAAGCGGCTGGGCCGCACGAACACTCCCATCTCGATCGCCGTCGGTGAGCCGATCCAGCCGTTCGAGCCGGCGTCCGAGCTGACCGAGAAGCTGCACACCACCATGACGACGATGCTCGCGGACCTCCAGCAGGGGTACGACCACCCGGCAGGGGAGTACTGGGTGCCCGCGCGCCTCGGTGGCAGCGCGCCGACGCTCGACGAGGCGAACAAGATGGACGCCGCCGACGCCGAGGCGAAGGCGCAGGCCCGCCGGTCCCGGGAGACCGGCAGCTAGAAGGTGGCGGTGGAGCCGGTCTACACGGCCGTCGAGTCGACGGCCAGGGCGTTGTCCCTGTTCCAGGGATTGAGGATGACGCGAGTCGGCCTGGACAACATCCCCACCGAGGGTGGCGCGGTGCTCGCGGTGAATCACACCGGTTACCTGGACTTCGTCCAACTGGCCCTCGCGGTCGGCGCGGTGGATCGCAAATTGCGGCTCATGGCCAAGGTCGAACTCGCGAACAACAAGGTGATGGCGTTCCTGATGCGTGGATGCGGCGTGATCCCGGTCGACCGGACCGCCGGCGCCGGCGCCTACCTCGCCGCGGTGGACCGGCTGCGTGAGGGCGAACTGGTGGGGGTGTACCCGGAGGCGACCATCAGCAGGAGCTTCGAGATCAAGGAGCTGAAATCCGGTGCGGCGCGCATGGCGATCGATGCCGGGGTGCCGATCGTGCCCGTCATCGTGTGGGGAGCCCAGCGGATCGCGACGAAGGGCAGGCCGAGAAATCTTGGGCGGCACCGCTTCCCGGTGACCGTCGAGGTGGGACGGCCGATCGGGCCGCGCGAACCGGCGGACGCGCTCACCGAGACCCTGCACGCGGAGATGGACGCGATCCTGCGCCGAGTGCAGGACGGATTCGACCATCCGGCGGGCGCGTACTGGGTGCCCCGGCGCCTCGGCGGCAGCGCGCCCACCATCGAGGAGGCCGCCGAGATGGACCGCCGGGAGGCCGAGGAACGCCGGGCCCGGTAACGGCCGCCCGGCGGCGTCGCGGGCCCGGCAGGCAGAATGGCTGGGTGAGCCCAGACCGACCGAGCCTTGTAGCGTCCGATGTCGACGGCACCCTGATCGGGGAGGACGAGCGCATCAGCGCCCGCACCCGGGACGCCGTCGCGTCGGTCGTCGCGTCGGGGACACCTTTCGTGCTGGCCACCGGCAGGCCCCCGCGCTGGATCCATCCCGTGGTCGAGGGCCTCGGCTACGCGCCGCTCGCCGTCTGCGCCAACGGCGCCGTCATCTACGACAGCGACAGCGACCGCGTGCTCAGCGCCGCGACCCTGGACGTGGACACCCTCACGTGGCTGTCGGCGATCGCGCTCGACGTGCTGCCCGGCGCGGGTCTCGCGGCCGAGCGGGTCGGGGTCAGCGCCCACGATGCCGCCACGCCGCAGTTCGTCAGTTCCCCCGGTTACCAGCACGCCTGGCTCAACCCCGACAACACCGAGATGTCCGAGAACGAGGTCGTCGCGGCCCCCGCGGTGAAGTTGCTGATCCGGGTGCCGGAAATGTCCAGTCAGGCGATGGTCGACGCGCTGGCGCCGCACATCGGGCGCCGCGCCGACGTCACGTTCTCCACCGACAACGGGCTGATCGAACTGTCGGCGGCGGGCATCACGAAGGCATCCGGGCTCGCGCTGGTCGCGGAACGGCTCGGGGTGACGGCGTCGCGGATCGTGGCATTCGGCGACATGCCCAACGACATCCCGATGCTGAACCTCGCGGGCCGCGGTGTCGCCGTCGAGAACGCGCATCCCGACGCCAAGGCCGCCGCCGACGAGGTGACGGCCACCAACTGGGACGACGGGGTCGCGAAAGTACTCGAGCGCTGGTGGTCCTGAGACCACCAGCGCCCGAGAGGGGGTAACTTCGGTCAGCCGGCCGGAACCGGTGCCGGCTCGACGGGAGCGGGCGCGGGAACCGGTTCGGGAGCTGCCGGTGCCGGTGCCGGTGCCGGTGCCGGTGCGGGTGCGGGTTCGGCGGGAGCCGGCGGAATCTGTGCCGGGTCCGCGGGCGGTGCGACGGGAGCCGCGGCATCGACCCGGGCGCCGTTCTTGTAGGCCTCCGCGTAGGTGTCGTTGTACGTCTTCAGCACCTTGGTCACGATGCCGGTGAGCTCGTTGAAGATCAGCGAGCCGTTCTCGAAGTCGGTGCGCAGACCGCCCGGGATCGAGTACTCGTCACTGGTCGGCAGGCCCAGCTCGCCGTTGTCGGCCCCGAGGCTCTGCCACGTCTTGAAGATCTGGCCGAGGACAGCCCACACACCGCCGTTGGGCGAAGTGAAGATGGCGCCGTTGGCGAACTCTGCGCCCGAGTTCCCGGCCTTGGCCTGCAGTAGTCCCGTGATGGCCTGGCCGAGCCTGCCGGTGTCGCCGCCTTCCGCGACCCACTTCTGGGCGACCGGCGAGGGATCGGTGAGCCGCAGCAGTTCGGAAACCAGGGCGGGGATCCCGGCGCCGAGGCCGGCGCTGGCATCCGTGCCCGGACCGCCGGACGGCGCCGGAGCCTCACCCGCGGGTGCGTCCGAGGCCAGCGAGGCGTTGCCGCCGCCGCTGACGTTGGCGGCCGCGATCTGCCGGATCTCGTCCATGTGCGAGTACGCCGCGTCGCCCGGGCAGGACGTGTTGCCGACGTCGCGGTGCGCGAAGATCACCGGCAGGTCGACGGCTTCACCCTCCGCGTACGGGGTGAACTCGGTGCCCTCGGAGTACATCGTCGTCTCGCCGAGCGGGTCGAGTCCGGCTTTGCCGAGCTTCCAGCCCAGGAACTTGCCGACGGCGTCGAGGGTGGCCTGCGGCGGATCCTCCGAGGAGAAGTCGCCCATCATCGCGACGCCGGTGGTGTTCTCGTTGAACCCGCCGGCGTGTGCGCCCTGGACGGGACGGTCGAGACCGCCTGCGCGGCCCTCGAAGATCTGGCCGTATTTGTCGACCAGCGCGTTGTAGCCGATGTCGCACCAGCCGAGCGTCTGCGCGTGGTACGCGTAGATTGCCCGGACGATCTCGGCCGATTCGGCCTTCGAGTAGTCGTTGGCGCCCGCGGTGTGGTGCACGGTGGCACCGCCGATGAAGTCGTCGTAGTCGGGGTCCTGGCAGCGGATGGACTCGTCCGCACCCCACTGCTGGCGGCTGATGACCTTGGGGCCGCCGCTGTCGAGCGGGCTCGCGATGTCGCCGAGTGTGGCGTCGCCGGGACCGCTGCCCGGTTCGATGAGCACGGCGGTGACGTCGTCGGCGCCCGCCCGGGCCGGCTGCTGTCGCAGCGGCGTGTTGACGGCGGCGGGGGTGTACCCGAGCGGGGCGGCCCCGTCGGCGGCGGGCGCCGGTGCGGGAGCGGGAGCCGCGGGCGCCGGTGCCGGTGCCGGTGCGGGAACCGCGTCGGGTGCGGGTGCACCCGCCTGCGCGGGCGCCGAGGTGGGGGTGAGGATCTGGATCGCCTTCGTCAGGCCGACGTAGACGGGTTCGGTGGCGACCTTGCCGTCCGACGCGGTCTTGTCGGTACGACGGGTGTCGATCATGTCGGGGGAGACCCACTGTCCCCACGTTCCGTCGGCTTGCAGCGCGCGGACCTTCGACTCCGCGGACGCGAGGGTGTCGGACGTGAGTGCCACCATGCTGAACGGGGTGTCGCGGGTCAGTTCCTTGACGATCGTGCCGGGCTGCTGATCGGCCGGGGGCAGGATCGCGGGGTCGGAGACGTCGCCCGGGGCGGGCAGTTTCAGCGGGATCTGCAGGCTGGGGATCTGGATTCCGCCGGGGAGTTGCACGTTGCTGGGGATGTGGAGGTACGGCGGGATCTTCAGGTTCCGGAGGTCGCCGATGTTGACATCCGGCAGGTTCAGCCCGGTCAGTTCCTTCAGCGGAATCACGATGTCCGGGATCTGCGACAGCACTACCTGCGCGATCTCGGTGGACACGGCGGAGTTGGAGGTTTCGTTCGTGGATCGGACGTCCGAGGGTGCGCTACTGATGCCGTAGACCGCAACGGGACTTGCGACAGCCAGCGCGGCGACAGCCCCGAGGACGATCGAGGGCTTCGGTCGACGGTGCGGCAAGGGGGACTCTCCTCAGTTGTAGTTTCCTGCGAGCGACCTCGCGTGTCTGCAACTCGTGATGCTTGTGTGACGGAAGAGACTGTTGTTGCTAACTCCAATCACTCTTGCCACACTAGTCACACAGGTCCATAACGCTCAACCTTACATTGAGACTTTATCCCGAATTTCTCGGACCCGCTGAGACGAGTCGCACACCCGCCTCAGCGCTCGTTGTTCAGCGATGAGGAGTGCAGTGATGGCGAAGACCGAATTCGGGGTTCGTGCAGGTAGACCTGCCTGGACTCGCAGGAGGCGGTACATCGCGGGCCCTCCCGCCCCGCGCGGATTCAGGGCCAAGGTTCTGCGCGCGTCGGCGCTCGGCATCGCACCCGTCCTCGTCGTCGGCGCCGTCACCGGCGTGGTCCTCCAGGTCCGCTCCTCCGGTCAGGACGTCCGGGAAACCGTCGCCTCCGACACGCCGTTCACGCTCTCCGGGCACGGCAACGGCCACGGCCGCGGCATGGGTCAGTGGGGCGCCTACGGATACGCGAAGGATCAGGGGTGGGCGGCCGAACGCATCCTCGGCCACTACTACGGCGGCACCACGCTCGGCACCCTCGCCGACGCACAGATCAGCGTCCGGCTGCAGGCGCGCGACGATCAACCGCTCGACGTCTACTCCGACGCCGGCGCCGTCGTCGCCGGCAAGCCCGTCGGACCGGGCGAGGCCGTCCACCTGACGCCGACCGCGGACGGCGGCGCCAACGTCGTCGTCACCCGCGGATGTGCCGGCGACGTCCTGTGGCAGGACGCCACCGACCACCCGTGGGTCGACCCGATCGACCTCGCCCCGGACCGTCCCGCGAACGAACACCTCAAGCTGTGCGCCGGTGACACCCCCTACCGCGGCGCCCTCGGGGTCGCGCTCGACGGCGCCGCCGTGCGCACCGTCAACGTCGTCGACATGGACGACTACCTGCTGGGTGTGGTGCCTGCCGAGGCGAAGGCCGGCTGGGCCGACACCGGTGGGGCCGAGGCGCTTCGGGCGCAGGCCGTCGCGGCCCGCTCGTACGCCGCCGCCGAGAACCGGGAGGAGTACGCGAAGACCTGCGACACCCAGAGCTGCCAGGTCTACGGCGGTTCCTCGAAGGAGGACCCGCGGACCACGGACGCCGTCCGCTCCACCCAGGGCATGATCCTGACGAAGGACAACAAACCCGTCGCAGCCGAATTCTCCTCGTCCACAGGCGGATACACGGCCGGTGGCGAGTTCCCGGCCGTCGAGGACCAGGGCGACACCGTGTCGCCGAACCACGACTGGGTCGTGACCCTCACCGCGGGTGACATCGCGTCCGCATTCAACGTCGGCGACCTCGAATCGTTCGAGGTGGTCACGCGCAACAACTTCGGGGTCGACGGCGGACGCGTCACCGGCGTGAAGGTCGTCGGAACGTCGGGTACCGCGGAGGCGACCGGCGCCGAGGCGAGGGCGAAGCTGAAGCTCAAATCCGACTGGTTCACGATCGGTGACGGGCTCGCGGTGCCGGCGCCGCCTGCCGCCCCCGGCGAACCCGATCCGTCCGTCCTCGCCTCCGCCGGCGAGGACGAGGACACCGTCGGCACCACCGAGGGTTCGCCGATCGCCGAGAAGTACAAGGAACTCGGGGGCGTCAACAGCACCCTGGGCGCACCGCTCGGCCCCGAGATGATGCTGCCGTCCGAGGCGGGGAAGTTCCGGATGTTCACCAACGGCACCATCATCTGGACGAAGAAACTGGGAGCGCAGGTGATCGACGCGAGTGTGCTCCGCGAGTGGCTGCCGACCGGCGGCAGCTAAACGGAAGACAGCGGAGCGGACCCCTCGAGCACGGCGAGCATCCCGTCGACCGACTCGGCCCAGCCGAAGTCCTCGGCCCGCCGCCGGGCCGACGCCCGGCGGGTGCGCGAGGGGATCTCGAGGATGCCGCTCACGGCGTCGGCGAACGCCGGACCGCGGTCCCGGGCCAAGGCGCCGCAGCCGGGTGTGATGATCTCGGCGAGAGCCGACGACTGTGACGCGACCACCGGCGTGCCCGCCGCCAGCGACTCGAGTGCCGACAGGCAGAACGTCTCGTGCGGTCCGGGCGCCAGCGACACGTCCGCCGACGCGAACAACGACGCCAGGCGGCCCTTGTCGCTGATGAACCCGGTGAAGTGCACGGGGAGCCCCCGGGCCCGGTACTGCAGCGCCTCCCGCCGAGGGCCGTCGCCTGCGATGACGAGCCGGGCGTCGTGCCCCTGCCGCCGCAACAGCCGGACGGCGTCGATGCTCCGCTCCACCTGCTTCTCCACCGACAACCGGCCACAGTGCAGCAGGAAGCGCTGCGCCGGATCGGCGAAGGAGTCGCGCATCACCTGGTCGTGTTTGCCGGGGTGGAACATCGCGAGGTCGACGCCGAGCGGGACCCGGTGCAGGTTGGGGGCCCCGATCCGGGTGAACTCCTCGCTCGCGAAGTCCGTCGTGCAGACCACGGCGTCGTAGTTGCGTGCCATCCGGCGATTCGCGACATCGGCCCAGCCGCGGGCCACCCGCCGGGGAGCGAACTGGCCGAGCAACCGGTCGAGGCGTTCGTGTGACACGACGACACTGCGTACTCCGCGGGCGCGGGCCCAGCCCCCGAAACCGCGCAGCGTCAGCCGGTCGGACACCTCCAGGACGTCCGGTCCGAGACCGGTGACGACGTCGGCCACCCGGCGCGGATCGACGACGCGATAACCCCCGGTCCACGGGATGGTCGGAGCGGACCGGGTGATGCGCAGGACCCCACTCGGCAGCAGCTCCTCGCAGTCCCGCTGACCTGGGACGACGAGGACCACCTCATGTCCGCGTTCGACGTACCCCTCACCCCAGTTGTGGAGGGCGGTGCGGAGCCCACCCGACCGCGGTCCGTAGAAGTTCGCCAGCTGGACGATGCGCACCCGCTCATGAAGCGCGATCGCCGCGTCGGCGGGAACAACGAGGTCTGCAGAACCGGTGAATACAGGGAGAACTCCTCGTGCGTGCCGAACCCGTCGGTGCCCCCCTTGGCCGCGCACAGGTCGCGGAGTCGCTTACCCTGGTTCATCGTGACCGCTGCAACCCCAGAGACAACCGCCCCTGGCCGGTACGACCTCATCGTCGTCGGCTCCGGATTTTTCGGACTGACCGTCGCCGAGCGTGCAGCAACACAGCTGGGTAAGCGTGTGCTGGTGCTCGACCGTCGTCATCACCTGGGCGGAAACGCCTATTCGGAGGCCGAGCCCGAGACCGGCATCGAGATCCACAAGTACGGAGCGCACCTGTTCCACACCTCGAACAAGAGGGTGTGGGACTACGTCACCCAGTTCACCGAATTCACGAACTACCAGCACCGCGTGTTCGCGCTGCACAAGGGTCAGGCGTACCAGTTCCCGATGGGGCTGGGTCTGGTGTCGCAGTTCTTCGGGCGCTACTTCACCCCGGACGAGGCGCGGAAACTGATCGCCGAACAATCTTCCGAGATCGACTCCAAGGACGCGTCGAACCTGGAGGAGAAGGCGATCTCCCTGATCGGGCGGCCGCTGTACGAGGCATTCGTGCGCGACTACACCGCCAAGCAGTGGCAGACGGACCCGAAGAACCTGCCCGCGGGCAACATCACCCGCCTGCCGGTGCGGTACACGTTCGACAACCGCTACTTCAACGACACGTACGAGGGCCTGCCCGTCGACGGCTACACCGCGTGGCTCGAGAACATGGCGAAGGACCCGAAGATCGAGGTCCGGCTCGAGACCGACTGGTTCGACGTCCGCGACGACCTGCGCGCCGAGAACCCGGACGCCCCCGTCGTCTACACGGGCCCCCTCGACCGCTACTTCGACTACTCCGAGGGCGAGCTGGGCTGGCGCACCCTCGACTTCGAGACCGAGGTGCTGGAGACAGGTGACTTCCAGGGAACGCCGGTCATGAACTACAACGACGCCGACGTGCCCTTCACCCGGATCCACGAGTTCCGCCACTTCCACCCGGAGCGGGACTACCCGAAGGACAAGACGGTCATCATGCGGGAGTTCTCCCGGTTCGCGGAGAGCAAGGACGAGCCGTACTACCCGATCAACACCCCGGACGACCGCGCCATGCTCGCCGCCTACCGCGACCGCGCGAAGGAGGAGATGTCCGCGAACAAGGTCCTGTTCGGCGGCCGTCTCGGCACCTACCAGTACCTGGACATGCACATGGCGATCGCCAGCGCGCTGTCGATGTTCGACAACTCCCTGCGTCCGCACTTCGAATCCGGTGCGGACCTCGTGGGGGAGGCCGAATGAGCGCCCGGCATCTGCTCGAATCGGAGAAGGTCACCGAGGACGCGCCGCTTCTCGGCAAGTCGCTGCTGCAGCGGGTGATCCTGCCGCGCGCCGGTGAGCCCCTGGACGTTCGCACCCTCTACCTGGAGGAGGCGAAGACCAACAGCCGCCGCGCGCACTCGCTGTCGCGGACGTCGCTGTCCGTCGGCGCCGAGTCCGAGGCGTCGTTCTGCACCTACTTCAACGCGTTCCCGGCCAGCTACTGGCGCCGGTGGAGCACGCTGAACTCCGTGGTGCTGCGGCTCGAGCTGTCGGGGCACTGCCGCATCGACGTCTACCGGTCGAAGGCGGACTCGTCCCGCATCCACGTCGAGGGCCGCGAGTTCCAGGACGGCGACGCCGCCCTCGAGTTCGAGATCGAGCTGGCGCCGTTCGAGGACGGCGGCTGGATCTGGTTCGACATCACCAGCGACACCGAGGTCGTGCTGGAGAGCGCCGGCTGGTACGCACCGATCGACGCTCCCGGTGAGGCCACCGTCGCCGTCGGCATCCCCACGTTCAACCGGCCCACCGACTGCGTCAAGGCGCTGACGGCGCTGGCGTCCGACGAACTTGTCATGGACGTCGTCAAGGCCGTCATCATCCCGGACCAGGGCACCCGCAAGGTCAAGGACGAGCCCGGCTTCGCAGAGGCCGCGGAGGCGCTCGGCGACCGGCTGGCGATGCACGACCAGGCGAACCTCGGCGGGTCCGGCGGCTACAGCCGCATCATGTACGAGGCGCTGAAGACCACCGACTGCCAGCACATCCTGTTCATGGACGACGACATCGAGATCGAGCCCGACTCGATCCTCCGCGCGCTCGCCATGTCCCGGTTCGCGAAGTCGCCGATGCTCGTCGGCGGGCAGATGCTCAACCTCCAGGAGCGCAGCCACCTGCACTCGATGGGCGAGGTCGTCGACCGGTCCATCTTCATGTGGACGGCCGCCCCGAACGTCGAGTACGACCACGACTTCTCCCGCTACCCGCTGAGCGACCGCGAGAACTCCCGCCTGCTGCACCGCCGCATCGACGTCGACTACAACGGCTGGTGGATGTGCATGATCCCCCGGCAGGCCGCCGAGGAACTCGGTCAGCCGCTGCCGTTGTTCATCAAATGGGACGACGCCGAATACGGTCTGCGCGCCCGGGAGGCCGGCTACCCGACCGTCACCATGCCCGGTGCCGCGATCTGGCACATGGCGTGGAGCGACAAGGACGACGCCATCGACTGGCAGGCGTATTTCCACCTGCGGAACCGTCTCGTCGTCGCGTCCCTGCACATGCCCGGCAACGGCCGCGGCCTCGTGATCAACACGGTCAAGGCCACGATCAAGCACCTGCTGTGCCTCGAATACTCGACGGTCGCGATCCAGAACCAGGCCATCGCCGACTTCCTGCAGGGTCCCGAGCACATCTTCGAACTGCTCCCGACTGCGCTCGGCAACGTCCACGCGATGCGCAAGGAGTACCCGGACGCCGTGGTCCTGCCGTCGTCGACGAGCCTGCCGCTGCCCTCGGGCGCCGAGGTCGGCGCCGTCGGGGAGCCCCGCAACCCGCTCGCGAAGATCGTGCGACTCGGCAAGGGCCTCGTCCACAACGTCAAGCCGGCCCACGAGGAGCACCACGAGCGTCCCCAGCTCAACGTGCCCACCCTCGACGCGCGGTGGTTCCTGCTGTCCCAGGTGGACGGTGTCACCGTCACCACCGCGGACGGTCGCGGAGTCGTCTACCGCAAGCGCAACCCCAAGCTCGCGCTCGCGCTGCTGAAGGAAGCGATCCGGCTGCGCCGCGAACTGGCGCAGCGATTCCCCGAACTCAAGCGCGAGTACCAGGACGCCGTTCCTGCCCTGACCAGCAAGGAGAGGTGGGAACGTGTCTTCGGCATCCAGTGAGGTCCAGATCCTGCAGACCGTCCAGTCGACGATCGCGAGCAGGCCAGGGGTCGTCTCGACCGCGCGGGGCATGTCCCACTTCGGTGAGCACGCTCTCGGGTGGGTGGCCGTCGCCGGGATCGGCGCGGCCCTCGACAAGCCCCGCCGCCGGCAGTGGGCGGGCGTCGCCGTGGGCGCCGTCGGCGCCCACGCGGCCTCGATCGTGATCAAACGCATCGTCCGCCGGCCCCGGCCCAACGACCCGTCGATCCAGGTCAACGTGTCGACGCCCAGCAAATTGAGCTTCCCGTCCTCGCATGCGACTTCCACCACAGCGGCTGCCGTGCTGCTCGGCCGACTCACCGGGCTACCCTTGCCTGCGTTGTTGGTACCGCCGATGCTGCTTTCCCGGCTCGTTCTGGGAGTGCACTACCCGACCGATGTGCTCGCCGGATCTGCCCTGGGGGCCGCCTCCGCGGTCGCGGTGCTGAAGGCCGAGCAGAAGTTTGGAGAAAAATGAGCGAGGAACCGGCCGTCGTCACCGGACCCCCGACATCCCTGGCGGCTGGCATCGTCAAGGCCGTCCGCCCGCGTCAGTGGGTCAAGAACGTCCTGGTCCTCGCAGCTCCCGTCGCCGCGGGCACGGCGACGGAATCCGCCGTCCTGCTTCCCGTCGCGCTCGCCTTCGTGGTGTTCTGCATGGCAGCGTCCGGCATCTACCTCGTCAACGACGCGATGGACGTCGAAGCGGACCGCGCGCACCCCACCAAGCGATTCCGGCCCATCGCGGCCGGTGTGCTGCCCGTCAACCTGGCGTTCGCCATGGCGGTCGTGCTGCTCGGCGGCTCGATCGCCCTGTCGTTCCTCGCCAACTGGCAGCTGGCGGTCGTGATGGCCGTCTACATCGGCATCCAGCTGGCGTACTGCTTCGGCCTCAAACACCAGGCCGTCCTCGACATCTGCATCGTCTCGTCCGGGTTCCTGCTGCGCGCCATCGCCGGTGGTGTGGCCGCCGAGATCGCGCTGTCGCAGTGGTTCCTGCTCGTCATGGCATTCGGTTCGCTGTTCATGGCGGCCGGTAAGCGGTACGCCGAACTGCAGCTCGCCGAGCGCACCGGCGCGAAGATCCGCAAGTCCCTCGAGAACTACACCACGACGTACCTGCGGTTCGTCTGGACGCTGAGCGCCACCGCGGTCGTGCTCTGCTACGGGCTGTGGGCGTTCCAGCAGGACGACCTGAAGGCCACCAACTGGTACGCCATCTCCATGGTGCCGTTCACGATCGCGATCCTGCGTTACGCCGTGGACGTCGACGGCGGCGAGGCGGGGGAGCCCGAGGAGATCGCCCTGGGCGACCGTGTGCTCCAACTTCTCGCGATTGCCTGGATCGGAGTGGTGGGTGTCGCTGTCTACCTCGTCTGACTTGGTAGGCGACGCCGAGGAATCGGGCGCCGCCGCGGAGCGGACCACCGAACGCCACCGGAAGGCCATCCTCTCGAGGGTGGTCTTCCTCGGGGGTGTGGCCGTCTCGGCTCTCCTGATGTTCTGGGGCGCCTGGGAGCGGCGATGGATTGCCGACGACGGTCTGATCGTGCTGCGCACGGTCCGGAACCTGCTCGCGGGCAACGGTCCGGTCTTCAACTCGGGCGAGCGGGTCGAGGCCAACACCAGCACCGCGTGGACGTACATCGTCTACGCGTTCGGCTGGCTGTCCCAGGCCCGGCTCGAATACGTCGTTCTCACGATCGCGCTGATCCTGTCCACGGCGGCGATCGTGCTCGCCATGTTCGGCACCGCGCGCCTGTACCGCGGTGGATCCTTCGCCGGCGGCGGCACGCTGTTCCTGATGCCCGCGGGTGTGCTCGTCTACATCGCGGTGCCCCCGGCCCGCGACTTCGCGACGTCGGGCCTGGAAAGCTGCCTCGTCATCTTCTGGATCGCGCTGCTCTGGCTGCTGCTGGTCCGGTGGAGCCAGGCGGCCACCCCGTCCACCACGTCGGTGCTGACGCTCGCGTTCATCGCCGGGATGGGCCCCCTGGTGCGCCCCGAACTGGCGATCCTGGGTGTGCTGTCGCTGGCCATGATCTTCCTGGCGCCCGGCCTCACGTGGGTGGTGCGGGTGGCGATGGTGTTCGTCGCCGGCATCGTCCCGGTGGGCTACCAGATCTGGCGCATGGGCTACTACGCCCTCCCGTACCCGAACACCGCCGTGTCGAAGGACGCCGGCGGCGCGAAGTGGTCGCAGGGTTTCGCCTACCTCTGGAATCTGCTTGGCCCGTACCTGCTGTGGCTGCCGCTGGTCTTCCTGTTCGCCGGCGCCGTGATCGCCTGGCGCGGCCGGGACAAGGACATCGAGCATGGTGTTCGTCACACCGAGGGCACGCGGCTGACGCGCCTGCGCGGATGGCTGCGCACGCAGAACGCCGTCGTCGTCTTCGTTCTCGCGAGCGGCCTGATCCTCGGTCTGTACTCGTTGCGCGTCGGTGGCGACTTCATGCACGGCCGCGTTCTTCTTCCCGTTCTGTTCTGTTTCATCGTGCCCGTCGCGGTAATTCCGGTACGAATTCCGGACCGCGCATCATGGGGTCGTAACAGGGAATCGTCGACTTTCCTCGCCATGGCCTTCCTGTGGGTCGGCACCGTCGTGTGGGCGTTTTTCGCGTCGAACACGACGGGAATGCCGGAAGGTGTCGTGATCGGACGTTCCGGAATTGTCGACGAACGCGCCTTCTACGTTCTCAACACCGGTCACGCGCACCCGATTCGTGCGGACGACTACCTGGACTACCCGCGCATGCGCGCCATGGTCCAGACCATCTCGGACACCCCCGACGGCGGCCTGCTGATCCCGTCCGCCGACTACACGTACTGGTTCGTCGTGCCACCGCCCCTTCCGATCCCGGAGGACGGCGCAGGCCACACCGTGTACTTCCTGAACCTCGGCATGACGAGTATGAACGTCGGTCTCGACGTGCGGGTGCTGGACCAGATGGGTCTCGCGTACCCGCTTGCGGCGCACACCGAGCGGCTGGACGACGGCCGTATCGGGCACGACAAGGCGCTCTACCCCGACTGGGTCGTGGTGGACACGGGAATGATCGACAAGCACCCCTGGATGCCCGGATTCCTCGACGAGGATTGGGTGACCGAGGCGCGGGTCGCACTCACGTGCCCCGAAACGCAGGACTTGCTGACGTCGTATCGGTCGGAACTGACGTGGCCGCGTTTCAAACAGAATTTCAAGGATGCGCTGCATTTCGCGAGTTATCGATTCGAGCGTGTTCCCGCATATGAAATTCAGCGGTGCAATCTCGAGCCGCCGTTCCCGGAACCGGCCAAATAGGGCGTACCGGACGGGGCCCGTGTCACCGCGGCGTCCCGGGCTGATCTCGATGTCGGAACATCAGATCTCGTTTGTGTAACGCTGGAACTGTCGGCGACGATGTACGTCGATGATGAGTCATCGTGACGGTGGTCTGGAAGTTCCCCGAAAAGCGCTCCGCGAGCGTTTGTCAGGGAACTTCGTGTGACATACAGTCCACCAAGCGCAGTGTGACTCGGAAGAGGTCCGCTGCCGGGCCCGGCCACGTGCCCGGGCCCGGCAGGTCGCCTGTTCCCCGACGGAATCCGCCGGAGCCGCCCAGTTGGCGGAGTCCGCAGACGAAGAGAGTGAGCAGTATTCATGCGTTTTGCCAGACCGAGGTTGTCTCAGCGCCTCAAGCAGCGTGCGATGGCCATCGGCGCCGTCGCACTGGTACTGCCTGTGGGCGCAGGAATCGCTGGTGGAGCCGTTGCTGCAGCAGCACCGACGCACGCGGGGCCCGCCAAGACCGCGCCGGCCGGTGGCTACGAGGAACTGTGGGTTCCCTCTTCCATGGGACCGATCAAGGTCCAGGTCCAGTGGGCCGCCCGCGGCGGTAGCTCCGCGCTGTACCTGCTCGACGGACTGCGCGCCCGCAACGACCGCAACGCCTGGAGCTTCGAGACCAACGCGTTCGACCAGTACCGCAACGACAACGTGACGCTGGTCATGCCCGTCGGCGGCGAGTCCAGCTTCTACTCGGACTGGTACTCGGCCAGCAACTTCAACGGTCAGCCCGTCACCTACAAGTGGGAGACGTTCCTGACCCAGGAACTGCCCGACTTCCTGGCCAACTACGGAGTCTCGCGCACCAACAACGCCGTCCTCGGCCTGTCGATGGGTGGCAGCGCCGCCCTGACGCTCGCCGCGTACCACCGCGACCAGTTCAAGTTCGCCGGTTCGCTGTCCGGCTACCTGAACATCTCCGCTCCCGGCATGCGTGAGGCGATCCGCGTCGCGATGATCGACGCCGGCCGCTACAACGTCGACGCCATGTGGGGCCCGCCGTGGAACCCGGCGTGGCTGCGCAACGACCCGTTCGTGTTCGCCCCGCGTCTGAACGGCCTGTCGATGTTCATCTCGGCCGCCAGCGGTCTGCCCGGTGAATTCGACCACCCGCGCGCGCCGATCGACTACTACAACACCGCGAACGGCATGGGCCTCGAGGCCCTCGCCCTGGCCAACACCCGCGCCTTCCAGGTGCGTCTGGCCAGCCTCGGTGTGCCGGCCACGTTCGACTTCCCCGCCAACGGCACGCACTCGTGGCCGTACTGGGGTGCCGAGCTGTGGAAGGCGCGCGGCCAGATCCTGGACACGCTGGGCGCCTGGTGATCTAGACGCCACCACGATCGTGGCGAATGCCGCCCCGCCTCACCGGCGGGGCGGCGCTCGTGCGTTCTGAAGTGCGGCGTCCCGGATCGGCCGGGTGAGAGGAATACCTCGGAATCCGTTCCCCCCGGGAGTGCACAACGGGTCCTTTTGTCAGTAAGGTGATCCCGTCGAGACGCCACCCGCGCAGCGAGCGCTGCGCGGGTGGCGTCTGTACGTGAGATTTCACGAGAGTTATCGAGAGGTTGCCGCGGCCGCGGCGCGAGACGCATCAAGCGGAGGGAAGACGAGTTCATGCGAGTTGGGGGTTCGACGAGAACAAGCGGATGGGCCAGGCGTACCGCCGCCGCAATTGCTCTGGCGGTCGCACTGCCTCTGGGCGTGACCATGGTGGGCGGCGGCGCAACCGCATCCGCGGCCTTCGACCCCGCAGCGCAGGACTTCTGGGTCGACTCCTCCATGGGTCCGATCAAGAGCCGCATCTGGCGTGCCGCCGACGGCAACACCAACCGTGTCGTCTACCTGCTCGACGGTCTGCGCGCGCAGGACGACCTGAGCGGCTGGGAAGTCAACACTGACGCGGGTCCGTTCCTCGCCTCGCAGAACATCAACGTCGTCCAGCCGGTCGGCGGGCAGTCCAGCTTCTACTCCGACTGGTTGTCGAACTCGAACTTCAACGGCCAGAAGACCCCGTACAAGTGGGAGACGTTCCTCACCGAGGAACTGCGTGACGCTCTGGCGAACCGCCTCGGCTTCCAGTCCACCCGCAACGGCGTCATCGGCCTGTCGATGGGTGGCAGCGCCGCCCTGACGCTCGCCGCCTACCACCCGGAGCAGTTCAACTACGCGGGCTCGCTGTCCGGCTACCTGAACATCTCCGCTCCCGGCATGCGTGAGGCGATCCGCATCGCGATGCTCGACGCCGGCCGCTACAACGTCGACGCCATGTGGGGCCCGCCGTGGAACCCGGCGTGGCTGCGCAACGACCCGTTCGTGTTCGCGAACAAGCTTCGCGACAACAACACCCGCCTGTGGGTGTCGGCCGCCAACGGCATCCCCGCCCCCGGCGGAGCCGCACCGACCGGATTCATGGACGTGTTCAACGCGAGCACCGGCGCGAGCCTCGAGGCGCTGTCGCTGGCGAACACCCGTGCCTTCCAGGTCAAGATGGCGACCCTCGGCGCGAAGAACGTCACCTACAGCTTCCCGCCGCGCGGCATCCACACGTGGCGCTACTGGCAGCAGCAGATCCACGATCTGGCCGGCGACCTCGGCAACACGATCGGGTAGCTCGGAAGTAACAATTGCACCAGCTGTAACAGCGCGGCACTCCCACTCGTCTGTTGTTTGCGTGTAGAAAGAACCGGAACGCGAGGCCGTGCTCCGTGTTGGCCTCGACGCGCAGAGAGAGAGTGAACGTCATGCGAGTAGGCCTGTTCAGGGCAGAACGTCAGCGTTCGTCGACCGGAAACGTTCGAAGGCGCGCGCTCGCCTCGCTTGCCGCCGTGCTCGTGGTGCCGGTGGCGGTCGGGTTCACCCAGACCGCCACCGTCTCGGCTGCGCCCGTCGCCGCGCAGGCTCCGGTGGCCACCCAGGCCCCGAGCGGCGCGACGATCCATCACGTCGACTGGCTCACCGACCGCCGCGTGGCGATCTGGATCAACTCCCCGTCGATGGGTGTGCCGATCCAGGTGCAGATGCTGCTGGCGCGGGACTGGAACTCGAAGCCGACGGAGAAGTTCCCGTCCGTCTACATGCTCGACGGCCTCCGCGCGCAGGACAACGAGAACGGCTGGACGCTCGAGACCGACGCCGAATCGTTCTTCGCGGACAAGAACATCAACGTCGTCCTCCCCGTCGGCGGCCAGTCCAGCTTCTACTCCGACTGGGTGGCGCAGGACAACGGCCAGAACTACCAATGGGAGACGTTCCTCACGAAGGAACTGCCCCCGATCCTCGAGAGCGACTGGCGCACCACGAAGACTCGCGGCGTCGTCGGGCTGTCGATGGGTGGCACGTCCGCGATGTTCCTCGCGGCCCGCAACCAGGGCTTCTTCAAGTTCGCCGCGTCGCTGTCGGGCATGCTCACCACCACCGCGCTCGGCATGCCGCAGGCCGTCGCCTACGCGATGAGCGACGCGGGCGGATTCGACGCGAACGCGATGTGGGGTCCCCCGACCAGTTCCGCGTGGGAGGAACACGACCCGTACCTGCTGGCCGACAAACTCAAGGGCGTCAGCCTGTACATCTCCAGCGGCAGCGGCACCACCGGCCCGTACGACCAGCCGTCCGGAATCCCGGGCGTCAGCACCAATTACGCGGGCATGGGGCTCGAGATCCTCAGCCGGCTCACGTCCCAGACGTTCGCGACCAAGCTCAACAAGCTGGGCATCCCCGCCCAGGTCAACTACCGGCCGTCCGGCACGCACTCGTGGCCGTACTGGCAGTTCGAACTGCACCAGCTGTGGCCGCAACTCGCGAGCGCCGTCGACGTCGAACCCGAGAAGCCGGTGTGCACCACCGCCGGGTCCATCGCCGGTGTCGCAGGCGCGAACCCGTGGATCGGCGACTGCCTGACCCCCGAGTACAGCCTCGCGGGCGGAACGGTCCAGGACTTCCGGAACGGCCGGATCTTCGCCAAATCCGACACCGGCATGCAGCCGGTGGCCGGCGCCATCGGCGGCGTCTACCAGGCGACCGGTGGTCCCGGCGGGCCGCTCGGCTACCCGACGACGCCCGAACTGGCCACCCCCGACGGTCGCGGTCGCTTCAACCACTTCGAGCGCGGGTCCGTCTACTGGTCGCCGCAGACCGGAGCGCACGCCGTCCGCGGCGCGATCCGGGACGAGTGGGCACGGCAGGGCTGGGAGGCCGGACCGCTGGGGTACCCGGTGGCCGAGGAAGTTCCCACACCCGGCAAGGACGGCGCCGTGCAGGGCTTCGAGATCGGCGCCATGTACTTCAGTCCCGCCAACGGCACCCACCGCGTGCAGGGAATGATCATGGGCAAATACGCCGAACTCGGTTACGAGGGCGGCTGGCTCGGATTCCCGAAGACCAGCGAGATCCCCGTCAAGGACGGCGGCCGGTTCAACCAGTTCGAAGGCGGCAACATCTACTGGAGTCCGCTGTCGGGCGCCTGGGCCGTCGAGAACGGACCGATCTTCGACGCCTGGAAGAGCGCCGGCTACGAGGGTGGCCGGCTCGGGTTCCCGATCAGCGACAAGTTCGCCATTCCCGGTGGCGTCCAGCAGAACTTCCAGACCGGCTACGTCACAGTGATCGACAACAAGGCCGAGATTCACTGATGGCCGCACCGTACTAGAAATCTCACGCGCAGCGGGCGGGACCGGGTCCGGCGGACCAGGGTTCCGCCCGATCTGCGTCTGTACCCTGTCGAGAGACAACGACTTGGAAAGCAAGGACGGAAATAGATGCCGCAGCACTCACGTATCAGCACCACCTTCCGACGGTCGATCGCGGTAGGCGCGCTCGCCGTCGCAGCGAGCGGATTGTTGGTCGGGTGCGGTAGCGACGACTCCACGGCGACGTCCAACCCGTCCACCAGCACGACCACGACGTCCGCGGCCGCATCCAGCTCCGCCGAGAGTTCGGCGTCCGCCACGCCCAGCGCGAGCGCTTCCGCACCGGTGACGAGTCCCGGCGAAGCGGCCACCGCACCGCCGGCGCAGCCCGAGGAAGTCCCGGGCGACTTCCCCGGCCCCAGCGAGGTCCCGGTCAGCGCCGACGGCCAGAAGTTCCTCGACGCGCTGAAGGCCAAGGGCATCGAGCCCGCCGCCGACGGCACCATGGCCGTGAGCACCGCCGACTTCATCTGTCAGGCCAAGGCCGAAGGCAAGAGCGACCCCGAGACGATGGTGTTCGTCACAGCGATGGTCGGCACCGAGGCGTCCGCTGCGGGTCAGGAACTGACCCAGGAGCAGGCGACGGCCAACGCCCAGACCTACATGGACGTCGCCCACGCGACCTACTGCAAGTAGACGCCGATGTCGGTGACCGGGCGCGGAACGCGGAAGAAGAAGAGCAGCCTCCTGCGCACACTGCTGGTGCTGATCGTGATCCTGCTGGTGATTCTCGTCGCAGTGATCGCGCTCTGGTATCTGCTCGCGGGGCGGCTGCCCAAACCGATCCCGACCCCGCCCGGCCCCGAGCGTCCCAACGCCCAGCCGGCGAGCTGCCCCGACGTCCAGGTGGTCGTCGTTCCGGGCACATGGGAGTCCAGCGCCACCGACGACCCGTACAACCCGACGGCCAACCCGGCGTCGCTGATGCTCAACGTGTCGCGGCCGCTGCAGGAGCAGTTCGAGTCCTCCCGCGCCGACGTGTACACGGTTCCGTACGTCGCACAGTTCTCCAACCCGGTCGCCTTCCCGCCGGACGGGCAGCAGTCGTACAACAACAGCCGCGGCGCCGGCACCGCCGCCACCAACGACATCCTGATCCGCCGGCACGCCGAGTGCCCGCTGACCAGCTTCCTGCTCACCGGCTTCTCCCAGGGCGCGGTCATCGCCGGCGACGTCGCTTCGAGCATCGGCGCAGGTGACGGCCCTGTTCCGGCGGATCTGGTGCTGGGTGTCGGGCTCATCGCCGACGGTCGCCGCGATCCGGCCGCCGCGACGAACGTCGGGCAGCCGGTCGCCGGTGTGGGAGCCGAACTGTCCCTGGCCGGTCTGCAGATCCCGGGCATCACGATGACCGGTCCCCGGCCCGGTGGCTTCGGTGATCTCACCGACCGGGCGGTGGAGATCTGCGCCCCCTCAGACGGGATCTGCGACGCGCCGGCGCAGGCGCTGAAGCCGAGCAACTGGATCGGCAGCGGGCTGCGCCTCCTCGAGTACAACAACAACCCGGTCCACGCGATGTACAACTCGTACGTCGTCGACGACTCCGGCACGACGGCCACGCAGTGGATCGCCGGATGGGCAGCCGAGAAGATAGAGGCCGCCCCGACTCCGGCTCACAGTTGATTTTGTGGCGGATGGGTTCACCGTGGTCGGTGAGCCGTGAATCGTCCCAAACGAAGAGGCGCGACGCGTACTCGCCGGTAGTGTGCGTTTCCCGGCACCGGTAGAGTGCTGCACTGTCGCGGCACCACCCGTGCCCGACCCACCGATGTTCACGTCCTGAACGGGGGCGTTACACCACAGGAGAAGCTATTCATGAGTTCCGACGCCAGCTCGTTGCGTAAGTTCCGATTCGCTGCAGGCGGAGAGGGCAACGCGGACGAGGGCGGCGCGCGTCGGTTCGTCAAGCTTGCACAGAAGGCCGAGGAACTCGGGTTCGACAGCTTCATGATCCCCGACCACCTGGGCAACCAGGTGGGACCGATCGCCGCGCTCGGCGCGCTCGCGATCGCGACGGACAAGATCCGGCTCGGCACCGCCGTCCTCGCCAACGGCTTCCGGCATCCGGCGATCCTCGCGAAGGACGCCGCCACCATCGACGTGCTGTCGGGTGGCCGCCTCGAACTCGGCATCGGCGCAGGGTGGATGAAGGAAGAGTTCGACAAGGGCGGCATCGACTACGAGCGTCCGGGCGTCCGGATCGCCAAGCTCGAGGAGACCCTGCAGATTCTCGACGTGCTGCTGCGTGGCCAGGAGTGCAACTTCGACGGCAAGTACTACCAGATCAAGGGTCTGACGGGCAGCCCGCGGCCGCGGCAGGGTCCGCGCCCCCCGATCGCCGTCGGTGGCGGCGGCCCCAAGATGCTGGCGCTCGCGGCCAAGTACGCCGACATCATCTCCGTGGCGACGCCGACCAGCAAGGAAGGCAAGCTCCTCCTGTCGGGTGTCACGCTCGAGAAGACGATGGAGCGCGTCGACCGGATCCGCGAAGCCGCCGGTGACCGGTTCGACGACATCGAACTGAACTGGACGATCACCACCATCGTCATCACCGACGACCGCGAGCAGACCGCCGAGATGGCGCTCGCCGCACTCGACCAGGGCTTCCCTCCCAACATCGAGGTCGACACCAAACTGTCCGTCGAAGACATCCTGAGCTCGCCGTATCTCGCGATCGGCAGCTTCGAGGAGATCGCCGATCAGATCCGTATGGTGCGAGAAAAGACGACAATGTCCTACGTCGGTGTGTTCCCCACACAGATGGATGCGTTCGCGCCGATCATCTCGCAACTGAAGGGCGAGTAGACGCAGCGTACTGAGGGCGGCGATGCCAATCTGTAACATATCGATGGTTTGGAATCGATGAACTTATTCGGGTGAGTGGCGTGTTACGTCGTTTCCCACGAGTTTTACAAGATCCGATTCGGCGAAGGAAGTCTGGGGCGCAGTCATGCCGGTGGCATGCCTGTGTGATCGCTTCGGAGGAGATGGAATGAACGCGAAGTTCGATGATTTTATCGACGAGACGGGCCACATCAGGCTCGACTCGGGAAGCACGCTGGTCGACTACGTCCAGCGGCACACCCGGGAGAACTCGGACGAGCTGGCATACCGCTACATCGACTATTCGCGGGACAGAGACGGCGAAGCACAGGAGCTGACCTGGGAACAGTTCGGCCACCGGTTGCGCGCCGTCGCGGCTCGCCTCCAGCAGGTCACCAAACCCGGCGACCGTGTCGCGGTCCTGGCGCCGCAGGGTCTCGACTACGTCATCTCCTTCTTCGCCGCCATCCACGCCGGAACGATTTCGGTGCCGCTGTTCGACCCCGACGAACCCGGCCACACCGACCGTCTGCACGCCGTCCTCGGTGACTGCAAGCCTGCCGCCATCCTCACGGCCACCTCCTCCGCCGCGGGTGTACGACAGTTCTTCCGGTCCCTCCCGGCCGCCGAACGCCCCCGGATCATCGCCGTCGACGCCATCCCCGACAGCGTCGGCGAGTCCTGGGTGCGCCCCGAGATCGATCTCGACGACATCGCGTACCTGCAGTACACGTCCGGCTCGACCCGGGTGCCCGCCGGTGTGGAGATCACGCACCGCGCCGTCGGCACGAACGCGCTGCAGATGGTCGACTCCATCGAGCTCAACGAGAACTCGCGCGGCGTCACCTGGCTGCCGCTGTTCCACGACATGGGGCTGCTGACCGTCATCCTGCCCGCCCTCGGCGGCAAGTACATCACCATCATGAGTCCGCGCGCGTTCGTGCAGCGGCCGTACCGGTGGATCAAGGAACTGGCCGCGGTGTCGGACGGTGCGGGCACGTTCGCGGCTGCACCCAACTTCGCGTTCGAGCACGCTGCCGCCCGCGGCCTGCCGAAGAACGGCGAGAGCCTCGACCTGAGCAACGTGATCGGCCTCATCAACGGCAGCGAACCGGTCACCACGTCGTCGATGCGCAAGTTCAACGAGGCGTTCGCGCCCTACGGCCTGCCGAAGACGGCGATCAAGCCCTCGTACGGCATGGCCGAGGCCACGCTGTTCGTATCCTCCACCCGGCACTCGGACGAGGCCCGCGTCATCTACGTCGACCGCGACGAACTCAACGCCGGTCGCGTCGTGAAAGTGGACCAGGACGCCGAGAACGCCATCCCGCAGGTGTCCTGCGGCTACGTCGCGCGCAGCCAGTGGGCGGCCATCGTCGACCCCGAGTCGCGCATCGAGCAGCCCGACGACCGGGTCGGTGAGATCTGGCTGCACGGCGAGAACATCGGCATCGGCTACTGGGGACGCACCGACGAGACCGCGGAGACGTTCCACAACAAGCTCACCAACCGGCTCGCCGAGGGCAGCCACGCGGAGGGTACGCCCGAGGACGCCAACTGGATGCGCACCGGCGACTACGGCGTGTACATCGACGGCGAGCTGTTCATCACGGGCCGCGTCAAGGACCTCGTGATCGTCGACGGCCGCAACCATTACCCGCAGGACCTGGAGTTCTCGGCGCAGGAGGCCAGCACCGCGCTGCGCCCCGGCTTCGTGGCCGCGTTCGCTGTCCCGGCCAACCAGCTGCCCGCCGTCGTGTTCGAGAACACGCACTCGGGCCTGAACTACGACGCGGACGATTCCTCCGAGCAGCTCGTGATCGTGGCCGAACGCGCACCGGGTGCCGGCAAGGCCGACCCGCAGCCCGTCGCCGACACGGTGCGGGCCGCGCTGTCGACCAGGCACGGAGTCACGGCACGCGACATCCTGCTGGTTCCCGCGGGCTCGATTCCCCGCACGTCGAGCGGCAAGATCGCCCGCCGCGCGTGCAAGGCGAGCTACATCGAGGGCACCCTGCGCGGCGGATACACGCAGACGGCCTTCCCCGATAGCGTTTCCGAATAGTCCACTTCCTGACGGGTAGCTTGGTGAGTTGATGGCTGAAAAAGATGATGACCGGGTCGGGGCGAGCGAAGCGACGGGGAATGTCACAGACAGCACAGGTGACATGACGGTTGCGCAACTGCGTGACTGGCTGCGCAACTGGATTGCCGACGCAACCGGGCAACCGGTCGGTCAGATCACCGACGACCGCCCGATGGAAGAGTTCGGTCTGTCGTCGCGTGACGCCGTCGCGCTCAGCGGGGAGATCGAGGAACTGGTCGGGGTCACGCTCACCGCGACGGTCGCCTACCAGCACCCCACCATTGCGTCGCTGGCCACCCGCATCATCGAGGGCGAACCCGAGCAGCCGGACGACTCCGCCGACGCCGCCTACTACGCGTCGGCGCCGACGTCGGACGCGCACGACATCGCGATCGTGGGTCTGGCCTCACGCTTCCCGGGCGCGGGCACGACTCCCGCCGAGATGTGGCAGATGCTCGCGGAGGGTCGTGACGGCATCTCCGACCTGCCCGAGGGCCGCTGGGAGGAGTTCACCTCCGACCCGCAGATCAAGGCCGCCGTGGAGAAGGCCAACACGCAGGGCGGCTACCTCGACGACGTGAAGACGTTCGACGCGGAGTTCTTCGCGATGTCCCCGCTGGAGGTCGCGAACGTCGACCCGCAGCAGCGCCTCGCGATGGAACTGACGTGGGAGGCCCTCGAGCATGCCCGCATCCCGGCCAGCGACCTCAAGGGCGAGCAGGTCGGTGTGTTCATCGGCAGCTCGGCGAACGACTACCAGTTGCTCGCCGTCAGCGATCCCGTCCACGCGCACCCGTACGCGCTGACCGGCACGTCGACGTCCATCGTCGCCAACCGGGTGTCGTACTTCTACGACTTCCGCGGGCCGTCCATCGCCCTCGACACGGCCTGCTCGTCCTCGCTCGTCGCGGTGCACCAGGCGGTGCGCTCGCTGCGCTCGGGTGAGTCGGATCTCGCGCTCGCCGGCGGCGTCAACATGCTCGTCGCGCCGCCCGCCACGCTGGGCTTCGACCAGCTGGGTGTGATGGCCCCCAACGGCCGCATCAAGGCGTTCTCCTCCGATGCCGACGGGATGATCCGCGCGGAGGGCGGCGGTCTCGTCGTCCTCAAGCGTCTCGAGGACGCCGAGCGGGACGGCGACGAGATCTTCGCCGTCATCGCCGGTAGCGCCGTCAACCAGGACGGCCGCTCCAACGGTCTCGCGGCTCCGAACCCCGACGCTCAGGCCGACGTCCTGCGGCACGCCTACCGGGACGCGGGCATCAACCCGGCAGGCGTCGACTACATCGAGGCGCACGGCACCGGCACCATCCTCGGCGATCCGATCGAGGCGGACGCGCTCGGACGCGTCGTCGGTCGTGGACGCGCCGACGACAAGCCTGCGCTGCTCGGCTCGGCCAAGACCAACTTCGGTCACCTCGAGGCCGCCGCCGGCGCCGCGGGCCTGATCAAGGTCGTGCTGTCGATGCGGGAGGATGCGCTTCCCCCGACGCTGAACTTCGCCGGACCCAACCCGTACATCGCGTTCGACAAGGCGCACCTGCAGGTCATTCCGGAGGGCGCGGCGTGGCCGCGCTACACCGGCGCGGCCGTCGCCGGTGTGTCCGGATTCGGGTTCGGTGGCACCAACGCCCACGTCGTGGTGCGCGAGTACACCGGTCCTGCCGTGGACGACACCGCCGCGCCCGCCGACACGGTCGCGCCCGCCGAGGTCGCGGTGGCCGAGACCGAGCCGACGGTCGTCCTCGCGGTGTCCGGTGCGCTGCCGTCGCGTCGCCGCCGGGCCGCCGCCGATCTGGCCGACTGGCTCGAAACGGAAGAGGGCAGCACCACCCCGCTCGCCGATGTGGCCCGCGCTCTCGCGCGCCGCAACCACGGTCGCTCGCGGGCCGTCGTCCTGGCGAAGACCCGCTCGGAGGCCGTCACCGGCCTGCGCGCCGTCGCCGCAGGCAAGCCCGGGCAGGGCGTGTTCAGCGCCGACTCGCCGTCGTCGAAGGGCGCCGTCTGGGTTCTGTCGGGCTTCGGTTCGCAGCACCGCAAGATGGCCAAGCAGCTGTACCTGGAGAACCCGGTGTTCGCCGCGGCCGTCGACGAGGTCGACGCGCTGATCGAGGACGAGGCCGGCTACTCCATGAAGGAGAAGTTCCTCGACGACGCGATCGACTATGACGTCGAAACGTCGCAGGTCGGCATCTTCACCATTCAGATCGGTCTGGCGGCCCTCCTGCGTCATCACGGCGCCGAGCCGGAGGCCGTCGTCGGCCACTCGATGGGCGAGGCTGTCGCCGCGTACATCTCGGGCGGTCTGCCGCTCGAGGACGCGGTGCGGGTGATCTGCGCCCGGTCCCGCCTCATGGGTGAGGCCGAGGCCACGCTCGAGGGCGACGACATCCGTCTGATGGCGCTCGTCGAGTACAGCGCATCCGAGATCGAGACCGTCCTCACCGATTTCCCGCACCTCGAGGTCTGCGTGTACGCGGCCCCGACGCACACCGTCATCGGCGGCCCGGAACCCGAGGTCAACGCCATCGTCGCGCGGGCCGAGGGCGAGGAGAAGATGGCCCGCGTCCTCAAGACGAAGGGGGCCAGCCACACCTCGCAGGTCGACCCGCTCCTGGGCGAACTGGCCGCGGAACTGGCGGGCATCGAGCCGACCAAGCTGAAGCTGGGCGTGTACTCGTCCGTCGACAAGGACACCTACTACCGCGCCGGCCACGAGCCGATCCACCGCGAGGAGTACTGGACCAAGGGCCTGCGCCACAGCGTGTACTTCACCAACGCCGTCCGCCTCGCGGTCGGTAGCGGGCACACCACGTTCGTGGAGTTGGCACCCAACCCGGTGGCCCTGATGTCGGTGGCCGCCACCGCGTTCGACGCCGGCTTGCACGACATGCAGCTCATCCAGACGCTCAAGCGCAAGGAGGACGAGCCGCTCGGTGTCCTCGCCGCGCTCGCGCAGCTGTACGTCCACGGGCACGCCGTCGACCTGTCTTCGCTGCTGCCGGAGGGCGACTTCGCGGCCGTTCCGCGCACCGCGTGGATCCGCAAGCCGTACTGGGTGGAGACCCGGATCGATTCCAGTGGCAACACCCGTGTCCCGGGTGCGCACGTGTCGCTGCCCGACGGCCGCCACGTGTGGGAGGTCCAGGCCGGCGCGGTCACCGACCTGCCCGCACTGGTCACCGCCGCCGCGTCGCAGGTGCTGACGGACGTGACGCTCGCCGCGTCCGTCCTGCACTCCCACGCGCCCGCCGAGGGAACGCTGACCACCACGCTCAACCCGCACCCAGGTGGCGCGTCGCTGCAGGTGCACGCGAAGAGCGGCGCGAGTTTCACGCTGCTGTTCGACGCCGCCGTCACGTCCGGGGAGGCGCTTCCCGAGCCGGTGGTCGCTGCGCCGGTGCAGGTGGCGACGTCGCCGGTGGAGGAGTTGCCCGAGGTCGTCGAGGACATCGGCGAGAAGTGGGACCCGAACGGTTCGCAGACGCTCGAAGACCGTCTCGCGCTGATCGTCGCCGAGTCCATGGGGTACGCCCCGGAAGACCTGCCCGCCGAGATCCCGCTGATCGAGCTGGGCCTCGACTCGCTGATGGCCGTCCGCATCAAGAACCGCGTCGAGTACGAGTTCGACATCCCGCAGCTGCAGCTGCAGGCGGTCCGTGACGCGAACCTGCTGGAGGTCGGCAAGTACCTGCGCTACGCGGTCGAGAACCGCGAAGAGGTGCAGGCGCTCGCGGACAAGCAGAAGGCCGAGAAGGAAGCGGAGGAGGCCGCGGAGGCCGACCGTGATGCGGAGGCCGCGGAGGCCGACCGTGATTCCGGGTCCCCTCTCGACGCCGAGGACACGTCCGTGGAGGCGGAGGCCGAGGCGATCCTCGCGGCCACCCCGGCGCCGGAGACGGCCGCTGCTCCCGAGGCCGCCGCCGTGGACAGCAAGGAAGCGTTCGCCGACGCGACCGGCACCGACGTTCCGCCGCGCGACGCCGCCGAGCGTCTGACGTTCGCCACGTGGGCCGTCGTCACCGGCGAGTCCGCCAAGGGCATCTTCAACACGCTGCCGATCCTGAACGACGAGACGGCGGAGAAGCTGGCCGCCCGGTTGTCGGAACGCGCGAACGGTGAGATCACGTTCGACGACGTCCTCGACTCGACGACCATCGAGGAACTCGCCAACGTGGTGCGCGGTTTCCTCGAGGATTCCGGCAAGATCGACGGGCTGGTCCGCGCGCTGCGGCCCCGCCCGGAGGGATCCGACGCCGTCCCCGTGTTCGTGTTCCACCCGGCCGGTGGTTCGACGGTCGCGTACGAGCCGCTGCTGAAGCGTCTGCCCGAGGGCACGCCGATGTACGGATTCGAGCGCACGGAGGGCCCGATCGAGGTCCGGGCGGCGGAGTACCTGCCGTTGATCCGCGAGATCCAGGGCGACGGGCCGTACGTGCTGTACGGCTGGTCGTTGGGCGGTGTGCTGGCATACGCGGTCGCGAAGCTGCTGCGCGAGTCGGGCGCGGACGTCCGGATCGTCGGCCTGATCGACACGGTCATGGCCGGGGAGAAGGTCGAGGACACCCCCGACGAGATCCGGAAGCGCTGGCAGCGGTACGCGGCGTTCGCGAAGAAGACGTACAACGTGGACTACCCGCTGCCGTACGACAAGCTCGCTGCGGCGGAGAGCGACGAGGAGCAGATCAAGATCCTCACGGAACTGCTCAAGCTGAGTGGCACCAAGATTCCGGGCGGAATCATCGAGCACCAGCGCACGTCGTGGCTCGACAACCGTGCCATCCAGACCGCCGAGCTCGAGCAGTACGACGGCGACGTCGTCCTGTACATGGCCGACCGCTACCACGACGACGTGATGAATCTGGAGCCCGCGTTCAAGACCCGGAAGCCGGACGGTGGCTGGGGTGACGCGGTGAAGAACCTGGAGATCATCCACGTGGGCGGCGATCACATCCAGATCGTCGACGAGCCGTACATCGCGAAGGTCGGTGCCGACCTCACCAAGAAGCTGGCGGCGATCCAGGCCGCCGGAACCGGAGCGCATCAGTGACCACCACGACCGCAGAGAAGCTTGCCGAACTGCGCGAAAAGCTGGAAACGGCAAAGGAACCCGCGGGCGAGCAGGCGATCGCCAAGCGCGCGAAGAAGGGCATTCCGAGCGCGCGCGAACGCATCGACATGCTGCTCGACCCGGGAAGTTTCATCGAGGTCGGCGGTCTGATGCGCCAGCCCGGTGACCCGAACGCGCTGTACAGCGACGGCGTCGTCACCGGCCACGGGACCGTCGAGGGACGCCCGGTCGCGGTGTTCTCGCACGATCAGACCGTGTTCGGTGGGTCGGTCGGCGAGATGTTCGGCCGCAAGGTCGCCGCGATCATGGAGTTCGCCGCGAAGATCGGCTGCCCGTGTGTCGGCATCAATGACTCCGGCGGAGCCCGTGTGCAGGACGCGGTGACGTCGCTGGCCTGGTACGCCGAACTGGGCCGTCGGCAGGAGCCGCTGTCGGGCATGTGCCCGCAGATCTCGATGATCCTCGGCAAGTGCGCGGGCGGCGCGGTGTACGCGCCGATCAACACCGACGTGCTGGTGGCGACCGAGGAGTCGTACATGTTCGTCACCGGGCCCGAGGTGGTCCGGAAGATCACCGGCGAGGACGTCAGCCTCGACGAACTCGGTGGTGCCCGGAATCAGGCCCAGTACGGCAACCTGCACCACGTGGCTCCCGACGAGAAGGCCGCGTTCGAGTGGGTGCGCAAGTACCTGAGCTTCCTGCCGTCGAGTTGCATGGAGAAGCCGCCGGTCGTCAATCCGGGTCTCGAACCGGAGATCACGGACTCCGACCGCGATCTGGACACGTTCATCCCGGACGCCGACAACGCCGGCTACGACATGCACGACATCCTGCTGCGGATCTTCGACGACGGCGAGTTCCACGAGATCGGCGGGCAGGTGGCGCTGAACATCATCACCGGCTTCGCCCGGGTGGACGGCCGCACGGTCGGGGTGATCGCGAACCAGCCGCTGGTCGCGGCGGGTGCGCTGGACGCGCAGGCCTCGGACAAGGCCGCGCATTTCATCCGCATCTGTGACGCCTTCGACATCCCGCTGGTGTTCGCGGTCGACACCCCGGGGTTCCTTCCGGGGCTCGAGCAGGAGCGGATCGGTGTCATCAAGCGTGGTGGCCGGTTCATCTTCGCGTTCGTGACGGCGACGGTGCCGAAGGTGACCGTCGTGATCCGCAAGGCCTACGGCGGCGCCTACGCCGTCATGGGCTCGAAGCAGTTGGGCGCCGACATCAACTTCGCGTGGCCGACCGCCCGCATCGCGGTGATGGGTGCCGAGGGCGCTGTCGACCTGATCGGTCGCAGGCAGATCGAGGCCGCGGGCGAAAACGCGCCCGCCGTCCGCAGGCAGTTGATCAACTTCTACAACGAGAACATCGCGACGCCGTACATCGCCGCGGAGCGCGGATACATCGACGCCGTCATCGAGCCCGCCACCACCCGGCTCGAGATCCGCAAGGCGCTGACGATGCTGCGCGACAAGACGGTGCAGCGCAACCCGCGCAAGCACGACTTGATGCCGCTGTAGTTCGATGGCTCTGTAAGTGGTTTCCGCACCCGCGGTCGGCGGTCATGCCGACCGCAGGTGGGTGTCGGTGTGCACGAACACCGGTGGCCGGGGACGCGCCGCGGCCAGCGTGTACGCGGCGCGTAGATCGGCGAGAACGGTCGCCGGGTCGGTCCGGATCTGCTCCGGCAGGTGCGTCACGACGACGATTCCCTCACGCTGCATCCGCGCCCGCCGCATCCTCGTCGCCTTGTGCAGTTCGGGCGAGAAGTGGTACTTCGGCGAGTCGATCTCCCAGGCGACGGCGACGTCGTCGAGCCAGCCGTCCGGCCGGGCGACCCACAGCCCGGCGGCGGACAGCACGTCCGCGTCGTGCCGCATCGGCGGAAGCCCACTCGTCGCACACAACGTGTGCGCGTGGACCCGGGCAACGGAATGCGCGTCTTCCGTCAGTTCGCGCAGAACGGCCCGGGGCAGGTGGCTGTCGCGGTCGCTGCCGTGTGCGAGTTCGCGGACCAGTTCGCCGACCGTCGCGTCGCCGCGCCGGATCCCCTCGGCGAGGAGCGCGTGACAGGACTCGGCCGTGACCGAGCGACGTCCGGCGTCCAGGAGGCAGCGCGGCGGCGGAGCAACGCGCAGGAGCCCCCGGTGGACGGGTGCGGGCAGGTGCCGCGTCCGCTCGACCTTCACGTACGACCAGTCCCGGCGATGCCGGGTGGACGGGATGAGCAGCAGCACGTCGTCGCGGTGTGACGTCGCCGGGTAGCCGAACGCGGCCAGCGCGGCGTGACCCGACAGGAGCGCGTCCGGGCCGCCGTATTCGAGCGCCGCCAGGTTGCGCTGCAGCGTCGTCGGTGGCCCGTCGTGCAGGAGGACGACGCCGGGGAGGATCCGCTGCCAGGGACCACCGTCGCGGCAGCGCGCGGCGATGGTTCCCCTCTCGACGCCCAGCCGCTCCAGAGCAGCGGCCCGGACCACGCCGTGGTGACCGGCAGCGGCTGTTCCGGGGAGGTCTTCGGCCCAGCTTTCGGTTCGCATGGGTCCGAGCCTGCCCCGGGCGCTGCGGTCCGCGGCCGAAAAGCCCAGGTCGGAAATTGGCCTGTGGATGGACGGAAGGTTGTGGACAACTCCGCCCCCGTGCCCGCTACGGGGTGGGGTACACCCGCAGCGTGCCCGGCTTCCACAGCCCGGACCGGGTGGCGGTCTCGGTGTCGACGGTAGCCGCGGTGGCGTCCGGGTAGTACCGGTCGAAGCGCTCGAGGGAGCCCCAGTCGCGTCCCCAGTCGTCCCGCATGTACGTGGGGATGGCGGTGGCGCTGGCGAGCAGTTCGGTGAATCCGAGCGGGCCACCGTTCTCCGCCGACTGCCAGGTGTCGGTGGAGCTGACGGCCAGCGGACGGTCGGGGAGGATACGGTAGTTCGGCATCTCCGCCACGCCGTACTGGTGGTCGAACGGACGCTGGCACGGGAACTGCAGTCCGACGGCCCAGTCCAGCAGTACGGGCTGCGAGCTGCCGATCGTCGAGTTGAGGGTCTCGAGCTTCGGCACCCGCGGCGGGGTGAACGCCAGCCACTGGTCGCCGGTGAGGTTGGGGTCGTTGGCGACGATCCGCACGGAGTCGGCGTCGGGCGACAGTTCGCTGATCGGCACGCGCAGGTTGCGCCACGACGGTGCGGGCCCGATGTCCTTGGGCAGGTAGGTGCCCTGCGCCTGGACGGTGCCGTCGGGCTGACGCTTGCCGTATTCGAGCAGCAGCGACTGGCCGTACGTGAGGGCGCCGGTCGCGTCGACCGACCAGATGCGGCCCGCCGCGGACATGACGATCAGCGGGGTGTCGTCGCTGCGTTCGGGGAGGGCGTACCAGCTGGACGACAGTGTCGCCGGTTCCTGCACGCCTTCCTGGTAGCTGCCCATGACGGGTGTCGTGGCCGGGTCGAGCCCGAACGGCAGCTTGGCGGTGCTGCCGTTGACGCCGACATTTCCGGTGCCGCCGCTGGTTCCGGCGCTCGATCCGGTCTCGAAGGAGGGCCCGACGCTCTGGTTGTCGGTGTTGCCCATGCCCTGCTTGACCTCGACGTAGTCGGCGGTCAGGTCGGACGGAACCCCGTTGGGGGAGAAGCCGACAGGGTTCGCTCCGCCGAGTGGGTCGGCGGGGTTCGCGAGCGGCGCCGCGGGATCGTTGATGGGCGTGAGGTTTCCGCCGTTGGTGTCGCCCTCGACGAGGACGTCCTCGGCGAGCCCGCACGTCTGCCCGGTGAGGGAGTCGAAGTTGGAGCGGGCCAGCGAGTACGCCGGGTACTGGGAGACGGCGCCCTTGAGGAGGGAGAGAACTTCGAACAGCACCATGATGCCGGCGACGACGGTGAGCGGGGCGGCCGCGAACTTCCTGATCCGCCTGCCCTTCTCGGTGTTCGCGCGGACGGGCGGCGCGGCGAACCCCTCACGCAGGTACTGCCAGGCGGCCAGTGCGACGGCCAGCCCGAACAGGACGAGGAAGAACGTGTTGGACTGGCGGCCGCCGAGGGAGACGGTCTTGTCGAACCACGGCACGCCGTAGCTCGAGACGTACCAGTAGCCGTTGATGCCCGCGAACGTCAGGGCCAGCATGAGCAGCAGTCCGGCCAGGAAGATCGTCCGGTTGCGGCGCGAGCGCAGCGCGGACGCCGACACCGCGACGGCGGTGAGCGCGGCCAGCGAACCGGCGATGCCGGCGTACGCCCCGAAGTGGTGGGTCCACTTGGTGGGGTTGAACATCATGAAGAAGATCGTGCCGAACACGACACCGAGCAGGCGCCACGACGGTCCGGTGGCGGCACCGGGAATCCGCTTGCGGCGCAACAGGATGAACAGTGTCGTCAACAGGCACAGGATCATCGTCAGGAACGCGAAGCGGCGGGCCACGGAACCGTCGACGGTCGGGACGAACAGGTAGTAGTAGCGCAGGAAGTCCTTGTACCACTCGAGGTTCGGGCCGATCAGGGTGCGGACCCGGGTGGCCTCCATCACCGCGGCGATGGTCTGGTCGGCGAACACGACCACGAGGACGATCGTGCCCGCCGCCGCGATCGGCGCCAGCAGCGGCAGCGTCCCCACCTGGCGGTGGCGCTTGACGACGATCCGGACGAGCGGGCGGGCGCCGGCGAGCAGGGCGGCCACACACATCAGACCCGTCGGAGCGGCCGCGAGAGTGAATGCGCCGATCAGGACGGCGACGGCGGCGGGGAGGAGACGTCCGGTCGCGATGGAACGCTCGATGGAGCACCACGTGAGCAGGGCGCCGAGCGCCACGATGGGCTCGGGCCGCAGACCGTTGTTGTAGGGCAGCCAGAACGCGAGGAACACGAGTCCGCCGGTCCACAGCGCCACCTTGTTGCGCCGGACCGACCGGCCGAGGCGCGGAGCGACCTCCCGGCTGATCACCATCCAGCACAGGATCCCGGCGATCAGGGCGGGCAGTCGCATGAAGGGGCTGGCCGTCGAGATCTTGGCCATCGCCGCGAGGACGTCGTAATACCAGCCGAACGGCGCCTCGGGGACGCCGAACCAGCGGAAGTAGTTGGCCATGTAGCCGGCGTGGTCGGAGACCCGGGCCATGGTGAGCAGGTAGCCGTCGTCGGACGTGTTCGCGCCGATGAAGTGCCACAGCACCAGCGTGCCCACGACGATCGTGTCGAGTCCGGTGAACTTCCACCAGTGCGACGGCAGGAAGTTGCGGTGCCCGCGCCCGTCCGTGCCGTCGAGGCGGCCGAGGGCGACCAGGGCGATCGCCGTGGCCAGGAGGGCCACGATCATCGCGACGAGCTTGATCAGGGTGGGGCTCGACGAGAACCGGGAGTCCACGTTCATCGTGAACGACAGACCGGCAGGCGCCGCCCCGTCGCGGAGGTCGCTGAACACACCCACCACCTGCGGGCGGAGGTCGCCGGTGAGGGAACCGGCGATCGGGTCACCGGTCGGGGTGGTCAGGCCCACGAACTCGGCGGACGTCGCGTCGATGTTCGATGTGATGCGGATCTCGCTGCAGGCGCCCGACTGCACCTGTTCGCGGGGCGCCGTGGCGATGGTGACGTTGCGGTCGAGCACGTCCACGGACTTGTCCGACACCCGCACGAACATCGCGTTCAGCGCCGCGCCCTCGCCCTGCGCGGGCGCCGTGGCCAGCAGGATCCCGCCCTGCGGGGGAAGCCCGGCCACCGCCGAACACGGGATCGACGCCGACAGGTCGACCGGGACCTGCGACACCAGCGGTGCCTCGAGGTCGCCGACGACGCCGTTCTCCGGCCAGTTCACCGCTGCGGTCGTCTGCTGCACCGGCATGAACGGCGTGGCCACTGCCAGCACGAACCCGATGAGGCCGGTGACGATGGCGATCAGACGAGCGGTCCGGTACTCACTCCGCCGGTCCTGGCGAGCAGGCGGCGAAGAGGCTTCGGGATCGGAGACGGAAGTTGTCAGAGCATCGGGCACGGTTGTCGATGGTATGTCAGGAACCTGAGGAGGCATATTGCCGCCTACCAGAGGGTAGGGGCGGTTCTAGTAGTAGCGCACCGGTCCGGCCGACCAGGTGCCCGACCTGGTCACCTGTTCGGATTCGACCTGGGCGGGTGTCGCCGACTCGTCCAGCGGCGTGTACCGCTCGAGCGAACCCCAGTCGCGGTCCCAGTCGTTCGACAGGTAGGTGGCCAGGGTGCTCGCCGACAGCAACTGGTCGGTCCAGCCGAGCGGGCCGCCGCCGAACTTGTCCTGCCAGGCGTTGGTGGACTCGGCGCCGATGCGGTCGGGCAGGACCCGCCACTGCGGGACCTCGGCGACGCCGTACCGGTGGTCGAACGGGCGCTGGCAGGGGAACGCGAGCCCGACGGCCCAGTCGAGGAGCACGGGGTCGGTGGACCCGACGACGGTCTGCAGGGTCTGCATCTTCGGCACCCGGGGCGGTGTGACGGCCAGCCACTGGCCGGGGTCGGTGTCCGGGTCGTCGGCGACGAGCCGCACCGTGTTCGCCTCGGCGGGGAGCTGATCGAGCGGCACCCGCAGGTTGCGCCACGACGGGGACGGTCCGATGTCGATCGGGTCGACGGTGCCGAGCGCGGCGACGGACCCGTCGGGGCCGGTCACCCCGTACTCGACCTTCAGGCTCTGGCCGGGGGTGACGACGCCGTCCGCGTCGACCGACCGGATGCGTCCGGCCGCCGAGATCGTGAGGAGCGGTGCGTCGTCGCTGCGGTCGGGCAGCCCGTACCAGCCGGTGGTGAGGGCGGCGGGTTTCTGCTCCCCGCCGGCCTGGTAGCTGCCGAGGACGGGGGTGCGGGCGGGGTCGAGACCGAACGGCAGCGTCACGGTGCTGCCGTTGACTCCGGCGGTGGCCTCGGTGCCGCCACCGGTGCCGGAACTGGTGCCGGTGGTCGTTTCGTCGGTGTCGGTGTCGACGGTGTTGGCGCCGCCGGTGGCGATCTTCTCGGAGTCGGCGGTGAGGTCGTCGGCGATGCCGTTGGGCGTGAAGCCCTCCGCGGACGTCGCGCCGAACGCGCCCGCACCGCTCTGGTCGGTGACCGGGGTGAGCGGCTGCAGCAGTGCGGCGGTGGGGTCGGTTTCGACGAGGACCTCGTCGGCGAGCGCGCACGTGCCGCCGGTGACCGATTCGATGTTGGCCTTCGCGATGGAGTACCCGGGGTACTGCGCGACGGCGCCCTTCAGCAGCGACAGCACCTCGAACAGGACGACGGCGCCGGCCGCGACGGTCAGCGGCGACGGCGCGAGCATCCGGGCGCGCTTCCCGTTGGGCCTCGTGCCCGTCTCGTAGGGCTCGCGGACGTGGTACCAGGCGGCGAGGAGCAGCGTGAGGACCGTGAGTCCGAGGAACAGCGTGGAGAAGCCCTTGCCCGCGATCATCGGCGGCTTGTCCCACCACGGGACGCCGTAGCTGGAGACGTACCACCAGCCGTTGGAACTGGTGAACGCGACCGCGAGGATGAACAGGACACCCGCGGCGAACAGGGTGCGGTTGCGTTTGGAGCGGATACTCGCCGCCCCCACGCCGACCGCGGCGAGCACCGCGACTGACCCGGCGAGGCCCGCGTACACCCCGAAGTGGTGGGTCCACTTGGTGGGCGTGAACATCATCAGCAGCAGCGACGCGAACACGATGCCGAGGATGCGGCGCGACGGTCCGATCGCGGTCCCGGGCACCTTCCCCTTGCGCAGGATCAGCATCACGCAGACCACGACGCACAGCAGCATCACGAACACACCGAACCGGCGGGCCAGTGAGCCGTCCGGGGAGATCCCCATCAGCGAGTCCCAGCGCAGTCGCTCGTCGAACCAGGCCACGTTGGGGCCGAGGGCGGTGCGGACGCGCGTCGACTCGAGCACCGTCGCGAGTGTCTGATCCGCGAAGACGGCCACCATGACGACGGTTCCGGCGGCGAGGATCGGCAGGATCTGGGACGCGAATCCCACCCGGTGGCCGCGCGCGATGATGATCTGCAGGATCGGCCGCGCACCCGCTATCAGCGCCGCGATGCAGATCAGCCCGGACGGTCCCGCGGCGAGCGAGAACGCGGCAATCAGCACGGCGACGGCACCGGGAAGCAGTCGCCCGGTGGCGATGGCCCGCTCGATCGAGCACCACGTGAGGAGGGCGCCGAGCGCGATGACCGGTTCGGGGCGCAACCCGTTGTCGTACGGCAACCAGAACGCCAGGAACACCAGGCCACCGGTCCAGAGGGCAGTCCTGTTGCGGCGCACGGCCACACCGAGGCGGGGAATGACCTCCCGGCTGATCACCATCCAGCAGAGCAGCGCCGCGAGCAACGTCGGCAGCCGCATCCACATGCTTGCCGTGCTCACCTTCGCCAGCGCCGCGAGCAGTTCGTACGACCAGCCGAACGGCGCCTCGGGGACGCCGAACCAGCGGAAGTAGTTGGCCATGTAGCCGGAATGCTCCGACACCCGCGCCATGCCCAGCAGATAGCCGTCGTCGGACGTGTTCGCGCCGACCACGTGCCACAGCAGCAGCGTCCCGATCACGACGGCGTCGACGCCGGTGAACTTCCACCAGTGCGCAGGCAGGAAGCGGCGGGCGCGCCTGCCGTCGATGCCGTCCACCCGGTGCAACGCGTACAGCGACGTCAGCGTCGCGAGGACGCACACGATCATCGCCAGCAGTTTCAGCAGCGTCGGGCTGGACGAGAACCGGGAGTCGAGGTCGACGTGCACGGTCAGGTCGGCGGGCGCCGCCCCCTGCAGGTCGGTGAACAGGCCGACCATCTGCGGTCGCTGGTCGCCCTCGATGGAACCGGCGAGCGGTTCGGCCGTGCCCGTGACCTCGGCCGACGTCCGCTGGTAGTCGGACGTGACGGTGAGTCCGGTGCAGCCCTGCAGGTCCGCGGCATCCGCCGAGATCAGGGACCTGCCGCGAAGGGTGACGTCGACCGTGCCGCCGGCGCCCGCCTTCACGACGAGGCCGTTCTTCTCGAAGTCGGGAGCCCGGTTCGGGAGGGTGGAGACGACGGTGCCGCCGTCGGGCCCGAGTTGGGTAAACACCGAGCAGGGAATGTTCACCTGCATGGCCAGCGGTGTGTACGAGACGAGTGGTGCCTCGACGCTGCCGAGCGTGCCGCCCTGCGGCCAGTCGATCGTCGCGGCGTCCTGCTTCACCGGCAGGAACGGGGTGGCCAGCGCGAGAACGAAACCGATCAGGCCGGTGACGATCGCGATGAGCCGGGAAGTGCGGATGCTCCGGACGTCGGGCAGCGGCGGTTGTGGCACAGCACGATGGTAGTCACCCGTGAGTACTTGTTAACGTCCGGCGGTTAACAAGTACTCACGGGTGGCGCAGCGCCCGCACGTCCCACACCCACACGCCGTCGACGGGTTTCGCGGGCGCCCCGACGAGTTGCCGGACCGTCTCACGCAGGACGCGATCGTTCTGAGTGTGCGGCAGGACCAGGACGTCGGCGTTCCAGAACTTCAGGTCGGTCAGCGCCTGGGCCCTCGTCGCGTCGTCGATGGCCGGCACCTGGCCGGACGACTGCGCGGACGCGAGCAGTAGTGCGGTGGGGCGGTCGTCGGGCCCGTACTTGCCCCGCTGCTCGCTGCCGGCCGGGCCGACGAAATATCCACCGGCAATGGGGAATGCGAGATCCTGCTCGGTCTGCCAGCGCAGCATCCGGGCCTTCTCCGGGGAGGGGAGCGGCACCGTGACGACGGAACCGTCGGTGACGTAGTCCCGCCACGTGCCGTCGGCGAAGAAGTTCGGCGCGGCGTCGCGCTGCACGACGGCCAGGGGTGTCGGCGTCAACGGAAGCAGCGCCACCGCGAGCCACCCGGCCCACAGCAGCGTGGTGGTCCGCTGACCCTCGCGGGCGGACGCCAGGGCGCGGTCGGTGCCCAGTGCGAGCAGCAGGGCGGCGGCGGGCAGGCAGCCCATCGCGAAGCGCGATTCCAGGACGGACTCGAGGAGCGGCAGGTGTGAGATCAGCTTCCACGGCAAGGGAATTCCGGTGTCCCAGCCGCCGATCGTGAGCGACGTCCCGAGCGACAGGACACCCATCACGGCGACCGTCGCGGCCGCGGCGCGCGCCAGCGGCATCCGCCACAGCCACAGCGCGGACAGGCCGAGGAGAATCAGCAGGGGCCAGCCGAAATACGCGTTTTCCTCGGTTGCGTTCATGCTGAACTCGGCGGACCCGGGTTCGCCTGCCAGGGAGGACGTCGGGAAGCTGGTGAACGATTCGGTGTCGTTGCCCACCGGGCCGTGTTCGATCGCCCGGTAGCTGTCGGGTCCGAAGAACTGCCACCACAGGGGAACGGCGGCAATGGCCAGCGCGACGCCGCCCGCGATCGCAAAACCCTTGATGCTGCGCCTGACTGCCGCGAATGCGGTCCGTGGGCGCGACGCCGCGAAGGCGACCCCGAAGACCGTGAACGCCAGCGCGTAGATCAGCAGGGGTTCCTCACCGAGGAAGATCTGGTACGCGATCAGCAGTCCCAGCACGATGCCGTCGCGCACGGGTCGCGCGCCGCTGCCCAGCCTGATCACGGCGAGCGCGATGAAGGGCAGCAGGAACAGGGCTACGAAGTTGGGGTGCCCGTTGGTGTGCGAGATCAGGGCCGGTGCGAAACCGCACAGGCCGCCGCCGACCGCCGCCGCGAGTCGCGAGGACACGACGTGCCGCGAGAAGACCCAATACCACGCAATTGCCGTGCCCGACAGGCCAAGTGTGAGTGCCAGAGTGAATGTGACGTTCGGTCCGAACAACAGCGTGACGGGCGCCAGCGGAATGCTGATGCCGAACATCGCCGTGTTGCCCATGAGGTTGACGCCGAGCGGATAGTTCTGCAGGTCGCTGGACAGCGGGTTCTCCAGATGGACCAGTGAACGTGCGGCGACGGCGAAGAACCACTCCCACATGGTCTGGTCCTGGCCGCTGCGCACCAGATAGCCCGTTCCGAGGTGTTTCCACTGGCGGGCCAACACGAATGCGGCCAGGCCGACGTAAAAGGTGACCGCTGCGACATCGGCCGGGTGCGGCCGGAAACGGGAGCGGACGGGGCGAGCGGTGGTGCTGGTGCTCTCGGCGGGCCGAGTCGTCTCGACCGGGGTGAGTATCTCAGTCACGCAGCAGCGCCTCCGGTTCTCGGGTCGATGTCAATCGATCGAGGGTACCGGAGGTCGCTGAGAGCTTCCTGGGTTGCGATCGGGTAATTGTTGCGTGTATCACATCAAGTTGATTTGTGAACTTCTGATCAATACAGGGATATTCTTCTGCCCCACTGGTTACGCTCAGCATGCTTTTCCGTATCGGTTGCAGTGCATTCTGAATGGGGTCGGCATGACGGACATCAGCACATCTCGATTTGGGTTCAAACGCTTCACACGGACGGTTGCAGTCGCAGGCATCGCAACGCTTGCCATGGTCATGGGCAACGGCTCGGCGTCGGCCGGCGTGGACAATTCCAGTTCCGTGATCGATGCACGAGGGAATCGCATCGAAGTCGTTCAGGGCGACACGGTGTATCAGACCGTACCGCCGCTGGACGGCGTTCCCACCAGCGTGGAGTTCTTCCACAACGGCTACGCCGGAGTGGCCATCACCGGCCCGAATTCGGAGGAGTTCGAGGGCACTCAGCTCACCGTCGGCTATCAGATCGGTTACCCGGTCGCACTGGCGGGCGCGACGATCGTCCTGAACACGCCCGGTCTCGGGTTCGCGATCGGGTCGAGCAACGGAATCGACCTGGGTCTGCTCCCCGAGCTCTCGTTGGGCCTGAACGCGGGGACCAACGTCGAACTCGCCGGCGACATCATTCCGTCGCAGGAACTCGACATCGACCTGGAGCCCGGTGGAATCACCACGGTTCCGATCCTCGAGGGTCAGGAGTTCGACGGATCGGCGGCTGTGGTCAGGATGCAGGGAGTTCACGGCTCCATCTCCGGTGCTATCGGGCCGGTCACCATCCGTCCGTACGCGATGGCCGTGACGGAGAACGGTGACACCGTCATGACTTACGGTGTGCCGCAGAAGCTCAACTAGGCAGCCCGTCCGACAGGGTGCCTGACAGGGGTCGCCGGACCGAGGTCCGGCGACCTTTGTCGACTCAGATGGACGACGACGTCGCCGGCGACGAACACGGCGGCGCCGAGCAGTGCGATCACGAAAAGCGCCCAGTGCCCGACGTAGACACCGATGATCGCTCCGATCGTCGTTGCGAGTCCGGCATGCACGATCACCTCGCCGGGAGCGGTGCCGAGTAGGTAGTCTTCGGCACCGCTACCGGCGCGTCGAGGCTCCACTGCATCCGGCATGACCGCTCCTCGCGACGACCCGACATTTCCCCTCGGGGCGCGGAAAATGCCCGCTTCCCTGATTGGGTGCGGTGTTCCCGTGGCGCGGCGAAATAAACTCGAACAGACCGATCAGTTTCTTGTGACGACGACGAACGGTCCGGTCTCCGACACCGTGAATCGCGGGTCGTCGAACAGTTCCTTCGGGAACGTGACGGTGTAGCGGCGCACGTTGGGGTCGTTGGGATACACGTCCTCGGCGAGCCGCAGCGTGTACCCGTCCGGGCCCTGCCGGAACACGAACGCGTCGGGCGCCCGCCACGGCGCCGCGTCGAGTGCGGACACCAGCTGGTCGGGTGTCTCGAGCTCGCTCCACTCCGCGATGGTCCGGGCGCGTCCGGCGAAGTCCGCCAAGGGATTCGAGTAGTGCGACGTCAGCGCCTGGAAACCGAGGTAGGGGTAGAAGCTGAGGAAGGACGTGTCTGCGGTGAGGACCACCGTGTCGTCGCGGTCGCGGGGGACCTGCGCCCGGATCAGCTCGTCGACTGCCGCGTAGTGGGCGGCGGCGCCGGGTGGACGCTGGTCGGCGCGTTCGCCGTTGCCGTCGGTGTCGGTGTAGGCGACGGCGATGTCGGAGTCGAGGAATTTCGGGATGTTCTGGACGAACGACAGCGCACCCAGCACGCCGATCACCAGGACCGCCCCCTTGACGCGCGGGTTGTCGCTGGTCGCGAGCACGAGCCACCCCGCGAATTCGACGAAGCCGAAGACGCCTGCGGCGCCGAGCAGGACGATCAGCACGGGCTCGAGCCGGAACGAGAGCAGGGTGCTGCCGAGCACCGTGAACGCCATCGACAGCAGGGACCACAGGTAGACGGCCACCACTCCGACGCCGAGGGCCTGCGCGCGCCGGGACGTCGACGCGCGGGCGACGAGCCAGACGGTGCCGAGCAGGCACAGCGCCCCGGTGAGGGAGAAGTGGATCATCGGCAGCGGCAGTTGTGCGCCCGCCTCGGGCAGGTAGTGCAGCGCGGTTCCCGACGCGGCGGGCGAACCGCCCACGACCTTCAGCAGATACGGCAGCCACACGGTCAGTGCGAGGAGCCCGGACACGGCGGCGATCACGATCAGCCGGACCAGCGGGTCGATCGCCGCCCGCCAGGACTTCCGGTCGCGCACCCGTAGCGCCGCCGCCAGCAGTGCAAGCAGGGTGATCGCGAAGGCGGCGAGTCCGAGGTACAGCGTGTAGAACGTGGCGGCGAGGCCGAGGAACAGGCCGGTGCCGATCACGGCGCCCCAGCCGCCGCGGCCGTCGACACGATTGAGGCCGCCCCAGGCGAGGACGAGCGTGGGGCCGATCAGCAGCGTGATGACGGCGCCGTACGGTTCGGGCGAACCGTACGCCAGCACGAGGGCCGTCGTCGCGAGGGACACGACGATGGCCAGGTCGTGGCGGATCAGGTTGCTCCACAACACCAGTGCGACGACGGCGGCGACGGCGAGGGATCCGATGGCATACGGCTTGAACGCTTCCCAGCCGTCCATGCCGAGGAGGTTGGCGACGCGCCCGCCCGCCCAGAACCAGCCGGCCGGGTAGTACGGCGGCAGGTCGGCGTACGTCATGTCGCGCAGCGCGGCCGAGTCGGTCAGCCGGGTGAGGTACTCGGTGCGGAACTCCTGGTCGACGGAGACGCCGTGCAGGTACAGCTTGGTCGCGGCGAGCGGCAGACCGAGTGTGACGGTGACGAAACCGGACAGGCTCGCCCACGACAGCAGCCGGGCGAACCGCGCGGCCCGGTGCAGCCGGACCAGCAGCACCGACACCGCGATACCCGCGATGGCCACGACCTGGCCGACCGTCGTGACGGCCTGGGTCACGTTGGACGAGTTGAACGCCGGCCACTGCACCCGCCCGAACGCGAACAGTCCGACCGCTGCCACCACCGCGGCCACGACGGCCCCCAGCAGCATTTCGACAGCTGTCGACAGGGACCGCCGGGCCGGTGCTACGTCTGCTTCCGTCACGAGGGCGAAGCTTAGATGGGCAGCTTCTTGAAGATCGGTCGCGGGATGTGCCGCAGGATCATCATCACGTATCGGAATGCGCCGGGCGCCCAGACGAGATCCTTGCCCTTCTCCGCCGACGTGACGGCGAGCTTGGCCACGTCTTCCTTGTTCACCGTCAGCGGGGCTTCCTTCACGTCCGCGGACATGCGGGTGCGGACCTGGCCGGGGCGGATGACGAGGACGCGCGGACCGAACTCGCGCAGGGCCTCACCGAGTCCGAGGTAGAAGCCGTCGAGTCCGGCTTTGGTGGAGCCGTAGACGAAGTTGGAGCGGCGCACGCGCTCGCCTGCGGCAGACGACATGGCGATGATCTGGCCGAAGCCCTGTGCCTTCACCTTCTCGCCGACGAGGACGCCGACGGACACGGCCGCGGTGTAGTTGACCTCGGCGATCTGGACGGCCTTGCGCTGGTTCTGCCACAGTTCCTCGGCGTCGCCGAGGAGGCCGAACGCGACGATGGCGACGTCGACGTCGCCTTTCGCCCAGGCGTCGTCGATGACCTTCGGGTGGCTCTCGGTGTCGACGGCGTCGAAGTCGATGACGTCGACGGCGTTGGCGCCTGCCGCCTTCAGCTGGGCCACCGCGCCGTCGCGGCCGGGGTCGCCCGGCAGTGCGGCGAGGATCACCCGCATCGGCGCCTTCTTCAGGTACTCCTCGCAGATCGCGAGACCGATCTCGGAGGTGCCTCCGAGCAGCAGGAGGGTCTGGGGGTTCCCGACAGCGTTGATCACTACAGTTCCAACCTTCTGGACATATCGGAGGCGAAGACATTGGTGGGGTCGTACTTGCGGCGGGTGGCGATCCACTCGTCGATCCGCGGGTACATGGCGTGGAACGTCTCGGCGGTGGTCCGCGAATCCTTGGCCGTGTAGAGACGGCCGCCGAACTTCAGGACCCGCTTGTCGAGTTCGGTGACGAACTCGTTCAGGCCGGGCTTGATGCGGAAGTCGACGCAGATGTTCCAGCCCGGGATCGGGAAGCTCAGCGGCGCCTGGTTGCCTTCGCCGAACAGCTTGAACACGTTGAGGAACGAGTAGTGCCCCGACGTCTGGATGTCGCGGATGATCGCCTTGAACTCCTCGACCGCGGTGGTGGGCACCACGAACTGGTACTGCAGGAATCCGTTCGATCCGTAGGCGCGGTTCCACTCACCGAACATGTCGAGCGGGTGGTAGAACTGCGTCAGGTTCTGAACCTTGTCGCGGTAGGTGCCGGACTTCCGGAACCACAGCTCGCCGATCATCGAGAAGTTGAACTTGTTGGCCAGGCCGTTCGGGAACACGTCCGGGAACGTCAGCAGCTGCGGCGCGTCGAACGCCAGCGGATTCTTCTGCAACTTCGCCGGCAACTGGTCGAGCTTCGCCAGCGAGCCCCGGGAGACCGCGGCCCGGCCCAGCTTCGGGGGCGCGGCGATGGCGTCGAACCACGCGCTCGAGTACTCGTAGTTGGCCTCGCTGCCGTCGCTGTGCAGCGCGATCGTCTCGTCGAGCGTCTGGGTGACATCGCCGTCGGCGATGAAATACGCCGTCTCGGTCGGCGTCATCTTGATGGTCGCCTTGAGGATGATGCCCGTCAGGCCCATGCCGCCGATCGTCGCCCAGAACAGTGCGCCCTTGGGGTCGTTGCGGCCACCCTTCGGTGTCAGCGTCCGTACCTTGCCGTCGGCGGTGAGCAGGTCCAGCGACACCACATGGTTGCCGAAGCTGCCGGCGCTGTGATGGTTCTTGCCGTGGATGTCGGAGCCGATGGCACCGCCGATGGTGACCTGCCGGGTGCCCGGCAGCACCGGAACCCACAGACCGAATGGCAGCGCCGCCTTCATCAGCTGATCCAGGTTGACACCGGCGTCGACCTCCACGAGGTGGGTGTCGCGGTCGATGCGATGGATTCGGTTCAGCGCGTTCATGTCGATGACCAGGCCACCGGCGTTCTGCGCCGGATCGCCGTAGGAGCGGCCGAGGCCACGGGCGATCACCCCACGCTGCAGGTGAGCGGGCTTCGACTCGTTCTGCTCCGCGACCTGGGCGACCGCTTGCGCGATCACCTCCACGTCGGGAGTGGACAGCACCTGCGCCGTGGTGGGCGCGGTGCGTCCCCAGCCGGTGAGGGTGCGGGTCTGTGTGGGGAGCGCCTGGGTGGGCGTCTCTTCTGCTGTCGTGGACATCGGCATAGAGGCTACCGCCTGTGAGTACTTGTTAACCGCGGGCGGTTAAGAAGTACTCACGGGGCGCTAGCCTCGTCGTCGTGTCAGAAACCCAGCCGAGTCACGAGCACGAACCTCACGTTCCGCTCCCCGTCGAGATCCCCGTCACCGAGAACATCGCCGACGACGCACTGGACCTGAAGACGCAGATCGTCCGTTTCGTCCTGACCGGTGGACTGTCGGCGGTCGTCGACTTCGGCCTGTACTTCCTGCTGTTCGAGGTGGTCGGGCTGCCCGTCAACGTGGCGAAGTCGATCAGCTTCATCGCGGGCACCACCACCGCGTACCTGATCAACCGCCGATGGACGTTCAAGGCCGAACCGAGCCGCGCCCGCTTCGTCGCCGTCGTGATCCTGTACGCCGTCACGTTCGCGGTGCAGGTGGGCCTCAACTGGGTGATGTACCACGCATTCCCCGACGAATGGTGGCGTCTGCCGCTCGCGTTCGTCATCGCGCAGGGCACGGCGACGGTCATCAACTTCGTCGTGCAGCGCGCGGTGATCTTCAAGATCCACTGAGACGGCCGCCCGGCAACCGGGCGGCAACGCCCCGGCGGGTGCTGCGATACCGACTGGTCGGGTGTTTCGGTAACGACTCAGCAACTTCCCTGGCGCTGACGACGCGTTCGGTGAGAATCGATCAATGCTGATTGTTCTCGACACTTCGGCCGTCACGCGAGACGCGCGCTTCGAGACGTTCGTCCGCGACGCCCTCGACCGGGGCGGCCGAGTGCTCGTCCCCCGCCTCGTCCTCGTCGAGGTCGCCCACCGGTACCAGCGGGAGTCGGTCGCGATGATCGAGGCCCTCACCGTCCAGGCGCGGATGTACGACCGGCTCGGGCTCCGCGACGACCTGTCGGTGTTCGTGGACGCCGCGCGGGCCAAGGCCGACGGCTACGTCGACTCGCTGGCCCGGCAACTGGAGGCGATGGGCTGCGACGTGATCGAACCCGCATACACCTCGCACCTCGAGATCGCCGCCCGTGAACTGCAGCGTCGCCGACCGTACGTGGACCGGAAGCGGCGCGGCTACACGGCCACCGTGAACTGGCTGACGGTCCTGGACATCGCGGACCGCCGGCCGTCCGAGGACGTGGTGTGGGTCAGCGCGAACTCCCGGGGCTTCGGCGGCGGCGAGCCCGGGGTGTGGCACGACGAGATCCGGGCCGAGCTGCAGGACCGCGGCCTCGACCACCGGCTGCGGTGGGTGACCGGGCTCGACGACGTGGACCTGCGGGACACCGGCCTGCCCCGCCGCGACCGGGTCTTCGAGCCGATCGCCGCCCCGCCCGCCGCCGTCCCCGCGCCCCCTGCCCCGCCCGCAGTGGCCGCGGCACCACGGCCGGTGGTCGCGGCCCCGCCGCCCCGGGCGCCCCTCGTCGTGTCCGACCCCGTGGAACCGCGGGTCGCGCCGCCGCCCGCGCAGGCGGCCCGCCCCCGGGTGGCGCCGCAGCGGATCCTGCCCTCCGGCAACGCGGACACCGGCGGTCGCCGCGGCATCGGCCGGATGAGGGGTGGCCGCAAACGCAAGGTCACCGTGGTGGAGGAGCTGGACGACCTCGATTTCGGGTGATCCGACCCGCCGGTAACGATTCGGGCACCGGGCATAACGACTTGGGGCCGAAGCCGCCATCAGCGACACACGAGAGGGGCGGGTACTCCAAGGTTGAACTTACGTATCCGTCAACGGCGACGGGTATCGGCGACCAGGGGAGAAGGCATGAAATCTGTGCCGAACGACCGCAAGCCGTCTGCGCAGCAGCGGAAAGGGACACCGACCGTCCAATACCGTTCGGGTGCGCGGCTGGCGGGGCCGAGTATTGAATCCCAGGTTCTCTACCAGGCATGCAGATGGTTCCTCCGGCCCGTGGTGCGGATGGCGCCGATCAACGAGTCGGCGATCCGCAGGGCCGCGCTGCTGGACCTCGCGGCGGGGATCCGTCCCGCTTCCGGTATCCGCCGGCAGAAGGTGCGGTTGCCCGGGTTCGACGCGGAGATCGTGCGCGCCCCGGGAGTCTCACCGGAGCTGAGCGACGGTGTCGTCCTCTATCTCCACGGCGGCGGGTTCCTGTGCTGCGGGCTGAACACGCACCGGCCGGTGGTCGCGACGATCGCGAAGCTGACCGGACTGCCGGTGATGCATGTCGGCTACCGGCAACTGCCCGACACGAACATCAGCGGTTCCGTCGACGACTGTCTGACGGCGTACAAGTGGTTGCTGGAGAACGGAGCCCGCGCGGGCGGGACGGTGTTCGCCGGTGATTCGGCGGGTGGGTTCCTCGTGTTCGCGACGGCGTTGAAGGCCCGCGAGGAGGGCGTCGATCTCCCCGCCGGACTGGTCGGGCTGTCGCCGCTGCTGGACCTGGACTGCGCCGACAAACTGGTGCACGCCAACGCCGCCCGCGACGTGTTCGCCCCCGTCGAGGCGCTCGTCACCATCGGCAAACTGGGCGGCGAGGTGGACGGTGTACTCGACCCCGCGCTGTCGCCCGTGAACGGCGCGCTCGAGGGTCTGCCGCCGTCGTTGCTGTTCGCCGCGGAAGGTGAGGTGCTGCGGTCGGATTCGGAGCTGATGGCGCATCGGCTGAGCGTTGCGGGTGTGCCGACGACGCTGCAGATCTGGGACGGTCAGGTGCATGCGTTTCCGGCGTTGTGGCCCGGTCTGCCCGAAAGCCGTGTGGTGCTTCGGCGTATCGCGCGGTTCGTCGCGACGCGGGTGCGGCCGGACGACGGTGTCGCCCGGGACAAGACCGCCTGACTACCGCGGCGGGCCCTTCTCCAGCACGATCGTCGTCGACCGCGCACGCCCGGCCTCGTCGAGCCAGCGCACCTCGACCGCGTCGCCGGGGTGCCGCGCGATCATGAGTCCACTGAGGTCGTCCGAGGAGCGGATGGGAATTCCGTCGAATTCGGTGACGACGTCCCCGATCTCGATGCCCGCGTCGTCGGCGGGGGTGCCGATGCTGATCCAGAGGACCTCGGCGCCGCGGGCGTTGTCGGTGACGCTGATCCCGAGGAGGGGAGTGTCGCCGATGTGCACGGTGGCGGACGCCGTCCCGGCTCGTACCTGATCGACGATCGTCATCGCGGTGTCGATCGGCACCGCATACGATCTCGGCTGGGCCGGAGCGGGTTTGGTGGGATCGGAGTCGGCGTTGCCCGCGGTGTTCACGCCGATGACGGCGGCGGTGGCGTCGACGAGCGGGCCGCCGGAGTCGCCGGGCCGCACCGCCGCGTCGATCTGGATCAACCCGTTCAGCCGGTTCCGGGAACCGTCGGTGGAACTGCGGGCGGTGATCGCCTGCCCGAGGTCGGTCACGAAACCCCGTGCCGCCACCGGGACTCCGCCCCCTTCGGCGTTGCCGACCGCGGTCACCGGGTCACCGATGCCGACGGCGGTGTTCTTCGCGAGGGTCGCGGCGGGCAGGTCGCCCGCACCCTGGAGCCGGAGGACCGCGATGTCACGCGAACTGTCGTAACCGAGCACGTCCGCGACGTACGCCGCACCGTTACCGAGGCTCACCGCGCTGATGTCGAGTGCACCGTCGATCACGTGATGATTGGTGAGCACGACGCCGTCGGGCGTGAGCACGATCCCCGTACCCGCGGTTTCGACGAGCCCCGAATCGGCGACGAGGGTGACGATCGCCGGGATCACCCTGGCCTCGACCTCCTCCGGGGTCAGGACGACGGGCGGTGGCGGCGCAGGCGGCGCGGGCTGGGCGACCGTCGCCGCAGGCAGCCCCGATTCGCGGACCGTCGGTGCGCTCAGCAGCAGGCTGCCGATCACCGCCGTGGCCACGGCGAGGACCGTCGCGGCGCGGGGCGTCGTCATGCCCGGGTGTCGTCGGCGCGGATTCCGTCAGGACTGTTTCAGCGACCCCCAGCCGTGCCAGGTGTCGATCTCGATCCAGGCGCTGACCCGTTTCCGGTCGCGGACGGGGTACGGGTTGCCGCTGTAATGCGTCGCGAGGCGGTCGATGTCGGCGAGGTCTTCGTCGTCGACGAACTCCGTCACCCGGCCCTGGACGCTGACATGGGTGATCCAGTCGCCGGGATCCATCGCGGTGAGGCTGACCCGGGGATCGCCCCGCAGGTAGTCGAGGCGCCGGCGCTCGGCGTCCATGTTGACCAGCACCCGGCCGCCCTCGAACAGATACCAGGTGGCCACGGACACGGGCTGCCCGTCGGGTCGGACGCAGGCGATGGTGGCGTAATTGGGCCGGGCGAACATCTCGGCGGCCTTCGCTGTCAGAGGTGGCTTCGACATGTCCGAAAGATACTCCCTGGCGTCGGTCTCAGAACTGCGGTTCGCGCTGTCCTTCCGCGCGGCGCTCACCCTTACGTGAGTGTTTTCGTGTACCCGGGCACACGAAAACACTCACATGGGGGGAAGAAGCCCGGCGTCCAGCGCCTGCTGCAGCGACGGCGCCGCCGAATCCTTCTCGGACAGCTGGAACGTCAGCGGGCTGCCGTCCCGGCCCACCGTGGGCCAGTCGACGCCCAGGTCGGGGTCGAGCGGGTGCAGGTCGTGGTCGAGGGCCGGGGTGTACTCGATCGAGCACAGGTACATCACGGTCGACGCGTCCTCGAGGGACAGGATCGCGTGGCCGACACCGGCCGGGAGGTAGACGGCGCGGCGGTCGACGTCGTCGATGAGCACCGAATCCCACTGCCCGAACATCGGCGACCCCACCCGGAGGTCGACGATGACGTCGAGGAACGCGCCCGTGACGCAGGTGACGTATTTCGCCTGCCCGGGCGGATTGTCGGTGTAGTGGATACCGCGCAGGACACCGGCGGCGGACACCGAGCAGTTCGCCTGAGCGAGTTCGAGAGGATGCCCGACGGCGGCCTCGAACTCCGAACCCTTGAACCATTCGAGGAACACGCCGCGGTCGTCGCCGAACTGCCGTGGGGTGATCTCCCAGGCGCCGGGGACCTTCAGTTCCCGATACTCCACGTCACCAGTCCTTGCCGCGTTCGAGAAGTTCGAGGAGGTAGTCGCCGTACCCCGATTTGCCGAGAGCCTCCGCACGCGAACACAGTTCGGCGTCGGTGATGAACCCGCGGCGCCACGCGACCTCTTCCGGGACGCCGATCTTCAGCCCCTGCCGGTGTTCGAGCGTGCGCACGAAGTTCGCCGCCTCGAGCAGCGAGTCGACGGTGCCGGTGTCGAGCCACGCGGTTCCGCGGGGCAGCACCTCGACCTGCAGCCGTCCGGCCTGCAGGTAGGCCTGGTTGACGTCGGTGATCTCGTATTCGCCGCGATCCGACGGCTTCAGATTACGCGCGATGGAGACGACGTCGTTGTCGTAGAAATACAGCCCGGGGATCGAGAAGTTCGACTTCGGGGTGGCGGGCTTCTCCTCGATCGACATGGCCCGGCCGGTGTCGTCGAACTCGACCACACCGTACGCGCTGGGATCGGACACCCAGTAGGCGAACACGGCGCCGCCGTCGATGTTCTCGAAGCGGTTCAGCCGGGAACCGAGGCCGGGGCCGTAGAAGATGTTGTCGCCGAGCACGAGGGACACGGACTCGTTGCCGACGTGGTCGGCGCCCAGGACGAACGCCTGGGCCAGGCCGTTCGGCTCCTCCTGCACCTTGTACGTGAGGTTCACCCCGAACTGGGAGCCGTCGCCGAGGAGCCGGCGGAACTGCTCGGCGTCGTGCGGGGTGGTGATGACGAGGATGTCGCGGATGTTCGCCAGCATCAGGGTGGAGAGCGGGTAGTAGATCATCGGCTTGTCGTAGACCGGGACCAGTTGCTTGCTCACTCCGAGAGTGATCGGGTGCAACCGGGACCCGGTGCCGCCTGCCAGGATGATTCCGCGCATGTGCGCAGTGTTCCAGTGTTCGCGCCGGATAGAAACTCGGGCTCGCCACTAGGGTGGGTGCACATGAGGCTTCTCGTGACAGGCGGCGCCGGGTTCATCGGTGCGAATTTCGTGCACCAGACGGTCGCGGAGCGGCCGGACGTGCAGGTGACGGTGCTCGACGCTTTGACGTACGCCGGCAACCGGCGCTCGCTCGACGCGGTGGCCGACCGCATCGAGTTCGTGCACGGCGATGTGGCGGATTTCGCGCTGGTGGATCGCCTGGTCGCGGAGTCGGACGCGGTGGTCCACTTCGCCGCGGAATCGCACAACGACAATTCGCTGGCCGATCCGACGCCGTTCGTGCAGACGAACGTGATCGGCACGTTCTCGCTGTTGCAGGCCGTCCGCGCCCACGACGTCCGGTATCACCACATCTCCACCGACGAGGTGTACGGCGACCTCGAGCTGGACGACCCCGAGCGCTTCACGGAGTCGACGCCGTACAACCCGTCGAGCCCGTACTCGGCGACGAAGGCGTCGAGTGACCTGCTGGTGCGGGCGTGGGCGCGGTCGTTCGGGGTGCGGGCCACCCTGTCGAACTGTTCCAACAACTACGGCCCGTACCAGCACGTCGAGAAGTTCATTCCGCGTCAGATCACCAACCTGATCGACGGGGTGCGCCCCCGCCTGTACGGCAGCGGGAAGAACGTGCGCGACTGGATCCACGTCGACGACCACAACGCGGCCGTCTGGACGATCCTGGAGAAGGGCACTCTCGGGCAGACGTACCTGATCGGCGCGGACGGCGAGGTCGACAACCGGACCGTCGTCGGGACGCTGCTCGAGCTGTTCGGCCGCGACACGAACGACCTCGACTTCGTCACCGACCGCCCGGGCCACGACCTGCGTTACGCGATCGACTCGACGCGCCTGCGCACCGAACTGGGCTGGACGCCGCAGTTCGAGGACTTCCGGAGCGGGCTGGAGGCCACCGTGCGGTGGTACCGCGACAACGAGTCGTGGTGGCGGGCGCAGAAGGAATCCGCGGAGAAGGCATACGCGGCTACGGAATCCGTCATCGGCTGACGGTTCCGCGGAACGCCCACGCCCGCGCCGTCAGTGCGATGCGCCCGGCGTCGTCGCGCGGTAGGCGGGTATCGAGCAGGTCGCGAAGTTCGGTTCGGCGTCCGGCAGGCAGGGAGGCGCAGTAGCCGGGCGCGGGGCCCTGACCGCCGAGGAACGGCCGCCAGAAGTCGTCGAAGTCGGCGAACACGGTGGGAACCTCGAGCGGGTGCACGGCCACCTCGGTGAACCCGGCGGCGGACAGCGCGTCGCGGAGCGGCTGCGGCCGGCAGAGCGGGAAGCGGACCCCCTCGTCGAGCGTCGCGGCCGTCCCGTCGAGTTCGCGCGCGGCGTCCCAGAAGGCGCGGATCATCTGCATGCCCTCCTCGTAGTCCCACACGTACCCGGCGACCGTCCCGCCGGCCCGGGTGACGCGGTGCATCTCGGCGAGCCCCTCGACCGGATGGGGAACGAAGTTGAGGACCAGCCCGGACACCACCCGGTCGAACTCGCCGTCCGCGGCGGGGATGGATTCGGCGGTGCCCGGCCGCACCTCGAAGCGGGGATCGTCCGCGCCGGCCCGGGCCGCCGCCGCGAACGGCGCCGACGGTTCGACCCCGACCATCCGGGCCGGATCGGCCGAGCGGAGAACGGTGTGGGCGAGGGCGCCGGTCCCGCACCCCACGTCGCACCAGACGCCGCCCGGGTCCGCGGCCACCCACCGCAGGAACTGCGGCGCGACCAGCCTGCTCCAGCGGCCGATGTAGTTCTCGTACGCGGGATCGACCTCCCAGGCGTCCGTCATCGCGGTCTCCTCACGACGGCTGCGGCACCCGGGAATCCTCGTGCACGAGGGCGTTGCGCAGCGAACGCGAACCGGCGACCGCGGCGACGAAGCCGGCGAGCACCTCGCACAGCGTGAACACCAGGCGGGACGCGAGGGCCAGCCCGAGCGCCACCCCGCTGTCCATGAACGGGGACAGCGCCGCGACGACGACGGCCTCGCGGACCCCGATGCCGGACGGCGCGACGACCACCAGCACACCGGCGCACATGCCGAGGGCGATCGCGCCGATGCACTGCACCAGGGTGCCCACCGCGAATCCCGACGTGCTCGACGCGAGGAACCACAGATGCACGCCGTACAGCACCCAGCTGACGGCGCACCAGCCGAGGGCCCGCCCGATCTTGTGCATCGTCAACTGCCGGTGCAGCGGGGCGCGCCGCAGGATCCGCAGGGCCAGGTTCACCAGCCGGGTGAGGATCGGGGGATAGCAGCAGACGAGGGCGATGGGGACGAGGACGATGACCGCGACCGCGGCGACGGTGCTGATGTGGAACAGGGCGGGCAGCGCGAGCAGCCCGACGACCAGCGCGGATGTGATGCTCAGCCCCACGGTGACGAGGACGGCGACGAATCCGTTGGCACGCGACACCCCGGCCCGGCGGACGAGTTCGGTCTGCAGGACGAACGCCCACACGCTGCCCGGTAGGTACTTGCCGAGCTGGCCGACCAGGTAGCAGCGGGCGGCGTCGAACGCGGGAATCGGGTGTTCGAGCGCGCCGAGCGCGTGCTGCCACGCGCGCACCGCGGCACCCATGCCGAGGAACACGAACACCGCAGAGACGGCGAGCGCCCACCAGTCCAGCTGGGTGATCGTGTCCCGGACCTCGGCCCACTGCGATTTCACGGCGAACACGACGGCGACGACGATCGCGAGGGTGACGAGGATCCGCAGCGTGGTCATCAGGACGGCGCGGCCGCCGCGCTCGGGGACGATCTCGGGATCGGTGTCCACGAGAACCACCCCCTCACCGGCAGTGCGCTGCAGCAGTGCAGCGTTCGATTCCGACGATAGCAATCGGAGGGCGCGGGATCAGGAAACGAGCGGTTTCACCGCCAACTCCCGCCACCAGGCGAACGCGTCGGCGAGCGACCGCGGCAGTTCCGCGTCCGCCTCGAGCCGCCCCGAGGCGAACAACGTCTCCACCGCCTCGATGTCCCGGTCGGCGATCCCGGACCGGCTCATGCCCACCCGGTTGGCGCCGCGCAGGGCGGCGGGATTGCCGAACACCGTGGCGAACGGCGGAATGTCCTTGGCGACGACCGATCCCATGCCGACCATCGCGCGGTCCCCGATCACCCGCCGCTGATGCACCACCGCGCTCATGCCGAGATTGACGCCGTCGCCGAGGGTCACGTGACCGCCGAGGGTGCTGGACGGTGAGAGGACGCAGTCCTCGCCGATCCGGACGTCGTGCTCGACGGACGTGTGGTTCATGACGAATCCGCCGCGCCCGATGGTCGTCGGCCGCTCGGCACCCTGTTGGACGGCGCTCATCTCCCGGATCACGGTGCCCGCGCCGATCACCACGCCCCGATGCGGGCCGACCTCCGTCCACGTGCGGGGATGCGTCTTTCCGATCCACTCCGGCGGCGCCCCGAGCGTCGCGTGGGCACCGATCCAGCAGTCGTCGCCGATGTCGAGGGGACCGGTGAGGACGGCATACGGTCCGATGCTGACCCGGTCTCCGACGATGACTCCGTCGCCTATCACGACGGTCGGGTGGATCTCGCAGTTTTCACCGATGGTCATGAAAGTTTCGGATTCCTTCCAGGAGCCGTGCAGACCGTGGGAACCTTCAAGTGGGTGCAATCTGTGAAGACGGTGTGAACTGCACGTCAATCTATCGGAGGAACCGTGATCGCGATCTCGAGTATTTCCTTCGGAGAGGATGTCGAGCGCGAGGTCCTCGACACCCTGCGATCAGGGATGGTCGCGCAGGGACCGAAGGTCGCGAGGTTCGAGGAGGGGTTCGCCGAACTCGTCGGCACCCGGCACGCGGTGGCCGTCAACAGCGGCACCACCGCGCTGATCGCGGCCCTGCGGGTGCTGGACCTGCAGCCCGGGGACGAGGTGCTCACCACCCCGTTCACGTTCGTGGCCACGCTCAACGCGATCCTCGACGCCGGTGCGACGGCACGGTTCGCCGACATCGGGGAGGCCGACTTCGCGATCGACTCCGAAGTGGCGGAGCACTGCGTGAACGACCGCACCCGGGTGCTGATGCCGGTGCACCTGTACGGGCAGACCGCGGACATGGGTGCGCTGATGCCGCTGGCCGGGTCGCGGGGACTGGCGGTGGTCGAGGATGCGGCGCAGGCGCACGGCGCGACATTCGACGGCAGGGGCGCGGGCAGTTTCGGGCTCGGCTGCTTCTCGTTCTACGCCACCAAGAATCTCACCACCGCCGAGGGCGGCATGGTCACGACGGACGACGACGCGGTGGCCGACCGGTTGCGGGTGCTGCGGAACCAGGGCATGCGCAGGCGCTACGAGTACGAGATGGCGGGCCAGAACTTCCGGATGACGGATCTGCAGGCCAGTGTCGGGTTGCCGCAACTGGGTTCGTATCTGCAGCAGGTGGAATCACGCCGCCGCAACGCGGAGGCGCTGCGGACCGGGCTGAAGGACGTCGAAGGTCTCGTGCTGCCTTCGGAACTCGCGGGCCGCGGGCACGTGTGGCACCAGTTCACCGTCGTCCTCGCGCCGGATGCGGCGATCGACCGCGACACCCTCGCGCGGCGTCTGGGCGATCGGGGAGTGGGCAGCGGTGTCTACTACCCGAGGACCGTCTACGACTACGACTGTTACCGCGACCATCCCCGGGTGATTCCCTCGCCGACACCGATCGCGACGTCGGTGGCCCGCAGGTGCCTCAGCATCCCCGTTCACGCCGCGCTCTCCACCGACGACGTCGACCGGATCGTCGCGGCGGTGCGCGAGGCGATGGAGGCGTGATGACGTCCACGCGACCGCGGATCGCGCTCGTCGGAGCCGGGAAGATGGGGTCGCTGCACGCCCGCGTCCTCGCGCAGTCGCCGCTGTGCGACCTGGCGCTGCTCGTCGAACCGCGTGAGGAACACGGACGGGACGTCGCCGCCCGGTTCGGTGCGGAGTGGGCCGCGGATTTCGACGACCTGGACGGCATCGACGCCGTCGTCGTCGCGGCGGCGACCCCCGCGCACTACGAGGTGGCCGGCCGTGTGCTGGACCTGGGAAAGCCGCTGCTCGTCGAAAAGCCGCTCGCCGCAACGTACGAGGAGAGCACCGATCTGGTGAAACGCGCCGCCGCGACGGGTGTCCCGCTGATGTGCGGTCTGCTCGAGCGATTCAACCCGGCGGTCCGGACGGCCCGCGAATTCGCCGGTGACGTGTGGCAGGTCAACGGAATCCGGCACTCGCCGTTCGTCTCCCGCATCCCCACCGGCGTCGCGACGGACCTGCTGATCCACGACGTGGACCTCGCGATCGGATTCGTCGGATCGCCGCCGGTCGGGGTGAAGGCCGAATTCGGCTACTTCCACGACAGTTCGCGGCGCAACGAGGCCGAGGACTGCGCGGAGGCGGTCCTGCGGTTCGAATCCGGTGCGGTGGCCACCATCTCGGCCAGCCGGGTGAGCCAGCGGAAGGTCCGGCAACTGTCGCTGCTGGAGCCGGACCGGCTGATCGAGATCGACCTGCTGCGCCGCGACATCACCATCTACCGGCACATCGACGACGACCTGCCCGCCGACGGGTACAAGCAGCAGACCGTGATCGAGATCCCCACCATCCGCTACAGCGACGAACCCCTCGCCGCCCAGCTCGCGCAGTACGTCGGGCTGGTCGGCGGCGAGGGGGACGCCGACGCGGAGCGCGAGTCGATCCTGCCCGCGCACCGCGTGGTCCACGAGGCAACCGTGTCGGCTACCGGCTGAGTGCTCCGGCGACCGCCAGGCGGGTGTCTTCCGCGATGAGGTCGGCGTTGAGGGTGGCGGCGGCGGTCAGTCCGGCTCCGGCGGCGACGATGACCTGCGCCTTCGGGTCCGCGACGTTGCCGGCCACCCACACCCCGGGAACCGCGGTGGCGCCGGTCGCGTCGGCGGCGACTGTGGTGCCGATCACGTGCCCGGCCATCTCCATCTCGGTGGTGCCCAGGCCGAGGGTCGTGAGGAAGTCGGCGCGGGCCCGGAACAGCGGCGGGACCACCACGGCGGCGAGCGGGAAGACCCGGCCCGTGCGCAGCCGGACACCGGTCAGCCGGTCGCCGCGCACCTCGAGTCCGGCCACCGCGCCGTCGATCACGGAGACGCCGCGGGCGGCGAGTTGCTCGTACTCCTCGCCGGTGGGTTCGTTCGCGTCGTTCAGGAACAACGTCACCCGGTCGGTCCACTGGCTCCACATCAGCGCCTGGTGCACCGCCAGCGGACTGCCGGCCAGGACGCCCACCGGCTGGTCCCGGACCTCCCATCCGTGGCAGTACGGACAGTGCAGCACGTCGCGTCCCCACTGTTCGGCCACCCCGGGGATGTCGGGGAGGACGTCGACGAGGCCGGTGGTCACGAGCAGCCGTCGCGCCCCGACGGCCCGGCCGTCGGCGAGCGTCACCCGGAACTCCCCGTCCCCGATCTTCTCGGCGGACGTGACGGTTCCGGTCACGATCTCCCCGCCGTATCCGGCGACCTCCTCGCGTCCGATGGCCAGGAGTTCACCAGGAGGGGTGCCCTCTCGGCCCAGATAGTTGTGAATGTGCCCGGCCGGTGCGTTGCGGGGGTCGCCCGCGTCGATCACGAGCACGGATCGGCGGGCCCGCGACAGGGCCAGCGCCCCGCTGAGTCCGGCCGCGCCGCCGCCGATGACCACCACGTCGTAACTGTTTTCCATCGCGTTCTCCTTCGTTCGTCGACCTCGTGACGTCCACTGTCCGGGCAGATCGCGATCCTGGCAAGAGTGTTTGCCAGTGTGGCAACATGGGTGGTGTGAACGACGACCTACCCGATCTGGACGGCGTCCTCGACGCCGTGGGACCGCGGCTCAAAGCACTGCGGCAGCAGCGCGGCGCTACCCTCGCCCAGCTCTCCGAGTCCACCGGGATCTCGGTGAGCACGCTGTCGCGGCTGGAGGCCGGCCAGCGCAAACCCACCCTCGAACTGATGCTGCTGCTGGCCCGCGCCCACCAGCTGCCCCTGGACGAACTGGTCGACGCACCCGCCACCGGCGACCCCCGCGTCCACCTGCGGCCCCTCGACCGCAACGGCACGACCATCATTCCGCTCACCCGCAGGCCCGGCGGGATCCAGGCGTTCAAGCACGTGATCCCGCCGGGCGACCCGACGGCGGTACCGAACCTGCAGGTTCACGAGGGCTACGAATGGCTGTACGTTCTGTCCGGCCGGCTGCGACTGCTGCTCGGCGAACACGACGTGATCCTGACGCCGGGGGAGGTCGCGGAATTCGACACCCACGTGCCGCACTGGTTCGGCAATCCCGGACCCCAGCCGGTGGAGATCCTCAGCCTGTTCGGTCCCCAGGGCGAGCGGGCGCACGTCCGGACCGTCCCGCGGGGAACGGCGTCCGGCACCGAGCGTCGGTAGAATTCGTGCGGACCGGTGACGAGCGCTCCCTCCGAGGCGCAGGACGTGATGGGGAGGCCCCGTGCGACGCTGGATTCCCGGTGTTCCCGTAGCGGTTCTGATTCCGCTCCTCGCCGGCTGTTCCACGTCGACGCCGCCGCCGGTGGCGCAGCCGCAGCCGGAGCCGCCGGCGGTCGCGACCCTGGTGGGCCTGGGCGATTCGATCCCGGCCGGTGACGGATGCCCCGGATGCACGCCGTTCGTGGAACTGTTCGGCGATCAGCTGTCCGGCGACACGGCGCTGCCCGTCCAGGTCGCCAACCTCGGTGTCGGGGGCTGGACCAGCACCGACCTGCTCGATTCCCTCGAACCCGGCGCGTACGACGCCGACGCCGTGAGTGCCGCCGATCTCGTCACCGTCACGATCGGCGCCAACGACTTCTACACCGAACTCGACGACTACCTGGACGGCGACTGCGGCGGCGACGACGGGCTCGGCTGCTTCGCGCCGGTGCTGCCGGAGTTGCAGACCACGCTGACGTCCGTGCTCGACCGCATCACCGAACTGCGGGCCGGTCGGCCGACCGCGGTGCTGGTCACCGGGTACTGGGACGTCTTCCCGGACGGCGACGTGGCCCGCGAACTGTACGGCCCGCAGTTCCTGCGGGACAGCGCCGTGCTGACGTTGCGCGCCAACGACGTCATCTCGGAGGTCGCGGGCTCGGAGGGCGCCACGTACGTCGACCTGTTCAGCACGTTCAAGGGAACGTGGGGCGACGGCGACCCCACCGGACTGCTGGCCGACGACGGCGACCACCCCAACCAGATCGGCCACCAGTTGATCGCCGACGCGTTGTCGTCCGCGGCGGCCGCGGGATCCGGCTCCACCGACGCGTCGGCGTTCACGTCGTCCGGCTGGTCGCCCCGCTGACCTTCCGGCGGCGCACTACCGGGTCGACGACGGACAGGATCAGCACCACGACCGTCGCCGCGCCGAACGCCGCGACGGACAGGTTCTGCCGCGGCGGCCGGAACGTCACCACCAGTTCGTGGTCACCCGGCGGCACCGGCACCTCGAGCAGACCGTGCCAGCCCGCGGTCGCGTCCACCGGCTCGCCGTCCACGGTCGCCGAGTAGCCGGGCCACGCGAGGCGGGCGAACGAGACAGTGCCGCCGCTGCCCGTCACCCGCACGGTCTCCGTCGCCGCTTCGGTGTCGGACGACAGCACCCGGACGCCGTCGGACGCGAACGACACCCGCCCGGGCAGGGGCAGCGGCCCGTCGCGCTGCAGCACCGTCCGGGAGTCGCCGCGTTCGGTGACGTGCCAGCCGGGTGGAGGCGGTGCCGTCTCCACCTCGGGCAGGAGGCGGTGCTCCACCACCAGCGTCGACACCCGCAGGTAGTCGACCAGCGGAATCGGAATGTCCGCGTTCACCGGCTGCCACAGCGCCCCGTACACGCCGGGGCAGACGGCGCCCCGGTAGTCCATGCACAGCGCCTCCTGGAACTCGGTGAACCCGATGCCGGTGTACGCGTTGATGCTGCCCTCCGCGGACGACGCCATGATCTCGTTGCCGAACAGGATCCGGCCCGCGGTGACGTCCTCGGGGGCGGTGTCGGCCAGGTCGGCGAGTTGCAGGACGGTTCCCCGGTAGCGGTCGGTCTGCGCGGACAGCAGCGACGTGCTGGACGGGTCGACGCGGCTGTCGCGGTCGACGTCGTGGGTGAGGGACCAGACCTGCGCGGCGGTCACCGCCACCGTTCCCAGCACGAGGGCGGCGACGAGACCGCTCGGGCCCAGGGTGCGCCAGGCGACGTACGCGATCGTGCACAGCGCCGCGACGAGCAGCGTGAACAGCGCGTGCCTGCCGGTCAGGGCCGGGGAGGACGCGAACGCCAGATAGAAGCCCAATGCGATCAGCACCGCCGACGCCGTCGCCCGCCGGCGCACCCGGTCGCGGGACAGTCCCAGCGACAACGCGAGCGACAGGCCGATCACCACGCACAGGTACAGGTATTCGACCAGCCGGATCGGCCAGCGGAACATCCCGACGTTCGACGGTCCGAACGTGAAGAGGAAGTAGACGACCGTGATGATCGCCAGGCTGACGAGCGGTCGCCCGTGCGCCCGGCGGAACCCCGGCGACGCGAACAGTGCGCGGATCCGGCCCCACGGCAGCCACGGCAGCAGCGGCAGCACGAACCACGCGAGGTACAGCGACGGGATCACCTCGACGGGACCCCCGAACGTCATGATCACGGGGAGATACGACGGGCTGCTCATTCCCGCGGGGCCGCCGATCTGCGGCTGCAGGAACGTGTCGTTGAAGATGCCGGTGCTGCCTGCGCGGGTGGTGACGTCGACGCTGAGGAACAGCGGCAGGTACGTCACCAGCGCGGCGGTGCCCGCGCACGCGCCGGTGATCACGAGCACGAGCAACCGGAAGAACTCCCGCTGGATCAGGAGGCCGATCCCGAGGCCGAGGAGGATCACGACGGCGCCGAGCGCGGCGTACGGGTTGCCCATGCTCACCGTCAGCGCGCCGATCAGGAACGTGATCAGCGGGTTCGTGCGACCGCGGGAGAGGCGGAGCGCCGACCACCAGAACAGTGTCACCCACGCGACGGCCATCATCCCGGACGGCCAGCCCGCCGCCTCGTAGAACAGGGTGAAACCGCTGAACGGAATCGTCAGCCCGCCGACGACCGCGGGACCGCGGCGGGCGCCGTATTCGCGGCACAGCAGGTACGTCCCGAGCGCGAACAGCGCGAGGAACTCGGCCATGACCACGAACGACGCGACCGACAGGTCCTCGAACTTCGCGGCCAGCATGTAATTGGCGAGGTTGACGGGGTTGTAGAGACCGTAGGCGGCCTCGCCCGCATAGTTGCCGCCGATCCAGGCGTCGGGATTGACGGCGAACCACCGCCCCGCGAGCAGTTCCCCGCCGATCCGGTGCCAGGACGGCACGAACGATTCCAGCATGTCGCCGCCGTAGTAGAAGCGGTCGTACACGATCCGGGGAACCGTCGCGACGGCCGCGGCGGCCACCGCGACCGCGAGTGCCACCGCCCATTCGGGGACGCCGCGTATCGATCGGGTGAACGTCGAGGACACGGACGCGGAGGGTGCCACGGACTCCGAGCCTACGAGTTAGGCTGCGCCCGTGCGCCTTTTCGGTTGTTCCCACGACCAGAAAGGCGCACGTGCGCCGAAGGCGCTCTCGGTGGTCGTGCCCGCCTACAATTCCGCCGCCGTCATCGAGCAGACCGTCCGCCGGGTGGCCGAGCGGCTGGCAGGCCACGACGTCGAGATCGTCGTCGTCGAGAACGGCTCCACCGACGACACCGAGGACATCTGCACCCGCCTCGCCGCGGACTGGGCGCCCGGGCCCGTGACGCTCGTCGTGCTGCGGAGCGACAAGGGCATGGGCAACGCGTTGCGGACGGGTGCCGCGGCGAGCCGCGGCGCGCACGTGCTGCTGACCGCCGACGACCTGCCGTTCGGGTTCGACGACCTCGACGGCGCCGAGCAGTTCGCCGAGCGCCACGGCCGCCTGCCCGACGTCGTGATCGGGTCCAAGGCCCACCCCGACTCGCAGGTGCGGCGCGGCGCCCTCCGGGGAACCCTGACGTGGGGTTTCGCGGCGCTGCGCCGGGTGATCCTCGGGATGCGCACCGGCGACCCCCAGGGCACCGTCCTGATCGACGGCGACCTCCTCCGCGGCCTCGTTCCCGACCTCGTCGAGCCCGGGTTCCTGTTCACCACCGAACTCGTCTACCTCGCGGAGCGCGCAGGCCTCGTCCCGGTCGAGGTGCCGGTGCGTCTGAGCGCCGACCACGACAGCCACGAAACCCGCATATCCAGGGCCGATGTGCTCGCGATGGGGGTGGGACTGTTCCGGCTGCGGGCCCGTCACCGGGACGGAGGTCGCCTCGCATGGTCGGGGAGCGCGTCGCGAGGTTGATACCCTGCGAACCGAGAAGAGGATCGTGCCGTCGCGTTGGTGCGGTCCAGCCCACCTCTCGCGGGGAACAGTAGGAGCACTATGAACGAGTCTGCGTCGGTAGCACCTGTGGACGGGAGCACGGCCGCGGTCCGGAGTGCTCTCACCGAGCATCGCGCACCCGACCGCCTGGTGGTGGCGCGAGGTCTGTTCACGGGACCGACCACCCGGGTGAAGGACGACCTGTACGCCAGGATCGTCAAGGGACGCGCCCACCGCGAGCGGCACGTCGTGCACCTCGAGAAGGGTGCGACGGTCGACACCGACACCTACTTCGGCCGCTTCGCGGCCAGTTACTACCAGCGCTGGACCACGGTCACCGACGTCACCGTCGGTTTCCGCCACGAGGCCGACGGGCGCGCCGTGGTGGCGCTGCGCGGCTCCGATTCGGGTGGCAACTCCCGCATCCTGTCGACGACGGAGATCGACGGCACGGGCACGGCGACGCTGTCCGCGAAGCTCGACGCCTACCTCGACGGCGGCTCCCTGTGGGTGGAGTTCACGGCCGTCGACGGCGCCCTCGCCGTCAGTGAGCTGGAGTGGACCGTCGCCGCGCCGTCGGTGATCCGTCCCGCCGCGATCGCGATCTGCACGTTCAACCGCGCCGACGACTGCGCCGAGACCGTCGCCGCCATCGCGAACGACCCGACGATGGCGTCCGGCATCGACGCCGTCTACGTCGTCGACCAGGGCACTGATCACGTGTCGGACCGGGAGAAGTTCACCGAGGTCGCCGACATCCTGGGCGACAAACTCGTCTACCTGCGACAGCCGAACCTCGGCGGGGCCGGCGGCTTCACCCGCGGCATGTACGAGGTGTCGGGCATCAACGAGCACGCCAACCTGATCCTGATGGACGACGACATCCTGTGCGAGCCGGAGTCGATCCTGCGGATGAATGCGTTCGCCAACGTCACCTCGGAGCCGACGCTCGTCGGCGCGCAGATGCTGTACCTGATGAACCCGGAGCACCTGCACGTCAGCGCGGAGGAAGCGGACCTGTCGAAGCTGAAGGCGGGCCGCTGGGCGGCCGGATCGCGGCACGACATCAACCTGCTGAAGAAGAAGCAGCACAAGCGCGTCGACGCCGGCTACAACGCGTGGTGGTCGTGCCTGATCCCCGCCGAGGTGGTCGCGCAGATCGGGCTCCCGCTGCCGATGTTCTTCCAGTGGGACGACATCGAGTACGGCATCCGCGCCCGCGCGGCCGGTTTCGTCACGGTCACGCTGCCCAACGCCGGTGTGTGGCACGCGGACTTCCACTGGAAGGACCGCGACGACTGGGCCAAGTACTTCAGCATCCGCAACTCGCTGATCGCCGCCGCGCTGCACAGTGACTTCGACGCGAAGTCGCTGAGCAAGATGATGACGCGGGAGATCACCCAGTACCTGGTGTCGATGCAGTACGGGTTGGCGTACACCATGATTCGCGGAATCGAGGACTTCCTCGAGGGGCCGAAGGTGCTCGAGGACGGCGGTCAGGCCGTGCTGGCGGCGATCCGGGAGGAACGCAAGCGGTTCCCCGAAACCGTCAAGCATCCCGCGACGAACATTCCCGGTGTCCGCAACTCCGACCTCGTCACCCGGTATGCCGGTTTCGAGCCGGACAAGAGCAAGATCGACCTCGTCCTCGCCAAGCGTGCGGCGTACCAGTGGCTCGGCCGCACCCAGCACGGTGTCGCGAGTATCCCTGTGGCCGAGGCGCACTGGTGGCACGTGTCGCTGTTCGACACCGCCGTCATCACCGACGCGTCCCAGTCCGGGGTGCGCGTGCGCCGCCGCGACAAGGAGACCGCGCGCGAACTCACGGCCCGGACCGCGAAGCTGATGAAGCGATTCCGCGAGGATGCGGCGTCGACGCAGCGCCAGTACCGGGATGCGTTGCCGCAGCTCACCAGCCGGGAGAACTGGGCGCGCCTGTACGGTCAGTGACGTTGCCCGGACCGTCGCCGGCCCGCGACGTGCGTGGGCTGTCCCGGGATTCGCTGCTCGTCTTCGCCGTCGGTGTGCTGCTCGGTGCGGCGTGGAGTTGGCGTCCGTCGTTCTGGTACGACGAGGTCGCGACGCTGTATTCGAGTCAGCGGTCCCGGCCGGACCTGTCGAATCTGCTCGGCCACATCGACGCCGTGCACGGTCTGTATTACGTCGCGATGCGCTATTGGTTCGCGGTGTTCGGGGCGTCGGAGTTCTCGGCGCGGTTCCCGAGCGCCCTCGCCGCGGGCGCCGCGGGCGCGGGTGTGGTGGTGCTCGGTGCGCTGATCTCGACCCGGCGGGTGGCGGTGCTGTCCGGGTTCCTGTTCGTGATCCTGCCCAGCGTCACATGGGCGGCCGCGGAGGCCCGCGGATACGCGGCCACGGCGGCGGCCGCCGTCTGGCTGACCGTGATTCTCCTTGCCGCACTGCGGCTCCGGCGGTGGTGGCTGTGGGCGCTGTACGCGGTGGGCCTGGCGGTGTCGATCGTGTTGTTCGTCTACCTCCTCACGCTGGTGCCCGCGCACCTGCTGACGCTCCTGCTGCTGCGCGCGGCCCGGCGGTCCTGGCTGGGATGGGCGTCGGCGACGGCCGTCGGCACGGTGATCGCAGCGCCGTTCGTGGCGCTGGTGCGCCGGGAAGCCGTCCAGGTGGCGTGGATCCCGCCGCTCGACCGCAACCTGCCGCGGGCCGTGGCCGAGTACCAGTGGTTCGTCGGCGCGCCGTGGTTCGCGGTGCTGTTCGCCGTGCTGGTGGCGGCCGGGGCGGCGGCCCTGGTGCGCGGTCGCCGGCTGCCGCCGGTGCTGTCCGTCGCGCTGCCGTGGGTCGCGGTGCCGATGGCGCTGCTGCTCGCCTACTCGCTGCTGCGCAGCCCGGTGTACCTCCCGCGGTACTTCACGTTCACGACGCCCGCGGTGGCCCTGATCGGCGGACTGTGCCTGGCCGCGCTGACCCGGCAATGGTGGCAATCCGCCGCGGTGCTGGCCGTATTCGCGGTCGCGGCGTCGCCGGGCTACGTCGCCCAGCGCGACCAGTGGGCGAAACCGAGCGGCATGGACTTCAGCACCGTCAACGTCTTCGCCGGGCAGCATCTCCGGCCCGGTGACTGCGTGCTGTTCGACAAACCGGCCTGGAACCCCACGTCGCTGCGGCTCGTGAAGGACGTGCGGCCGGAGGCGTTCGACGGCACCCGCGACATCGGACTCGGGACCACCGCCGCGAGCCGGGGGTCGCTGTGGGACGACGAACTCGCCGTCCCGGATCTCGCCGGCCCCCTCGACTCGTGCTCCGTGGTCTGGTTCTTCACCGACTACGAACGCGACAGCGAGCGCATCATCCGGCACACGTCCAACGAGGTGTGGACCCTGCCGCCGTACCACTTCGAGGACACCGAGGCGTTCGCCGCGCTCACCCGGTCCGGACTGCGGATCGACGAACGTGCGACGTTCAACGTCACCCAGGCGGTGAAGCTGGTGCGGTGATCCGCACGACCACCTGCTCGTGGTTGGCGGTGTAGCTGAGGTACTCGAAAACGACACCGGTGCGGTCGACGAACTCCGTCCACGCGCGGTACTCGTGCTCCTGCCAGCCGGGGAAGTTGAAGAACTCGTCGAACACGATCACCGTGCCCGCGACGAGCCGGCGTTCGAGCCGGTCGAGGACCGCTTTCGTCGACGAGTACAGGTCGGCGTCGAGGTGCACGAACGACACCGGTCCGGGATGCTCCTCGAGGAAGCCCGACAGCGTGTCCTCGAACAGACCGGGCACGAGCTCCGCGCCCCGCACCTGGGGCAGTTTCTCCTGCGCGAACTCCCCGGCCGGGAACCCGGTGCGCCACGTCTGCGGCAGACCGGAGAACACGTCGAATCCGAACACCTCGTGTTCGGCGTCCTTCAACTGTTCGACGATGATCCGGAGCGTCGTGCCCGACGCCACCCCGAATTCGAGGGCCAGCCCCTCGACCTCCACCTGCGACAGTCCGTAGCGCAACGTGTCCTGCGGGTTCCAGAACACGGGCGCCTTCGGCATGTGCTCGAGCACGAACTCCGCGGCCTCCTTCGTGGCCCGCACGTCCAGCGCCTGGGTGATGTCGCGGCGGGCCTGCTGCTCGAGTTCGCCGAGCCGCTGCTGGACGTCGGAGATCTCGATGCGGGCATCGGCCAGCTCGGACAGCACCCGCGCGAGTTCCTGATTGGTCGCGCTCAGCTCGGCCAGGGTCTGGTCGTGCTGGTTCTCGGTGAGCTCGCGGGACCGCCGGTCGGACTCGGCGACCACCTCGGACATGGCACGTTGCAGCTTGAGACGGGCCTTCCTCCGAAGATCGAACATAGCCCCATGTTGCCACCCGCATCCCGGCTCAGGGAGTCAACCGGGATGCGGGTCGTTGACCCGTCAGTGGCCGCGGCTGCGGTACATCTGCCGCTGCCACCGCGCGATCGTCTTCCACTCCCGCTCCCGCTCGGCCCGCAGCCGCGCGTCGGTGCGTGACGCGATCCACCCGTTCTCGCGAATCAGCTTGCGGTAGCTGGCGAGTCTGCGTTCGGGCAGTTCGCCGTCCGCCACCGCGCCGAGAACCGCGCAGCCGGGTTCGGCCTGGTGCGAGCAGTCCGCGAACCGGCACTGCGCCGCGAGTTCCTCGATCTCGGGGAACGTCTTGTCGATGCCGTCGGCCGCGTCCCACATGCCGACGCCCCGCAGTCCCGGCGTGTCGATCAGGGCGCCGCCGGACGGCAGCGGCAGCAGTTCCCGGTGTGCCGTCGTGTGCCGTCCCTTGTTGTCGCCCTCGCGGACGCGTCCGGTGGCGAGCACGTCTGCGCCGAGCAACGCGTTCGCGAGCGTCGACTTGCCCGCGCCCGACGGCCCGATGAGGGCGACGGTCCCGTCGATCACGGCGGTGAGGATGTCGATGCCGTCGCCGGTGTCGGCGCTCACCGCGACCACGGTCGCGCCCGGCGCCACCGCCGCCACTTCGGCGGTCGCGAGGGAAACGTCGTGCACGGTATCGGATTTGGTGAGTGCGACCACCGGCTGGGCGCCGCTCTCCCACGACAGCGCGAGCAGTCGTTCGATGCGCCCGAGATCGAGGGCGGTGTCCAGTGCGGCGGCGATCACCACCGTGTCGACGTTGGCTGCGAGGAGTTGCCCCTCGGACCGGCCGGACGCGGACGACCGGACGATCGCGCTGCGCCGGGGGAACAGGTCGGCGACGGCGATCTCGTCGCCGTGCCGGTGGAGCGTCACCCAGTCGCCGGTGCACAGCGTGTGCTCGCCGGCGAGGGCGCGGACGATGCCCGCGGGGGCGGCGACGTCGCAGCGACCGCGGTCCACACGGATCACCCGCCCGGGCTCGCGGCCGTCGTCGGGGTAGCTGTCGAAGGTGTCGGAGAGTGTGTCGTTCCAGCCGTAGGGCAGGAGGTGTCCGGAATCGAACATGGTGGGTGTGATCCTCAGGTCGATGAGTGCCGACCGGACCACTGCGCGGGTTCGGTCAGGCGAGGGGGAAGGGGGAGTGGACGCACGCGGCGTCGACCGACGAGACAGTCATCGGACACTCACTCCTTCGCAGCAGATCGGGATATCGACCGGAACCCCACGATGCTCTCACCCGGCGGAACCCGGGCGCAACCGATTTACGGCCGCTCGAACCGCTCTCGACGGCCCAGCTTGCGCAGCCGCATCCACTCCCGTAGACCCTGCGGATCACGCCGCGTGACGAGGAAGTACCACCCGAACCGCACCCATTCCTGCGGCAGCAGCTTCCGCATGCCCGGCTGCGACAGCAGGTAGCCGCGGTTGCGGTAGGTGAAGAACCGTTTCGTCTCGTTGTCCGGGTACTGCGTGTGCATCCGGCCGCCGAGGATCGGCTTGAACTCCTCCGCGCCGTTCGGGTGCACGTACGCCGTCTGCAGGCAGGTGCCGAACGGCAGCCCCGACCGCACCAGCCGGCGGTGCACCTCCACCTCGTCGCCGCGGACGAACAGACGCAGGTCGGGAACACCGACCGTGTCGATCGCCGACGCCCGGAACAGGGCGCCGTTGAACAGCGACGCGATGCCCGGCAAAAGGTCGGCCGAGTCGTCGCCGTCGGTGAACAGTTCGGACCGCAGCCGACGCCATTCCACGCCGCGGCGCAGCGGGAACGCGAGACGGTCGGGGTCGTCGATGTCGCAGACCACGGGCGACACCTCGGCCAGTCCGTGCCGCTGCGCGCAGTCGAGCAGCGTCTCCAGAACCTTCGGGCCCTCGGGCCTGCCGTCGTCGTCGGCGAGCCACACCCAGTCGGCGCCGAGCGAGAGGGCGTACAGAATCCCCAGGGCGAAGCCGCCCGCCCCGCCCAGATTGTGCTGCGACCCGAGGTAGCTGGTGGGGATCCCGGACGATTCGACGAGTTCGCGCACATCGTCCTCGGCGGCGTTGTCCACCACCACCAGATGGTCCAGCGGACGCGACTGCGAGCCGAGGACCTTCAGCGATTCCGCCAGCAGTTCCCGGCGTTTGTGGGTGACGACGACGCCGACGATCCGCTCGGCAGCAGCTCTCACGCGGACTCCGCCTCGGCTTCCGCGGCCGTGCGAACGGGACGCTCGTTCGATCTGTCGCTACGGACGTCCCGTTCGGCCGCGGCGGTCAGCCCGGACTTCTCCCGGTCCATCTCGTAGATGACGTGGCGGACGTGGTCGGCGGCGTCGTCGCCCTCGTACGCGCGGACGACGTCCTCGATGCCGCCCTCCTGCCGGACCTGACCGTGGTCGATCCACATGGCCCGGTCGCACAGCTGGGCGAGGAACTCGTTGGAGTGGCTGGCGAACACCAGGATGCCGGACCGCTCCACCAGCGCCTGCAGCCGGACGCGTGCCTTCTTCATGAACTCGGCGTCGACGGCGCCGATGCCCTCGTCGAGCAGCAGGATCTCGGGGTCGATGCTGGTGACGACGCCCATCGCGACGCGCACCCGCATGCCGGTGGAGTACGTGCGCAGCGGCATCGACAGGTATTCGCCCAGCTCGGTGAAGTCGGCGATCTCGTCCATCTTCGCGAGCATCTGCTTGCGGGTCTGCCCGAGGAACAGCCCGCGGATGATGATGTTCTCGTAGCCGGAGATCTCGGGGTCCATGCCGACACCGAGGTCGAAGACCGGGGCCACGCGGCCGCGGATGCTCGCGCTGCCGCGAGTGGGCTCGTAGATGCCGGACAGCAGGCGCAGCAGCGTCGACTTGCCGGCGCCGTTGTGGCCGACCAGGCCGATCCGGTCGCCTTCCTTCAGCGACAGATTGATGTCGCGCAGGGCCTCGACCACCACGACGTCCGAGTTGTTGCGACCGATCGATCCGCCGGCCTTGCCGAGGAACGCCTTCTTCAGCGACCGGGACTTGGCGTCGAAGATCGGAAAGTCGACGCAGGCGTCCCGCGTCTCGATGCTCACGTGTTCTGTCATTTGCGGTGACCCCTAAACCCAGTAGGGCACGCGGGCCCGGTACTTGCGAAGCGCGAGGATGGCGGCGGTCCACCCGACGACGGTGATGGCCAGCACGATGTACCAGTGGTACGCCTGCTGGTCCTGGCCGATCATCGGCGCGCGCACGATGTCGAGGTAGTGGAACAGCGGGTTCAGCTCGGCGAGCTTGACGCGCTCGGCGGCCTGACCGCCCTGCGCCTCTAGGCTCTGCGTCGTCCACATGATCGGTGTCAGCACGAACAGCAGCAGCGTCATGCTGCCGAGGATCGGCGCGATGTCCCGGTAGCGGGTGGAGAAGATGCCGAACATGATCGACACCCATGCCGCGTTGACGACGATCAGTGCGATCGCCGGGATCGCGGCCAGTGACATCCAGGTCAGGTGCCGCCACACCCCGAACGCGAACAGCATGATCACGTAGATGACGAGGTTGTGGGCGAACAGCAGCAGTTGCCGCCACACCAGCCGGTACACGTGGACGCTCAGCGCCGACGGCAGCTGCTTGATCAGCCCCTCGTTGGCGATGAACACCTCGGACCCCTCGAGGATGCTCGCGCTGATCAGGTTCCAGACGATCAGACCCACGGTGACGTACGGCAGGAACTCGTCGAGCGGGATGTCCAGCAGGGCCGAGTAGAGGATGCCCATCGCCGCGGCCTGCACGCCGGTGGCGATGGTGATCCAGAACGGGCCGATCACCGACCGGCGGTAGCGCTGCTTGATGTCCTGCCAGCCGAGGCTCAGCCACAGCTCGCGCTGAGCGAAGCCGTCCCTGAGGTCCTTGAACGCGCGACGGAAGGTCTGCGAATCGGACGCCGGGAGCGGGCCGCCTGCGGCCTCGGTTTCGATAGCGGATGCTGACACGGGCACCGAGCCTACCGGGAGTCGAGTTCCATGCTGTTTCGCCCGTTGCTACAGGTACTGGCCGGTACCGCTCGACTGCGATCCCGGATCGTTGTTGTGCGGCCCGTGCGGGTTGCCCATGCTGATGCCCGGAGGCAGGGCTCCCTGACGCATCTGCTCGAGCTGGGAGCGGGCCGCCATCTGCTGGGCGAACAGGGCCGTCTGGATGCCGTGGAACAGTCCTTCGAGCCAGCCCACCAGCTGCGCCTGCGCGATGCGGAGTTCGGCGTCGGTGGGGACGGTGTCGTCGGTGAAGGGCAGCGTGAGACGTTCGAGTTCGTCGCGCAGCTCGGGGGCCAGGCCCTGCTCGAGCTCGTGGATGGACGACTTGTGGATCTCCTTCAGCCGGTTGCGGCTGGCGTCGTCGAGCGGTGCCGCGCGCACCTCCTCCAGGAGCTGCTTGATCATCGTTCCGATGCGCATGACCTTGGCCGGCTGCTCCACCATGTCGGCCACCGACTCGGCGCCGTTCCCGTTCTCGGCGGCGGCGGCTGCGGCGGCGTCGGAGCCCTCGGGCTTGTCCGCGGCCTCCGCGACGGGAATCGCCATGGGCTGACCGTCGGGACCGATCACGACTACGTGTTCATTCTCCGAGTTCGTCATGCCTCCATCTTGGCTGTTCCTGCGCGGCAGTGCGAAAGTGCGTCCGATTTGGCCCTTTCCCACTTTGTTGCATTCGACAACAATCGATGGCTGGCTTCGACCGTATTGACTTGGGGTCTTAGAGTGTCGGGCATGGCTTACGACGTTGCCCGCGTTCGGGGACTCATCCCCTCACTCGGCGACGGTTGGATCCATCTCGATCCGCAGGCCGGCATGCAGATTCCGGACGCGGTGTCGCGCACTGTCTCCACGGCCTTCCGGGCTTCTGCCTCTTCGTCGACCGGGCGACATGTGTCCAGCCGGCGCAGTGCGGCGGTACTCGATGCGGCCCGAGCAGCCGTCGCCGACCTGGTCGGAGGCGATCCCGCCGGGGTCGTGCTCGGACCCGACCGATCCGTTCTCCTGGCCTGGCTGGCGGAGTCGCTGAGTACGCGACTCGGTCTCGGGACCGGGCTCGTGCTCTCCCGCCTCGACGAGGAAGCGAACGTGGCGCCGTGGCTCCGCGTCGCCAGCCGCTACGGCGCCCAGGTGCGGTGGGCGGAGGTCGAGATCGAGACGTGCGAACTCCCCAGCTGGCAGTTCCAGGACCTCATCACCACCACGACGCGTCTGGTCGCACTCACCGCAGCCTCCCCCATCGTCGGCTCGGCGCCCGACGTCCGCGTCGCCTCGGACCGCGTCCACGAAGTCGGCGGACTGATGGTCGTCGACGCGATCGGCGCCGCCCCCTACGCGCACGTCGACATCAACGAACTCGGTGCGGACGTCGTCGCCGTCGGCGCCACCTCCTGGGGCGGACCGCAGGTCGGGGCACTCGTGTTCCGCGACCCGTCGCTCCTCGACCGCATCCCGGCCGTGTCGCTCAACCCGTACGCGCGGGGTGTCGAACGTCTCGAGGTCGGGGTGCACCAGTTCGCGCTCCTCGCCGGCCTCACGACGTCGATCGACTTCCTCGCGAACCTCGACGAATCGGCCACCGGTTCGCGGCGCGAGAAGCTCGAGGCGTCCATCAGCTCGCTGCAGAACTACCAGGACACGCTGTTCGACCACCTCATGTCCTCGCTGAAGCGGCTCCCGCAGGTCATGGTCATCGGGCGGTCGCCGAGCCGGGTCCCGACGCTCAGCTTCACCGTCGCCGGAGTCTCGGCCGACAAGGTCGCGTCGCACCTCGCCGACAAGCGCATCGCCACCGTCAGCGGCGTCCACGGCGGCTCCCGGCTGCTCGACGCCCTCGGTGTCAACGACGAGGGCGGCGCCGTCACCATCGGTCTCGCGCCGTACACCACCCGCTACGAGATCGACCAGCTCGTGAACGAGCTCGCCACCCTGGGCTGACACCGGGCCTGCCCGCCCGATGTGACATTCGTTGCACCGGAGAGGGACGGCGAATGTCACATCGGACGAAGCGTCAGTTCCGCGGGATCGTCAGGATCACCTTGCCGACGGTGTCGGCGGAGTCGAGCAGTTCGTGGCCGCGCGGCGCCTCGGTGATCGGCAGCTCCGCCGAGACGATGGGATGCACCGCGCCCTCCGCGATCAGTGGCCACAGCCGCTTGCGGACGTCGGCGACGATGTCGGCCTTGCCCTCGCGGCCCGACTCGGGCCGTCCCCGCAGTCCGGCCGCGGTGACGTGGGCGCGCTTGGACAGCACCTTGCCCAGGTCCAGTTCGCCCTTGCGGCCGCCCTGCATGCCGATGACGACGAGCCGGCCGTCGGCGGCGAGCACGTCGACGTTGCGGCCCAGGTACGCGCCGCCCATGTTGTCGAGGATCACATCGGCGCCGTGTCCGTCCGTGGCCTTGCGGATCTCGTCGACGAAATCGGCTTCCCGGTAGTTGACGAGGATGTCGGCGCCGAGTTCGCGGCAGCGCGCCAGTTTCTCCTCGGATCCGGCGGTGACGGCCACCCGGGCCCCCAGCGCGACACCCACCTGGATGGCGTGCGTGCCGATGCCGCCGCCACCGCCGTGCACCAGCAGCACATCGCCGCGGGACAGCCCGGCACCCATCACCACGTTCGACCACACCGTGCACGCGACCTCCGGCAGCGACGCGGCGACGAGCAGGTCGACGCCCTCGGGCAGTGGGAGCAGCTGCGACGCGGGGACGGCCACCTTCTCCGCGTAGCCGCCGCCGGCCAGCAGCGCGCACACCTGGTCGCCGACGGACCAGTCGGACACTCCCTCGCCGACCTCGGCGATCGTGCCGGAGCATTCGAGCCCGAGGATGTCGCTGGCCCCGGGCGGCGGGGGATAGAACCCCTGGCGCTGCAGCAGGTCGGCGCGGTTGACGGCGGTCGCGGCGACGTCGAGGAGAACGTGACCGGGGGGAAGTTCCGGGTCCGGCTGCTCGGCCCACGTCATGACTTCGGGGCCGCCGGGCTGATCGATCGTGATCGCATACATGGGAACGACGCTAGCGAAATGCGGTGGCTCTCGGTGCCGGCGGCCGGTCCGAGCGACCGCTCGGCTTCTTCCGGCCACGCACGCTACTGGAAAGTAATGTCGGACTACTAGAATGTGAACCTGTGACAGCAGAAACTTCCGACGCCGAAGCCTCGACCAACTGGTTGACGGCGGCCGAGATGCGTGCGTGGCGCGGCTACATGGACGGCAACCAGCGGCTGATGGACGTCCTCAACCGAGATCTGCAGGAGAAGCACGACCTCTCCCTCGCGGACTACCGGATTCTGGTGCTGCTGTCCGAGTCGCCGGACGGTTCACTGCGCATGAGCGATCTCGCGGACGGCGTCCTCTCCTCCCGCAGCCGCCTCACCCACCAGATCCGGCGGATGGAATCGCAGGGCATGGTCACCCGCGACACCTGCCTCGAGGACGGCCGCGGCGTGCTCGCCGTCATCACCGACGAAGGTCGCGCCCGGCTCGCCGACGCGGCCCCCACCCATGTGGCCGGGGTGCGCAGCAACCTCGTCGATCTGCTCACCAAGTCTCAGCTCAAGGTTCTCGCCGAGGTGTTCGAACGCGTCGACAAGGCCATCGGCGACCGCTGACCGGTTGCCCGATGCCGCCTCCGTACCGATAAGATCGCCCACGGAAGCGTGGCAGAGCGGCCGAATGCACTCGCCTTGAAAGCGAGCGTGGCGTTAAACCCACCGGGGGTTCAAATCCCTCCGCTTCCGCCAACGACCGGCAGCCCCGACCTGGTTTCACACCAGGTCGGGGCTGCTGTCGTTTCTACCTCTTCCGGGCCTTCGGCTGCTTCGGCGGTAGTTCGGCGATCTCGGCGAGCGCGCGTTCGATCCACGGCGTGGCGAGATCGGGGGTGTCCCGCCACCGGTCGGGCAGGGCCAGGTATTCGCGCATCGGCTTCTCACCCGGACCGAATCCGCCGACGCCGTCGGTGGAGGCCAGTTCGTTCTTCGCCTGCTCGGTGAGGAGCCGCACCCCGACGCTCGGCCCGAGCAGCCCGGCGAACATGTTGCCGTTGACGAACGCGCCCAGGTTTCCGAACATCGGCTTCACCTCGACGCCGGGGGTGTCGGGGATCAGCGAGCGGAAGAACTGCTTGTCCTCCTCGGACGGTTTCGGCATCTTCACGGTCTACTGATCCTGCCGTTCCTCGGGCGTCATGATGCTGAACGTCGCGCCCTGCGGGTCGGCGACACCGGCGATGCGGCCGACGGTGGGGATGTCCATCGCCTCTTCGACGAGCGTGCCGCCGAGTTCGACGACCTTGGCGGCGCTCGCGTCGACGTTCTCGACGGCGAAGTACACGCGCCAGTGATTCGGCGTGCCGGGCGTCATCGGCTGACCGCAGCCTCCGACCTGATCCCCGCCCACCTCGAGCAGGTGGTACGTGTACTCCGGCCCCATGGACATCGTCGATGAGGTGATCCCGAAGACGTTTTCGTAGAACGCGAGGGCCTTGTCGACGTCGCCGGTGTTCAGTTCGTTCCACAGGCACGCGCCCGGGTCGCCGACGAGCGAGGCGCCGATGTGCCGCTTCGCCTGCCACAATCCGACTGCCGCCCCGGTGGGGTCGGTGACGAAGGACATGCGGCCGGCGTCCGAGATGTCGAACGCGGGCATCAGCACCTGGCCGCCGGCGCCGGGGACCTTCGCGACCGTCGCGTCGACGTCGTCCACCGCGATGTACGTGTTCCAGTTCGCGGGCGCCCCCGCCTTCGCCGCGTCGGGTGGCAAAGGCGCGATGGCGGCGACGTTCTCGCCGCGCACGGTGGCCATCGAGTAGACGGGGCCCTCGGGCATCGGCCGGTCGTCGTACTCCCAGCCGAGCAGTTCCGAATAGAACTTCTTGGCCGCGTCCTGATCGCTGGTTTGGAGGTCTACCCAGCTCGGTGTTCCCTGGGCGTATTCCGACTTGATGGGCATGACTAAGACCTTTCCGTGTGAGGTGTCAGGCCGCCGGGGCGGGGCGGCGACCGGTGTAGGCGATGAGCCGGGTGATCGCGTCGCTGGTGTGCGGGGCGGGTACGGGGTCGTCGAACCCGACGACCTTTCTGCCTTCGGGCGTGATGATCTTGTGTGTCAGCGACAGCACGTATTCGGCGAGCGGCTCGGATACGGCAACCTCACCTCCGGTTGCTGCCGCGAAATCCCATGCGTGAACGAGGAATTCGATCGACAGGATCCCCGCGGCGACGGTTGCGGGAGCGTTGTTCGGACCGAGAGTCACGGTGCCGTCGAGGCCGCGAGTGCGCCACGCTTCCAGCGCGGGCTGGGCGAGGTCGGCGATTCTGGCCTCGACCGGTTTGCCGGGGTCGTCGTCGAATGTCGCGCCCGCCGCGCCGCCGAGGGCGGTGATGGAACCGGCCAGATGATCGGCGAGTTGCGAGACGGTGAACTCGGTGCACGGTGTCTGCCTGGACATGTCCTCGGCCGTGACGCCGCGCAGGACACGTTGCACGACAGCCAATGTCGCCTCGGCACTGGACAGTTCGTCGAGTGGGTCGGGTGCGGCTGCCCAGTCGTCGGGCCCGGCGTCGCTCGTCTGCGCGGCGGCGACGAGCCGGTCGAGGTAATGGTTCCAGCCCTCCGTGTGGCGGGCGGCCTGTTCGGCGTTCAGCCCGTCGTGCACGAGGCGTACCTCGGTGCCGCCGGCGGTCGGGGTGAGAGTGACCGTCACCGTCGACGATCCCGGTGGGAGTTCGTCGTCGCCTTCCCAGCCCCATCCGAACACCACTCGCTTGCCGGGCACGACCTCCCGGAAGGTGCCCGCCGCCGAGTGCCCGGGAACGACGGTCCACCGGTACTCGCCGCCGGCCTGCAGGTCGACGCGGGCCGCGACGGTCTGCCATCGCCGCAATCGGTCCGGTCTGGTGACGAGATCGAACGTGGCGTCCGGGTCCAGCGGGACGACGACGGTTTTGTCGAATGGCATCAGCTGTCTCCTTGGGATCCTGTCTCGTCGGTGGCGTCCGCGACGAGGCGGTCGAGTTCGTCGATCCAGAAGGAGTCGAACAACGTGCGGAGCTGTGCGAGTCCCTGAGGATCGAGCCGGTAGTACCTGAAGCGTCCGTCCTTGCGCGCGGTGACCAGCCCGGCCTCGGTGAGCACCCGGAGATGTTGCGAGATCGCCGACCGGCTCGCGGGGAAATGTGCGGCGAGGTTGTTGACGGTCTGTTCGCCTGCGGTCAGCAGTTGCATGAGGCGTCTCCGGGTGGGCTCAGCTGCGACTTCCAACTGATCGAGCACGGTCAATACGTTAGTCGTGACTAACGCGTTGTGCAATGGGTCTCGCCGCCGACGTCCCGAGGTGGGAGAATTCTTGGCGACGAGGGAGTGAAAAATGACAACGTCAAGCCCCTGGCCCACGATTCACCGAGAACGCCGCGCCCTGGCGGACGACCTCGAACCGCTGACCGACACCCAGTGGTCGACGCCGTCGCTCTGCGAGCGGTGGACAGTGCGGGACGTGTTCGCGCACATGACGGCGACGGAGAAGATGACGCCGCCGAAGTTCGTCGGAAAGCTTGTCGGGTCGGGATTCCGGATCAACACCATGTTCGAGAAGGACATCGCACACGAAGAGGAAGGAACACCGGCGGAGGCGCTCGACGAGTTCCGGGCGCACATGGCCGACTCCACCCACCCGCCGGGGCCGATCGACGCCATGCTCGGCGAGATGATCGTCCACGGTGAGGACATCCGCCGGCCGCTCGGCATCGCACACGAGTACCCGATGGACGCCGTCGTCCGCGTGGCCGACTTCTACAAGAATTCGAACCTGCTGATCGGGTCGAAGTCGCGGGTCGCCGGGCTGACGCTGCGGGCCACCGACACCGACTGGACCACCGGATCGGGACCGGAGGTCTCCGGCCCGATGCTGGCGCTCGTGCTGGCGATGACGGGCCGGCGCGCCGCGCTCGACGAACTCGGTGGAAACGGTCTGGACCAGTTGAAGTCGGCCCTGCCCCAGTAGCGGCCGGACGTCCGCAGCCGGGTGAACCGTGGTGACTACAACGTGATCACGGTGGAGTACACAGCTGTCACAAACCCTCTAAGCTCTTGTTGACCGGACGCATTTTGTACTGTGCAATCGGGGTCCACACAGTCCGGGGAAGAGGGTTTTCTTTATGCGTCGCGAAGCAATGGCTGCTGTCGGTCTGGCAGTGTCACTGACCCTTCTGGGGCCGGCGTTCACTGCTGTGGCCGATCCGGCACCTGCTCCGGTCGCGCCCCAGGGCAACGGCGTCGCGAGCGTCGACAAGATCGTCCCGCTCACCGACACCCGTAGCGCCGTCTTCATCAATTCCCCCGCCATGGGCCGCGTCGTGCAGGTCCAGGTCCTGCACCCCGCCGGTGGCGGCTCGCGGCCGTCGCTGTATCTGCTCGACGGCGTCAGCGCCGGTGCGGAGTCGGACTTCCGCGAAAGCACGTGGACGCAGAAGACGGACGTCGTCCAGTTCTTCGCCGACAAGAAGGTCAACGTGGTGCTCCCGGTGGGCGGCACCGCCAGCTACTACACCGACTGGCTGCAGCCCGACCCCACGCTGGGGGTCAACAAGTGGGAGACGTTCCTGGCCAAGGAACTCCCGCCGATCATCGACGAGAACTTCAGCGGCAACGGTGTCAACGCCGTCGCGGGTGTGTCGATGGGCGCGATGGGCGCCGCCAACCTCGTCACCAGGCACCCGCAGCTCTACCGCGGACTCGCGGCCTACAGCGGATGCCTCGACAACTCGAACCCCAGCTCGCGTGATTCGGTCCGCGGCACGGTGGCGTTCAAGGGCGGAAACCCGGCCAACATGTGGGGTCCGGACACCGATCCCGCCTGGAGCGCCCACGATCCCTCGGTGAACGCCGAAGCGCTGCGCGGCAAGCAGATCTACATCTCCACCGGCAACGGTCTTCCCGGACCGTACGAGATCACCGGAGACATCGCGTCCACGATCGCGGTGGGCGGCCCGCTCGAGGCGGCGGCGAACCTCTGCACGCAGACGTTCCAGCAGCGCCTGACCCAGCTCGCGATCCCGGCCACGTTCACCTACCGCAACTTCGGCACGCATTCGTGGCCGTACTGGCAGGACGAACTGCGCACGTCGTGGCCGGTCCTGAAGAGTGCGCTCGGCATCTGACCGGGCGTTCTGCCGAGGGCGGCGGTGACGTCGCGAGCGTTTACGCCCGGACGGCGGCGTTCGCGATCGAACGCGCCTCGGTGCTCGTCGCGAACGCGAGGAACGCGTCGTTCTCCGCGGGATCGCCGATCGTGATCCGCACCCCGTCGTCGCCGTAGGGGCGCAGCAGGACACCGGCCTCGGCGCTGGCCGCACCGAACGCGCCGGAGCGGGTGCCCAGCGGGAGGTAGACGAAGTTGGCGGCCGATGCGGGCACCTCGTATCCGGCGGCGAGCAGGGCGTCGCGCACCCGGTTCCGCTCGGCGACGACGCCGTCCGTGCGAGCAAGCAGTTCACCGGCCGCGGCCAGCGACGCGATGGCGGCGGCCTGGGCGACGGCATTGACCGCGAACGCGATGTGGACCTTGCTCAGCGCGGTGACGACCGCCGGATCGGCGACCGCGTATCCCACGCGGATGCCGGCCAGGCCGTACGCCTTGGAGAACGTGCGCAGCACCACCACGTTGGGGCGTCCGCGGAACAGGGCGACGCCGTCGGCGTCGGACCGGTTGTACTCGAAGTAGGCCTCGTCGAGGGCCACCAGGACGTCGGCGGGAACGGCGTCGAGGAACCGCTCGAGTTCGGCCTTCGTCAGCGCGTTGCCGGTGGGGTTGTTCGGGTTGCAGACGAAGATCAGCCGGGTGCGATCGGTGATCGCGGCCAGCATCGCGTCGAGGTCGTGCCCGTGGTCGGCGGTGAGGGGGACCTTGACGGGTGTCGCCCCGGCGACCTGGGTGACCACGGGATAGGCCTCGAAGGAGCGCCACGCAAAGATGACCTCGTCACCGTCGTTGCACGTGGCCTGCACCAATTCCTGGCACAGGCTCACCGAACCGCACCCCGCGGCGATGTTCTCCGTGGCCACCCCGAGGTGATCGGCGAGGGCGGCGATCAGGGCGACGTGACCGTTGTCCGGGTACCGATTCGCGCCCGCGACGGCGTCCGCGATGGCGTCGCGCACGCTCGGCAACGGGCCCAGCGTGGTCTCGTTGCTCGCCAGCTTGATCGCGCCCGGAAAATTCTTGCCGGGGATGTAGGCCGGGATGGTGTCGAGGTCTGCCCTGGTTCGCGGAGTCACCAGGCGATTATGCGCCTCCCGATCCACTGCGCCGACGCCCCCTTCGTGCCAAGGTAGGGACATGTCGGGATTCTTCAGGGACAGTGCAGCCCTGCGGACGTCCGGAGACGCGCCCGTAGACCCGCAGAGGCGCGTTCCGCTCACCGCGGTGGAACCGGACGGTCCGGCGCGGGGCGGGATCGTGATCCTGCACGAGTCGCGCACGTTCAGCGACGCACTCCTCGAACTGATGCGTTCGCTCGCGATGGAGGGCTGGGTGACGGTCGCGCCGCACCTCTTCCACCGGGAACCGGCGACCAGCGACGCGGAGGTGTTCGGCGACGCCCTGTTCGCCGACTTCGACGCCACCTTCGACTGGCTGATCGCGCGCGGGATCTACGCCGACTGCGTGGGGGTGCTCGGTTTCGACGACGCCGGGACCGCCGCCCTGCTCGTCGCGACGACCCGTCCCGTCGGTGCCGCCGTGAGTGTCGCCGCCCCCGGGATCGTCGAACCACTGTCGGAGGATGCGCCCGCGCTCGTGCACGCGGCGCCCGGGCTGAAGGCGCCGTGGCTCGGTCTGTACGGGGAGGACGATCCGTCCACGCCGCCGGATCAGGTCGAGATGCTGCGCGACGCCACCGCCAAGTCCGACGTCGCGGGGCTCGTCGTGAGTTACGCCGGTCTCGCGCACCGGGCCGACGAACCGCCACAGGTGCCCGACGGCCGGGACGACGACCCGGGCGCCCAGGCCATCGTCGACGCGCAGCGGCGGATCTTCGACTGGTTCGACGTCAACCTGCGGTAGACCGGCCATTCCTGCGCGCTGACCAGCCGTTTTGCCTTTGTGGTGGAAAGGTGTGTAATCTTTCGCACCGGCGGTCCGAAGGGATCGGAACCACCCCAGGGAGGCGTGCCAGAGCGGCCGAATGGGACTCACTGCTAATGAGTTGTCCCTTTTACGAGGGACCGGAGGTTCAAATCCTCTCGCCTCCGCCACACCGGGCCTAGTCGGCCGGTGAGAGTTAGACAACTGAAAAGCACGCGCCCGTAGCTCAACGGATAGAGCACTTGACTACGGATCAAGAGGTTAGGGGTTCGAATCCCTTCGGGCGCACAAAGAAGCCCCGTCGACTGCAGTGATGCAGATGGCGGGGTTTCTCTCTGTCGGTCAGCAGCAGGTGGCCCCCTCGGCATCGGGGTCGAGGTGCCGGGGGCTCGACCCGAACGTGTCGGAGTCGGCGAGGACGGTGTAGACCTCCCACTTCTCGCCGGCGGGACCGGTGACCCACACCTTGTCCTGGGTGGCGAAGCAGCAGGTGGTGCCGATCTCCTCGTCGGTGAAGAGGCCCTCCGCGGTCAGCCGGGTGATCTCCTCGTGGACTTCGGCGCTCGATTCGACCTCGACGCCGAGGTGATTGACGGTGCCGCCCTTGCCGGGGTTCTCGAGCAGCACCAGTTTCAGGGGTGGCTGCGCGATGGCGAAGTTGGCGTATCCCGGCTTCAGTTTCGCGGGCCGGGTGTCGAACAGTTTCGAGTAGAACGTGACTGCCTCCTCCAGATCGTCGACGTTGAGGGCGAGTTGGGCGCGGGACATGACAACCTCCACCTGTGTGACATATGTCGAATTACTTACCTTCACAGAATCCCACCTTTTTGACATAAGTCAAGAAGGTGGGATCATGAACTCATGCCCAAGACGCTGCCGGTTCTCGATGTGTCCGCGCCGATCTGCTGCGCGCCCGTCTCGGCCGCCCCGATGACCGACGAGGCCGCCCTGCACCTCGCGCTCCGCCTCAAGGCACTGGCCGACCCGGTCCGGATCAAGCTGATGTCGATCCTGCTGACCGCGAGCGACGGCGAGGTGTGCACGTGCGATCTCGCGACCGGCGTGGGATTGTCCGAATCGACCGTCAGTCACCACCTCGGCCAGCTGAAGAAGGCGGGAATGGTTCAGGCCGTGCGCCGCGGCATGAACGTCTTCTACGGCGCTCGACCGGATGCCCTCGACGCACTGCGGGTCGTCCTCGACCCCCACTGCTGCACCTGACGGTCACGACGTTCGCGTGCTCGATTCGAGGCCGATGGTGGTGGTCGTCGCACCGAGGCCGATCCGCGGCCAGCCGGCGGTGACCGAGATGAAGCCCGACACGGGGATCGCGTCGAGCCAGTAGTGCGGCTCGGTCCGGTACTCGGGTGGCCCGCTCCCGCACGGCTTCGACGCCGCCGCCGGATGGTACGGGTCGGCCTCGCCCTCGATGTCGTCGACGCGCGCCCGCACCGACAGGTAGGACCACCGCGTCGAGGGATCGTCGGGGTCGGACAGCGAGCGGGTCTCGTACTGCGCCAGCTCCGCGGGCCTGCCCGTCGCGGTCAGTGCCATCCGGAGCTGGAGGCCGTCCGGGAACGCCACGATCTCGAACAGCTCGAGCGTGAGGTGGTCTTCGGCCGTGAGGATCAGGGGGCCGTGGACCCGGTGTCCTCCGGTGGTGGGTGGTGCTACTGCCGGCCAACGCGGTCTGCGCATGACCCCTATGATCCCACCGATCCGAATGCAGATGCAATGGTGGACAACGAAGTTCATGCCGTGTAGAGGCCGGCTCAGCTGGTGGGCGGGACGAATTCCGGCTGGTCGAGGAGCCGGAGCCAGGTTCCGTCCGGCTGCCTGCGGACGACCTGCGCCCGCGCGCCGGATCCGTCCTTCGGCGGGGTGGACGTGAGCGCGATGTCGTCACTGATCAGGGTGGGGAGCGGTGTCTCCGGTTCGAAGTGCGGCGCGTTCGCGAGCACCGACTCCCACAGCTTCCGGATGGCGGCCCGGCCGACCGTCCGGCTGCCGGGCGGGTACGCCATGACGGCGTTCTCCTCGTACAGGGCGGCGACTCCGGCCGCGTCGCCCGCGTTGCTGCGCTCGACGAACAGTCGGGTGAGGTCTTCGGGGTTCTGGGCCTTCTCGTAGTCGGTCACCGGGAATCCTTTCGTGGATGGATTGGGCTGTCCCTTTCCAGGGTGGTGCCGACGCAACCGGAAGTCCAACAGATAGTTCTGCTGAATACTAGAATCATTGGTTATGGAACTGAGGCAGCTGGAGTACTTCGTCGCGGTCGCCGAGGAAGCGAACTTCACCCGCGCCGCAGAACGTGTCCACATCAGCCAGTCGGGGATCAGCGCGCAGATCCGGCAGCTCGAGCACGATCTCGGCGCCACACTGATCGACCGCTCCAGCAGGACGGCGACGCTCACGGCGGCGGGGGAGGCGGCGCTGCTGCACGCCCGCGCGGCACTCGCGTCGGCCGACGCGATGCGGCAGGCCGTCGACGACGTGAACCAGCTGATCCGGGGCAGGCTCGTCGTCGGGATGGTCACCGCGTGCACGATCAAGCCGCTGTTCGACGCGTTGTCCGCGTTCCACGTCGCGCATCCCGGGATCGAGATCACGCTGACGGAGGACAGCTCCGACCGCCTCGTCGAACGCGTCCGCGCCGGTGCGATCGATCTCGCTCTCGTCGCCACCTCGACCGCCCCGCCGAAGGGGCTGGACGCCTTCCCGATCATCAGCGAGGGGCTGGTCGCCGCGGTGTCGCCGGATCATCCGCTGGCGGGGCAGTCGCGAGTCACGCTGGCCGAACTCGGCGACCATGCGATCGTATGTATGCCGACCGGAACGGGCATCCGGACGGTGTTCGACGAGGCGTGTGCGGCCGCAGGCCTCCGCCCCGACATCGCCCTGCAGGCGAGCGCACCCGACGCCGTCGCCGACCTCGCGATCCGCGGGCTGGGGGTCGCGATCCTCAGCGAGTCGATGGCCACGGACTACCGGGGACGGTTGACGGCCGTCGCCCTCGACGGCGTCGACATCCCGGCCGTGCTCGCGCTGGTCTGGAAGAGCCTCGGGGGTCCCGCGCTCCGCGAACTCGTCCGGCACACCCGCCGCTCCTTCGGGGACGTGCAGACCGAACCCGCCGCCGCTGTCGGCCGGTGACTCCTCACACCACCGACGTCATCCCGCCGTCGACGAAGATCACCTGACCGTTGACGTACCGGGAGGCATCCGACGCCAGCCACACCGCCGGACCCACGAGGTCGTCCGGGGTGCCCCACCGGCCCGCCGGCGCGCGGCCGCGGAGCCAGGCGTCGAACTGCGTGTCGTCGACGAGGGCCTGCGTCATCTCGGTGTGGATGTAGCCGGGCGCGAGGCCGTTGATCTGCAGCCCGGAGCGGGCCCACTCCGCCGTCATCGCGCGGGTCAGATTCCGCAAACCGCCCTTCGCGGCGGTGTACGGCGCGATGGTGGGCCGGGCCAGGTCGCTCTGCACCGAGCAGACGTTGACGATCTTCCCGCTCCCACGGCCGATCTGGAACCGGGCGACCGCACGCCCGACGAGGAAGGCGCTGGTGAGATCGGTGGTGAGCACCCTGTTCCAGTCCTCGAGCGTGACGTCGAGGAGCGGCTGGCGGTGTTGCAGGGCAGCGTTGTTCACCAGGATCTCGATCGGCCCGACCTCCGACTCGATCCGCTCGGCGGACTCGGTCACCCGCTCGGGATCGGTGACGTCGAACGCGTACGCGTGGACCCGGTTCTCGCCGAACTCCGCGCCGAGCTGCTCGCGGGCCTGCGCGAGACGCCCGGGCGACACCCCGTTGAGCACGATCGTGGCTCCCGCCCCGGCCAAGCCCCGCGCGAGTGCGTAGCCGATTCCGCGGCTCGAACCGGTGACCAGGGCGATGCGCCCGGACAGATCGAAGAGGTTCACGTCGCACCCACCGGATTGCTCAGCGTGCCGATTCCGCCGAGCGTGATCTCGGCGCGGTCGCCCGGTCCGACCGGGCCCGACGTCAACGGGCACCCCGTGAGCACGACGTCTCCGGGCCCCAGCGTCAGATACCGGGTGAGATGGACCAGCTGCTCGGACACGTTCCAGGCGAGCTGCTCCGTGGACGCCTCCGCCACGATGACCCCGTTGACGCGCACGGTGATCGGAGCGTCGCCGGGGTCGAGTTCGGTTTCGATCCACGGTCCCAGCGGCGTGAAACCGTCACCGTGTTTGGCCTGGGTGAGCTTGTCGTCCAACGCGATCTGATCGACGGCGGTGACGTCGTTGCCGATCGTGTAGCCGAGGATCGCGGAAGGCACGTCCTCGGGGCGCAGGTTGCGGCACGTGCGCCGGATGACGACGGCCAGTTCGCCCTCCGCGACGACCTTCCCCAGCCGTTCGTCGACGACGATCGGATCTTCGGGGCCGATCACCGTGCGCGCCGACTTCATGAACGCCTGCAACGGGAGGTCGCGATCTCCGGGTGCGCCGTTGTGCGCCATCCCGAGCAGGACCCGCGGTTCGGCAGGCGCGAGCAGGCGCGCCCCGTCGACGTCGTGTGCGGGTCCGGTGAACGTCACGGTGTCCGCGAATGGGTCGGCGACCTCGTGCCAGCGACCGTCCCGCAGGCACACCGGCCGCGGTCCCGAATCGGTCGCGATGCGGGCCAGCCTCATGCGCCGACCCGATCCTTGGACGGGGCAACGGCATCCGGTCCGTGCACCGGATCGGCCATCGCATCCCACGCGAGCCCGAGGTCGCGGCCACGGGTTTCGGGTGTCACGAATGTCGTGGCGAACGTGATGACGCTGAGGACCAGCACGTAGATCGCGAGCGGCACCCACGAGTTGTTCATCAGCGACAGCAGCAGGGCGCCGACGAAGGGTGCGATGCCGCCGGCGAGGATTGCGCTCGTCTCCCGGGCGACCGCGACGCCGATGTAGCGGTGACGGTTTCCGAACAGCTCCGGCAGGGCGGCGCACTGCGCGCCGAGCATCACGTTGACGCCGATCCCGTAGCTGACCGCGAGGGTCGCGACCACGAGGTAGGGGTTGCCGAGCGAGAGCAGCCACCACGACGGGACGGCGAGGACGAGCTGCAACGCCGCACCGAACCGGTACACCCGCATCCGGCCGAAGCGGTCCGACAGCGCGCCCGAGAACGGGATGACGAGCATGCCGATCGCGGCGCCGCAGGCGATGGCGAGCGGTCCGATCGACTTGCTGACACCCACCACCGTCGTCACGTAGCTGATGCCGAGGGTCTGGAAGATGTACGAGCCGCCGTTCTCGGCCATCCGCAGGCCGATGCCGCGGAGCACGCTGGGCATCGAACTGCCGATCAGTTCCCGGAACGGGCTCTCACTTATCTGGTCCTGCTTCTCCAGCTTGATGAACGTGGGGCTCTCCTGCATACGGAGCCGGATGAACACGGCGACCGCGATGAGGAAGACGGACGCCAGGAACGGCACCCGCCACACCCAGGCGAGGAGCAGTTCACGATCGATCTGACCGAGGATCGCGAAGACCCCGGACGCCATCAGGGTGCCCACCATGATTCCGACGAACGGGAGTGCGGAGAAGAATCCGCGTCGCGGGGTGGGCGAGTACTCCGCCATGAGTGTCGTGGCACCGGCCTGTTCGGCGCCGGCGCCGAAGCCCTGCAGCAGTCGCAGCGCGACCAGCAGGATCGGCGCCCAGATGCCCACCTGGGCGCCGGTGGGCAGCACGCCGATCAGAGTGCTCGCACCGCCCATGATCGCGATCGTGATCATCAGGACGGCCTTGCGCCCCATGCGGTCGCCGAGGGCGCCGAAGAACAGACCGCCGAGGGGGCGGGCCAGGAATCCGACGGCGTACGTGCCGAAACTGGCCATCAGCGCGGCCGACGCGCCCATCGCGGGGAAGAACAGCTCACCGAAGATCAGCGCCGACGCCAGGCCGTACAGGGCGAAGTCGTAGTACTCGAGTGCGCTGCCGATGGAACTGGCGAGCGTCGCGCGTTTGAGGTTCGCGGCATAGTCCGGGTCGTCCGAGGCGCGCACCGGTCGGGTGGATCCACTGCCTTCCGGCATTTTCGATTCTGGCGACATCTTCTGCTCCGTTGTGGGACGGGACCACGTTCAGCGCGGTCACAAACAGGTCGGTGCAGTGACCCAGGTCACTGGCATGGCGAGGACCCTACCGCGCAACGAGCTATTTGTCATACGTAATTGGAAGTGTTGACTGAATCACATGATTAGTGCAGAGTTTTTATTCTGAACATATGGCCAGAGTTGGTCCTGTACCGAAGGAATCCGCAGTGAGTGCACACGACCCGAAGCCGCACGAGCGGCGACTCCGCGTAGTCGCCGCGACCCCCGTCAGCGAAGAACTCATCGACCTCGTCACCCGGGCGGAGCCGCGCATCGACTTCATCCGCGAGCAGGAGCTGCTGCCGCCCTCCCGATTTCCGGGTGATCACTCCGGCGACCCGTCGTTCACCCGGACCGCGGAGCAGCAGAAGGCCTTCGACGACCTGGTCGATTCGGCGCAGGCTCTGTACGGCGTACCCGACGAGACTCCCGCGGCGCTGACGAGAACGGCGCGGGTCAACCCCGGCCTCCGCTGGGTGCACACGATGCCGGCCGGCGGCGGCGCCCAGGTGAAGGCGGCCGGACTCACCGACGAGCAACTCCACCGCATCGCATTCAGCACGTCCGCCGGCGTGCACGCGGAACCGCTCGCCGAGTTCGCCGTCTTCGGACTGCTGGCCGGCGCCAAGACCCTCCCGCGGCTACTCGCCCAGCAGCGCGACAAGGCGTGGAGCGGCCGCTGGGCCATGGGAACCGTGTCCGGGCAGCGCATCGTCATCGTCGGGCTGGGCAGCATCGGCCGGGCGACGGCACTGAAGCTGAAGGCCCTCGGCGCGACCGTCGTGGGAACGAGCAGGCGCGACACCGCGGTCGAGGGAGTCGACGAGATCGTGCACCCCGACCGGCTGGCCGACGTGGTCGGCGACGCGGACGGCATCGTCGTGACGCTTCCCGGAACCAGTGCCACCGAAGGCCTCGTCAGCGCAAAGGTATTCGGCGCCGTCAAGCCCGGGGTGACGGTGGTGAGCGTCGGCCGCGGCACCGTCGTCGACGAGGTCGCCATGACCGCGGCGATCGAGGACGGACGCGTCGGATTCGCCGCGCTAGACGTGTTCGCGTCCGAGCCCCTCGCGTCGACAAGCCCGCTGTGGACTCACCCGAACGTGCTGGTCAGCCCGCACACCGCGGCATTGAATCCCGCGGAGGACCGCCTCATCGCGGAACTGTTCGCGCGCAACGCCACCCGCTTCCTCGACGGCGAGGAACTGATCAACCGCGTCGACACCGTCGAGTTCTACTGAGGATTCGGCACCGCCGCGTCAGGACCCGAGTAGTTTCGCCTTCGCCGCCGCGAATTCCTCGTCCGTGAGCACGCCGGCGTCCTTCAAACGGGCGAGTTCCTGGAGGCGGGACACCAGGTCGTCGCCGCCCGCGGGTGCCGGTGGTGGCGGAGGCGCCTGCTGTTGTGCTGCTTGCTGTTCCGCGTACTGCTGCTGCGCCGCCTCGTCGATCCGAGCCTGCTGCTCCGCCTCCTTGTTGGCGGCGCGCCGGTTCATCGCGTTCGACGTCGCCCGCGCGGTGCCGGTGATGACCGCAGTCCGGGCCACCGTGCCGAGCAGCCCGGGGCGTCCCATACGGCGTGGACCCCTGAAAACCATGTCGTTGCTCCGTTTCCGTTCGTGACCGTCAGACCGCGGCGGCGATGGCCGCCTCGACCACCTCGCGCGGGATGTGCAGGTGGAGAGCGACCTCGCCGCCGGCGTGCCGGGACGCGGCGGCGAGCTTGCGCGCCCACGTCTGCTCGTACACCAGCGCCACAGCCGACGTGCCCGGCTCCAGTGATTCGCGCACCACCTCGAGATCCTCGTCGCTGATCAGCGCCTTGGCTTCGAGGGACAGGGCGGCGAGTCCGATGCTGTCGAGGTCCTCGTCCACCTCCACCTGGCGCAGTGTGCCGTCGGCCCCCTTGGAGACGAACACGAGATCGAGGATGGTGACCACGCCCTGGGCGACCACCTCGCGGAACGTGTCGATCACTGCGGGATCGGCCCGCTCACCCGGAAAGGTGAGAAACAGGAACGCGACCGGACCGACATCTTCAGCTGAAATCGACATCTTCTCTCCCTGCGCTGGGGTGCCCTGGTGTCGATGATCGCGACCGGCCCGGGGGTGCGCATCATCCACGACGGGTGATTCCGCGCGGCGCCGTTCATCCCTTACGGATGATGACCCGGGGTCCGGGTTCTGTGAGGCTCGAGCGCAGTGCCGGTGCCGGGTGGTTCGAGAGAGGGGTGATGCATGCCTTCCGTGGGAGCCTCGCTTTTCTGGATCGTGGCGTGCGCCGTGATCGCCCCGCTGCTCGCCGGGCTGTTCCCCCGCAAGCTGGTGCCCGAGGTCGTGCTCCTGCTCGTCGCCGGGATCGTCGTCGGCCCGCACGTCTTCGACCTCGCGGTCGCGGGCAGCGAGATCGACCTGCTGCGCGAACTGGGGCTGGGACTGCTGTTCCTGCTGGCCGGCTACGAGATCGACACGGCCGAGATCACCGGTCGCGGCGGCAGGCGGGCGCTGCTGACGTGGCTGATCTCGCTGGCGCTGGCGTTCACCGTCGTGTCGCTGCTGAGTCTGGCCCACGTCGTCGACGCGGGCACGGCGGTCGCCATCGCCATGACGTCGACCGCTCTCGGCACCCTCCTGCCGATCCTCCGGGACGCGGGCGGACTCGACACCCGGCTGGGCAGGACCATTCTCAATCACGGCGCGTTCGGCGAACTCGGTCCCGTCGTCGCGATGGCGGTGCTGCTCGGGTCCCGTGGGTCGGTGGCGTCCATCGTGGTCCTCGGGCTGTTCACGGCCGCGGCGGTGCTGGTCGCGTTCATCCCCGCCCGCGTGCGACGGGAGGGCTCCCGGATCACCGCGATCATCCGGTCCGGGTCGGAGACGACGTCGCAGACCACGGTCCGGCTGACGATGCTGCTCCTCGTCGCCCTCACCGTGCTCGCGGCGGAGTTCGGCCTCGACACCATCCTCGGAGCATTCGCGGCGGGATTCATCCTGCGCCGGGCCACCCCCGAAGGCGACGAGACACTCGAAACCAAACTCGACGGCCTCGCGTTCGGTTTCCTGATCCCCATCTTCTTCGTGACGTCGGGCATGGCCATCGACGTCGCCGCGGTGGCGTCCGAACCCGGCGTCCTGATCGCGTTCGTCCTGCTGATTCTGCTGGTGCGGTCGGGACCGGTCTACGTCGCCGGAAGATTCGACCGCGGCGCCGACGGCACCGACCCGCCCTTCACCGTCCGCGAACGCACCCAGCTTGCGCTGTATGCGGGAACCGGTCTGCCGCTGATCGTCGCCGTCACCGGAGTGGCCGTCGACTCGGGCGACATGACGTCCGCCAACGCCTCCGTGCTCGTCGCGGCGGGTGCGATCACCGTCCTCCTCTTCCCGCTCGCGGCAACGCTGCTCGCGTCGACCCCGGAACCGGTGGCCGGCACGATCGGCCCGGGCGCGCGAGGCGACCAGAACCCCGGGAGCAGAACGTGACTCGAACAGAATCGACGCAGGCGCCGGCCCGGGCGACGCTGACCCTCGCGACCCTCATCCTCGTCGCCGCCGTCGCCAACCTGAACCTGTCCGTCGCGAACGTCGCGCTCCCCGACATCGGCCGCGCGTTCGACGCGAGTCAGACGCAGCTGAACCTCGTCGCCGTGGCGTACTCCCTCGGGCTGGCGGCGTCGGTCCTCTACCTCGGGGCGCTCGGCGACCGCTACGGGCGCAAGCAGATGCTGGTGCTCGGCATGGCGCTGTCACTGCCGGCGTCGGCGATCGCGGGATTCGCCGGGAACTTCGAAATACTGTTCCTTGCACGAGTTCTCGGCGGCGTCTCCGCCGGGCTCGCGTTCCCCACCACGCTCGCGATCATCACCGCGCTGTGGTCGGGACCGCCGCGCACCAAGGCGATCGCACTGTGGTCGGCTCTCGGGGGCGCGATCTCCTCGCTCGGACCGATCGTGTCGGGGGCGCTCCTCGAGCAGTTCCATTGGGGCTCGGTGTTCCTCGTGACCCTTCCGCTCGCCGGTCTCGCCCTCGTCAGTGCCATCCTGTGGGTGCCCGCCCACGTCAACGAAACGACCGATCCCGTCGACAATCTCGGCGGCATCATCTCCGTCGTCTTCATCGCCGCCCTCATCCTCGCGATCAATTTCGCGCCGGTGGACGGCTCCGGGGCACTCGCCGTCGGTCTCGGCCTGATCGCCCTCGCCGCGGGTGCCGCGTTCTTCCTGCAGCAACGGCGGGCGGCGCACCCACTGTTCGATCTGCATGTCGCCGCCCGCCCGACGTTCTGGGTGGCCGCCGTCGGCGGGGTGATCGTGTTCGGCGCCTTGATGGGAGCGATGTTCATCGGGCAGCAGTTCCTCCAGAACGTGCTCGGGTACTCCACGCTCGCCGCCGGATCCGCGATCATCCCGGCCGCCGTCGCGATGGTCGTCGTCGCACCCCGCTCCGCGAAACTCATCGAATCGCACGGCTCCCGGTTCACCCTGCTCCTGGGTTACCTGTTCGTCGTCCTCGGACTGGTCGTCGCGCTGGTGTGGTGGGACGAGAACGCGACGTACTGGTGGGTGGCACTGGCCTACGCGTTCGTCGGTATCGGGGTCGGATTCGCGGGAACCCCGGCGTCGCGGTCGCTGACCGGTTCGGTGCCGGTGTCGCGGGCGGGTATGGCGTCGGGCACGTCCGACCTGCAACGCGACCTCGGTGGCGCGATCATGCAGTCGATCCTCGGCGCGGTGCTCACCGCCGGTTACGCCAAGTCGCTGTCCGCCACGATCGCCTCGTCGCCGGACGCCGGCCAGATCAACGCGGAAACCCAAGCGGCGCTCACGAAGTCGTACTCCAGCGCCGAGGTGCTCGCGGAACGCTATCCGCAGTACGCCGAGCAGATCATCGCGGCCGCCCGCAGCGCCTTCCTGGACGGCGACGACCGCGCGTACCTCGCCGCGATCCTGGTGGTGTGCGCCGGGGCGCTGGTGGTGTTCTTCTTCTTCCCCCGCCGCGACGAGGAGAAGCGGCTGCTGGCCGAATACGCGACCGAGAGTGCGCCGTAGGGCGAACGTACCGTCGGTCGCCTCGGAAGCGCCGAAAGGTACATTCGCCCGGCGGTCGCGGGGTAAATTCCCGAGAGGGGCACCTCGACGACGGGACCGCACGATGACAGCTCAGGTCGTGACCAAGACGAATCGGCGACGGGGCCTCGCGGCGGTCGCGGCAGCATTGCTGCTGGTGGTGGCGTCGGCGTGCTCCGATGACTCCTCCTCCACGGGCACCTCCGCGACCTCGACGACGACGCAGACAGGATCGCCGGGGGCCGAGGCGGGCGCCGGCCAGATCGACCCGGGTGTCGCGGACCGGCTCGACGAGGCGATCGAGAAGACGATGTCGATGGCGGCGATTCCAGGTGCGATCGTCGGCGTGTGGGGGCCGGACGGTGACTACGTGAAGGCGTTCGGCGTCGCCGACAAGTCGACGGGCGCCCCGATGGAGACCGACTTCTATCACCGGATCGGCAGTGTGACAAAGACGTTCACGGTCACGGCACTGCTGCAACTGGTCGACGAGGACAAGGTGGCCCTCGACGACCCGATCTCGAAATACGTGGAGGGCGTGCCTGCGGGTGACCAGATCACGCTGCGCCAGCTCGCCCGGATGCAAAGCGGGCTGCCCAACTACACGGCAAACAAGGACTTCCAGCAGGCGCTGCTCTCCGACCCGATGCGGGCATTCACGCCGCAAGAACTGCTGGGTTACGCGTTCACGCAGCCCGCGTCGTTCCCGCCCGGTCAGGGTTTCGAGTATTCGAACACGAACACGGTCCTGCTGGGGCTCGTCGTCGAGAAGGTCGGCGGACTACCGCTCCCGGAGTACGTGTCGCAGAAGATTCTCCAGCCACTGAAGATGGCGGACACCAGTTTCCCGACCACCAACGCGTTCCCCGAACCGCACGCGCAGGGCTACACCGAGCAGACCCTGGACGAGAAGGAAGCCGTCGCCACCGAGTGGAATCCGTCCTGGGGATGGGCGGCAGGGGCCATGATCTCCACCCTCGACGACCTGCGCATCTGGGCGCCCGCGCTGGCCACCGGAACACTGCTGCAGCCGGCCACGCAGGCGCAGCGGCTCGAGACGGTGACCGCGCCGGGGCTGGCATCCGACGTCGGCTACGGTCTGGGCATCTTCGACATCGCGGGCTGGATCGGGCACAACGGCAGCCTCCCCGGCTACCAGACGGTGTGCATGTACCTTCCCGAGAAGGAGACCACGGTCGCGATCATGCTCAACACCGACGTCGCCTACGAGGACAGCGAACCGAGCACGGCGCTGGCGGGAGCCGTCACCGAGATCATCTCGCCGGAACACATCTACCGGCTCAGGCCCGGGGTGCAGAACCCGGATGCGTCGTCCCCCGCCACGCCGACGCCGTCGGAGACACCGGCGCCGTCCACGACCCCCGCCCCGCCGACCAGCTGACCCCCCATGTGAGCGGTAAAGCGTGCCCGCGCACACTTTGCCACTCACGTGCCCGGGCGCGGTAGTAGCGTGCAGCCATGACGATTCTCGTGACGGGGGCAACCGGGAACATCGGCCGAATGCTCGTCGACCACCTGCTCGCGCGGGGCGCGACGGACGTCCGGGCCCTCACGAATCATCCTGACAAGGCGCAACTTCCGGACGCGGTCACCGTCGTCGAGGGATACCTCCGCAGACTCGACAGCCTGCCCGCGGCGTTCGACGGCGTCGAGTCCCTCTACCTCGCACCGACTCCCGACACCGCCCCGGACGCACTGCGCCTGGCGAAGCAGGCCGGCGTTCGGCACGTCGTCGACCTCTCCGGCCCCCACGACGGCCATTGGGGCGACGTCGCATGCGCCGTCGAGGCGTCCGGCATCGAATGGACCCACCTGTGGCCCGGCGAGTTCATGGAGAACGCGGGAATTCTGGCACCGCAGATCGCCGCAGGCGACACCGTGCGCGAGCCGTACCCGACCGCGGCGAACGCGCCGATCGCCATGGACGACATCGCCGAGGTCGCGGCCGTCGCCCTCCTCGACGGCGGGCACGCCGGCAAGTCGTACGAACTCACCGGTCCCGAGACGATCACCCGCGCCGACCTCGTCCGGGAACTGGGCGCCGCCCTCGGCCGGAACATCGAGTACCGGCAGGTGCCGCTGGACGAGGCCGTGGACGTCCTCACACCGGCGATGGGGGAGTACGCCCGCTGGTACCTGGAGGGGATGGCGAGTCTCGTCGACCACCCTCAGCAGGCGAATCGCCTCGTCGAGCAACTCACCGGACGCCCGGCGACCACGTTCGCGCAGTGGGCGTCGGCGCACGCCGCCGAGTTCAGCGGTTCGGGGTGAGCGCGATGACGGGAATCGGGGAGATCGTGCCCGACAGGGTAGACCGTCGTCAGGCCCGGCGAACCGCGTGCAGGACGGTGTCGTGAATCGTCACGGGACGCCCGTCGGGGTCACGTGCCTCACGGGACGGAACCGCCGACACGAGAATCTGTTGCCGGAACGGCAAGCGGTTACGGGCTGGAGAACGTGTAGATCCGGCACCCGCTCATGTTCGCGGCCGACACGACTCCGTCGGCTCGCGCGAAGTCGCCCTTGGCGGAGAGATTGTTCGCGAGGGCGGCCTGGTCCTCGCAGAAACCCTGGTCCGCGGGATTGGCCGGGGGATTGCTGATGTACGTGTCGCCGGGGGCAGCCACCGCATAGGGCACCGGACCGACGAGTGGGACGGCCGCTCCTGCAATCGCAATGGAGGCCGCCGCGACGATACGGCGGATCATCATGCGCCTCCGAATGTGGTTCGAACGGTTGCTGATGACACCATCCTGCACCGATCCGGCGTCGGCGACCAGACCCCCAAGGGGTGGGAAGTGCAACACCTTCACCGTCAGCGGCGCAGGGCCGCCTGCACCCGGTCCGCGGCGACCACCGGATTCTCGTGCTCCCAGATCCGCACCACCGTCCACCCGGCGTCGGTGAGCGTCGAGTCGGTGTCCCGGTCGCGGGTGACGTTCCCGGCGAGCTTGTCGGCCCACCACTGCGCGTTGTTCTTCGGGAACGTCGCGTGCTGCGGGCAGCTGTGCCAGAAACACCCGTCCACGTACACGGCCACCTTGAGTCGCGGAAACACCAGGTCGGCGCGCCGCCGCACGCCCTTCATCGGCGCCCGGTCCACGAAGAACCGGACCCCGCGGCGATGCAGTTCGCGGCGCAACGCGAGTTCGGGTGCCGTGTCGCGCCGCCGCTGCGCCCGCATCCGGGCGCTGGTCGCGGGGTCGGTGGCGGGCATCGCAGGTCCGTCCGGCTACGCGGCGGCCTCGGGGAAGCCGCCCATGCGGTCGAGGTGGCTCTCGACGTCGTCGATGAACCCGGGCACGAAACGCAGATTGCCCATCCGGGCCCGTTTCAGGAACCCGGCGGTCGCGCGCGCCGACAGCAGCCGGGTGTCCTCGAGGAAGCCACTGAGATCCTCGTACGGCTCCTGCACCGGCCACGTCGACGTGTGCACGCGGAAGGCCTGACGGTTGCTGCCCCACGCCGCGACGGGCCACGCGTCGCCGGGCTTCATCGGCGTCTCGATGCCCCGCTCGTACTCGGCCGGCTCGAGCAGCCGCCGCCCGACCCACGACGCCATCCGAACACTCACCGCGTTGCCGACGAGCTTCCACCGATGACTGTTCCGCAGACCGGGGACCAGCGCGGCGGGCGCCGTCCAGTCGGGGTCGAAGCCCTGCAGGCGTTCGGCGTCCACGAGACCCGGGGTGACGATCTCGCCCGACGGCAGTCGCACGGCGGGCGGGCTCGCGATCCCGACGGACGAACCACCCTTGAGGGTGGGTACCGCGTTGACCGCCCACCCGAGGCCGCGGGTGCCCTCGGTCCAGTAGAAACCGCACGGGAAGTCGGTGGGGTCGTCGACGGGGCGTTCCCCGGCGTCCTCACCGAACAGGACCGCGCGGGGATCCTCGGTCCGCGAGGCGAGCATCAGGACCCGCTGCCGGCGCTGGGGGAGTCCGAACGCGCGCGCGTCGACCACGCGGTACGCCCACGTGTAGCCGAGGTCCGCGAGGGCGTCCGTGATGTGCCTCATAGCCGCCCCGCGACCCAGCTGCAGCATGAACGGCACGTTCTCGATGAGGAGCCAGCGCGGGCCCTTCTTCCGCTTCACCAACCGGAACACTTCGTCGACGAGACCGGAGCGTGCACCGGTGATCCCCGCGGTCCGGCCGGCCTGGGAAAGATCCTGGCAGGGGAATCCGGCGGCGACGAGTTCGATGTCCTGGGGGAGGGACCGCAGCTTGGTGACGTCGGAATGCACTGGGACGTCCGTGAATCGGGTACGCAGAACCGCCTGGGCGCCCGGGTCGATCTCACAGAGCAGTTCGGTGTTCCAGCCGTGCTCCCTCAGACCCAACTCGAGCCCGCCGATACCGGCGAACAGGCCCACCATGCTCCCGGTTGACGTCACGGCACCCTTCCTCACGAACCAGTCACCCGAGAACGTTACTCGAGATCTGTGGCCGCTTTGACCAACGACCCGTGAGTACTTCTTAACCGCGGGCGGTTAAGAAGTACTCACGGGTGGCGCAGCCACACATGATAACGAGCCGCGGAGGCGTCCCAGCGTGGATCAGCAGGACCCGCAGGTCCTCGACCGCGTACTCGAGCGTCTGGATCGCCCGTCCACGGCGAGCAACACGCAGACTTTCCACCACCGAGAGTCCTAGACTTCCTGTAGGTGGGAACACAGGGAGGCGACATGATCTCGGGTTTCCGGAACCGGTCGCACCTCGTGCGTGACGCCCAGGGCAGCGGCCTCGTCGAAGCGTTCGTCATCATCGGGATCTGCACGATCCTGCTCACCCGCGCGTACCTCCACCTCACCGGTTATCCGCAGGTCGGGGGATCGTCGCTGCACATCGCGCACGTCCTGTGGGGCGGACTCGGCATGGTCGTGGCGCTCGTGACCGTGTTCTCGTTCCTCGGGATGAAACCGCGGGTCCTGGGGGTCGTGATCGGCGGCATCGGATTCGGGTTGTTCCTCGACGAGATCGGCAAGTTCGTCACCAAGACCAACGACTACTTCTACCGGCCGTCCGTCGCGATCATGTACGTGGTGATCGTCGTGTTGCTGCTGGTCAACCGGTCGCTGCACGACGTGCGACCGCCGACCCCGACGGAGGACGTCGCCAACGCCGCCGCCATCGCGCTCGGCGGCCTGGACCGCGGCCTGGACCGCGCCCGCCGGGAACAGGCGCTGGCACAGTTGCGCCGGGCGGCCGCCGCCGGGGCGGACGAGGCGACGCTGACGTCCGTCCGGGATCTGCTCGACCACTGCCCGGACCGCAACGGCCGGACCGTGCCGACGGCCAGGGAGCTGACCCGTCGCGCGACGCCCGCGTTCGCGAAGGGCCCCGGCATGCTCTGGACCGCGGCCGTGCTCCTCACCCTGTTCTCCACCCTGGGACTGCTCAGCGCCGTGATCACCCTCGACGACGACCTCCGCGGCGACGAGGGAACCGACATCACGACGATCGGTCAGCTCACCGGATCCGCGATCGCGTTCGTCCTCTGCTGGTCGGCCGTCGTGCGACTGCGGAACGGCAAACTGTGGCCGCTGCAGTTCCTGCGGGCGGCAGCCCTGGTCACGGTGCTCCTCACCGAGGTGTTCGATTTCGTCGCACAGGAATTCGGGGCGCTGCTGAACGTCGCGGTCGGACTCGGCGCCCTCGTCGTCTTCTCGTCGCGCATCGCGGTCACGGAACGAGCCCGGGCACTGACGCTCGACAACTCTGCTGCAACGAAACTCGGCCCGTTGCCACCCCGGGAGCCGTCGTCGCTTACCGTAGACAGGTGAGCATCCAAGCCTCCGGTGCCTCGACCTGGCCCGCAGTACTGACGTGGCGGGCGGACAACGCACCCCGAATGGAATCGGTGCGCGTCCAGCTGAACGGCGACCGCATCAAAGCCGCAGGCCGGATCATCGGCGGCGAGTGCCCCGAGCATCCCGCGTTCAGCGCGTCCTACGACCTCGTCACCGACGAGAGCGGCGTGACCCGCCGGCTGTCGCTGCGGACGTCCGTCGCGGCCGGTGAGCGGCAGATGTCGATCAGCCGGGACGAAGAGGGCACGTGGATGGTGGAGCACGGCGCCAACCACCAGCGGTCCACGTTCGAGGGTGCCCTCGACGTCGACATGGTGCTCAGCCCCTTCTTCAACGCCCTGCCCATCCGGCGGTACGGACTGCACCTCGGGTCCGAGGACGTCGAGGTGCCCGTCGTCTACGTGAACCTCCTGGACCTGCGGGTGGAGGGCGCGATCCTCACCTACAGCAGCGGTCCGGACGGCATTCACGTGCTGTCGCCGGTGTCGAGTTCCTCGGTGACGGTCGACCGCGACGGGTTCATCATCGACTACCCGGGCCTGGCGGAACGGATCTAGGCGGCGGAGCCGCCCGTGCGTGGTTAACGAGTCCCTGCACTCGCCGGCCACTCACAGGCGGCGGAGCCGCCCCCCGCGCCGGCCGGCGTCACGCATCTCCTCGATCCAGCCTTCGTGGCCGGGAACGATGCCGGTGATCTCCCAGGTCTCCTGGTTGTCGTACGTCAGGCGCGCGCCGTGACCGTCTTCGACGAGTTTCGCCGTGGACGACGCCTCCGCCAGTTCGGTCCGGGCGTCCTGCAGCAGTGTCAGCGCCTCGTCCAGCGCGATCAGCAGGGCGTCCCGGTTGCCCTCGCACATGGCCCGGACGAGCCCGGGGGCGCTTCCGGCCACGCGGGTGCCGTCGCGGAACGAGCCGGCCGCCAGGCCCAGCGCCAGCGGTCCGCCGCGGGCCCCGGTGATCGCGAGCGTCTCGGCCAGCAGGTGCGGCAGGTGCGAGATCCGCGCGACCGCCCGGTCGTGTTCGGCGGACTCGGCGGGCACGACGACGGAACCGCAGTCCAACGCGAGTTGCGCGACCTGCGTCCAGATGCCGGGGTCGACGCCGTCGTCGGTGCCGACCACCCACACGGCCTCCCGGAACAGGTCGGGACTGCCGACGCTCCACCCGGACGCCGACGTTCCCGCCATCGGATGCCCGCCCACGTAGCGGTCGGCGAGTCCCTGCCGGGCCGCGGCCGCCGCGACCTCGGCCTTGACGCTGACGACGTCGGTGATCGGGCAGTTCGGTGCGTACAGGGCGATCGCGGTGAGGGTGGCGGCGACGGCGGGGACCGGGACCGCGATCACGATCAGCGCGGATTCGGCGGACGCGCGCTGCAGCACCGCGACGAGATCGGTGTCGGCGTCGAATCCGTCGGCGCGGGCGGCGTCGACGGACGGTGCGGACCGGTTGTGACCCCACGCTTCGCGGCCCGCGCGCACTGCCGCACGCAGCAGCGAGCCGCCGATCAATCCCAGGCCGAGCACGCACACCGGAGGTGTGGAAGGGGTTTCAGACACCCGAACAGGTTGGCACATTCGACGGCGGACTTCATTTACCGGCACCCAGCGGGCTACCGTTGCGCTCATGGGTGCACAGCGCGCGGAAAACAACAGCGCCTCCACGGATCGGGCAGAGGATCTGGAGGGCTTCGGTGTCGCAGTAGTACACGAGGACGGCCGGTGGAAGGTGAAGGCCCTCACGTCGGCTGCTCTGACCAGTCTGAGCGTCGCGGAGGAGGAGCTTCGGGCCCTCCGTAGCGCGGGCGCGTTCTTCGGTCTGCTGGACGTGGACGACGAGTTCTTCATCGTGCTCCGTCCGGCGCCGTCGGGAACGCGCCTGCTGCTGTCCGACGCCACCGCCGCCATCGACTACGACATTGCCGCCGACGTCCTCGAGGCGCTCAACGTCGAGGTCCCGGACATCGATCCGGACGACCTCGACGACGTCGAGCCGTGGGAGGAGGGCGACCTGTCGCTGCTCGCCGACCTCGGGCTGCCCGAACCCGTTCTGGCGGTCATCACGTCCGAGACGGATCTGTACCCCGACGAGCAGCTCGGGATGATCGCGCAGCGGCTCGGGTTCACCACGGAGCTGACCGGGGTCCTCGACAAGCTTCCCCGGTAGTCCCGCACGCCGTGACTCTTCAGGACGACGAGCGGATGATCCGCGCGGCGATCGAGGCGGCCCGCGCCGCCACCGACGCCGACGTGCCCGTGGGTGCGGTCGTGTTCGACGCGGACGGCGTCGAGGTGTCGCGGGCGGTGAATTCGCGGGAGGCGATGTCGGACCCGACGGCGCACGCGGAGATCATCGCGTTGCGGGCCGCGGCGCGGGTGTACGGAGACGGGTGGCGGCTCGAGGGGGCGACGCTCGCGGTGACGCTGGAGCCGTGCACGATGTGCGCGGGCGCGCTGGTGCTGGCCCGGATCTCCCGGGTCGTGTTCGGGGCGTGGGAGCCGAAGACCGGTGCCGTCGGCTCGTTGTGGGACGTGGTCCGCGATCGGCGCCTCACACACCGTCCGCAGGTCAGGGGCGGTGTTCTCGAGGACGAGTGCGCCGGCATCCTCGAAGACTTCTTCCGTGAGCGGCGCTGACCGGTTTCAAACGCTTTCGTGGGGTACTCGACACAGTGTGGCCGGGTCGCCATGACCCGTGCTTCTCTGGAGACAGGCGCCGACGAGGCGCCGCCGGACCCGTCACCGGGTTCGAAATCGGATTCACGGAGGTATCTCGTGGGAATCGCAGACAAAGCTTCGAACAAGGCGGAAGACCTCAAGGGCCAGGCGAAGGAAGCCACGGGCAAAGCGACCGGCGACCCGGACCTGCGCGACGAGGGCAAGGCAGACCAGGCGTCCTCGGCGGTGAAGGATGCCGGCGAGAAGGTCAAGGACGCCGCGAAGAACCTCAAGGACAAGCTCACGTAAAGCGGCTTCACCTGGCGATTTCAGGCTCGGGCGCCACATCCGGTAAAGTCACCGGCGGTGGCGTGTCCGAGCGGCCTAAGGAGCACGCCTCGAAAGCGTGTGACGGGTAACCCCCGTCCGAGGGTTCAAATCCCTCCGCCACCGCCACAGCTCCCCACCTGCCCGCGCAGGTGGGGAGTTTCTTTTCTGTCTCGGTCCGCGACGCTCGTTCACAGCACCTTCGCAGGTCGTTCCGGGTGACATCCCTTGAAGCTGCAACTAGCCTGAGCTCATGAAAAAGCTGTGGTGGTTGGTCGGCGCAGTGGTCGTTGTCGTACTCGCGGTGCTGGTCGGACCGTGGTTCTACGGCCAGTTCATCGCAGAGGACGACGCACCGGCGGCGTCGGTGTCGACCGAGGGCGCGGAGGCGGCCACCGGATCGGTCGACGGGCAGTGGACCGTCACGCCCGGGCAGGGCTCCAACCAGACGGCGGCCGGGTACACCGTCCACGAGATCCTCAACGGCGCCAGTGTCACCGTGGTCGGGTCGACCGGCGACGTGACCGGCAACGCGACCGTCGAGGGGGAGAAGCTCACCGCCGGCGACGTGACCGTGCAGGTGGCGACCGTCGCGACCGATCAGGCCCGCCGCGACAACCAGTTCCGCGGCAATGTGATGGACACCGCCACGTTCCCGACGGCCACGTTCACGGTCGATTCACCGGTCGATCTGTCCGGTCTGCCCGCGGACGGTTCCGTGGGAACCGTGTCCGCGCAGGGCACGCTGACGCTGAAGGGTCAGTCGCGTCCGGTGACCGTCGACATCGACGTGCTGCGCTCGGGCGACGACCTCATCGCGTCGGGCAGCATCCCGGTCACCTGGACGGACTTCGGTGTGACGCCCCCGTCACTGGGTTTCGTGACCGTGGACGGCAGCGGCACGGTCGACTTCCTGGTCAGCTTCGCGCGATCCTGACGGCGTCCAGCCGGGTGGACCGAACACGTAGCCGAGCTTGTCGCGCCACGACGACGCCCGGCGCCAGTCCCGGCCGATGGCGGCGTACTCGTGGGTCTGCAGCTTCCAGATGTTGTAGGTGCCCACCGGTGTGGTGAGCCCATAGGTGGGGCGGTGGGTTTCGGGTTGGAACGTGCCGAACATCCGGTCCCACACGATGAGGATGCCGGCGTAGTTCCGGTCGAGGTACTCGGGGTCGCAGCCGTGGTGGACGCGATGGTGCGACGGGGTGTTGAACACGAATTCGATCGGCCTGGGCAGCGTGTCGATGCGCTCGGTGTGAACCCAGAATTGGTAGACGAGGTTCACGGAGAATCCTATGAACACCATCCACGGCGGAATGCCGATCAGCGGCAAGGGAATCCACATCAGGATTTCGGCGCTGTTGTTCCACTTCTGCCGCAGTGCGGTGGCGAAGTTGAAGTACTCGCTCGAATGGTGCGCCTGGTGGGTGGCCCAGATGAGGCGGATGCGGTGTGACATCCGGTGATACGTGTAGAACAGCACGTCGACGCCGAGGATGAGGATCACCCACGTGTACCAGGCGTCGGCGGGCAGGTGCCACGGCGCGACGTACACCCAGATCGCGGAGTACCCGATCAGGGCCAGCGCCTTCCAGAACGTCGTCGTCAGGATGGACACGGCACCCATCGAGATGCTCGCCCGCGCGTCGCGGCGCTCGTAACCCCCGCGAACCGGGCGGGACCGTCCGTCGGGGTCGATGGTCGCGTCCTCGAGGTGCCGGGCCGCGAACCATTCGAGGGCGAGGAACAGCACGAACGCGGGGATGGCCAGCGTCACCGGCTCGTGCAGGGGCGTCAGCAGCGCCGAGTTCCATGCCGACGTCACGGTCTCCCACATGCCGCTTCCTCCATACAAGACGATCGTCCAGTTCACTGTACCCCGGAGTGACATGCGTCACTGAGTGGGATTTGCCGGTTTTCATACTCGGATGGTAGGAATTCGGTGTGCACATCACCGCAAAGGTGGACTACGCCGTGCGGACGCTGATCGAACTCGCCGCGGCCGGGCCGTCCCCGTCCAAGGCCGAGTTCCTGGCACAGTCGCAGACGATTCCGCACAAGTTCCTCGAGGCCGTGCTCGCCGACCTCCGCCGCGGCGGACTGGTCAACAGCCGGCGCGGACCCGACGGCGGCTACTGGCTGGCGCGGCCCGCCGAGGACATCACGATCGCCGACGTGATCCGGACCGTCGAGGGTCCGCTGGCGTCGGTGCGTGGTGAGCGCCCCGAGGACGTCGACTACGGCGGACCGGCCGCGAAACTGCAGGACGTGTGGATCGCGGTGCGGGTGAACCTGCGCGCCGTGCTCGAGAACGTGAGCCTCGCGGACGTGGCGAACGGGCAACTGCCGGGTTTCCTCACCGCGCTGACGTCCGACCCGGGCGCCTGGGAGCGTCGCACCCGGCCGGCTACGTCGGTTGACGAGGGCGCAGCGCGCGGCTGATCGTCCGGCCTGCCGCGCGCACCAGCGGGACCAGTGCGTTCAGCGACGCATTCTCCGCCGACACCACGAGCGACACGGCCGCGACCGCCGTTCCGGGACGTTCGAAGATCGGGGCCGCGACGGAGACGGCGTCCATGGTCACCTGACGATCACTGATCGCGACCTCGGATCGGCGGATCTCGGCGAGCGTGCGCCGCAGGACGACGGGGTCGGTGACGGTCCGTTCGGTGAACTTCTCGATCGGCCCGGCAAGCACCTGCTCCTGCACGTCGGTGGGCATGTACGCGAGCAGGGCCAAACCGATGCCGGACGCCGTCAGCGGGAACCGGCCGCCTACGCGGGTCTGGACGGGCACCGCCTTCTGTCCGGCGATGCGTTCGACGAACACGACCTCGGTGCCCTCCGCGATGCCGAGTTGCACGTTCTCCCGCGTGATCTGCGACAGGTCCTCCATCACCGGCATCGCCAGTTCGCGCAGCATCGTGCCGCGCGGTGCGAGCGACGCGATCTCCCACAGTTTCAGCCCGACGGTGAAGCGACCGCTGCTGTCACGTTCGAGGGCGCCCCATTCGATGAGGTCGCTGGTCAGCCGGTGCACGGTGCTCAGTGGGTACCCGGACTTGCGCGACAGGTCGCTGAGGGTCAGCCGCGGCGACGCGGGGGTGAACAGTTCGAGGAGCCGCAACGAGCGAATGGTCACCGATCCGGTGATCGCCATTGCTCGGTCTCCGTCTCACAGTTCCAGCGTCAGGCGTGCACAGCTCGCACGCGAGACGCAGATCATCATGGTGTCGCCCTCGGCCTGCTCGTCCGCTGTGAGCAGGGAATCCCGGTGATCGACAGTACCGCCGAGCACGGTCGTCTCGCAGGTTCCGCACGTCCCCTCCTCGCAGGACGACAGCACCTGGACGCCTGCCGCGGTGACGGCCTGCAGGATCGACTGCTCGGGCGGCACGGTGACGGTCTTGCCGCTCAGCGTCAGTTCCACCTCGAACCCCTCGGCCCGGACCGGCTGGTCGAGGTCCTTGGCGGCGAACCGCTCGAGGTGCAGCGTGCCGGACGGCCAGCGGTCGCAGTGAGCGGTGACGGCGTCGAGCAGCGGCGCGGGCCCGCAGCAGTAGACGAGGGTGTTCTCCCGGACGTCGCCGAGCAGCCCCGTCAGGTCGATGAGCCCGTGCTCGTCCTGGGGGTGGATCACCACCCGGTCGCCGAACCGCGCGGCGAGGACGTCGGCGAACGCCATCGAACTGCGGCTGCGTCCGCCGTAGACGAGGGTCCAGTCGGCGCCGGCGTTGTCCGCGGCGTGTGCCATCGTGAGGATCGGCGTGATCCCGATGCCGCCGGCGACGAACACGTACCGCGGTGACGGCTCGAGCTCGAAGTGGTTGCGCGGACCCCGGATCGTGACGCGGTCGCCTTCGCTCAGCTTGTCGTGCACGAACTGCGAACCGCCGCGGCCCATCGCCTCCCGCAGCACGGCGATGCGCCAGGTGCCGGTGTCGGCCGGGTCGCCGCACAGCGAGTACTGGCGGGTGAGCTCGGGTGTCAGGACCAGGTCGACGTGCGCACCCGGCGTCCACGCGGGCAGGTCGGCTCCGGACGGGTCGCGGAACTCCAGCACGACGACGCCGTCGGCGCCGAGCGTCCGGGTGGTCAGCTCCAGTTCGAGCACGGGTTCGGGCGGGATGGGCATGGCGGTCTCTTCCGGGAGGTCAGACGGGAACGGGAACGGAGTCCGGCGCGGCGGGCAGCGGCACGGCGGGTACCGGCGGGTCGGCGGGGTGGTGGCCGTCGGGGCAGGCGAGCAACCACTCCCACAGGGCGGCGGGTTCCTCCGCGACGTGGCGGGCGCCGCAGTGGCACTCGCCCTCGAGCAGGTCCGAACCCGGCAGCCACACGATCCGCATCACGTGGGTGCCGCGGAGCATCCTCGTCGGTTCCACCGGTCAGCCCGCCGCGGCGGCGACGGCCCGCGACGCGCCGGCCAGCTTCTTCAGGAGGCGGCGGGCGCCGAGTCCGCCGGCGTCGATGTTGATCGACAACTCCTGGTAGCCGTCCTTCTCGGTGTCGAGCGCCTGCTGCAGGATGTTCAGCGCCACGACGTCCTGCATGACGACGGTCCGGTTGTTCTCGGCCAGGAACGCCGTGACGGCGTCGTCGCCGATCGCGAAGTCGCGGGCCACGGCCCAGAAGTCGAGGGTGGAGTTCTCGGTCGACGGGGTGATCGCGTAGACGATCTCGCTGTGGAACGCGTGCGGGTCGGAGCCGTCGTCGCCGGGCAGTGGTGCGCCGACCGGGGCGATGCGGCTGTGCAGCAGGTACAGGCAGGGCGGGGTGTACTCGATGTCCTGCCAGCGGGCGATGCGACCCTCGATGCCGGTGGACTCGGAGTAGAACGGCGGGCATTCGGCGTCGTCCATGTGCCGGGACACGTAGATGACGTTCCGGTCCTCGTCGATCTCCGTGGTGATCGGGGTTTCCGCCACCTCGGGGGTGCCGATGTAGCCGCCGTGCAGGTACGTCTCGTGGGAGAGGTCCATCAGGTTGTCGACGAGCAGGCCGTAGTTGCAGTCGATCGGTTCCATGCCGGACACGACGGTGTAGTCGGGGGAGTCCATCCACGGTGCGCGGGGGATGCGGGTGGGATCGCCCTGTTCGGGGTTGTCCGGGTCGGCGATCCACACCCACACGAACGAGTCCTGCTCGACCACCTGGTACGAGCGCAGCCGGGCCGTGCGGGGAACGCGGGCCTGGCCGGGCACGAACACGCAGCCGCCGTCGCTGCCGTAGGTGAATCCGTGATAGCCGCAGACCACGGAGTCGCCGTCGAGCCGGCTCGGCGCCTCGGACAGCGGGTAGCGGCGGTGCACGCAGCGGTCGCTCATCGCGACGGCCTCGCCGGCCTCGGTGCGCCAGAACAGGATCGGCTCCTCGCAGATCGTGCGCGAGAACAGTTCGCGTCCGACCTCGCGGCCGTAGGCTGCGACGTACCACTGGTTGCGGGCGATCGTGGACATGAGTGCCTCCGGAATATGCTGGGCTGCTGCGTGATTCGTGACGCCGGACTCGAAGAGGCGACGGCGTCGTCCCCACCACTGTGCGGCACCGGAGGTGATCCACCACACTCGGTTTCCGAATGCCGGAAGGATTTCGTCAGGGCTTGCGAACGAGATAGGCGAACATCGTCACCGACATGTGGAAGTCGCCGCTGCGGGCGGCGGCATTCAGCTGGTCCAGGAGGTCGTCGCGCTGCGCGGCGGTGATCGCTCCCTCCGCGACCGCGGAGGCGGTCATCATCTGGACGAGGGGACCGGTCACATCCGCCGGATTCCCGGGCGCGCGGCCTGGACGTCGAGAACGGACGCGAGTTGGTCCAGGGCGGCGCGGTCGATCTCGTCCGCCCGGAACGAGAGCGGCGCCGTCGGATCGGACATGGGTCCACCGTAACGCCGCGGTGATCCCCGACACAGTGCCGCGCGGATTGTGGGCAAGAACATGAAAATTGCGCTCTTACGCAAATTTGCAGAGCTCTGCAAGTTCTGTACCCTCGGAGTAGTGATTTCGGAAATCGGACTGCGGGACCGCAAGAAGGCCGCCACCCGCGCAGCCCTCAGCGGCGCCGCCGCACGCCTGGCCCGTGCGCTGGGCATCGAATGCGTCACCGCCGACGCCATCGCGTCCGAGGCGGGGGTCTCCACCCGGACGTTCCACAACTACTTCTCCAGCAAGGAAGAGGCGGTCCTCGCGCACTTCGAGCAGTCCGTCCACGACTGGGTGGACCTGCTCCGCGCCCGCCCCGAGGACGAGCCGATCTGGGATTCGCTCGAGCACGTGGTGGTCCAGATCGTCACCGATCCCGCGAAACCGCTCGAAGAGACCGCGGTGATGATGGAACTCGTCGAGACCAGCCCCGCGCTGCTCGCGAAGAAACTCGAAGTGCACCTGCGCGTCACCCGCCTGGTCGGTGAGGTGATCGCCGAACGCACGGGCACGGACATCGACACCGACCTCTACCCCAACCTGCTGCACCTGGCGGTCGGATCGGCGTGCAAGGCGTCGCTCGATCTGTGGATGAGCGGCAAGTCCGGCGCCAGTGGGCCCGAAGAACTCGTCCGCGACGCCATTCGTCAACTCCGTCAGGGCATCCCGCAGCCGTAATCGGCTGCCCCGAACCACCCTTCTTTCCACCGACTCAGAAGGAGCCTCTCGTGGCCACCTATCTCTATCGGATCGGCAGATTCGCCTACAGGCGAAAAGGCGCGGTCCTCAGCGTCTGGTTGGTGATCCTGGTCCTCATGGGTGTCGGGGCGGCAACGCTGTCCGGGCCCACCAAGGACTCGTTCTCCATTCCGGGCACCCCCGCGCAGCAGGCGCAGGACCTGATGGCCGAACGCTTCCCCGAGGCCGCGGGCAGCGACCCGATGAACGCCGTCAGCGCGCGCTACGTGTTCGCCGCCCCCGAGGGGCAGACCCTCGAGAGCGAGCAGAGTCAGCAGGCGATGGACGCGGTGCTCGCCAAGGTGCGCGGAATCGAACAGGTCCAGGACGCCGCCAAAGTCGATCCCGCCACCGCCTCGGGCGCCGAAGCCGCGAAGGCACTGGTCAACCCGGTCACAGCGAACGAGCAGCTCGTCGAGATGGCGAAATCGACGGCGGCCGACAAGGGAATCAGCGAAGCGGACGCCGTCGCTAACGCGCAGGCGCTGTCGCCGCTGAACGCGGACAAGACCGTCGGCTACGTCGAGGTGCCGTTCACGGGTGGCATGGGCGACGTGGATCAGGCCCTGCGCGACCAGATCTCGGCCGCTGCCGACGCCGGCCGCAACGCCGGACTGACCGTCGAGATCAGCGGGTCCGCCGCCAACGAAGCCGAGCCGCCCGGCGGCTCCACCGAACTCGTCGGCATCGGCGTGGCCGCTGTCGTGCTCGCGCTGACGTTCGGTTCTCTGGTGGCCGCGGGTCTGCCGTTGATCACCGCGATCATCGGCATCATGATCGGCAGCCTCGGCATCACCGTCGCCACCGGCTTCACCGACCTCAGCTCGATGACACCCACGCTGGCCATCATGATCGGCCTCGCCGTCGCGATCGACTACTCGCTGTTCATCGTGTCCCGGTTCCGGCACGAACTCACCCTCACGGACGACCGCTCGGAGGCGGCCGGACGCGCCGTCGGCACCGCCGGCTCCGCCGTGGTGTTCGCCGGTCTCACGGTCATCATCGCGCTGATCGCGCTGCGCGTCGTCGGGATTCCGTTCCTGTCCGACATGGGTGCGGCCGCCGCGTTCACGGTGTTCATCGCCGTCTCGATCGCCCTGACGCTCCTGCCCGCGATCCTCGGGTTGTTCGGGAAGAAGGCGTTCGCAGGCAAGATCCCGTTCCTCACCAGTCGCGACCTCGAGGACGACGAGGGCAAGCCGAGCCTCGCCCTGCGGTACATCAGCGCCGTGGTCCGCAGACCCGCGATTCCGCTGATCGCCGGCGTCGTGGTGCTCGGGGCGCTCGCCGTCCCCGCGACCGGCCTGAGCCTGGCCCTGCCCAGCGAGGGCACCGGCGACCCCGCCACCAGCTCTCGGCAGGCGTACGACCTCGTCAGCGAGGGCTTCGGCCCCGGCAAGAACGGGCCGCTGCTCGTCGTCGTCGACGCCAAGGACGTCACCACCGGAACGCCGTCGGAGGCGTTCGGTGAGGTCGTGAAGACCATCACCGCACAGGACGACGTGTCGAACGCGCAGGTCGTCGGTGTCAACAAGGCCGGCGACACCGCGCAGATCCTGGTCACGCCGAGCAGCGCGCCCAGCGATCCGGCCACGATGGATCTGGTGAGCAACATCCGCGGCGCGGAGGCCGACCTGCACGACTCGATCGGCGTCAACTACGGCGTCACCGGGCAGACCGCGCTCGAAGGCGATGTGTCGGACACGCTGCAGGACGCGCTGATCCCGTATCTCGCGGTGGTCGTGGGCCTGGCCTTCCTCCTGCTGCTGCTCGTGTTCCGTTCGCTGCTCGTGCCGCTGACCGCCACGCTCGGCTTCCTCCTCAGCGTCGCGGCCACGTTCGGTGCCACGGTCGCGGTGTTCCAGGAAGGCTGGGGCGGCATCATCTCCAACCCGCAGCCGATCGTCAGCTTCATGCCGATCTTCCTGATCGGTGTCGTGTTCGGACTCGCGATGGACTACCAGGTGTTCCTGGTGACCCGGATGCGGGAGGAATACGTGCACGGCGCGACCGCGAAACAGGCCGTCACCGTCGGCTTCAACCACGGTGCCCGGGTGGTCAGCGCCGCCGCGGTCATCATGATCTCGGTGTTCGCGGCCTTCATCGCCGAACCGAACTCGTTCATCAAGTCGATCGGCTTCGCCCTCGCGGCCGCCGTGTTCTTCGACGCCTTCATCGTGCGCATGGTGATCATCCCGTCGGTGATGGCACTGCTCGGCGACAAGGCCTGGTGGCTGCCGAAGTGGCTGGACAAGATCCTGCCCAACGTCGACATCGAGGGCGAGAAGCTGAAGAAGGTCCTGCACGACGCGGACAGGCGCTTCGCGCCCGTGAGTGGTTGAGGAGTTTCTGGACTCGTCAACCACTCACAAGGCCGCAGGCCCTTCTGTTGGTAACCTTCGGACATAATGATGACCCGCCAGGATCGCTGCTGCCCATGTTGAATGCCCTGCTCACCACGTACCTCCGCCCGTACAAGCGGGAGCTAGCGGCGGTCGTGCTGTTCCAGCTCGTCGCGACCGCGGCAGCGCTGTACCTTCCCAGCCTGAACGCCGACCTCATCGACAACGGCGTCACCAAGGGCGACACGGCGTACATCCTGTCCACGGGCGTCATGATGCTGCTCGTCACCGTCGTGCAGATCATCTGCTCGATCGGTTCGGTGTACTTCGGTGCCCGTGCCGCAATGGGTTTCGGACGCGACGTGCGCCGCGCCGTCATGCATCAGGTGGGGAGTTTCTCGTCCCGGGAGTTCGGCCGTTTCGGCGCGCCGTCGCTGATCACCCGCAACACCAACGACGTGCAGCAGGTGCAGATGCTGGTCGTGATGAGCTGCACGATCCTCGTGATGGCCCCGATCATGTGCGTCGGCGGCGTCGTGATGTCGATTCGGGAGGACGCCGGGCTCGCCTGGATCCTGGCGGTCACCGTGCCGGTGCTCGCGCTGTCCATGGGTTTCGTGATCTCGCGGATGGTGCCCGCGTTCCGGGAGATGCAGACCCGCATCGACGGGGTCAACCGGGTGCTGCGTGAGCAGATCACCGGCATCCGCGTGGTGCGGGCGTTCGTCCGCGAGCGCTCCGAAATGCAGCGGTTCGGCGACGCCAACGAGCAGCTCACCCAGACCGCCCTGCGCGTCGGCAGGCTGACGGCGGTGATGTTCCCGCTCGTGATGGTGATCGCGAACGTCACCAGCGTCGCCGTCATCTGGTTCGGCGGTCACGAAATCAACAGCGGCACCATGCAGGTCGGCTCGCTCACCGCGATGCTCAGCTACATCATGCAGATCCTGATGTCGGTGATGATGGCGTCGTTCATCGCGATGATGGCGCCCCGCGCCACCGTCTGCGCCGAACGCATCGGCGAGGTGCTCGGCACGGATTCCACCGTCGTGCCGCCGGTCGATCCGATCACCGTGCTGCAGAACCCCGGCGTGGTGGAACTGCGCGACGCCCAGTTCAAGTTCCCCGGCGCCGACGAGCCCGTCCTGCGCGACATCAGTTTCCGCGCCGAACCCGGCAAAACCACCGCGATCATCGGCGGCACCGGCTCCGGCAAGACGACGCTGCTGTCGCTGATCCCGCGCCTCATCGACGCCACGTCGGGTGCTGTCACCGTGTCCGATACGGATGTGCGCCGCATCGACCTGGACGTCCTGCGGGCAGGCATCGGACTCGTCCCGCAACGGCCCTACCTGTTCTCGGGCACCGTCGCCACCAACCTGCGGTACGGCAAACCCGACGCCACCGACGAGGAACTGTGGCGGGCGCTGGAGATCGCACAGGCCGCCGATTTCGTGCGCGCCATGCCGGAGGGCCTCGACACCCCGGTCGCGCAGGGCGGCACGACCGTCTCCGGCGGTCAGCGGCAGCGGCTCGCCATCGCGCGGGCGCTGGTGCGTCGTCCGTCGATCTACCTGTTCGACGACTCGTTCTCCGCCCTGGACCTCAGCACCGACGCCCGGCTGCGTGCCGCACTCAAACCCGAGACCTCGGACGCGTGCGTCATCGTCGTCGCCCAGCGTGTCTCGACGATCGTCGAGGCCGAGCAGATCGTGGTCCTCGAGGACGGCGCGGTCGTCGGAATCGGAACCCACGACGAACTGCTCGAGACGTGTCCGTGTTACGTCGAGATCGTCGAATCCCAACGATCGGTCCAGGAAGCACTATGAGCGATCGCGCAACCACCACCACCGCCGAAAGGCCCGTCGGCCCGCGTATTCCGGGGCCGGTCGCTCCGGGAGCCCCGGGGTCCAAGCCGCACGATCTGTGGCCGTCCACCAAGCGGCTGCTGCGTCGGCTGCGTCCCCACCGCATCGCCGTCGGCGTCGTTTTCCTCGTCGCCGCCGTGTCGGTGGTGCTCACGTCGATCGCGCCGCGCATGCTCGGCCAGGGCACGAACCTGATCTTCGACGGCATCATCGGCGCCCAGTTGCCCGCCGGAATGTCGAAGGAGCAGGCCGTCGCCGCGCTGCGGGCCGACGGTCAGAACACGTTCGCCGACATGGTGTCCGGCATGGCCGTCGTCCCCGGCGTGGGTATCGACTTCACGGCACTCGGCCGGGTGCTGGCGATCGTGCTGGCCCTGTACCTGGGGTCGTCGGTGTTCATGTGGCTGTCGGGTTTCCTGCTGAACATCGTCGTGCAGGGCGTCGTGAAGAACCTGCGCGCCGAGGTCGAACGGAAGATCCACCGACTTCCGCTGCGGTACTTCGACTCCCACTCCCGCGGCGACCTGCTCAGCCGGGTAACCAACGACATCGACAACGTCTCGCAGTCGCTGCAGCAGACGATGAGCCAGCTGATCGTGTCGGCGATGACGGTGATCGGCATCCTCGTGATGATGATCGTCATCTCGCCGCTGCTCGCGCTGATCGCCGTGCTGACGGTGCCGCTGTCGATCCTGGTGACGGCGCAGATCGCGAAACGGTCCAAGACGCACTTCGTGTCGCAGTGGAAGTCGACCGGCGAACTCAACTCGCACGTGGAAGAGGCGTACACGGGCCACGAACTGGTCACCGTGTTCGGCCGCGGCCGCGAGGTGGAGGCCCGGTTCGAGGAGCAGAACGAGGCGCTCTACCAGGCCAGCTACCGGGCCCAGTTCATCTCGGGCTTGATCATGCCCGCGATCATGTTCCTCGGAAACCTCAACTTCGTCGCCATCGCCGTCCTCGGCGGCATGCGGGTGGCGTCCGGCACCATGAGCCTCGGCGACGTGCAGGCCTTCATCCAGTACTCCCGCCAGTTCACCCAGCCCCTCACCCAGATCGGGGCCATGGTCAACCTCATGCAGTCGGGGGTGGCGTCCGCCGAGCGGGTGTTCGCCATCCTCGACGAGGACGAGGAAGACCCGGACCCCGCCGACGCACCCAACCCGGCCGAGGTCTCGGGCCGGGTGGAGTTCTCGGACGTCTCGTTCGGCTACTCACCCGACAAGCCGCTGATCGAGAACCTCTCGCTGGTCGCCGAACCCGGCCAGATGGTCGCCATCGTCGGACCCACCGGCGCGGGCAAGACCACCCTCGTCAACCTCATCCTGCGGTTCTACGAACTCGACGGCGGCAGCATCCTCCTCGACGGCGTCGACATCGCCGCCATGTCGCGCGACGACCTGCGGTCCCGCATCGGCATGGTCCTCCAGGACGCGTGGCTGTTCGGCGGCACCATCCGCGACAACATCGCGTACGGACGCCCCGACGCCACCGAGGACGAGATCCACGCAGCTGCGCGGATCAGCTACGTCGACCGGTTCGTCCACTCGCTGCCCGACGGCTACGACACCGTCATCGACGAAGAGGGCAGCAACATCAGCGCCGGCGAGAAGCAGCTGATCACGATCGCCCGCGCGTTCATCTCGCAACCGTCGATCCTGATCCTCGACGAGGCGACCAGTTCCGTCGACACCCGCACCGAACTGCTCGTCCAGCACGCGACGGCAGTCCTGCGCAGCGATCGCACGAGTTTCGTGATCGCACACCGGTTGTCGACCATCCGCGACGCCGACCTCATCGTCGTCATGGAGGACGGTCGCATCGTCGAGCAGGGCAGCCACGAGGACCTGCTCCTCACCCGCGGCGCGTACTACCGCCTGTACAACAGCCAGTTCGTCAGTGCGTAGCCACCCGTGAGTACTTGTTAACCACGGGCGGTTAACAAGTACTCACAGGCACGCAGTGCTTCCCCCGGCCTCGAAGGTGGCGGTGTCGCAGTAGGCGGAGCGCGGGTAGTACGGACCCATCGTGGTGGCGGGGTCGGTGTGATCGTTCTGCGACGCCTGCACCGACTGCGGGTAGAAGGCGTCGGACGGCAGCATGTACCGCAGGAAGAGCACCTTCTTCGCGACGTCGGTGGAGCCCCAGGGGATGACGGTGACGGTCGGGTCGGCTGCGGCGCGGGCGGGGACGTCCTGCGGTGCGGCGACGACGTACGTGTAGTTGCCGTTGCTGTCGGTGCGGGTCTGGAAGTCGGCGGCGCACGCGACGACGGGGTACGGCGTCAGCTGGTCGTTCTGGCACATCGACCAGTACCGCACCTGGCGGCCGGGTGCCGTGACGGGTTGTCCCGCACGGGTGTCGGGGAAGGTGGGTGCCCGGCCCTGCACGACGACGATGCGTCCGGGCTGATACGTCAGCCCCGCTCCGACGTACTTGTTGTCGCCGTTGGGGAACAGGCCGGACGTGCTCGCGGGGTTCACGAACGTCGCCTCCGGCACGTTGCCGGGGAACGCGCCGGACGCGGCGCCGGCGATGATCTGATCGAATCCGGCCTCCGCGACCTGCCCGAGCGGGCCGTTGTCGTAGGCGGACGGGTCGAACTCGGATCCGCACGTCGGCACCGGCGACGTTCGACCGCCGGACGTCAGCGTCACGTCGGGCAGTGGGACGCCACCGGTCGGTGATGCCGGATCGTCGGGCACGTACACCCGGATGATGAGGAAGCCGACGGGTACCGACTGCGCGCCGGTCCCGGTGGGGAGGGCCTGAATCTGGTTGCGCGCGTGGTCGGCCGGACCGGTCACGACCGTGGCGTGCCAGCGCTTCTGCGCGGGAGGCAGGGAATCTGCCGAGGCGTCGGTGAACGGGTTTCCGCTGCCCGGGTCGGGCCCGATCTGGTTGTCGCGCAACGTGTCGACCGTGTCGAAGTTGGTGCCGTACGTGTTGAGCGAGAAGTAGCGGGCGGCCGGGTAGGTGCCGCTCAGTTCGATGGTGTCGCCGGATGCCAACGCGTAGGGCAGAACCCAGTACGTCGCGTTGGCATCAGGGAACGCGACATTCAGCACCGTTGAGTTGGACATGAACTGCCACGCGCACTGCGCCGTCGGCGGCGGGGCCGCGGAGGCGAGGGAGGCCCCGCCCGACCACATCAGCAGAACCAGCACGGCGGCAACGATTTTCCCGGCCATGTCCGTCAGAACACCTCCCCGAACGCGGTCAACTTGTCGATGCCCTCGCGGTCGATCTGGCCGGGGGTGTACCGGTTGATCACCTGGATGTAGGTGAGATACCGGGCCATCGCGTCCGCGCTCTGCTGAGCGAACGCCGGCGGCAGCGGCGCGGCGAGCTGCGTCGGCAGATACTGGGTCATCAGCTGGGCGGCCATGGCCGGACCGCGCGGGTCGTGATCGAAGGTGTTGTCGAGTTCCGCCCGACCGCGTTCGGTGGCGTAGTCGTAGAACTCGTACTGGAACGACGCCGGGTCGACGTAGGCGGTGGGCCCCAGCCACTTCGAATACACCGCGACCTTCGCCTCGGGGGTGCGCAGCACGTAGATGTGGGTGGGGGAATTGTTCCAGTTGATCCCCTGCGGTGCATGCTCGTTGGTGGCGAGGAGGACGTGGTCGCGTCCCGCCGCGGCGTTGCTCCGCAGCAGCGGCAGGAGGTCGACGCGTTCGGCGTACGTCGCGAACAGGTCCCCCGACATCCAGTTCCGGTCGCCGTGGCCGAGCGTCGCGAGCAGCGGCACCACGTCGACGCTCGACGTGAGCTGGCCGCGTGGGGTGTCGGTGTCGCCGGTGAACCGCCCGGTCGGGTCGGCGACGATCAGTGGGATGTGGAACGCCTCGTCGTAGGCGGTGGACAGCTTGCCGGCGACGAAGCCGTGCGCCCCGGCGTATTCGCCGTGATCCGACGTCATGACGAAGACGGTGTTCGCCGCGACGTCCTCCGGCAGCGAGTCGATCACCGTGCCGATGTGGTGATCGACCATCGACAGCACGTTGGTGTAACTGTCGAGTGCCCGTTCCCAGTACGTGTACGGCGCGAACGCGATGTGCCGGTCGGGGTCGGTGCCCTGACCGTACGGCTGCAGGTAGTAGTTCGACAGGTTCTGGACGTCGTCGGTGACGCCGCCCCACACCAGGGCCTGGAACTCCCGCGCGAACACCTGGGTGCTCGGTTTCGACTGCAGCGCCTTCTCGGGTTCCCAGTTGGGCGGCACGGACGGGTAGCCCAGCCGCGGCGGGTCGCTCTCACCGGTGGTCACCGACCACGTCCGGGCGGGGCTGAGCGGGGGAACGTTGTTCGCGTACAGCGACTGGTAGCGTTCCGCTTCCGTTCCGGCCCAGAAGAACTGCTGGTCGTGCGGGTTGACGAAGCTCGCCGTGAGGCAGAACGGGCCGTCGGAGGGTTTGCGCGTCGACAACCATGCCGCGGCCTGGTCGGCGATGTGCCCGTCGAATTCGAAACCCTCACCGTTCAATCCGATGATGTCGGGCATCGTCAGGCCGTCGAACCCGTACTCCTCGAGGTAGCCGGGGGCGAGCCCCGAATCCTCGTCCGGCGACGGCGACAGATGCCACTTCCCGACATACGGTGTGACGTACCCCGCCTGCCGCAGCAGTTTGCCGTACGTCGGGAACTCCCGTCCCATCGCCGGGGACGGGACGGGGGAGGCCCGATTGCCGGTCCGGGTCTGCAGCATCCAGTTCTGCAACGGGTACAGCCCGGTGACGAAACACGCGCGGCCGGGGCTGCACGCCACCCCGGCCGTGTAGTGCTGCGTGAACTTCACCCCCGGCGCCCACAGCCTGTAGAGGTTGGGCATGAACCGTTGCAGGAACTGATCCGGAGTGGTGATCCCGGCCGGAAAGACCTGGGGAAACCGCATCTCGTCGACGACGATGAACACGATGTTGGGCTGCACGTAGTTGTTCGGCTGGCGGCGCAGCGGTTGCTCCGACGCGTCCGCCCGGCGGTCGAAGAGGCCGGACATCACGGTCACCCCGCCCGCGACCGCGGCACCCGAGAGAAACGTTCGCCTGTCGATCCGATGGCCGGTCTTCTCGTCGCTCATGGCGGTTCCTCCGGTCGAGGGGATGGGATCGTCTCACTCTCTGTACCCACTTTCGAACGAAGTAGTGATGTGTCGCCGGAAATGGCGCGCGTGATTGGATACACCCGTGAACGCCGTAGTCCCGACCCCGCCCGATCCGTTCTTCACCGTCGGCACCCGACTCGACGGACAGCTCGGCCGAACCGGAACCATTCACACCCCGCACGGCGACATCGCGACGCCGTCGTTCGTGGCCGTCGGCACCAAAGCCACCGTCAAGGCGGTGCTGCCGGAGAGCATGAAGGACCTGGGCGCGCAGTCGCTGCTCGCCAACGCGTACCACCTGTACCTGCAGCCGGGCCCGGACATCGTGGACGAGGCCGGCGGGCTGGGCAAGTTCATGAACTGGGACGGCCCGACGTTCACCGACAGCGGCGGATTCCAGGTGATGTCGCTGGGCGTCGGATTCAAGAAGGTCCTCGCGATGGAAGCGGTCGGGGTGCGCTCCGACGACGTCATCGCGAAGGGTAAGGAACGCCTCGCGACCGTCGACGACGACGGCGTCACGTTCAAATCGCACCTGGACGGGTCGCGGCACCGGTTCACCCCCGAGGTGTCGATGCAGATCCAGCATCAACTCGGCGCCGACATCATGTTCGCGTTCGACGAGCTCACGACGCTGCTGAACACCCGCGGCTACCAGGAGCAGTCGGTGGAGCGGACGCAGGCGTGGGCGGTGCGCTGCATCGCCGAGCACGAGAAGCTCACCGCCGAACGCTCACACCGTCCGTACCAGGCGCTGTTCGGGGTGGTCCAGGGCGCGCAGTACGAGGACCTGCGGCGGCAGGCGTGCCGGGGGCTCGAGTCGATCACCGGGGAGAGCGGCCGCGGTTTCGACGGGTACGGCATCGGCGGGGCGCTGGAGAAGCAGAACCTGGGCACCATCGTCCGCTGGTGCAACGAGGAACTTCCCGAGCACAAGCCGCGGCACATGCTCGGCATCAGCGAGCCGGACGACTTCTTCGTGGCCATCGAGAACGGGGCCGACACGTTCGACTGCGTGAATCCGTCGCGGGTCGCGCGCAACGCTGCGATCTACCACCCGGACGGCCGGTTCAACATCAACACCAGCCGCTTCCGGCGTGATTTCACCCCGATCGACGAGAACTGCGACTGCTACACGTGCGCCAACTACACCAGCGCCTACATCCACCACCTGTTCAAGGCGAAGGAAATGCTGGCGTCCACGTTGTGCACGATTCACAACGAACGCTTCACGGTGCGGTTGGTCGATCAGATCCGTGCCAGCATCGAGGGCGGCTACTTCGCGGAGTTCAAGGCCGAGACGCTGGGCCGCTTCTACCGCACGTGAGTGGGAAAGAGTCCCCGGGGACGCTTTCCCACTCACGTGGGGGTCAGAGCTGGTAGGTGGGTTCGCGCTTCTTCACGTACGCGATGACGCGGTACGTGATCGGCATGACCAGCACCTCGACGAGGGTCTTCCACAGGAATCCGACGATCACGTAGTTGACGAAATCGCTCCACGTGCTGATGCCGATCGCGCCGGCCGCGATGGAGCAGAAGATCAGGGTGTCGGCGAACTCACCGACGATGGTGGAGCCGATGAGGCGCGCCCACAGGTGCTTCTCTTTGGTCCGCTCCTTGATGAGGACCAGCGTCACCGAGTTCAGCATCTGCCCGACGAGGTAGCCGGCCAGCCCGGCGAGCAGCAGTCGCGGGTAGACGCCGACGACCGACCGCAGCGCCTCCTGGTTCTCGTAGAAGTCGGCGGACGGCAGTTCGATGAGCAGCCAGAAGCAGAACGCGGCCAGGATCAGGGCACCGAAGCCCAGGTAGATCGCGCGTCGCGTGGACTTGAACCCGTACACCTCGCTGAGCACGTCGCCGAGGATGTAGGCCAGCGGGAACAGGAAGAAACCGCCGTCGGTGATGACCGGCAGGATCTGCAGCGGGCCGATGGTGAGCGACGAGTCGGCGAAGAATGCGACGCCTTTCGTCGCGCAGATATTCGAGATCAGCAGCGTCGCCGTGAAGAGGGCGACGAACGTGGGGTAGTACCCGCGGCTGACGTGCGCGAACGTCGCGTGGTCGTCTGGTTTGGTCTGCTGATCTGAGGCTGTCACGCCGCAATCCAAGCACCTGCGGGTGGAGAGGCGCGAATCAGGAACGGGTGAACGTACCTTTTGTCCGATCTGAGGCGACGAAAGGTACGTTCACCCGCGCGGTGGGCCGTGCCGGGCTAACCCTGGACGACGCGCGTGCCGCCTGCCAGTTCGTCGTGCTTGCCCTGCTTGGTGGGGCTGCCGTTGATCGTCACGGCGATGACGATCGCCGCGACGAAACCGACCAGTCCGAACAGGAACCCGAGGAACGGGAACCCGCCGAGCGCGGCGAGGATGTAGAAGCCGTTCCTGGTCAGCGACTGCTGCTGGGTGGACAGTCCGCCGTTCGGGCCCTCGACGCGCAGACCGAGAACCTGCTTGCCGACGGTCTGGCCCCGCGTCGTCTCGAGGAACACGAAGTAGCCCACGGCAGCGGCCGCGGTGAGGATCGCACCCAGGGCACTGCCCAGGAAGGTGCCCAGCACCAGCGAGATGACGATGGTGACCACGGCCGTCGGAATGCCGACGATCAGGCCGTCGATCACCCGCGCGCCCAGGCGGGGAAGGAGTTCGCCCGGCCGGGACGGGTTGAACCCGAAGTCGGGCTGCGCGAACGGCTGGGTGCCGGATTGCTGCGCCGAATCGAACTGCGGCGGTGCGCCGAACTGCTGCCGTCCCTGGTTGGGATCGAATCCGCCAGTAGTCATGTGTTCCCCCTCGAATCGTCTCGGATGACGCCTGAGCACCTTACGCAAGGGGTGGGAGTGACTCGAGTGACGGGAGTAGCAAAACGGGTGAGCGTGCTTCCTGCCCGGAGGGGCGGAGCACGCTCACCCGTGGCGAGCGAACGGTCAGGCCGCGACGTAACGGCCGGTGAGCACGCGGTACGCGTAGGTCGACGCGATGATCGTGATCGGGATCGAGACGAGAAGTCCGACGCCGCAGAGGAGTGCACCGACGATGTTGATGCCGACGAGGGCCAGGGCCAGCAGCAGCACCGGTCCGACGTTCTGCGAGATCGTGCGGAAACTCGACTTGATGCCGGTGATCGCGTCCTCGTTCTGATCGATGACGAACTGCAGCGTCCACCAGGTCAGGAAGACGACGATCAGACCCGGGATGATGAGCAGGAAGAAACCGATGATGGAGGCGACACCGATGATGACGCTGGCGATGATGATCGCACCGACATTGGTGAACTGGAAGAACGATCCGAACGCCGGCTTGTTGCCGTCCACCTCGTGCAGTGCGCCCCGCACGAGCGCCGCGTTGATCAGGTAACCGACGATGGTGGTGACGATCGAGCCGATGATGCGCCACACCGAGAACGCCGCACTCATGTCGGACGACGTGCTGAAGCCGCCGAAGACGAGGTTCAGCACCACCTGGATGACGGCCGCGATCAGCAGGATGCCGATCCAGATGAGCGCGTTGTCCTTGAACTTGTTCCAGCCGTAGCCGATCGCGTCACCCACCGAGAACTGTCCCGGCGTCTGCCCGGGGGCGCCGTAATCCGACATCGGCGGGGGCGGCGGATATCCGCCGGGCGGCGGTCCCTGCGGAGGGGGCGGGTAATTTCCCTGCGGCGGCGGGTAATTACCGCCGGGCGGGGGTCCTTGCGGCGGCGGTGGGTAATTACCGGGGGGCGGCGGGTAGTTTCCACCGGGCGGAGGGGGATAGTTTCCGCCGGGCGGCGGTGGCGGATATCCGCCCGGCGGCGGTCCCTGCGGCGGCGGCGGGTAATTCCCCTGGGGCGGCGGATATCCGCCGGGCGGCGGTGGAGGATTGCCCCGCGGAGGGTATCCGCCCTGGTCACCACCTTCGGGTTTGTCGTTAGGGTCGTATCCACCAGTCGTCATGTGATCCCCTCAGCAAGAGTTGAATGCTCGCGCGTGACAGTGCGAATAAACACTACGTGGACAATCCTTTACCCGCCTCCCTTTGGTCTGCTTCTTCTCCTGCGGTTTTGATGCTTTACGCTGGTTATCGTGACTAATTCTGGGGGATCGGACGATTCGAATCCGTACAACGGGCAGACACCGCCCACTTACGGCGAGGTGCCGCCGTTGCCGCGCGACGGATACGGGGTCGACGAATCCGGTTATCCCACCTATTCGGCGCCCACCGAGAAGTACCCCGACTATCAGCAGCCGGGCGCGTACGGGACGTCTCCGAATCCGTATGCCGCGCCGAATCAGTACGGCGGCGACCAGTACGGGGCGCCCCAACAGCAGCAGTATGGGACGCCGAACCCGTATGCCGCCCCGAATCAGTACGGCACCCCGAATCAGTACGGCGGCGCCCCCAACCAGTACGGCGGCGCACCAGATCAGTACGGGGCGGCGGGCCAATACGGTGGCCCCGCCCCGCAGTACGGCGCCCCGAGCCCGTACGGCGCGCCCTACCCGCAGTCGCGGGGGACGAACGGTCTCGCGATCGCGTCGCTGATCACGTCGATCGTCGGCGGTTGCTTCTACGGTGTCGGCTCCATCGTCGGCATCATCCTCGGCATCGTGGCGCTGGGCCAGATCAAGCAGTCCGGTCAGGAGGGTCGTGGGCTCGCGATCGCCGGGATCGCCATCGGCGGCGCCTACGTCGTCGGGTGGATCCTGTTCTTCGTGATCATGCTGATCGCGGCGGCGTCGGGGGCCTGACGACCCACGGTTCGCGGTGCAGGCGGGCCGGGTCGAACCGGGCGAGGAGGGTCCCGAGATCCACGACCTCGCCCGGTTCCGCGAGCCCGAGTGACGCCGCCAGCACCCCGAGGACGTCGCTCGGTGTGCGTCCCAACGCTTTCTGGTCGGTGAGGGTGACGGCGCCGTCGCGTTTCGCGAGCCGTTTGCCGTCCTCGTTGAGTGCGAGCGCGACGTGTGCGTAGGCGGGGGCGGTGAGCCCGAGCAGTCCCGCGAGGTACGCCTGGCGGGGCGCCGACGACAGCAGGTCGTCGCCGCGCACCACCTGGTCGATCCCCTGGGCGGCGTCGTCGACGACGACCGCCAGGTTGTAGGCGGGTGTTCCGTCGCCGCGCCGCAGCACGAGGTCGTCGACCATCCCGGAGTAGTTTCCGTGCAGGACGTCGTCGATGGTGAACGACGTGACGTCGGCGCGCAGTCGCAGGGCCGGTGGTCGCCCGCCGGCGAGCCGGTCGGCACGCTCGCCCGGCGTCAGGTTGCGGCAGGTCCCCGGGTAGGCGCCCTGGGGTGCGTGCGGGGCCGACGCCGCCTTCAGGATTTCTCTTCTCGTGCAGAAGCACTCGTACGTGCGGCCGGCGGCGTGGAGTTCGGCGATGGCGGCGTCGTACCGCGGCAGTCGGTGTGACTGCGACACGACGTCGCCGTCCCAGTCGAGACCGAGTTCCGCGAGGTCGGCCAGTTGTCGGTCCCGGGCACCGTCGCGGACACGGTCGAGGTCCTCGACCCGCAGGAGGAACCGGCGGCCGGTGGACCGGGCGAACAGCCACGCCAGCACGGCCGTCCGCAGGTTGCCGAGGTGCAGGTCGCCGGACGGGCTGGGCGCGAACCGTCCCGCGCCGTCGGGGTGACGGGGCAGGGGGGCATGCTGACCGGACGGAGGAGACATCGGACCGAGGAGTCAGCTGGCCAGTTCGATCGACGACGACGGCAGGACGTCGGCGCCCTGCAGAATCATGCCGATCTGGACGTGCAGGGCGTGCTCGAGGTACTCGGCCGGGTACAGGTCCGGACTGCCGAGCGCTTCGAGGGCGAGGCCGTCGACGGTGGCGAGGAGAAGCGCCGCACGGGTTTCCGCCTCCGGGGTGCCGATCCCGATGAGCACCGCGGACAGTCCGGTGCGGATGGTGAACAGGGTGGTGCGCCGGATCTCGGCGAGCGACGGGGAGGTGGCCGCCCGGACGGCGAATGCCGCCCTGACGTGCGCCTCCCGCGACCGGGACTCGTCGAGGGGAAGCAACTGCGACATCGCGGCGAACAGGGCCTGGGCGGGGTCGCCGCCGCGGTCGATGTCCGCCAGCCGGGTGAGCAGTGTGTCGACGAGGGTGCGAAGCGCGAACGCGAACATCTCGTCCTTGGTGGAGAAGTGGTGCTGCACGGCGCCGATGGACACACCCGCCCTCTTGGCGACCTCGCGCACGCTGGCGCCCTCGAGGCCCGACTCGGCGGCGACGTCGAACAGGGCCGCGGCCAGGTGTTCGGGGCTGGTGGACGAGTACCGGCGTTCGCGCATGCCTCGAACATTACTGACGTATTGAATCAATACATGCGTCAGGTGCCCGTGTCGCCTCGAGTGGCGGGTGTGAATCCGGCTATCGGCGGACGTACGTCAGGAAGATCATCCCGCTCTCGAATGCGCGGGTCGACGTCAGCCGGAACCGCTGCGGGTCGAATTCGCCGTCGAACAGCGGAATGCCGGTGCCGATCGCCACGGGGTTGAGCTTGATCCGGAGTTCGTCGACCTCGGGTTGCACCGCGGCGGCAAGTTTCCCGCCGCCGCACAGCCAGATGTCCTTGCCGTCCTCCTGCTTGAGTTGGCGCACCTTCTCGATCGGATCGCCCGAGACGATCTCGACGTCCGGGTCGGGCGACTCGGTGATCGTCGTCGAGAACACGTACTGCCGCAGATGCGGGTACGGGCTGGTCACGCCGAGGTCGAGTGCGGGCTGGTAGCTGGCGCGGCCCATGAGGAGGGTGTCGAAATGCCGGTTGGGGGCATCGATTCCCATCGCTGCCCGCACATGGGTGGGGACCGTTTCGGGGTACTCGGCGATCATCGCGGGCATGTGATCGCCCTCGAGTTCGAAGACGGTGCCGCTGGGGTCCGAACCGTCGGCGCCGGCGATGAATCCGTCGATGGTGGTGGCGACGTAGTAGACCAGTTTTCGCATGTGAGCCCTCCCGCAGTTGGTAACTACTCCATTTGTAGTACTATGACCGAAGTGGTTGCAAGTTCTTTTTTCGAGGAGTGTCGATGGCGCAGAATCCGGAACGACGCGCGGCTCTCGTGAACGCGGCGATCGAGGTGCTCGCGCGAGAAGGTGCGCGCGGCCTCACCTTCCGTGCCGTCGACGTCGAGGCGAACGTTCCCAAGGGGACGGCGTCCAACTACTTCGCCAGCCGCGACGACCTGTTCGACCAGGTCGGTAAGCGGATCCACGAGCGGATGGGCCCCGACCCCTCCGAAATCGAGGACAGTGCCCGCAAGCCGCAGAATCTCGACCTCGCGATCGAGTACATGCAGGGACTGTTCGGCAGGATCACCGGCGACCGGACGGGCTACCTCGCGTTGCAGGAGTTGCGGCTCGAAGCGGTCCGCCGGCCCGAGTTGCGCGCCACGTTGACGCGCACCATCTCCGGCAACCTGGAGCGCGACATCGGGTTTCACCTCGACTCGGGACTGCCCGGCGACCGCGGCACCGTGCTGATGCTCTACCTCGCGATGAATGCGCTCATCGTCGAGCATCTGACGCTGCCCGGGGTGCTCGAGGGCGTCGACGTCGAGCGGCTCATCGCCGACCTGGTGACGCGCGCCGTCGCTACGCCGGACGCCTGAGCGCGTAGTCGTCCACGTACTCCTGGCCCGACAGCGTCATGAGGGCATGCATCAGTTCGTCCGTCGCGGCCCGGACGACGTGCCGGTTGTCGCGGAGTGCGGCGAATCGGGAGAAGTTGAGCGGCTCACCGACGGTCACCGTCACCGTGCCGAACCGCCACATCCTCGATCCGGCGGGGTTGATCCGCCGGGTGCCGTGCATCGCGATCGGCACCACCGGGGCGCCGGTGGCGAGCGCGACCCTCGCGATGCCGGTCTTGCCCTTGTGGAGCCGGCCGTCGGGCGACCGGGTGCCCTCGGGGTAGATGCCCCAGACCTTGCCGTCGTCCAGGATCTTCCGCGCGGTCTCGAGGGCGGATTCTGCGGCGGAGGCCCCGGAGCGGTCGATCGGCACCTGGCCGGCGGCGGTGAAGAACCAGCGCTTCGCCCTCCCCTTCACGCCGCCCTCGGTGAAGTACTCGTTCTTGGCCACGAACGTGATCCGCCTGCGCACCATCAGGACGAGGAAGAACGAGTCGACGACGGTGAGGTGGTTGCTCGCCAGGATCACCGGGCCCGACTCCGGGATGTGGTGTGCGCCGGAGATCGTGGGCCGCCCGAGGATCCGCAGCACCGGTCCGATCAGCACGTACTTGAAGATCCAGTACCACACGGTGAACTCCTGACTCGCGCTCCGACAATAAGTAGACAGTGTCTACGCACTCCATGCTAGACACTGTCTACATGAGTGGTGAAGAGCAACCCCTGCGCGTGCGGTTGATCGACTGCGGCCGCGAACTACTGGACGAGGGCGGCATCGACGCCGTCGGGCTGCGCGCCGTCGCCCGGCACGCGGGGGTCTCGCACGGTGCGCCGCGGCGGTACTTCCCGACGCACAAGGCGCTGCTCGCCGCGATCGCCGCGTCGGGGTTCGCCGACCTGTCCGCAGAACTCCGGTCGGCGATCGCGTCCGAGACGGACCCGGTCGCGCGACTGCGGCAGACCGCGCACCGGTACCTCTCCTTCGCGCACACCCACCGCACCCTGTTCGAATTGATGTTCCGCCACGACCTGCTCGAGGGCTCGGGCGAGGACCTGCGGCAGCACACGAAACCCCTGTTCGAGACGGTCGCCGCGCTCGCCGCAGACGCCGGCGCCGCAGACCCGCACGTGGTCGCGCTGAACCTGTGGACCCAACTGCACGGGGTTTCGACCCTCCGCGCCACCCGCAGCATCGACGTGATCGCCGGCGACGTCGACCCGGACGGATTCGTCGCGCAGTTGATCGACCTCCATCTCAGGGCACGGGGATGACGGCGCGCGGCAGGTCGGCCCGCAATTCCACGTCGGTGACGAAGTCGCCGTCACCCGGCACGTAACGGCGCTGCGGATCGAAGTCCTCCACCCGGAAGCTGTCCAGGGTGGGGGAGTGCGTCGTGACCGCGAGGGATCCGCCGTCGACGTCGAACTGCAGCAGTCGCTGGAACCCGGTCTCGCGGAGGCCGTTCACCGTGAAGTACTGGTAGTCGGCAAGCAACTCCACGACCTTCCGGTCGGTGTCGCCCACCTTCCGGTCGGTGACCGTCGTCTGCCCGTCGACGTGTCCCGCGAGGACCAGGAACACCGTGTCGAACGGGACGACGAGCCGGTTCCAGATCTGCTGTCCCGCACTGGTGCCGATGTCGCCGAACCCGCTCATCCGCAGCGAGCCGTCCTCGTCCAGGTAATAGTGGCTGCCGATCACCACGTTGCGGTCCGGGTGGGCGGCGAGCACGTCCTCCGCCCACTGCAGCACGTGCTCGGGCGGGTTGTAGCCGATGTAGAGCATCAGGAATTTCGCGCCGGCGATGTCGAGCAGGTCGTAGTGCGCCGAATTGTCCGTGTCCGTGACGGATTCACCCCAGTACGGCTGGTCGCGGAACCGCCACGGACCGAAGAACTCGTTGTAGAGGGCATGGTTCTTCTCGTGCTCGCCGGGAATCAGCCGTCCGCCCACGTTCCACAGGTTGTCGTGGTTGCCGGGCAGGACCCCGTACGGGATTCCGGCGTCCTCGAGCGTCGCCATCGCCCGGTCCGCCACCTCGAACTCGGGGCGCGCGCGGGACTCGGGCGCCCCCGGACGTATCCAGCTCTGGACGAGGTCGCCGGTGTGCATCGAATACGCGATCTTGCGTTCGGCGGCGTTCTCCGCGGTCCAGCGGGTCATGTCGAAATACACTTCGGGCCGGTCCCGGGACACGTACTGGGTGTCGGAGATGTGCTGCAGCGCGAAGTCGTACGTGTCCGGGTCGGCGAACTGCTTATCGGCGATCGCGTTCGCCTCGCGGAAACCGCGGTCCCGGCGAGGGCTGTCGATGACGAGGATCTGCGCGGCGTCCTCATTTTCGATCCGGGTGGTCAGGGTGACCGGACCGCCCGGCTCGGACGGCTGCGCCGTCGCGACCGGCTCACCCCAACTCTGCGTCTCCTCGTCCCAGACGTGCATCGCGAGGTCGTCGAGATTGACCGAGCGTCCCTGCCAGGTGACGTCGCCGCCGGCGCTGTCCGGGCCGAACTGCACCTCGTACCGCATGTACGGGTACTCGCCGAAGCCGTGGCTGGTGGCCGACGTGCCGTCGGACTCCGCACCCGGAACCCGCTGGGAAGGGGTGGCATCGTCGGTGGTCCCGGAAAACATGACCGCGGATGCGAGAGATGCAGAGAGGGTGAGCCCACGCGCGGGCAGTCCGAAGGCGCCCCGGGGTTCGGGATCGGCCACCGCGACCACGTCACCGCCGAGCAGCGCAGCGGCCAGTGACACCGCCGTCAGCGCGGCAATCCTGCCCGGGACGCTCATGACTCGAGGTTACAAGCGCGGCCGGGCAGGAGTGAGGTGGAAGGACCGTCAGGCCTTGCGGCCGAGGAAGGCCAGCACCCGGGTCTGCTCGTCGGCGTCCGCGGGGACGTCCACGGCGGGGCCGCACACTCCGGCCGTGCGGATGTTGTCGCCCAGTTGCTCGGCCACACCACCCACCCAGGTCAGGTCGTCGGCGGGGATGGTCTCGTCGAGGCCGGTGGCCCGCGCGAGGTCCCAGCCGTGCACCACCAGGTCGAAGCAGTAGAAGTTGTCGACTGTCTTCCCGAGGGTCGTGCGGCCGAAATGCCCGTCGTACTCGCGGCCCGCCTGGGCCGGGTCGTCCAGGATCTCCTGCATGCCGTCGCGCGTCGCCGCCCACGCGGCAACCGGGTCGTCGTCGACGGACGGTGGCTCCGGCAGTTCCAGATCGACGACGGTGACGATGTAGCGCTGCGTGTCGATCACGTGCCGCACGACGTCGCGGGCCGTCCAGCCGTCACACGGAGACGCGTCGTCCCAGCGTGCGGCGGGCACGGATTCGACTCGCTTCGTGAACTTCGCGGCGAGGTCGCGGTAGTGGGCTGCGGGGGTTTCGGTTGTCGAGGTCATGCTGCCGATTCTTCTCCCGTCCGGCGCCCGCCGGCTTGAACATTTCCGACATCGACGACGGAACCCGTCCCGTGCCAGTCGGGGGCCTCGCTGGCGAGCAGGCCGGACGGGGTCAGCGAGGAGATCCGCCGGCATTCCCGCGACAGGTGCGCCTGGTCGCTGTAGCCGGCGGTCGCGGCCAGGTCGGCGAGCCCGGTCCGCGCCCCCGACTGCGCCAGCGCCATGAACCGTTGCAGCCGCAGGATTCCGCGGAGCGTCGCCGGACCGTATCCGAACGCGTCGTTGCATCGCCGCTGCAGTTGCCGTTCCGTGACGGAGGCGGCGTCGGCGAGCGCACCGACGTTCCACGACTGCCGGGCCAGGGCCTGCCGCACGGTGCCGATCAGCGGGTCGGCGTCCGGTCCGCGGTTCCGCCACGCGCGCACGGCCTTCTCGAACAGGGCGATTCGTTCCGCGCAGCCGGACGCGTTGTCGAGCCGGTCGGTCAGTGTCCGTTCCCACGCGGACCCGAGTACGTCGCCGAGGCCGACGCGGATGTCGCGGACCTCGGCCGCCGACGTCCGCATCAGATGCGAGGCGGCACCGGGACGGAAACGGACACCGACGGACTCGGTGCCCGGCGGCAGCGTGAACGACCAGGCCGTGGTCTCGGGACCGCACACCCGGATCCCCACGCCCCGGATCCACAGGACGTCCATGCACGCGTCCGGCACCAGCAGATGCTCGCCCTGCGTGCGCGCGGACCACCCGCACACCAGGGTGCCGGCGAGGTCGGGCGACGGCGAGGTCGGCGTGTACCAGCCCATGCCCGGGAGCCTAATCACCGATACCGACACGTGCGGGCCCGTCACATCGCCCGAAGTGCCCGCACCGGCACGCAACTCGAGGTGAACTGTATGCACGGGTCCGCAGAGGTTCCCCGGAGGCCCGCCACTTCGCCGTCACAGAGAACGAGGACTCCATGAGACGAACATGGGCGCTGGCAGCGATCGCCGCCGTCAGCCTGACCTTCTCGAGTTGCGCCTACGACAGCACCGATTCCGGCGACACGGGCGGCAACGCCCCGGTGTCCCCGACGCCGACGTCCCCACCCGCCGCGCCCGGAACACCCGTCCTGAAGATGGGACCGACGACGCTCGGCGAGGTGATGGTCGACGAAGGCGGGATGACGGTCTACGTGTACGACAACGACGAGGTCGGCTCCGGTGCCAGTTCGTGCCGCGACACGTGCCTGCAGTCGTGGCCGCCGGTCACCTCCGTCACCGAGAACCCGACGGTGCAGGGGCTGCAGGAAGTCGTCATCGACACCATCCCCGCGGCGGACGGCACCCATCAGCTCACCGTGAACGGCCGACCCGTGTACCGGTACAAGGACGACAACGAACCCGGTGACGCCTACGGGCAGGCCGTCGGCAGCGTGTGGTGGACCCTCGACTCCGCAGGCAACCCCGTCACGACAACTGCGGGCGGCGAGTAGCGCGGTCGATCCGCAGGTGCACGGTGACGGTCAGCGCCGCGGACAGCACGGCGGCGAACCACAGGGCGTCCAGCCCGATCCAGTGGTGCGCGAGAGCGCCCGTCACCGCTCCTGCCACGAGGCCCGCCCACAGCGCGAAATGTCGTAACCACGCCCACCGCGGCCCGCCGAACAGTGCCGCGGCCAGCCGGTGACCCATCTTCACGAGGGCGCCCGTCATGTAGGTGAGGCCGATGGTGACCTCGCCGTCCTTCTGGAAGAAGGAGTTCTCGGCGCCCATGGCGAGAAGCATCGCGCCGACGGCGACGGTGCTCGCCCCGACGGTCGCGGCGACGGCGCCTGCGATCAGCAGCCCGGACACGACGGCGAGCACCGTCGTCCGGACGGGCAGCCGCCGGCGATCGGACAGGTGCACGACCACGGCGCCCAGGGCGCAGCCGAGGACGAACGTGCCGATCACCGCGGCGGCCGTCAGCGCATGCGCCCACGCCCCGTCCGCGAATCCGACACTGAACCGGGTGAGATTGCCGCTCATGAACGCGACGAAGAACCCGCCGAGCGTGATGAATCCGAGCGCGTCGACGTAGCCGGCCAGCGCGGACAACACCACCGCCAGCGCGAGCATCTGCCTGCTGTCGTCGATCGGCACATCACACATCCAACACCGCGGTGAACGACAGCGGCCCCCGATCCGGAGATCGGGGGCCGCTGTGGCGGAGTTCAGGCGATCGGAACGCCTCGACTAGGACGTGCCGAGGGCGGGCGCGATCGTGCTGGCCCAGGACTCGTGCAGGCGGTCCTGCCAGTAGTTCCACGTGTGCAGGCCCTCGTCGGCGATGTGCGTCTGCACGTTGGCGCCCGCGGCCTTCGCCGCGGGGACGAAGGACCTGCTGCTCAGACCCGAGGCGGTCTCGAGGGGAACCGTCTGCGAGAACTTCACCGGGTCGAACGATTTGCTGTCCGGGTCGACCGTGGGATCTCCGGCAGCCGAACCGGCACCGGACGAGATGTAGACGGACTTGCCGCGCAGCGCGCCGACGTTGAGCAGCGGGTCGTTGCGGAGCCACGTCGCCGACGGCCAGAAGCCCCACATGTTCAGCGCGTTGCCGCCCATCTGGGCGACAGAAACCTGGATGCCCTGCGCGAAGCCGGGCGAGCTGGCCGTCGGGTACCCGCTGTAGGAGGCGACGGCCTTGTAGAAGTCGGGGTGGTGAGTGGCGAGGTTCAACGCGGAGGTGCCGCTCATCGACAGACCGGCGACCGCGTTGTTCACGCCGTCACTGCCGAACTGCGAAGCCATCACCGGGGGCAGCTCCTTGGTCAGGAAGGTCTCCCACTTCACGCGGCCCAGCTTCGGGTCGTCGCGCAGCCAGTCGGAGTAGAAGGTGCCGCCGCCGCCGAACGGGATGACCACGTTGACGTGCTTGCCGGCGAAGAAATTCTCCACGTCGGTCTCGATCAGCCAGCCGTTGTTGTCGTCCGGCGCGCGCAGACCGTCGAGCAGGTACAGCGTCGGCGCGGGACCGCCACCCGCGGCCTTGAGCACCTTGACGGGAATGTCCTTGTCCATCGACGGTGAGTACACCGAGATCAGGGCCGAGTCGGCATGCGCGATGCCGGTTCCGGCCAGTACGGACACGAGGCCCGATGCCAACACTGCGACCAGGCCCACGATCAGCGCGCGGGTGCGACGTATCGCCATCCGAATGTCCTTCTATCTCGTACCAGACACTGCACAGCGAACGCTGCACCGGAGACGATAACAGGGAGATAACGGGTTGTGCCCGTCGTGGCCTGGGATTCTCGGTGCGGACTGGTCTGCAGGCGGGCGCTCCGGGGGCGGCGGCGCCGGTGTGCCCGGGGATGCAAGAAACCCCTGCGAACCACTTTTCGGCGGTTCACAGGGGTTCCTGTGGCGGAGGATAGGGGATTTGAACCCCTGAGGGCGTTAACCCAACCCGCGTTCCAGGCGAGCGCCATAGGCCACTAGGCGAATCCTCCGTGGAGGAGCATACCCAACGACGACGGCTCACCGTTAAACGACCAGGTGGCCGCCGGTTCTACGCCCACTTCAGCTGTCCGAGGGCGTGCTCGGCGAGGGGCACGGACCGGTCGCAGGACGTGTCCGGGTTCCCGGTGGCGTCCAGACCGAATTTCGTCTCGATCGACAGGGTGCCCGCGTCGGTGGTGACCTCGAGGATGCACTGGTACTTGCTCTCGGCGAGCGCCCGGCCCTCGAGTCCGCCGACGGCGATCGTCCGCAGCGGATCGACCGGTTCCGGCGCGCTCGTGGTGGTGACGGTCACAGTGTTGAGCGCCTCGGGTTTGCCCCACGTGCACGCGCGACGTTCCGGGCTGTCGGTGGCGGTGCCCTCGCCGGCGCCTGCCGTCAGGAGCGGTGCGAGCGTCGCGTCGTCCGCGAGCGAGCACGGCTCGGCCGCGTCCCAGCCGACCGCATCGGACGTGGCCGCGTCTTCGCTGCTCCCACCGCACGCCGACAGTGCTGCGATGACGACGGCGAGGGCCGCTGCGTGTGCTGTCCTTCTGAGTTTCATCCCGATCCTTTGCCGACGGTGGCCGAATGCGGGGGCGACCGTAGCACTGGACGTGGTCTGACGTGCGGCGTCGACGCCCGGCCGGGGTGGATCCCGGTACTGGCACGGGGCCGTCTACACTCTGTGGTGGATCCCGCGCGGCGCGCATCCTGTGAACTCCCCCAGGGCCGGAAGGCAGCAAGGGTCAACGGGCTCTGCCGGGTGCGCGGGGTCCCCTATCTTTCGCATACCCGACCCACGACGTCGGTGAGAGGCCGCTCCTGATGACCAACCAGACCCAGATCGGGTTGATGAGCCATGAGGAACTACTTTCGGAGCATGAGCGCCAGACTGCGAGCTACGCGCAGCTGAAGACGGAGAAGCTCACTCTCGACCTCACCCGCGGGAAGCCCTCGCCCGAGCAACTGGATCTGTCGGCGGCGCTGCTGACGCTGCCCGGTGACGGCGACTTCCGCGACGGCAACGGCACCGACACCCGCAACTACGGCGGGCTCACCGGTCTGCCGGAACTGCGCGCCATCTTCGGTGAACTGCTCGGCATCCCCGTCGAGAACCTGCTCGCCGGCAACAACGCCAGCCTCGAGATCATGCACGACAACGTCGTGTTCGCCCTGCTGCACGGCACCCCCGACTCCCCGCGCCCCTGGGCGCAGGAGGAGAAGATCAAGTTCCTGTGCCCGGCACCCGGCTACGACCGGCACTTCGGGATCACCGAGACCTACGGCATCGAGATGATCCCGGTGCCGATGCGCCCGGACGGCCCCGACGTCGGCGTCATTTCCGAACTCGTCGCGAACGATCCGCAGATCAAGGGTCTGTGGGCCGTTCCCAACTACTCCAACCCCACGGGCGCGGTGTACTCGGAAGAGGTCACGCGGGCGCTGGCGTCGATGCCGGCCGCCGCCCCCGACTTCCGGCTGTTCTGGGACAACGCCTACGCGGTGCATCCGCTGGTCGGCGAGACGGCGCCGTCGCTGGACATCCTCGGGATGGCCGCGGAGGCGGGTCACCCCAACCGGCCGCTCGTGTTCGCGTCGACGTCGAAGATCACGTTCGCCGGTGCGGGCGTCAGCTTCTTCGGTTCCTCCACCGCGAACCTGGCCTGGTACCAGAAGTTCCTCGGCAAGAAGAGCATCGGCCCGGACAAGCTGAACCAGCTGCGTCACCTGCGGTTCTTCGGTGACGCCGACGGTGTCCGCGCCCACATGGAGAAGCACCGCGAGATCCTGGCGCCGAAGTTCGCGCTCGTCCTGAAGATCCTCGAGGACCGTCTCGGGGCGTCGAAGGTGGCGTCGTGGACGGAGCCGAAGGGCGGGTACTTCATCAGCCTGGACGTCATCGAGGGCACCGCGAAGCGCGTCATCGCCCTGGCGAAGGACGCGGGGATCGCGCTCACCGCCGCAGGATCGGCGTTCCCGTACGGAATCGACCCGGAAGACAAGAACATCCGGCTCGCGCCGAGCTTCCCCTCGATGGAGGATCTGGACAAGTCGATGAACGGTGTCGCGACGTGCGTGCTGCTCGCCGCCACCGAATCACGCCTGAACCTGCCGAAGTCCTAGTAGCCGACGTCCGGCCGCTCACCCTCGCCGGGTGAGCGGCCGGACGTGTCTCTACATCCTGGCGTAGCGCGCCATCACGAAGCTGTACAGCCCGTACGCGGCGATACCCAGTGCGGCGAGGACCAGGAGGAACTGCCCGAACGGCGCCGAGCCCAGGGTTTTCACCGCGCCGTCGAGGCCGGTGGCCTTGGACGGATCGGCGTTGACGACCGCCACGATCACCAGCAGGCCCGCACCCGCGATGACGAGGCCCTTGGCCACGTAGCCGACCACTCCGAGGGGCTCGACGAGTTTCGACGGGGTGCCCTTCAGGTCGTCCAGGAAATTCTTCGACGCGCCCTTGTAGACGTGGTACCCGCCGATCGCGATGGCGACGAGACCCACCACCACGAGCAGGATCTTGCCGCCCCCGGATTCCATGAGGCGTGCACTCATTCCGGCGTTCTGCTGACCGCTCGATTTCCCGCCGCCACTCGCGAACTGGTAGGCCGAGAACGCGAACGCGAAGTAGACGACGGCCAGGCCGAACGCTTTCGCCCGGTCGAGCAGCGACGTGTCGTCGTCGGACTGCTCGGTGGCGTGCGGGCCGAGAACTGTCTCGGCGAGCCGCCACAACGCCATCGCGATGAACGCGACCATCGCCACCCACAACGCGAACCGGCCGCCGGGCTCGGCGGCCAGCGTGCCGAGGGCCCCGGACTGATCGGCGTTGCCGCCGCTGCCGAACGCCAGCTGAACGATGATGTACGCGATCAGCAGGTGGACGAAACCGCTCATCACGTGGCCCGCCCGCGCGACCCGCTCGAAAGTGGTGCTGTCGGTTGCCCTGTCCACGGCACGGCTCATCCCGCTGGCTCGATTCGTTTCGTTCTGGGCCATCGGATGTCCTTCGGTATCGTGGGAATGGACCGGAGTCCCGTGACGTAGAGGTACCCGGTCCGGGCCGCGCCGACACGGACCGGGCGCTATCGCACTGCGTTCGTGACCCGGTCGATCAGGTTGGTGGCGCTGTAGTAGTCGAGGCGGAAACTGTCCTTCCCGAGCGCGATCACCTGCTTCTTCTCGACGGACGGCGTCTGCTGCAAGGTCGGATCCGCGAGAAGCCTGTCGACGTCCTCTGATTCACCGATCACGATGAACGTGGTGTTGCCCGGCACCGCCCGCGGCAGGTTCTCCTGCCCGGCGGGCACGACGTCCTTGCGGCCTGCCATGATGCCCTTGTCGGCGGAACTGATGTCGGCGGGCAGCTCGGCGAGCGAGAATCCGAGGCGTTCGAGCAGTATGCCCTGCGCCGATTCGGCGGTGAAGATCCGCGACTCCTCGGGCGAGTTGTAGGCGAGCACGTTCACCGGGTTCGCCGCGGCGACCTTGTCGCCGAGCGCCGACCTGGCGTCGTCGAGCTGCCGGTCGAACTTCGCGACGAGCGCGTCGGCCTGCTGCTCGGCCCCGATGGCCGCGGCGATCTGCCCGCTGAGGTCCTGCCACGACTTGTCGTCGTAACGGAGCACCACGACGGGCGCGATCTGCCGCAGCGTGTCCACCTGATCGACGGCCGAGTCGCCGCCCGTGGCGGACACGAAGATGAGGTCCGGGTCGGCGGCTGTGATCTTCTCGACGTTGGGTTCGCCCTGGTAGAGCGACTCGACGCCGCGTTCGTCGGCGATATCCGCCCACTGCGTGAACAGGCCGTTCTCGTCGGTCACGTCGCTCGGTCGCTGGGCGCCGGTGCCGATCAGGGGCGCGTCGAGGGCGAGCAGTGAGCCGGTGAGGGTGACGCTGGTGGACACGATCCGCTCGGGTTCGTGGTCGATCGTGACGCTGCCGGTCTCGTCGGTGACGGTGCGGGGCCAGCTCTGGTCGGACGCGGCGGCGGCGCCGGTGGCCGCGGTCTCGGTGGCGGGATCGGACGAGCACGCGGCCGCGCCGATCCCGACGGCCAGGACAGCGACGGTTGCCAGTGAGCGACGAAGTTTCACGGTTGGGGACTCTCTTTCGCACGGGTAAGGAATGCGACTTAGGCTAGCCTTACCTACGGTCGAATGGGGGATGGATGCTGAAACGGGTGCCCGGACCGGAGCGCCGCGTCGTGCGCACACGGGCGATCGACGACCTGGCACCCGACGCCGTCCCGGCGTTCTGGGACCGCCTCGCCGCAGCGGGCAGCCCCCTCGTCGAACGGGACGGGGCCGACCGCGGCTGCGTGATCGCGACGTTCTGCTGGCGGGACCCCGAGGGCGGCGAACGCGGGTCGCGCACGCGGCACGTCTACCTCGACGCCAACGGAATCACCGACCGCTCCCGGCCGGAACGGGCCGCGCTGTCGCGGCTCCCCGGCACCGACCTGTGGTCGCTGTCGATCGAGGTGCCCGAGAACTGGCGTGGCGCCTACCGATTCATTCCCCGGACGGAACCACTGACCCGTCCCGGCGACGGCACCCCGGGCTGGCAGTGGTGGCGGAACGTACTCGCCGGCGCACGGTTCGACCCGTTCAACTCACTGCCCACCCGAGCGGCACAGGCAGGTGACTGCTCCGAGGGGGTGATGCCCGCGGCGCCCGCGCAGCGCTGGTGGACGGACCGGCCCGGCCGCGGCGAACTCCACGAGACGACGTTCACGCTGTCGGGGACACCACGGTCGGTGTGGGTCTACGAACCACCCGGACTCGCCGCCGGATCCCGTCCGGTGGTGGTGCTGCTCGACGGCCGGACGTGGGCGGTCGACCTGCCGATCGCGGGTGCCGTCGACGCGCTCGGACCTGCCGGTCACCGGGTTCCGCTCGTCGTGATGGTCGACAGCGTCGGGCCCGGGCTGCGATCCGAGGAACTGGGCTGCAGCCCCGCGTTCGCCGCGGGTCTCACCGGCGAACTGCTCCCGTGGCTGCGGCGGGACCGGGCCGTCACCGACGACCCGGCGTCGACGATCGTGGCCGGCTGCAGCCTGGGCGGATTGACGGCCTGCCACCTCGCGCTGACGGCGCCGGACGTCTTCGGGTGCGCCGTCAGCCTGTCCGGGTCGTTCTGGTGGCCGGGATCCGGGCCGGGAGTCCCGTTCCAGGACTGCGTCCGCGCCGCCGCCCCGTCGCGCAGTCGGTTCAGCCTGGAGGTCGGGGCGCTCGAATGGATGCTCGTCGAACCCAACCGCGAAGTCCGAGACCTGCTCGCCGGCACCGGCCACGACGTGCGGTACCGCGAGTTCTGCGGGGGTCACGACGCGCTGCACTGGCGTGACGGACTCGTCGCCGGCGTGGCCTCGATGCTGGGTTACGCACCGGTAATGCAGTGATGTGGATAACTCTGTGAATAGACCGCGCGTCGCCGTGAAGGGCGTACCCGCCCCACCGCGGGATGGCAGGATCGAACCATGGCACGCACGCTGAACCTGGTAGGGGATCCGGACGCCGACGCACTCCTCGCGAGTGACCCGCTGGCGTTGCTCATCGGGATGCTGCTCGATCAGCAGGTTCCGATGGAGACGGCGTTCGCGGGCCCCAAGAAACTCGACGACCGGATCGGCGGCCTCGAGGTGCACCGCATCGCGGAGATGGATCCGGAAGCGTTCGCGGCCGTCTGCTCGCAGACCCCCGCCGTCCACCGGTTCCCCGGATCGATGGCCACCCGCATCCAGTCGTTGTGCGCGTTCCTCGTCGAGAACTACGACGGCAGCGTCGAGGCGTTGTGGACGAACGGCGACCCCGACGGCAAAGAAGTGCTGAAACGGTTGAAGGCGCTGCCGGGGTACGGCGACCAGAAGGCACGCATCTTCCTGGCGCTGCTCGGCAAGCAGGTCGGAGTCGAGCCGAAGGGCTGGCGCGAAGCGGCAGGCGACTACGGCACCGAAGGGTCCCGGCGTTCGATCGCCGACGTCGTGGACGACAAGAGTCTCCACGAGGTCCGCGAGTTCAAGAAGGCCGCGAAGGCCGACGCGAAGAAGGCGGCGGCAGCGAAGAAGAAGTAGCCGCCGCTACTCCGTATCGTCTCGGTTCTGCTTCCGTTCCGCGTCGAGTTGCCGCCTGCGTTCGGCCTCGTGCATCCACGGGAAGACGCTGTTGCCCTGGCCGCCGCCGATGGGTCCGTGCCCGAGCACGCCGTGTTCGTACGCGGACTCGGCGTGCAGCGCCAGGTCGATGCCGGAGGACTCGTCCTCGGCGCTGACCCGGAACCCGAAGATCCGGTCGATCAGCTTGCCCAGCCCATATGTCACGCCGAACGCGTAGAGGGCGACGACCACCACGGCCAGCACCTGCTTGCCGAGTTGCGCGAACCCGCCCCCGTACAGCAGGCCTTCGGCTCCGCCCGTCATCACCTCGGTGGCCAGCAGTCCGATCAGGATCGTGCCGACGATGCCGCCCATCAGGTGGACTCCCACGACGTCGAGCGAGTCGTCGTATCCGAGCCGGAACTTCCAGCCGACGGCGAACGAGCAGACCACACCGGCGACCGCGCCGACGATCACCGCGCCGACCATGCTCACGGTGCCGCACGACGGGGTGATCGCGACCAGCCCGGCGACGACACCGGACGCCGCACCGAACGTCGTCGGGTGACCGTCGCGCTTCTGCTCGACGAGGAGCCAGCCGAGCAGACCGGTGCACCCGGCGACGAGGGTGTTCAGGAAGATCGCGGCGGCGGTGCCGTCGGCGGCGAGCGCGGAACCGGCGTTGAAACCGAACCAGCCGAACCAGAGCAGGCCGACACCGAGCAGCACCAGCGGAAGGTTGTGGGGGCGCATCGACTCGGACTTGAATCCGAGCCGCGGGCCCAGGACCAGGGCCAACGCCAGACCCGACGCGCCGGACACGATCTCGACGACCAGTCCGCCCGCGTAGTCGAGGGCGCCGAACTGCGCGATCCAGCCCTGCGGGTTCCACACCCAGTGCGCGACGGGTGCGTAGACGACGAGGGCCCAGACGGGCACGAAGATCATCCAGGCCGAGAACTTGGCCCGGTCGGCGATCGCACCGCTGATCAGCGCGGCGGTGATGATCGCGAATGTCAGCTGGAACGTGGCGAACAGGATCTCGGGGACCTGCCCGTGGACGGTGGTCGGGTCGATGCCCGCCATCCCCAGGTGCTCGAGCCCGCCGATCAGTCCGCCGCCGATGTCGTCGCCGAAGATGAGGGAGTACCCGGCCACCAGCCAGGCGACCGTGACGAGCGCGATCGACACGAAGCTCATCATGATCATGTTCAGTACGCCGGTGGAGCGGACCATTCCGCCGTAGAACAGGGCGAGCCCCGGGGTCATCAGCAGGACCAGCGCGGTACTGATCAGAAGCCAGGCGGTTGCTCCGGCGTCGATTGCAGGCACGACATTCTCCTCACACACCCGGACGAAACCCGGTGCGGAAATTCACGATGGCCGCGGGCCGTTTCGACCGTGATGCCGATGCGTTGCGAACGTGTTACGCAATCCGGTCAGGTCCGGACTTCTGCCTGTGAGTAGGGCCCCGAGCGGGCGCCGAGCAGGCGCTTCGACCACCCGGGCCGGACTGTCGGGGACCGCCGGTAGTCTTTCCGCGTGGCCCTGTACCGGAAGTACCGACCCGCATCCTTCGCCGAGGTGGTGGGGCAGGAGCACGTCACCGAACCACTGAGCACTGCTCTCGACGCCGGACGGATCAACCACGCGTATCTGTTCTCCGGTCCCCGCGGCTGTGGCAAGACGTCGTCTGCCCGCATCCTCGCCCGATCGCTGAACTGCGTGGAGGGCCCGACCTCGACGCCGTGCGGTCAGTGCCCCTCGTGCGTGGCGCTCGGCCCCGGCGGGTCGGGCAACCTCGACGTCACCGAACTAGACGCCGCCAGCCACGGTGGCGTCGACGACACCCGTGAGCTGCGTGACCGCGCGTTCTACGCGCCCGCCGAGTCCCGGTACCGGGTGTTCATCGTGGACGAGGCCCACATGGTCACCACGGCGGGTTTCAACGCCCTCCTCAAGATCGTGGAGGAGCCGCCGGAGCACCTCATCTTCATCTTCGCCACCACCGAACCCGAGAAGGTGCTGCCGACCATCCGTTCGCGCACCCATCACTACCCGTTCCGGCTGCTCGCGCCTGCGACGATGCGCGGGTTGCTGGAGAAGATCTGCCTGCAGGAGAGTGTGCCGGTCGCCGACCCGGTATATCCGCTGGTCATCCGCGCCGGCGGCGGGTCCCCGCGTGACTCGCTGAGCATCCTCGACCAGCTCCTCGCCGGCGCAGGCGACGAGGGCGTCACCTACCCGCGCGCCCTCGCGCTGCTCGGCGTCACCGACGTCGCGCTGATCGATGACGCCGTGGACGCGCTCGCCGCCGGCGACGGTGCCGCGCTGTTCGGGACGGTCGACCGCGTCATGGACGCCGGGCACGATCCGCGCCGCTTCGCCGTCGACCTGCTCGAGCGCCTGCGCGACCTCATCCTGATGCAGGCCGTCCCCGACGCCGCCGAACGCGGCCTGGTGGACGCTCCCGGCGACGTGCTCGAGCACATGCGCGCCCAGGTCCAGCGGATCGGTCCCGCGACGCTCACCCGCTTCGCCGAGGTGATGCACGCCGGGCTGGGTGAGATGCGCGGCGCCACCGCCCCGCGACTGCTGCTCGAAGTGATGTGCGCCCGGATGCTGTTGCCCTCGGCCTCCGATGCGGAGTCGGCCGTGCTGCAGCGACTCGAACGCGTCGAGCGCGGACTTCCGCCCGCAGGCTCCGCGCCGGTCGCCGCCGTAGCCGAGCGGCCCGCGGCAGCACCGGATCGCGCGCCGCAACGGCCCGCCGAACCGGAACCGGAGCCGAGGTTCCAGCGACCGTCGATGCGCCAGGCCGCGGCCGCCACCGTGCCGCCGCCGCCCGAGCCGGAACCCGAACCGATGCCGAAGCCGGTTCCGGAGCCCGCGCCTGCCCCCGTTCCCGAACCGGAGCCGACGCCGCAGCCCGAACCGACACCCGTTCCGGAGCCGACGCCGGTGCCCGCGCCGACGCCCGAGCCCGAGCCCGCGCCTGAGCCCGAGCCCGAGCCCGAGCCTGAGCCTGAGCCCGAGCCCGAGCCTGAGCCCGAACCCGAGCCGACTCCCGAACCGGAACCCGAGCCGACTCCCGAACCCGAGGTGGAGGCGGCACCCGCCGCATCGGCCGGTCCGGATGCCGCCGCACTGCGGGAAGCCTGGAATTCGCTGCGCGAGAAGGTGAGCCAGCGGAACAAGATCCTGCCCGCGATGTTGTCGGCCGCGACGGTGCACGACGTGCAGGGCAACCGCCTGATCCTGGCGCACCCGGTCCCCAACCTCGGCGCTCGGATCGCGTCCCCGCACAACGCCCAGGTGATCACCGAGGTGCTGTCCGAGATGTTCGGCGGCACCTGGGAAGTGGAGTATCAGGCCGGTGCCCCGACGGCGCCGCCCCCACCGGTCGCGAAGGCCGCTGCGGCGCCGACGAAGCCGGCAGGCGCACCCCGGTTCTCCCGGCCCAGCCAGGAGCGGGCTGCGCAGCGCCCGCCTCAGCAGCAGTCCGACGCACGGAGCACCGATGCCGGTCCGGGTGCGGCGCAGGCACGTCCGTCGTCCGAACCGGACGACGACATTCCGCCGCCGGAGGCACCGGACTACCCGGACGATCCCGGGCCGATCGACTACGAGGCTTCGGCGTCGACGCCGCCCGTCTCCACACCCGAGGACGAAGAAGAAATGTTCAAGGAGGCGGCGGAACCCGCCGACCCCGCGACTCGCCGCGACCCCGAGGATGTGGCGTTCGAACTGCTCAAGGACATGCTCGGGGCCAAGAAGCTCGAAGGCTGAACCGGACGGCGCGGTCCCGCCACATCGGGACATCCGCCCCTGGTGCCCGGGACGCCGGGTGCCCGATCGTCGTCTCATGAGCACAGTGAATGTTCCAGACGGCGTGCAGAACGAGGTCCCGGCGACCGCGCGGCCGCGAAGCGGCCGGTGGTGGGCGTACGTCGGGGTCGTCGCCGGCGTGGCCGGAATCGTCGGCATCCAGGCGAGCATGTCGGTCGACGCCGTGTACGTGGAGGCGGCGGCCGGTGACGCGGTCGCGATCATGAACGGTCTCGCCGGACAGCGCACCGGAATCCTGGTGATGCACGTGGCGATCATGACCGCGGCGCTGCTGATCCTCGTCTTCGCCGCCGGGCTGTCCCAGCGGCTGCGGGCAGCGTTGCCCGCCGAGAGCATCCTGCCCTCGGTCGCGGCGTTCGGGCTGGTCCTGACATCGGCGGCGTGCCTGCTGGGGACCGGGCTGACCACCGAGCTGGTGTTCGGACTCGGTGACACGAGCCGGCTGGTGCCGGAGTTCGCGGTGGTCGGCGGCCACTGGATGGGCACCATTCCGTGGCTGTGGGCGGGCGCGGGGGTCAGCGCGCTGGTGGTGGCCGTCGCGTTGCTCCGCGGGCACGCGGGACCGCGGTGGATCGGCTGGGTCAGCCTGGTGCTGGGACTGGTGACCGCCGTCATCGGCGTCTCACCGCTGCAGTATCTCGCGGGGTTCACCGGGCCGCTGTGGGTGCTGGTGAGCGCGATCGGGTTCGCTTTCGCCGACACCGCGCGCGAGTAGGGGAGATACTCGTTCGCACCATGGCGAAGCAGAAGGACACTCCGATGACCGAGGGGTCGGCAGGTGCGGGCGGTGCGCCCGTACCCGCTGCCGTCATGGCGGTGTCCGCGTGGATCCTGGTCGTGCTGTCGGTGGTGGCGTTCGTCCGGGCCGATCCGGGCATCGATTCGAATCAGCTGTTCTTCCTGGTCGACGTCGTCGGGGCGGCGGTCTACGGGACCGTGGCCGGTGTCGTGCTCGCGCGGCGAGTGCACCCGGTGCCGATCATCATGGGGCTCACCGCGATCGGCGTGGGTCTCGCCGCACTCGGCTACAGCTACTCGCAACTCGCGGCCGTGCGTCCGGGGCTGCCGTGGGTCGACGTGCTGTCGCCGTTGCAGAACACGGCGTGGATTCCCGGGACGCTCAGCCTGTTCCTGATCGTGCCGTGGCTGATCCGCGACCATCCGCTCGGCGCCGGCGCGAAACTCGGCGTCCTCGCCGGTGTCGCCGCGACGGCCTGGTACTTCTGGTCCCGCACGTTCACCGAGATCCCCGCGGTCTGGCAGATCGTGCCCGTCCTCGTGGTCGGTTTCGCGGCTGCCGCGGACTGCGGGTGGCGGTGGCGTCACGGTCCACCCCGCGAGCGGGTGGGTCTCGGGTGGATGTGCCTCGGCACGGGGCTGATGACGGGCGCGTACATTCCGCTGGTGCTGCCGGCGTCGCTGCCGGGGCTGTGGGTGCTCAACCCGTTGGTGCACTTGGCGGTTCAGGCCTTCTACCCGGTCGCGATCCTGGTGTGCATCCTGCGTCAGCGCATGTGGGGGCTGAACCTGGTCGTCAGCCGCGCGACGGTGGCCGGCACCCTCACCGTCGCGCTGCTGGTGCTGTACGTGGTGGTGGCGACGGCCGTGACGGCCCTGCTGCCCGACGGCGATTCGGTGGGGGCGCAGGTGGTCGCGGCGGGTGTCGTCGCCGTCGCGGTGCAGCCGGTGCGGTTGTGGCTGCAGCGGCGGGTGCACCGCCTGGTGTACGGCGAGGGCGAGGATCCGGCGCGGGCCGTTCGCACCCTCGGCAGGCAGTTCGGCAGCGCCGAGACGCCGGAACAACTCCTCGAGGGTCTGGCTGCCGGCGTCGGCGTCGCGTTGCGGCTCGAATCCGTGTCCGTGCGGCGCGCCGGCGGGGTTGCCGCGGTGTGGGGTTCGGCGACCGGACATGCCGAGTCGGTGGAGTTGGTGCACCGCGGTGCGGTGCTGGGGACGATGGTCGTGACGGCGCCGCCGGGGGAGTCGCTGGGGGCGCGCACCCGCCGGTCGCTCACCGAACTGTCGGCGGTGGTGACGGCCGGTCTCGTCGTGCTGCAGTCGGCGGAGAACCTGCAGGAGGCGCGGCGTCGGCTGGCGTCCGTGCGGCTGGAGGAGCGGCAGATGATTCGCCGCGAACTGCACGACGGGCTGGGGCCGTCGCTGGCGGGCATCCGGCTGGGCCTGCAGGGCGCCCGGAATCTGCTCGGTTCGGATCCGGTCGCCGCCGCGGAACTCATCGACGCGCTGCAGGAGCAACTCGACCATCAGGTGGAGGGCGTCCGGCAGCTGTCGCGCAGCATGTTCCCGCCGGTGCTCGACGAACTCGGACTGGTCCCGGCGCTGCACGAACTGGCGGCCAGCCAGTCGCGCAGCGGGTTCCAGCTGCGGGTGCAGGCCGATCCGCCGCCGAGGCTGGGCGCGGAGATCAGCGCCGCGGCGTACGGGATCGTCGTCGAGGCGGTCACCAACGCGCGCAGGCACAGCGGTGCCGACGGCTGCCGGGTCGACGCCACGTTCGCTCCGGAGGTGCTGACGGTCGTCATCCACGACGACGGGTGCGGGTTCGATCCGGCCGGGGGCGGCGGCGTCGGCACCCGGTCGATGCGCGAGCGGGCGCACGAACTCGGCGGCACGCTGCACATCGAATCCGGCCGTCCGACAGGCACGGTGGTGACCGCCCGGTTACCGTTGACCGCATCATGAGCGCGGGCACCACGAATTCCACCACCTCGTCCATCCGGGTAGCCGTCGTCGACGACCACCCGGTGTTCCGGCTGGGCATGGTCGCGTTGCTGTCGACGCTCGACGGCATGGAGGTGGCCGTACAGGCCAGTTCCGTCGCCGAGGCGCTCGACGTCGTGGACGGCGACGTCGACGTGGTGCTGATGGATCTCGAACTCGGCGACGGTTCGGGGGTGGACGCCACCCGGCGACTCGTCGAGCGGCACCCCGCCCTGCGGGTGCTCGTCGTGACGATGCACGAGGACGACGAATCGCTGGTCGCGTCGGTGCGCGCCGGGGCGCGCGGCTACCTGGTGAAGGGGGCCGATCCGGGGGAGGTCGAACGGGCCGTCCGGGCGGTCGCCAACGGGGAGGTGATCCTCGGCGCCGCGGTCGCGGCCCGCGCGATGAGCTTCATGGCCGCCTCGCGCCGGATGGAGCCCACGGTGTTTCCGGAACTCACCGACCGCGAACGGGAGGTCCTCGACCTCGTCGCCCGCGGCTACGACAACGCGAGCATCTCGCGCAGACTCGTGCTGAGCCCGAAGACGGTGCGCAACCACGTGTCGAACGTGCTCGCCAAGCTCGGTGTGCCCGACCGTCCCGCCGCCATCGTCCGGGCACGGGACGCGGGCCTCGGCGTCGACACCTGAGGCGCCGGGGTCGTGGTGGGGACGTAGTCGACTATCTCGGCGTGATCTTGCAGGTCACCTGCTGGAGCCGTTGTGGCCACCAACCTGCGGTCGCGCCTCCGTCGAGCGTAATGGCATGCATTAGTAATGTTCATAAAGATGTCGCAGTTAATCAAATAGTGTCAACCTTCGGGACGGGTGCTGGCTCGAGGCCAATTGCACCGGAACGCCAACGTCACCGACTGCTATGTCGCATCCATGGAGTCCGAAGGAGATCGCTGATGACGATCCATGCTCAAGAAATCGCCACCGTCGCATTGGGTGACGGCGAGATAACCATCGAGGAGTTCGTCGCGGTGGCGCGCTTCGGTGCGCGCGTGACCTTCACGCCGTCGTACGGCGAGCGGGTCCGGCGATCACGCAAGTTGATCGAGCGGTTTCTGTCCGAGAATCGGCTGATTTACGGCGTCACCACCGGCTTCGGGGACAATGTCACCGAGGTGATCTCCCCGGAGGACGCCGAGACACTGCAGCGCAATATCGTGCTCTCGCATGCGGTGTCGGTGGGTGAGCCGCTGTCGGTGGAGGTGGTTCGGGCAATTCAGTTGATGATGCTGGTCGGACTCGGGCAGGGCTATTCCGGGACCAGCCTCGAGGTGCTCTACCTCATCCGGGACCTGCTCAACAACCGGATCACGCCGGTCGTGCCCGGTGACGGCTCGGTCGGCTACCTCGGCCCCGAAGCCCACATGGCCCGGGTTCTCCTCGGCGAGGGCCGCGTGCTGGTCGACGACGTCGAGGTTTCGGCATCAGCCGCGCTGCAGCGATTCGGCCTGAGTCCGGTGACCCTGGGCTGCAAGGAAGGCCTGACGCTGACCAACGGCACCCACTCGGTGACCGCAATCGGCGTACTCCTCGCCTACGATGCGGCGCGCGCTGCCACGGTGGCCGACACCGCGGCCGCGTTGTCTCTCGAGGCACTCAAGGGGACGATCAAGGCATACGACCCGCGTCTGCAGGCAATGAAGAAGCATCCCGAACAGGCTGCGGTCGCACACAATGTCCGGCGAATCCTCGAGGGCAGCGCGATAGTCGCCAAGTACCGCGACTATCGCGTTCAGGACACCTACAGCCTGCGCGGCATCCCGCAGATCCACGGAGGAGCACGACGTGCACTCAAAGACGCGATCGACGTCGTTCGGGACGAACTGCACTCTGTCGGCGACAATCCGGTCGTCATTCCGGAGAACGACGACGGTATCGCCCTGATGGGCGCCAACTTCGACAGCACGTTCGTCGGCATCCAAGCCGATCTGATGGCCACCGCGCTCACCGTGCTTGCCAAGATATCCGAACGCCGCACCGACCGCATGGTCAACAGCAACTTCAGTAGACTGCCTGCCTTCCTCTCCCCGAGTCCGGGATTGAACAACGGCTACATGATCGCCCAGTACACCGCGGCCGCGTTGTACATGGAGATGAAGACCTCCTGCCAGCCCGCGTCGGTCGATTCGGTGCCCACCTGTGCGAATCAGGAGGACCCGGTGAGCAATGCGTACCTGGCGGTGACGAAGGCCTACCGGATCGTCGGCAAACTCCGCTACGTGCTGGCGATCGAACTGATGTGTGCGGCGCAGGCCCACGAATTCCTCGGTCCCGAAGAGGGTTCCACCGCGTCCCAGGCGGTACGCCGTGCGATCCGAGAGGTCGCACCCCGTGTGGACGCGGACCGCTTCTTCGGTGACGACATCGAGCAGATCGAACGCCTGGTGTACGACGGCACCATCCTGAGGTCGGTGGAATCGGTTGTCGGCAGCCTGGAGTTCTGACCGGTCCCGACGGTCGCGATGACGGTGGTAGGCCCGCGTGGCGGGCCTACCACCGTTATTGCTTTGTCCCGCTGCGTGGAGCACCGTTTCCCAGCGCCGCTCGCATATGGATCTCCTCCTCGTTCGCGGCTGCGTGAGCGAGGTCGATGAAGGCATGAGCCGCCGGGATCTGGTACCGATCACGATGCCAGGCGATACCCACGATCCGCCGGCTCACACCGGAGATCTGCAGGACCCGAAGACCGTCCCGATGAGGATCGACCGACAGCCACGGGATCACCGCGGCTCCCACCCCTTCCGCTGCCAGGCCGAGAATGGTGCCATTGTCGTTGGACCGGAACACCATCTGCCCGGCCAGTGCCGGGTGCCCGAGCCGATTCTCGATCAGGTGCGCCTCCCGGATCTGCGCGTAGCTGATCAAAGGGATGCGGGCCAGATCTTTCGGGGTCACCGTGCCGGTACCGCGGCCGAGTGGTGAATCATCCCGTACCGCAACCACATACGGATCTTCGAGAAGCTCCTCCGAGTCGAACGGGCCCGGAGGCAACGGCGCGACGACGAAACTCAGGTCGAGCTCCCCCCGTTCGACCTGTGCGAGTAGTTCCCCGTCGTCCTCGTTCTCCACCAACTGCACATTCACGCCGGGGAACTGGGCGAGAAATTCCCGCATCACCCGGGGCAGAATCCGCACACCGACGCTCTGGTAGCAGCCGATCCGCAGAGTTCCCGCGGTGCCGTCGTCCAACGCGTCGAGGTCGGCGGCCGCACTGGTCAGGCGGGCGACGATCGCTTCGGCGTGCCGCAGCAGGACCTTGCCGGCCGGAGTCAGCGACACCGCCCGGGAACCACCCGGCCGCTCCACCAACTGGTGTCCGATGCCGCGTTCGAGCCGGGCGATCTGCTGACTGACCGCGGACTGGGTATAGCCGAGACGCTCGGCGGCACGGCTGAACGAGGCATCGCGGTGCACCGCGATGAGGGCTGCCAGATAACGCAGTTCGATGGTGTGGAGGTCTCGGCTCACACGGAATACATTAGTACGTTTCCTTATTCAATTCAGTGCCAAAGCGAATTGCCCTAATGTGACGCAGCTGACACTCTCGAGTGAGGCATTCGCCCCCATCACAAACCCCGACAACTCGGAGGATTCATGTCCCAGGCCACCGCCCCCGTGTACGCAGATATCGTCGACCTGCGCCGTTATCCCATCCACGACCTCGACAGCGACACCGGCCGCGCTTTCGTGGCCCGATGCCGCACGGAGCTTCGCAACGCCGGTGTGTGCCAACTGCCCGGATTCGTCGTTCCCGACGCCGTCGATCGGATGGTTGCCCACGCGGAGGTGCTGTCGGAGAAAGCGTTTCGCACCGACAACACCCACACCGTCTACTTCGAACCGGTCGACACCGAGGTACCCGCCGGCCATCCCCGGGCGATGCCGCAACGCTCGGCCAAACGAACCATCGCCTACGACCAGATTCCGGCCGAAACCCCGATCCGGCGTCTCTACGAGACCGACGACCTCACCCGATTCATCGCCGCGGTCCTGGGGAAGGAGGAACTTCATCGCAGCGCTGACGCCCTCGACGCGGTCATGATCGCGATCTTCGACGAAGGTGACGAGCTGGGCTGGCACTTCGATCGCAGCGAGTTCGCGGTCACCGTCATGTACCAAGACGCATCCGGCGGCGGACACTTCGACTACTTTCCCGGGCTGCGCAACGCCGAAGACCCGAACTACGACACCATCGAACGGATCATCCACGGCGACACCGAAAACATGATCCGCCTACCCGGTGCCGCCGGGACCCTCGCGATCTTCCACGGCAGAAACGCCCTGCACCGCGTCAGCCCCACCACCGGAAGCCAGCCCCGCCTCAACTCGGTCCTGACATACGGCGAGAAGGCCGATATGAAACTGAACGACCTCACCCGAGGGCTCTTCTACGGCCGTAACGCATAAGCCCGACCACGGATCATCCTGCACCTCCCCTTTCCCGATTCCAGAGAACGCCCCCATCCCGTCGCCCGGCCCATCGCAGACAGCACAATGGAAGCCGGGCGGCGAGTGGGCACCGACCAGGAAGAACGAACGGAGCCTCGAACATGCACTCGAGCAACCTCACCTCGTCACCGGTGGGCGGCTCACCGCCGCCCGGCACCACAGCGCCCCCCGCCGGCACCGCCGACGACGGCCCGCTCAGCCGGTTTCACGTCAAGATCACCGCACTCACCTTCGGGGCTAACTTCTCCGACGGCTACGCACTGGGCAGCATCGGCATCGCGCTGACCGCAATCGCCCCGCAGATGAGTCTCGGGCCGGTGTGGCAGGGTGTGCTGGGCGCCTCGATGTTGATCGGCATCTTCTTCGGCAGCGTCATCCTTGGCTGGCTCGGCGACAAGTTCGGTCGAAGACGCGTTTACATGCTCGACTTTCTGCTGATCGCCGTTACCTCACTGGCCCAGTTCTTCGTCGACGGACCCGTGGCGCTGCTCGTCCTCCGGTTGCTCATCGGCTTCGGCGTCGGCGCCGACTACGCGCTGGGCCCGACATTGGTGGCCGAGTTCGTGCCCCGCCGTTTCCGGGGTGGGCTGCTGGCCTCCCTGACCGTGATGTGGACCGTCGGGTACGTCGTCGCGTATTTCGCAGGCACCTATCTCGTTCAGCTCTCCGACGACTCGTGGCGCTGGCTCCTCGCCAGCGGCACCATCCCTGCGCTGGTCGTCCTGATACTGCGGATCGGGACCCCCGAATCCCCCCGCTGGCTGATCAGCAAGGGCCGACTCGCCGAAGCCCGCGAGATCGCCAACGCCTACCTGGGCGGATTCCTCGACGTCGAGAAGATCGCCGCCGAACAGCCGCCGGAACCGGCCCGCTACCGCGACTTCTTCGGACGCAAATATCGCAGAAACACCGCGTTCGGGATGCTGTTCTTCAACTGCCAAGTCATCCCCTACTTCGCGATATACACCTTCCTGCCGATCCTGATGCTCGAGATCGGACTCGGCGACCGCGAGTTCCTCGGCGGCGCGCTCCTCAACCTGTTCCTGCTGCTCGGTGGGATCGCCGGCCTCTGGTTCGTCGCCAAGATGTCCCGAAGACATCTGCTGATCTCCTCGTTCCTGATCATGGCCGTCAGCCTTGCCGTCGTCGCCATCGGACCGGATGGCCCTCTTCCCCTCGTCCTCGGTGCGTTCATCATCTTCACCTTCGTGATGTCAGGTGCCTCCAATCTCGAGCAGGTGTACCCGCCCGAACTCTTCCCCACCGAACTCCGAGGCTCCGGGGTGGGACTCCTCAACGGTGGAAGCCGGATCGGGTCCGCGGCAGGAACATTCCTGCTACCCATCGCGCTGTCTTCGTTCGGGCTCACCGCCTCCATGCTGGGCCTGGTCATTGTGCTGGTCGTCGGTGCCGTCAGCTCCCTGCTGATGGCACCCGAAACCGCCCACCTAGCACTCGAAGACTGCACCTGACCCGCTACGGCACCGCCGCGACTGCACCCGCGATCGCGGCGGTCGTGATCGCCTGGGTCACGATCCAGGATCGCTTCGGTCCTTCCTCCTGTTTTGCAACACGTTCTAAGGTAAATGTGCCGGGGTATGCCCCGTGCAGAGCGCCGTGTGCACGGTCGGCGTCGACGCAGATAAGGAAGGAACACTCCACAGTGACCACAGAGGCATTCATTTATGAAGCCATCCGGACCCCGCGCGGCCGCGGCAAGAAGACCGGTTCGCTGCACTCGGTCAAACCGATCTCGCTGGTCACCGGCCTGATCGACGAGCTCCGCGCCCGCTTCCCCGACCTGGACGAGGACCGCATCTCCGATCTGGTCCTCGGCGTCGTCACCCCCGTCGGCGACCAGGGCATGGACATCGCCCGCGTCGCGGTCAACGACGCCGGACTGCCCGACACCGTCGGCGGCGTCCAGCTGAACCGGTTCTGCGCGTCCGGCCTCGAGGCCGTCAACACCGCCGCGCAGAAGGTGCGGTCCGGGTGGGACGAACTGGTCATCGCCGGCGGCGTCGAATCGATGTCCCGCGTGCCGATGGGCTCCGACGGCGGACCGTGGGCGCTCGACCCGGCCACCAACTACGACAACTACTTTGTCCCCCAGGGTGTGGGCGCCGACCTGATCGCCACCATCGAGGGCTTCTCCCGCGAGGACGTCGACGCGTACGCCGTCCGCTCGCAGGACCTCGCCGCGAAGGCGTGGACCGGCGGCTACTTCGCCAAGTCCGTCGTCCCGGTCAAGGACATCAACGGTCTCGTCGTTCTCGACCAGGACGAGCACATGCGTCCCGGCACCACTCTCGAAAACCTGGCGGGGCTCAACCCGTCGTTCGCCGGCGTCGGCGAGATGGGCGGCTTCGACGCGGTGTCGCTGCAGAAGTACCACTGGATCGAGAAGATCAACCACGTCCACCACGGCGGCAACAGCTCCGGCATCGTCGACGGCGCCGCACTGGTCCTCGTCGGGTCCGAGCAGGCGGGCAAGGACATGAGCCTGACCCCGCGCGCCCGTGTCGTCGCGACGGCCACCAGCGGTGCCGACTCCACGATCATGCTCACCGGCCCCACCCCGGCCTCGAAGAAGGTGCTCGCCGCCGCCGGTCTGACCGTCGACGACATCGACCTGTTCGAGATCAACGAGGCGTTCGCGTCCGTGGTGCTCAAGTTCCAGAAGGACCTGAACATCCCCGACGAGAAGCTCAACGTCAACGGCGGTGCCATCGCCATGGGGCACCCGCTCGGGGCCACCGGCGCCATGATCACCGGCACCATGATCGACGAGCTCGAGCGCCGGAACGCCCGGTACGCCCTCATCACCCTGTGCATCGGCGGCGGTATGGGCGTCGCCACCATCATCGAGCGCGTCTGACCGCCCGGACCATCAGGAGACTTGAAGCAGTGAGCGAGCAGAACATCATCAACTGGGAGCAGGACGCCGACGGCATCGTCGTGCTCACCATCGACGATCCCAACCAGGGCGCGAACACCATGAACGACGCCTACATCTCCTCGATGAAGGCGACCGTCGACCGCCTCGTCGACGAGAAGGACTCCATCACCGGTGTCGTGATCACGTCCGGAAAGAAGACGTTCTTCGCCGGCGGCGACCTGAAGAACATGATCAAGGTCGGCCCGGAGAACGCCGACGAGATCTACAGCCACAGCGTCGCGATCAAGTCGGACCTGCGCCGCCTCGAGACTCTCGGCAAGCCCGTCGTCGCCGCCATCAACGGCGCCGCACTCGGCGGCGGCCTCGAGATCGCCCTGGCCACGCATCACCGCGTCGCCGCGGACGTGAAGGGCGTCAAGATCGGCCTGCCCGAGGTCACCCTCGGCCTGCTGCCCGGCGGCGGTGGCGTCGTGCGCACCGTCCGCATGCTCGGACTGCAGAACGCCCTCATGCAGGTGCTGCTGCAGGGCCAGCAGCGTGGACCGGTGCAGGCCAAGGAGGTCGGACTCGTCGACGAGGTCGTGTCCTCGGTCGAGGAGCTGGTGCCCGCCGCGAAGGCGTGGATCAAGGCCAACCCCGAGGGTGGCGTCCAGCCGTGGGACAAGAAGGGCTACCGGATCCCCGGCGGCACCCCGTCCACCCCGGCGTTCGCCGCGAACCTGCCCGCGTTCCCCGCGAACCTGCGCAAGCAGCTCAAGGGTGCACCCATGCCGGCACCGCGCGCCATCATGGCCGCCGCCGTCGAGGGTTCGCAGGTCGACATCGACAACGCGCTCCTCATCGAGGCCCGCTACTTCACGTCGCTGGTCACCGGTCAGGTCGCGAAGAACATGATCCAGGCGTTCTTCTTCGACCTGCAGTCCATCAACTCCGGCGCGTCCCGCCCCGAGGGCATCGAGAAGACCCCGATCACGAAGGTCGGTGTGCTCGGTGCCGGAATGATGGGCGCCGGCATCGCCTACGTGTCCGCGAAGGCCGGCTTCGACGTCGTCCTCAAGGACGTCACCATCGAGGCCGCCACCAAGGGCAAGGCGTACTCCGAGGGCATCGAGGCCAAGGCGCTGTCCCGCGGCAAGACCACCGAGGAGAAGTCGAAGGCGCTGCTCGACCGCATCACGCCGACCGCCGACCCCGCCGACTTCGCCGGTGTCGACTTCGTCATCGAGGCCGTGTTCGAGTCGCAGGACCTCAAGCACAAGGTGTTCCAGGAGATCGAGGACATCGTCGACCCGAAGGCGCTGCTCGGCTCGAACACGTCGACGCTGCCGATCACCGGCCTCGCGACGGGTGTGAAGCGGCAAGAGGACTTCATCGGAATCCACTTCTTCTCGCCCGTCGACAAGATGCCGCTCGTCGAGATCATCCGCGGCGAGAAGACCTCCGACGAAGCCCTCGCCCGCGTCTTCGACTACGTGCAGGCCATCCGCAAGACGCCGATCGTCGTCAACGACTCGCGCGGCTTCTTCACCTCCCGCGTCATCGGCACGTTCATCAACGAGGCCATCGCCATGCTCGCGGAGGGCATCGAGCCCGCCACCATCGAACAGGCAGGCATGCAGGCCGGCTACCCGGCGGCACCCCTGCAGCTGTCCGACGAGCTGAACCTGACGCTGATGCAGAAGATCCGCAAGGAAACCGCGGAAGCCGCGAAGGCCGAAGGCAAAGAACTGCCCGCAGACCCGGCAGGCGACGTCATCAACACGATGGTCGACAAGTTCGACCGCAAGGGCAAACTCGGCGGCGCAGGCTTCTACGACTACGCCGACGGCAAACGCACCGGCCTGTGGCCCGGGCTGCGGGAGAACTTCGGTTCCAAGGAACTCGAGGTCCCGTTCCAGGACCTCATCGAGCGCATGCTGTTCATCGAGGCCATCGAGACGCAGAAATGCTTCGACGAGGGCGTGCTCCTCACCACCGCCGACGCCAACATCGGCTCCATCATGGGCATCGGCTTCCCCGCCTGGACCGGCGGTGTGTCGCAGTACATCCAGGGCTACGAAGGCGGCCAGGCAGGCTTCGTCGAGCGCGCCGAAGAACTCGCCGCCAAGTACGGTGAGCGCTTCACCCCGCCGGCGTCGCTGAAGGCGTAGGCGGCTCCGCCGCCCGTGCGTGGTTAAGGAGTCTCTGGACTCGTTAACCACGCACGGGTGGAGTTATCCCCAACCTGTGGGTTATCCACAGGGCAATTCATTTCCCCAGGTGCGACACCGAGACCCGTCGGGGGTCTCGGTGACCGTGCCCGGTATGACCTCCACGCAATTCGCCGCCCTGAAAGACGTCGCCGACGCGCAGTTCGGCCTGATCACCCACACGCAACTCCACGCCCTCGGGTTTCCCCGCAGCAGGGTTCGGCACCGCGTCGAATCCGGTCGATGGCAAGCAGTGCTCCACGGTGTCTATTCGGTGAGCAACGGACCGATCACTCGGGAGATGGCACTGGAAGCCGCGTTGCTCTTCGGAGGCAAGGGCGCAGTCCTCAGCCACCACACTGCCGCCGAGGAATGGCACATGATTCGTGTCGATCCCGCACGCCCCGTGCACATCACCGTTCCCTACGGAAGATCGGCTATCACCCAGCCGCCGACCGTTGTCGGTGCGGGCCTCGCGTCGGTCAGTCTGTGCCACCGGGAAGGAACTGTCGTGCATCCGGGAGTCATCGTGCACCGGTCGCGGGCGCACGATTACATTGCCGTAGACACGGACCAGCCTCGGACGTCGAGGGCGGACACGGCGCTGGATGTGGCGATCGCCGAACCGACGGCGCGGGACGCTTTCACGAGACTCATCGCTCTCGTGACCAATGCCCGGATCCCACTGCGCGACATCCGGCGACGCATGGAGGAGCGGCGACCACGTCGGTACGGCAAGGCGCTCGTGGACGCGGTGCGACTGCTCGCCGACGGCGTCCAGTCGGTGCTCGAGTACCGCTATGCCACCGACGTCGAGGACGCGCACGGGCTCCCACGGGCGCGGCGGCAGTCACCGGTGGTCGTGGACGGGCGCACCCTCTTCGAGGACTGCGACTACTCCGATCACGGTGTGCCGCTCATCGTCCGACTCGACGGTCGCCGCGCGCATGCCATGGCGGAGGTCGCGTTCCGGGACCGCCGACGCGACAACGCGGCGGAACTGCAGGGCCGGCCGCGACTGGTCTACGGGTTCGACGAGGTGACGAAAAATCCGTGCGTCGTGGCCCAGGAAGTGGAGACCGTGCTGGTGCGGGAGGGGTGGAGCAGGCCCGGCGAGAGGCCGTGCCCGGCCTGTGAGTGGTCAAGGAGTGCACAGACTCCTTAACCACTCACGGGCGGCGGAGCCGCCTACTTCCACCACGGCCGGAGCGGGACGTGCGCCTCGCCCTTCGGCCCGAGCTTGACGGCGAGGACCTGGTGCAGCTGAACGACGTTGCGTTCGAAGCCGAGCCGCGACCCGGCCATGTAGAGGCCCCACACGCGCGCGGTGCCTTCCCCGACCTCTTCGACGCAGGCGTCCCAGTTGTCGACCAGGTTCTGGCACCATCCGGCGAGGGTGAGGGCGTAGTGTTCGCGCAGGTTCTCCTCGTGCCGCACCTCGAGTCCGACGTTCTGGATCTCGGAGATGATGCGTCCGGAGCCGGTGAGTTCGCCGTCGGGGAACACGTACCGGTCGATGAATCCGCCTGCGCGGGCCTGACTCTGGTTGTCGGGGCGGGTGATGCAGTGGTTGAGGAGGCGGCCGCCTTCGCGGAGTTTGCTCTGCAGCAGTACGAAGTAGGCGGGGTAGTTGCCGACGCCGATGTGCTCGGTGAGGCCGATGGAAGAGATGGCGTCGAAGCCGGTCTCGGGGACGTCGCGGTAGTCGGAGAACCGGACCTCGGCGAGGTCGGACAACCCCTCTTCGGCGATGGCCTTCTGCGCCCATTCGGCCTGTTCGCGGGACAGGGTGACGCCGATGACCTTGACGCCGCGGCGCGCGGCGAACCGGACCATCGATCCCCAGCCGCACCCGATGTCGAGCAGGCGGTCGCCGGGCTGGAGGCCGAGCTTCTCGAAGACGAGGCGGTACTTGTTTTCCTGTGCCTCCTCGAGGGTCTGCTCGGCGTTCTCGTAACACGCGCATGTGTACGTCATGGAGGGGCCGAGGACGTACTCGTAGAAGGTGTTCGAGACGTCGTAGTGGTGGTGGATGACCTCGGCGTCGCGGGACTTGGAGTGCCGCAGTCCTTCCGCGACCCGCCGCCACCGCGGGAGGTGCTCCTGCGGGGGAGGGGCGATGGGGCGCAGCAGATCCCAGCCGAGCGAGCGGGTGATGGCGGCGAGTGTGAGAGCGGACGGTCGACGGAAGTGCAGTTCGTCGCCCATGACGCGGAGGATCTCGTACGGGTCGCCGGGGTGAACGCCGCGGGCCTCGAGGTCGCCGGACACGTAGGCCCGGGCCATGCCGAGGTCGCCGGGGGCGGTCGCCAGGTAGGTGGTGCCCCTGGTCGTCTTGAGGTGCAGCCCGTACGGGGCGTCCTCCGGGCCGGCGGCGCTGCCGTCGTAGGCGGAGAACCGCAGGGGGAGCATGCCGTCGGACAGAGTTTCGAGAATCTCTGCGATGGTCAGCTTGTGGTCTTGCGAGCGTGAAGCTTTCAGGGTTGTCATCGACGTTGCACCGCCTTGGAGAAAAGGTCCAGTAATCGTGTTTTGGGGTCGTAGCGTTTTTTCAGTTCCGTGTATCGATCGCCGCCGTAGTAGAGGCGTTCGAAGTCTTCTCGTGAATAGTACGAATCGGAGTAGAGGGACTTGTGTCCGTCGAAGTCGCTGACCTTGTCTTCGATCAGCCGATTCGCCGCCCCCTCGGGCCGGCCCGGGACGATGGGTACCGAGGACCAGAAGCCGATGTTCACGTACGTGCGTTTCGGTTCGAGAGGGTAGAGGGGCCAGGGGCGCTGCGACGACGCGCCTGCGGGGGCGGGTTCGCGCAAGCGCAACGGGCACAGCCACAGCGGTTCGATGGGGATCTCGTCGAGGAACCACCGGACGAAGTCCGCGGTGCGCTCGATGGGCACTTCGACGTCCTGCACGACGCGTTCCCGTGGCGGGTTGCCCTTGCGCTTCTCGAGTCGGTCGCCGATGTCGTACTTGTGGTCGAGGGCGATGAGCTTCCAGTAGAAGCTGCTGCGGAGGAGCTTCTTCGGCCACAGCTTGCGGATGGTGGGGTTCTGGGCGCCGAAGGCGCGCGAGCACCAGAACCAGTCGGTGTCCCAGCGCCACAGGTAGTCTCGGATGGTGAGTTTGTCCGTTTTGGGGTGGTTCACGGAGCTGTGCTGGATGGACCGGTAGAAGATGTTCTGCCCGGTGTAGTCGCTGACGGGTCCGCCCTCGTCGGTCTGGTGGCCCAGTGTCAGGTAACTCTCGGACTCGGTGAAGACGACGCCGTCCAGGTAGTCGACGGGGATGCCGTCGTGGACGCGGTCGGTGACGATCCGATCCATCGCCGCCTGCAGCTCGTCCAGTGAGTCGAAACGCAGATGCCGCAGTGCCACATACCGTTTGACGGGTTCGAGCTGGATGCGCAGACGCGTCGAGTAGCCGAGGGTTCCGTACGAGTTGGGGAACCCCCAGAACAGGTCGGAGTTCTCGCCTTCCGGTGTCGCGGTGACGATGTCGCCGTTGCCGGTGAGGACGTCGATCTCGAGGACCGATTCGTGGGGGAGCCCGCTGCGGAACGACGTCGACTCGATGCCGAGGCCGGTGACCGCGCCACCGAGGGTGATGGTCTTGAGCTGCGGAACCACCAGCGGCGCCAGCCCATACGGCAGGGTGGCGTCCACCAGGTCCTCGTAGGTGCACATTCCGGCGACGTCCGCGGTCCGGGCCTGCGGGTCGACGGAGATGACGCCGCCGAGGCCGGAGACGTCGAGGCCGGGTGCACTGGTCTGTGCCCGGGCCCGGAACAGGTTGGACGTCTTCTTCGCGAGGCGCACCGTGGCGTCCGTGGGAATCGCACGGTAGGACGCGAGGAGGCGCTGGACGCCGGCGCGGTGAGCGTCGATTCCCGTGACGGGCAGAGTGCGATGCGCACGGAAGGGGCGTCCACCCTCCCGCATGCTTTTCAGTAGTTCAACCGAAGAGGCAGCCACACCTTGACGCTATCCCTCTCCGAGGGTTCAAGCCACGCATATCGGCGCGCGCGACCCAAGATTCACACAAATGTCTCATCAATGTGCGGGTCGCGGCCATGCCGAAGTGAGCTACCTCACAATAGATTGCCACGTCATCGCCCGGACTCGCGAACGGAAGGCAGGATGGGAGGAGGAAGCAGTTTCGTACAAATCGTACAAGAGGAGTCAGAACAGTGGGCCAGGTCAGCGCGAGCAGTTCGATCACCGTCGCAGCCACACCGGAGAAGGCGCTCGCGGCTTTGACGGACTACGAGACGGTGCGTCCGCGCATCCTCTCGGAGCAGTACCTGGACTACCGCGTCCTCGAGGGCGGGCAGGGCGCCGGCACCGTCGCGCAGTGGACGCTGAAGGCCACCGAGAAGCGGTCCCGCGACATCAAGGCCACGGTCACCGTGGCGGGCAACACGATCACCGAGACGGACGCGAACTCGTCGCTCGTCACCACCTGGGTCGTCGCGCCGAGCGGCAGCGGGTCGACGGTCACCACGACCACCGAGTGGAAGGGTGCGGGCGGCATCGGCGGCTTCTTCGAGAAGACGTTCGCCCCGCTGGGTCTGAAGAAGATCCAGGGGCAGGTGCTGGCGAACCTCGAGCGCGAACTCGGCTGATCCGGGTCCCGTGCGCTCCGGCGCCGTCGACGGGAGTCCCACGACGGCGTCGGCGCCGGACCGCGCTGACGGTCACGGTCTACGCTGGCAGGGGAAACAGCAGAAAGGACCACGTCAGTGCAACCAGGTGGACAACCCGACATGTCGCAGCTCCTCGCGCAGGCACAGCAGATGCAGCAGCAGCTGATGGCCGCGCAGCAGGAGATGGCCGAGGCCGAGGTCACCGGGCAGGCCGGTGGCGGACTCGTGACCGCGACGGTCAAGGGGACAGGTGAAGTGGTCGGTCTGAAGATCGATCCGAAGGTCGTCGATCCCGACGACGTGGAGACTCTGCAGGACCTCGTGATCGGTGCGATCGAGGACGCGTCGAGCAAGGCGCAGGAGATCGCGGCGCAGAAGCTCGGTCCGCTCGCGGGTGGATTCGGTGGGGGCGGCCTGCCGGGCCTCCCCGGTTTCTAGAGGCGCGGCGTGTACGAAGGTCCGGTTCAGGATCTGATCGACGAGCTGGGCAAGCTGCCCGGCGTCGGGCCGAAGAGCGCGCAGCGCATCGCGTTCCACCTGCTCAGCGTCGAGCCGCCGGAGATCGACCGGCTCAAGAACGCGCTGCAGCGGGTGCGTGACGGCGTCCAGTTCTGCGTGGTGTGCGGCACGGTGTCCGACAAGGAGCACTGCCGCATCTGCGCCGATCCGCGTCGTGACCGGACGGTGATCTGTGTGGTCGAGGAGCCGAAGGACGTCCAGGCCGTGGAGCGCACCCGCGAGTTCAAGGGCCGCTATCACGTTCTGGGCGGTGCGCTGGATCCGCTGTCCGGGGTGGGTCCCGACCAGCTGCGGATCCGGGAGTTGCTCGCGCGCATCGGCAATCAGGAGGACGGCGTCGACGTCTCCGAGGTGATCATCGCGACCGACCCCAACACCGAGGGTGAGGCCACCGCGACGTATCTGGTGCGGATGCTGCGGGACTTCCCCGGTCTCACGGTCAGCCGGCTCGCGTCGGGTCTGCCGATGGGCGGCGATCTCGAGTTCGCCGACGAGCTCACGCTGGGCCGGGCGTTGTCGGGGAGACGCACGCTGTGACGTCGGATCCGGGCACGGCGGCGCCCGTGAAGAGGACGGCGGAGCAGTCGCGGTCGCTGATCGTCGACGCTGCGGGGCGGGCGTTCGCGACGCGCCCGTACCGAGAAATCACGCTCAAGGACATCGCGGAGGACGCGGGGGTCAGCGCTCCGCTGATCATCAAGTACTTCGGGTCGAAGGAGCAGCTGTTCGACGCGCTCGTCGACTTCCGCTCTGCCGCGGAGGTGCTGTTCAGCGGTCCGCTGGACGGCCTCGGTGAGCGGATGGTGTCGATGTTCGCGCGGCCGCTCGAACCGTACAAGCCGCTGTCGCTGAACATCCTCTTCATGAGCGGGCCGAGCGAGGAGGGCAGCCGGAAGCTGCGGGCCAACTATTCGACGCAGATGATCGACACGCTGGCGGAGCGGCTGCCCGGACCGGACGGCCGGTTGCGCGCGGAACTGGTGATGTCGATGTTGACGGGCCTCGCCGTCATGCGCCGCAAGATGATGCAGGAGCACGCGACGGGCACGCCCGACGAGGTGGTGGCGCATTACGCCCCGCTGGTGCAGGAGTTGCTCGACGGCTGAGGGCGGATTGTCCGGCTTGCGGGGTAAATGATTGTTCACCTAATGTGGTGAACAATCATTTACCAGCTGCGCGAGGGGTGACATTTGACGATCTCGTTGCCCCGCCCGCTCTCGGCGCTCGCGGATCACCCGGGCGCGCAACCCGCGCCGGCCGACGGATCGCGTTACCTCTTCCCGATTCTCGCGTTCGCGGGTGTGTTCCAGGCCGTCCTGCAGACAGTCATGGTGCCCCTCCTGCCCAGCATGCCGATGTTCACCGGCGCGAGTCAGACAGCGGTGTCCTGGCTGATCACCACCACACTCCTGGTCGGCGCGGTCATCACCCCGATCTTCGGCAGGCTCGCCGACATGGTCGGCAAGAAGCGGATGCTTCTCGTCGCGTTCGCCTTCATGACGATCGGCGCGTTGATCTGCGCCGTGACGTCCGACATCGCCGTCCTGATCTTCGCGCGGGGCCTGCAGGGGGCGGGCGCCGCCGTCATCCCGGTCGGAATCTCGATCCTCCGCGACGAACTGCCGCGCGAGAAGGTCAACGGCGCCATCGCCATGATGAGTTCGACGCTCGGGATCGGCACCGCCCTCGGACTGCCGTTCGCGGCCGCCGTCGCCGAATACTCCAACTGGCACGTCCTCTTCTGGGTCGTCGCGGCAATCGGGCTCGGGGTCACCCTCGCCGCCGCCCTGTTCATCCGCGAGTCGGAGGTGCGGTCGGGCGGGCGGTTCGACGGGGTCGGCGCCGTCGGTCTCACTGCCGCGCTCGTCTGCCTGCTCGTCCCGATCACCCAGGGCAGCTCGTGGGGCTGGGGAAGTCCCGCGGTGCTCGGCATGTTCGGGTCCGCGGTGTTCCTGTTCGCGCTGTGGGGATATCAGCAGCTGCGCAACCGGAACCCGCTCGTGGACCTGCGGGTGTCGGCGCGTCGGTCGGTGCTGCTGCCCCACGTCATGGCGCTGCTCGTCGGGTTCTCGTTCTACGGGAACGCGCTCATCACCACCCAGTTGCTGCAGGCGCCCCGCGGCGACGCCGGCTACGGCCTGACGATTCTCCAGGCCGCGGTGTGCCAGCTCCCGACGAGTCTGTCGATGATCGTCTTCGCGCAGGTCGGCGCTCGGGTGTCCGAGCGCTACGGATCCAAGGTGACGATTCTGTCGGGGGCGATCTTCCTCGTGCTCGGCTACGCACTGCACACCGTGCCGCACAAGGAGCTGTGGCTGGTGATCGCGGCGCTCGCCGTCGCAGCCATCGGAACGGCGCTGGTGTACAGCACGCTGCCGATGCTGATCGTCCGGGCGGTGCCGTCCACGCAGATGGCGGCGGCCAACGGCGTCAACGTGCTGTTGCGGACGATGGGCACGACCACGTGCAGCGCGGTCGTCGCGACCGTCCTGGCGGCGAGCATGGTGGGCGGGGTCGCGTCCGCCGCCGGATTCTCGATCGCCTACGGGGTGTGCGCCGTGCTGGCGGTCCTGGTGTTCACGGTGTCCCTGGCCCTGCCCGGGCACGATCGGGCGAAGAAAAGTCCGATGGAACCCCTTGTGACGTAGATCACTCGCGTGTATCGTCAGTGATGCGGATCGAGGAAATGTACCTGTGAGCAGAGAAAACTCGAGAAGCAGAGATCCGGCCGAGAATGCAGAAGCATTCCCGGCCGAACCCCTGTCTGGGGGTCTTTACTCCTCCATCGATTCCGCGATCGCCTTGATCGCCGCCAGTCGACGGTCCCACTCGGCCCCGATCCGCTCCAGCGTCCGCGCCGTCTTGTTCAGTTCGGCGCCCAGCGCGCGGTAGCGGATCTCGCGGCCCACCTTCACCGACTCGACCAGCCCGCACGCCTGCAGCGCGGTCAGGTGCTTCGCGATGGCCTGCCGCGACACCGGAAGCCGCGTGGCCAGCGACGACGCCGACTGGTCTGATCGCCCCAGCTCGGCCAGGATCTCCCAGCGAGTCTCGTCGGACAGCGCCGCGAACACCGAGGCCAATTCGGCATACGTGCCCACCGTCATGCCTTCACGCCGTGCAGGTACGCGACCAGTTCGTCGAGTTCGGCGTGCCAGCCCTGGACGTTGGCCTCGCGGGCCCGCTTCTGGTCGGCGACGTCGCGGTCGAGGGTGTCGAATCCGGTTTCGACGACCGTCAGTTCGGTGCCTGCGGCGTGCTCGGACAGCGTGAACCGCACCACAGTCGAGTTGCCGATCACCGGGTCGGCGTCGATGTCGGCGGCCCAGCGGAAGCCGAACGCGTTCGGTTCGTCCACCTCCGTCACGACGGCGCGGGCGGTGCCGTGCTCGTCCCACGTGAACGCGGCCTCGCCGCCGACGCTGAGATCGAGCGACGTGCGCTGCCCGAACCACTGACTGATCTTGTCGGGATCCGTGATCGCCGCCCACACCGCCGATCTCGGGGCGTTCACGACAACGGTCCGGGTGATGCTGCTCGATGCGTCCATGACGGCCACCTTCCTCGCGGGCTTTTCTGCAACTCTATGGTTGCACATGTCGCTCACTTTATGCAACTGTCCGGTTGCGCTGATACGTGAGCGGCAAAGTGTGCCCCGTGACGCTTTGCCACTCACCCGGGTTATGCACAGCCTGTGGATAACTGGGTCTGCAGGACCGATCCGTGTCGGGGCGGGCCGACACCGTTTCCGGCATGGAACACGACACTTGGCAAGCACTACTCGACGCCCAGGACGGCGTCGTCACCACGGCACAACTGGGGGCGCACGGCGTCAGTGCCACCGCGCTGCGGCACCGGGTGGTCACCGGCCAATGGTTGAGGGTGCTACCCCGGGTCATCGCGGTGACCAACGGCCCGCTCACGCGCCCGATGACCCTGTCCGCCGCGCTTCTCTACGGCGGCGTCGTGGTCCATCGGTCCCGGGCATTCGGGCACATCGCCGTCCCGTTCCGCCAACCCCGAACGTCGAAGGCCGATACGATCATCGACCTCGCCGCGTCCGAGCCAACCCCGAAGGAAGCGGCCGCGCAATTGATCGAAGCTGCGACCAACGGCAAGGTTCACGTCGACGCCCTCCGCCGGAAGCTGGAGCTGCGGCGCCCGTACCGGCACGCGACCGACATCGCCGACGCCGTGACGCTGCTCGGCGACGGCGTCCAATCCGTCCTCGAGCACCGGTACGCGCTCGACGTCGAAAGGTCGCACGGACTGCCGACGGGGAAACGCCAGATGCCGCACGTCGTGGACGGCCGCATTCTGTACGAGGACGTCGACTACAGCCCGACGGGAGTCCCGCTGATCGTCCGGCTCGACGGGCAGCAGTACCACAGCGGCCGGCAGTCCCGCTTCCGTGACCGTCGGCGTGACAATGCCGCGGAACTCGCCGACCGTCCGCGGTTGGTCTACGGGTGGGACGAGACGACCCGCGACCCGTGCGGGGTGTTCGAGGAGGTGCGCCGGGTGCTGGTCCGCGAGGGCTGGGCCGACACGACGCACCGCTGTCCCGCCTGCCCACGTGAGTGAGAAAGCGTGCCCGGGGACTCTTTCCCACTCACCTGCGCAGGTGAGTGGGAAAGAGTGCGGGACGACGCTTTGCCGCTCACGTGCCTAGACGCGCAGGCGCTCCCGGCGCAGCTGCTCGACCTCGGGCAGGTCGAGGGGCGCGAGTTTGTCGACGCCCAGCGCCCGCTTCAACAGCAGGTCGGCGAGTTCGGGGTTGCGGGCGAGCGCGGGTCCGTGCATGTACGTGCCGATCACGGAACCCTGCACGACGCCTTCGAGCCCGTCCCCGACGCCGTTGCCGACGCCGTGCGTGACCCGGGCGAGGCCGCGGGCGTCGGCGCCGAGTGTGGTTCCGCCGCGGTGGTTTTCGAACCCCGTCAGCGGCTGCGTCAAGCCGTCCATTTGTGGTGTCGTGATCACCTCGCCGATGGACCGCGTCGCCTGCGGGGACGTGGTGACGTCGAGCATCGACACACCGTCGACGCGTTCGCCGCTCGACGTCTCGTACCAGTTGCCGAGCACCTGGATGGCGGCGCAGATCGCCAGGACGGGGGCGCCGCGTTCGGCGGCCTTCTGCAGTCCGGGGTACTTGGCGAGGTGCCGGGTGGCGAGGCGCTGCGCGGAGTCCTCGGCGCCGCCGAGCGTGTACACGTCGAGGGACTCCGGGACCGGGTCGTTCAGGGTGATCTCGACGATCTCCGCGTCGTAGCCGCGCATCCGCAGCCGTTGCCGGAGGATCAGGGCGTTGCCGCCGTCGCCGTAGGTGCCCATCACGTCGGGCAGCACCAGGCCGATGCGGACGGTCGAGTCAGGCATTGCGCGCCTCCTTCGCGATGGCGGTGTTGAGGTCGCGGAAAGCGGTGTAGTTGGCGAGCACCTCGACGCGTCCGGGTGGGCAGGACGCGATGGCCCGCAACGGGTTCGGGTCGAGTGTGTGCTCGACACCGGCGTAGGTGAGGCGGACGGCCAGGTCGGTGCCGCGTTCGCCGGCCGCCACCACCTTGACGCCTTCGAAGTGCTCGAACCGCACGTCCCACAGCCAGGACAGGTCCTCGCCGTCGGGGACCTGCCCGTTGACGGCGATCACGAGCCCGTCGACGGTGGGGTCGATCATCGACAGCGCTTCCTGCCAGCCGGCGGGGTTCTTGGCGAGCAGCATGTGCACGGAGTGCGATCCGACCTCGACGGTGCTGTAGCGGCCCGCGACCTCTCGCACGGTGGCCGCGGCGGCGACCGCGTCCTCCGCCTTCGCGCCCATCGCGACGGCCGCCGCGACGGCCTGCGCGGCGTTGCCACGGTTGGCGCGCCCGGGCAGGGCGAGCGTCATCGGGATCTTCAGACCGTCGGGCCCGTACAGGTTTTCGTCGTCCAGCCACCAGTCGGGGGTGGGGCGCGCGAAGTCGGAGCCGGTGCTGCGCCAGTGCGAGCCCTCCCAGACGATGGGTTCGCCGGTGCGCGGACAGCTGGCGGCGTCGCTGGCCCAGCCGCCGCCCGCGGCGACCCAGACGACGTTCTTGGCGTCGTAGGCGACCGAGGTGACGAGGACGTCGTCGCAGTTGGCGATCACGACGGACTCCGGGTGCGCGGCGACGCAGGCGCGGAGTTTGCGTTCGATCATGTTGATCTCGCCGACGCGGTCGAGCTGGTCGCGGCTGAGGTTGAGCAGAACGAGGGCTTCGGGGTTGACGGCGTCGCTGACGTGCGGGACGTGCAGTTCGTCGACCTCGAGGGCGGCGAGGGGCGCGTGGACGCGGGTGCTGAGCGCCGCGACGATGCCGGCGTCCATGTTGGCGCCGTCCGCCTGCGTCGCGACCTCACCGAGGGTGGACAGCGCCGCCGCGGTCATCCGGGTGGTGGTGGACTTGCCGTTGGTGCCGGTGATCACCGCGGTGCGCCGGTGTGCGCCGAGCTGTTCCATCAGTGTGGGGTCGATCTTGAGGGCGATCAGGCCGCCGATCATCGAGCCCTTGCCGCGGCCGGCCTTCTGCGACGCCCACGAGGCCGCGGCCGCTGCGCGCAGGGCGACCTTGCCGCGCGTCGTGATCCCAGTTCCAGTACTCACTCCGCGAGTTTTGCACAGGGTCCGGTCAGACGCCGACTCGCGCGGGCGCACGTGAGTGCGAAAGTGCGCTCGGGCGCACTGTGGCGCTCACCTGGGTGGCGGCGGCACCGGCGATGACGACGGCCCCGCCGATCAGCGACAGGGCGCTCGGCTCCTCGTGCAGCACCAGCCAGGACGCCCCGATCCCGACGATCGGGACCAGCAGCGAGAACGGCGCGACCGTCCCGGCGGGGTAGCGGCTGAGCAGCGCCGTCCACAGACCGGAGCCCGCGACCGTGCCGAGGATCACGATGTAGGCGAGGCCCGCGAGCGCCTGCGGGCCGGTGCCGTGCAGCGAGGACGTCAGGGAGTCCCAGCCCGCCGACGGGCCCTCCACCCCGAGCGACAGCGCCAGCATCGGCAGCGGCGGAATGACGCACATCCACAGCATCAGGCGCATCGGCTGGTCCGACGCGGCCTTGCGGTTGCCGATGTTGCCCAGCGCCCACGACAGTCCCGCGAGCAGGGTGAGGGCCACCGGCAGCAGCGCGGCGTGCTGGGCGCGGTCCCAGCCGATGAGGGTCATCCCGGCCATCGCCACGATCAGTCCGCCCACCTGCGTCGGCCGCAGCCGCTCCCGCAGCAGGACTGCGCCGAGGAGCACCGTGAACGGCGCCGAGGACTGCAGCACCAGCGACGCCAGCCCGGTCGGCATCCCGACGTGCATGGCCCAGAACAGGAACGCGAACTGGCCGACGCCGAACCCGAGGCCGTACACGAGCAGCCACTTCGGCGGGACCTGTGGACGGGGAACGAACAGGATCACCGGGATCGCGATGACGAAGAATCGCAGCGCCGCGAAGAAGAACGGAGGGAAGTGGTCGAGGCCGGCGCGGATGGCGAGGAAGTTGAGCCCCCAGAGCACGACGACGGTGAGTCCGAGCAGCCGGTCGCGGGAGGTCATGCCTTCCATCGTGAGGGCGGGAAACAATCAGGACAAGCGCATAAAAGTGCACCATCGATGTAGTTTTGCTACATGGACGCGACCCGGTTGCGTGTGCTCCGCGAGCTGGCGGATCGCGGGACGGTGGCGGCGACCGCGCGGGCGTTGTCGATGACGCCGTCGGCGGTGTCGCAGCAGCTCAAGATCCTCTCGCGGGAGGCCGGGGTGACGCTGCTCGAGCCTGCGGGCCGCCGGCTGCGGCTCACCGATGCCGGTCAGGCCCTCGTCGTCCGCGCCGACGACGTCGTGGCCGCCCTGGACCGCGCGGCGGCGGAGATGAGCGCTTACCGCGGTTCGCCGCGCGGCCGGGTGCGGGTGGCGCTGTTCCCGTCCGGTGCCGCGCTGCTGCTGCCCGGACTGCTGGACGCGCTCGCGGGCAGCGGGGTGGATGTGCAGGCGCGGGACGAGGACCTGCCCGCGGCCGCGGTGCCCGCACTGCTCGCCGATTACGACGTGGTGCTGACCCACCGCGACGAGCGGGCCCCGGACACGTCGTCGCCGCGGGTGACGACCGAGCCGCTGATGCGCGAGCCCATCGACCTCATCCTGCCGCCCGGCCATCCGCTCGCCGGACAGGATGCGGTCCGCCCGGACCAGCTGGCGGACGAGCGGTGGATCAGTGTGCGCGGTGGGTTCCCCGTCGACGACGTGCTGATGTCGGTGGCCGCCGCGACCGGTGTGCAGCCGCACGTGGCGATGCGCATCAACGACTTCCGGGTCATCGAGGAACTCGTCGCCGGCGGTCACGGCGTGGCGCTGCTGGCCCGGCATGCGGTGACCAGCCGCGCCGTGGTCCAGCTTCCCCTGGCCGGGGTGCGGGCCGCCCGCATCTACGAACTGGCGCGCAGACCCGCGGCCGACGACGTTCCCGCCGTCGCCACCGTGCTGCAGGCGTTCCGGGACGTCGCGGCCCGGATCGCGGAGTGAAGGGGCCGGAAACGGAAGAAGGCCCGCCGAGCGGGCGGGCCTTCGTCGGGGCGGGCGCTCAGCTGCTCAGCGCTTTCGCCTTCAGCGTCTCGTATTCCTCCTGCGTGATGGTGCCGGCGTCGAGGAGAGCCTTCGCGTCCGCGATCTGCTCGGCCGAGGACTTGCCTGCGACGGAACGGATGTAGCTGTCCTGCGCCTGCTTCGCCTCCTGCGCGGCCGCCATCGACCGCTCGGCCATGCTCTTGCTCCGGGTGATGAGATACACGAGCGCGGTCAGCAGCGGGACGAAGAACAGGAAGACGATCCAGATCGCCTTCACCCAGCCCGACGTCTTATGGTCGCGGAACAGGTCGGTGATGATGGAGAACAACAGGATCAGGTAGGCCACGAAGCCGAAGGTGACGATGATCACCCAGAGAAAGTCCCAGAAAGAGTCCATAGCAGCGCTCCATTCACAGTCGAATTCACTCTGCGCTGACTATCGCACCGGGTCAGGGCGCCCGCGTCATCCGAAACAGGTGAAATGCAGGCCGACTGCAGCGCCCAGGGCCGGTGAAACGCCGAACGGCCGCGGCACCGGGTAGGTGCCGCGGCCGTTCGGGTGGAAACTACTTGCCGGCTTCGACCGCCCGGCGCATGCCGCGCTCGACCGCACCGATGATGTACGGACGCAGCTCCACGGCGGGGATGACGGCGTCGACGGAGCCGACCCGCTGTGCCCGCTGGATGTTGTGCACGGCCTCGAACTCGGCCGCGACCTCACCGAGCTTCTCGTTCCGCACCGCGGCCTGCTGGGCCGCCAGTTCCACCCGCAGGTGAGCCTGCTGGGCGTCGGTCTGGGCGCCCGCCAGGTTGGCTTCGAGCTCCCGGATCGACGGGTCCGCCGCCACCCGCGAGTTGACCTCACGGGTGAACACGACGGCCGCGGCGGGGGCACCACCGAGGACCGAGGCGAACGAGCCCTCGACCGCCAGCACCTCCATGTTGTCGTTCAGTGCTCCGGAGAACACCACGAACGCGCCACCGTGGTAGCGGGACACGACGCAGAACACGATCGGGCCGTCGAAATTGACGATGGCGCGGCCGATCTCGGCGCCGTACTCGAGCTGGATGTGCCGCAGCGAGTCCGGGGAACCGTCGAAACCGGACAGGTTGGCCAGCACCACCAGGGGGCGGCTGCCGCTGGCGGCGTTGATCGCCCGGGCCGTCTTCTTCGACGACTGCGGGAACAGCGTGCCCGCGGTCCACTGGTCGGGACCGTTGGCCGGCGACCATCCCTTACGGGCGATGGCCCGCGACTCGATGCCGATGACGCTCACCGGGTATCCGCCGAGGTGCGCGTCGAACACGACGGATGTGTCGGCGTCCGCCATGTCGGCCCACCGCTCCAGCACCGTGTGGTCCTGGTCGACGAGCGAACGCATCACCGTGCGAATGTCGAACGGCTTCTTGCGTTCCGGGTTCGTCTCCGCGGAGAAGATGTCGCCGACCGTGGTGAAGTCGCTGGACGGGTGGATGTGCGGGAAGGACCGCACGTCGCGCCCGATCGGGTCGCTGGTCTGCGCCCGGCGCGGGAAGCGTTCTCCGGCAACGACGTACGCGTGGTCGTAGTGTGCGAACAGGATCTCGCACGCGGCGGGCAGGTTCGGCGCCCAGTACTGCGCCTCACCGTTGGGGCCCATCACGCGGTCGTAACCACCGATGCCGAAGTTGTCCTCGGCCGAGACGCCACCCGAGTAGTCGAGCGAGTTCTTGCCGGTGAGCACCATGGCGCTGTCGGGCGTCATGACGAGGATGCCCTTGGTGTGCATCAGCATCGTGGCTTCGGCGTTCCAGTACGGCTGCGCGCCGACGTTGATGCCGGCCACGATCACGTTGACCTCGCCACCGTTCTGCGTGAACGTGATGAGGCGACGCAGACCGCGAGACACCCAGTCCATGTTCTCGGTGCCGCTGTCCATGGAGATCGTCGCGCCGGACGACAGCGCGAACCACTCGACGGGAACACCCAGCTTCTCGGCCAGGTCGACACCGGCGACGAGGCGGGCGCACTCGGCTTCCGCGACGGTACCCAGTGCCTTCGTCGGGTCACCGAACAGCGCGACCCGGGTCATGCCCTCGGGGTGCCGGTCGGTGCGGGCCGTGACCAGACCGACGACGAGGCCGGCCTTGTTCTGGCCGAACGGACGCTCCACGGGCACCAGCTGGCCCGACTCGTCCAGGTCGTGCTCGACGAAGCTGCCGTCGCGGCCGGTGAGCAGCGGGATCAGCTCGTACGGGTAGACGGTGCCGCGGGCGCGGGAGCTGCGGACCTTCTGCGTGTACGCGTCGAGCGGCTGCAGCGGCTCGGTCGGCGGTTCGGTGACCTTGACGACCACACCGGCGCCGGTGCGGTAGGAGAAGCGCAGAGCCTTCTCCCGCGACTCCGTGCCGGGCTCGCCCTGGAGGCGGGCGATCACGGTGATCTCCTCGAGGCCGGCGCCCGCGGTGAGCGGTGCCGCGACCCGGGCGAACGCCTCGAGATCCTCGACGGGGACGTCGATCTTCGGCCACACGTACAGCACGACGCGGTTGGCGTCGAGCTTGCGCTTGCTGCCGCGCGTGGCCTGCGCCCGGCGGATGCCGTCGAGGCACGACTGCAGCACGCGTTCCGCGGCGGGAACACCGATGACCTGGCCGTCCTCGTTGCGGACCGGCGTGATGTCGCGGACCTCGGCGAGCGCGATGAGGCGTTCGTCGGTGGGGTTGTCGCGCGAGACCAGGTTGAACAGGAACGTCTCGGCGGCCGCGGGGAGGCGGGTGCCGTCGAAGTTCTTCAGACGCCACAGGTCGAGTCGCTGGCCGGTGAGCGGGTGCATGTCCCGGATCAGCTTCTCCTCCGCGAGGACGCCTGCGTCCGGGCGGTAGGTGAACTTGCGGACGTCGACGTCGGTTCCGCCGAAGACGGACACCGTGACGCGGCGGCAGGTCGCGGCCAGCGGCAGCGCCGTCAGTGCCTTCCGGAGGTCCTCGGACATGGTGTCCGGGTCGGCGGGCGGCGCCGTCCACGACAGGTAGAGGTCGAGGACGAGGTTCTCGGGGTTCTCCGAGGCGACGGCACCGATCTCGTCGAGCGCGCCGGGCAGTTCGGCGTACTCGCCGACGGCGGAGACCAGGTTCAGGCGCTCGCCGAGCAGGTCGAAGTTGCCGGTGACGAAACGGCGTCCGTTGCGTTCGAAGGCGGTGACGTCCTCGAGCGTGCGGATGTCGTAGTAGCGCCGGGTGACGACCTCGAGCAGTGGGCCGACGGTCGTGCTCTTGCGTGCGATCCGCTGTCCGAGGAGTTCGGTCAGCGATTGCGGGGTGGCGACCAGGGCCTCGAGGCGTTCCTGGTAGTCCGCCGCGCCGGGGTTCTCGGCGAGGTATTCGAGGCTGCCGCGGACACCGTCGTAGACCTGCTCGCGGGCCTTGCGGATCTGCGGCTCGTCGAAGAACCGGAACCGCACGTTGCGGGCGACGTTGCCGATCACCGGGTAACGGACCTGGGTGGCGGTGATGAGCCGGTCCAGGACCTCGCCGAGTCCGCTGGGTGCGCGGCCGGGAGCGTTGCCGTCGTTCAGCCACCGGTCGAGCAGGGCGGCGATGACGGGAACCTGGTTGTCCATGCGCTGCTGCGCGAGGAACAGGCGGTAGACCGCCTCCTCCAGCTCGCCGTTGCGCTCGAGGTCGGTGACGTCGTAGTGACGCAGCGCCCGCGACAGCCGGGTCGTGAACGACTCCGGCAGACCCTCGAGTTCGACGTCGAGGGTGTGGAGGTAGGTGTGGAAGTGCTCGCGCGGGCTGTGAACGCGCTCGTCACCGTCCTCCTCGGCTGCGGTGGGACGGTTACGTCCGATCTCGCAGATGTCGGCGAACGTGTTCAGCAGGGCGAGTTCCGCCTGCACCAGGTCCGCGTCGCCGGCGATCTCGGCGCGAAGCTTCTCGTAGTCGGCGAGGAGCACGCCGGCCCGCTTCGCGCTGACGTCGTAACCGGTGAGCAGGGCGCCGAGGGCGTCGATCTGCTCGAGTGCGTCGGTGCGGACGTCGCCCTTCGAGGCGGGGACGGCGACCGCGAATTCGACGCGCGGCGACTTCGGAGCGGCGGACTCCTCCGCGGTCTCCTCGACGCGCAGCAGTGCGGTTCCGGCGTCGACCTGGGAGTTGACCATCGCGAGGACTTCGCGGACCCGGCCCGCGACGGGCGCACGGACGGCCGTCTCCATCTTCATGCTCTCGAGGACGACCAGCGTGTCGCCGACCTCGACCTCGTCGCCGACGGACACGGGCACCGCGACCACGACCGCCGGGGCGGGTGCGCGGACGACGCCGGCCTCGTCCTGGCTGATCTGGTGGCTGATGCCGTCGACCTCGACGAGGTACTGGGCGCGGCCGGCGACCGACACCACGTGGTGGCGGCGGGTGCCGACGACGAGGCGGCTCTCGAATTCGCTGAGCCGATCGACCTCGACCTCGACGTCGGGGCTGTCGCCGTCGACGCGGTAGGTGTGGGCGCCGACCTGCGTGACGGTGAGGCCGTAGGCCTGACCCTGGTAGCTGAGCTCCACCTTGCGGCCGATGGCGTGGCCGGCGCGGGGGCGTCCACCGCGAGCGGAGGAGAGGAACGCCTCCCGCTCGAGCTTCTCCTCGGCGTCGTAGACGTCGATGGCGGCGGCGATCAGTGCGACGTCGGCCACCTTGGTGGGCGTCGTGACGCTACCGACGCCGGTGCGGTCGAGCCAGCCGGTGTCCGCGGACGCGGAGATGACCTCTTCGCGGTCGAGCAGTTCGAGGAGGAACGACTTCGTGGTGGTGCCGCCCTGCAAAACGACGGTGGTCTCGCGCAGTGCGGTGCGGAGCCGGGCGAGAGCCTCGGACCGGTCGCGACCCCAGGCGATGACCTTGGCGACCATCGAGTCGTAGTCGGGCGGGATGACGTCGCCCTGGGCGATGCCGGTGTCGACGCGGAGACCGGAGCCGAGCGGGAACTTCAGCAGCTGCACGGCGCCGGGTGCGGGGGCGAAGCCGTTGGCGGCGTCCTCCGCGTTGAGGCGGGCCTCGACGGCGTGACCGAACTCGGACGGGCAGTCGCCGACCAGGGGCTCGCCGTTCGCGACGAGGATCTGCAGCTTCACCAGGTCGATGCCGGTGGTGGCCTCGGTGATGGGGTGCTCCACCTGGAGCCGGGTGTTGACCTCGAGGAAGGTGAAGGACTTCTGCTCCGGCTGGTACAGGTACTCGACCGTGGCGGCGCCGTGGTAACCGGCAGCGCGCACGAGGTCGGCGGAGACGCTGCGCAGGTTCTGCGACTGCTCGTCGGTGAGGAGCGGGGAGCTGGACTCCTCGATCACTTTCTGGTTCTTGCGCTGGATGGAGCAGTCGCGGACGCCGGGAGCCCAGACGTTGCCGTGCTTGTCGGCGATGACCTGGACCTCGACGTGGCGGGCGTCGGTGACGAGCCGCTCGATGAACACGACGGGGTCGCCGAAGGACCGCTGGGCCTCACCCTGGGTGCGTTCGAGCGCGAGTTCGAGTTCGTCTTCCGACCACACCTTGCGGATACCGCGTCCGCCACCACCGGAGCGGGCCTTGATGATGAGCGGGTAGCCGATGGCCTGGGCGTGACGGCGGGCGTCGGCGCGGGTGGCGACGGGGCCACCGCTCCACGGCGCGACAGGGACCTCCACCTTCTCGGCGAGGAGCTTGGCCTCGACCTTGTCTCCGAGCAGGCGCATCGATTCGGCGGGCGGGCCGATGAACGTGATGCCGAGCTGGTCGCAGACCTCCACGAACGCGGGATCCTCGGCGACGAAGCCCCAGCCGACCCACACGGCGTCGGCCTTGCTCTCGCGCAGCGCGCGGGCGAGCTCGGTGTGGTCGAGGTAGGCGGTGCCGGTCTTGACTGTGCGCAAGCACACACCTTCGTCGGCCTGCCGGACGAACATCGCGCGACGTTCCGCCTCGGTGTGCAGGGCGATCGTGCGGATGCCGTAGTTGTGCTCGGCGTTCAGTTCGCGCACGGCACGAATCAGGCGGACGGCCGCCTCGCCGCGGTTCACTATCGCTATTCGCTTGAACATCTGTTATCGCTCCGTTTCCGTAAAACTCATTGATCCGCAGAGTGTTTCGATGGCCAAGGCCATGTCCGCCGAGGACTGGGTGCCGCCTTCGCGGACACGTGCACCCCTGCACAACCCGCTTGACTACCTCCAGGGGCGCCCCGAACGCGATCGTCGGACCTGCGTCGTTGCAGGACCGATGCTCGGGGAATGCGAGCATAACGTCGAAAATATGTACCCGCGCGTAACTTCTGCGAGGCCTCGATCCGCTTGTCAAGTCTTCAAGGACTTGCGTGTCGACCCTACGAGAGAGTAAGGAGACCGGAATTCCGGCGAGCTGGGCGTCCTTCGGCGAGTTGTCTGCAACCCGTTGTCACAGAGTCGGTTTCGTCCGGTTTTTCGAGTTGTTTTCGCCGACGGGAACTTTCACACCGAAGTTACCGAGGGTTCACCTTCGGGTCGACGGCGGCCGGTTCGGTCGCGTGCGCCACCGCGCCCCGCAATCCCACGTGCGCCTCGCGGTGCATCCGGTCGACCATGTGCGGATAGTGCAGTTCGAACGCCGGCCGCTCGGAGCGGATGCGCGGCAGCTCGGTGAAGTTGTGCCGCGGCGGCGGGCAGCTCGTCGCCCACTCGAGGGAGTTGCCGAAACCCCACGGGTCGTCCACCGTCACCACCTCGCCGTACCGGTAGCTCTTGAAGACGTTCCAGACGAACGGCACCGTCGACGCCCCGAGGACGAACGCGAACACCGTGGACACCGAGTTGAGGACGGTGAAGCCGTCCGAGGGCAGGTAGTCGGCGTAGCGGCGCGGCATCCCCTCCGCGCCGAGCCAGTGCTGGACGAGGAACGTGCCGTGGAACCCGGTGAACGTCGTCCAGAAGTGCCACTTGCCGAGGCGTTCGTCGAGCATGCGTCCGGTCATCTTCGGGAACCAGAAGTAGATGCCGGCGTAGGTGGCGAAGACGATCGTCCCGAACAGCACGTAGTGGAAGTGGGCGATCACGAAGTAGCTGTCCGTGACGTGGAAGTCCAGCGGCGGGCTCGCGAGGATGACGCCGGTGAGGCCGCCGAAGATGAACGTGATGAGGAAACCGAGCGAGAACAGCATGGGGGTCTCGAACGTCAGCTGACCCTTCCACATGGTGCCGACCCAGTTGAAGATCTTCACCCCGGTGGGCACCGCGATCAGGAACGTCATGAACGAGAAGAACGGCAGCAGCACCGCGCCGGTCGCGTACATGTGGTGCGCCCACACGGCGATCGACAGGGCCGCGATCGCGATCGTCGCGTAGACGAGCCCGTTGTACCCGAACACCGGCTTGCGGCTGAACACCGGGAACACCTCCGTGACGATGCCGAAGAACGGCAGCGCCACGATGTACACCTCCGGGTGGCCGAAGAACCAGAACAGGTGCTGCCACAGCAGCACGCCGCCGGTCGCCGGGTCGTACAGGTTCCCGCCCAGGTGCCGGTCGACGAACAGACCCATCAGCGCGGCCGTGAGGATCGGGAACGCGACCAGGATCAGGATGCTGGTGACGAAGATGTTCCACGTGAAGATCGGCATCCGGAACATCGTCATCCCCGGCGCCCGCAGGCAGATGACGGTGGTGATCATGTTGACCCCGCCGAGGATGGTGCCGAGGCCGGACAGCGCCAGCCCCATGATCCACAGGTCGGCGCCGACGCCCGGCGAATGCAGCGCGCTCGTCAGCGGCGAGTACGCCGTCCAGCCGAAGTCCGCGGCACCGCCCGGGGTGACGAACCCCGCGATCGCGATGGTCCCGCCGAACAGGAACGCCCAGTAACTGAACGCGTTGAGGCGGGGAAACGCGACGTCGGGGGCGCCGATCTGCAGCGGCAGGATGTAGTTGGCGAAACCGAACACGATCGGCGTCGCATACAGCAGCAGCATGATCGTGCCGTGCATCGTGAACAACTGGTTGTACTGCTCGTTCGACAGGAACTGCAGACCCGGGACCGCGAGTTCGCCGCGGATCAGCAGCGCCATCAGACCGCCGGCCATGAAGAACGCGAACGACGTGATCAGGTACAGGATCCCCAGGTCCTTGGGATCCGTCGTCGTGATCATCTTGTAGAAGAAGCCACCCTTGGGGCGGCGCCGGGCCGGATACGGACGGACCGGAAGATGCTGTTGAAATGCCAGGTTCACGACGCCCCCCGAAGGGTCCGAGGCGGTTCGGGTCCGGTGTGGACTCCGTTACCAGGGTAGTCACCCGCTGCCCGGAGAGAGCCGTTTCCGAGCCCCGAAACAGGGTCCGGAAACGACGCCGCCGCAGGTGCGCGTGATGCGCGCCTGCGGCAGCGGTGGAGCGGAAGCGGTCAGTGCGCCCGGTTGACCGCCGACACGACGGCGCGCAGCGACGCGGTGGTGATCGACGTCGCGATGCCGACACCCCAGACCACGGTGTTCCGTCCGTCGGGAGCGGTCACCGCGCACTCGACGTACGCGGCCGCCTGGGCGTCGTCGCCTGCCGACATGGCGTGCTCCGAGTAGTCCAGGACACGCACGTCGAAGTCGATCGTGGCGAGCGCGTCGACGAACGCGGCGAGCGGGCCGTTGCCCGAACCCGAGATCTCGTGCTCCTTGCCGTCGACCTTCACCGTCGCGGTGATGGAGTCGGTGCCGCCGTCCTCCTCGGCCGCGGTCACCTTCTGCTTCATCCGCTCGAGCGGCGTGATCGGAGCCAGGTACTCCTCGTGGAAGACGTCCCACATCTCCTTCGGCGACACCTCGCCGCCCTCGCCGTCGGTGATCCGCTGGACGGCCTGCGAGAACTCGATCTGCAGACGACGCGGCAGCACCAGCCCGTGATCGGCCTTCATGATGTACGCGACGCCGCCCTTGCCGGACTGCGAGTTGACGCGGATCACGGCCTCGTACGTGCGGCCCACGTCCTTCGGGTCGATCGGCAGGTAGGGGACCGCCCACAGGATGTCGTCGACGTCCGCGTCCTGCGAGTCGGCGTCGAACTTCATCGCGTCCAGGCCCTTGTTGATCGCGTCCTGGTGGCTGCCGGAGAACGCCGTGTACACGAGGTCGCCGCCATACGGGTGGCGCTCGTGGACGGGCAACTGGTTGCAGTACTCGACGGTGCGGCGGATCTCGTCGATGTTCGAGAAGTCGATCTGCGGGTCGACGCCGCGGGTGAACATGTTGAGTCCGAGAGTGACCAGGCAGACGTTGCCGGTGCGCTCGCCGTTACCGAAGAGGCAGCCCTCGATGCGGTCGGCGCCGGCCTGGTAACCCAGCTCGGCGGCGGCCACACCGGTGCCGCGGTCGTTGTGGGGGTGCAGCGACAGAATGACCGAGTCGCGGCGGGCCAGGTTGCGGTGCATCCACTCGATGGAGTCGGCGTACACGTTCGGCGTCGCCATCTCGACGGTGGCGGGCAGGTTCAGGATCACCGGGTTCTGCGGCGTCGGCTGCAGCACCTCGGTGACGGCGTCGCACACCTCCTTGGCGTACTCGAGTTCCGTACCGGTGTACGACTCGGGGGAGTACTCCCAGCGCCACTGCGTGTCCGGGTACTTCTTCGCCTCTTCGAGGGCCAGGGTCGCCGCGTCGGTCGCGATCTTCTTGATCACCTCGCGGTCGGCCTTGAACACCACCCGGCGCTGCAGGACGGACGTCGAGTTGTAGAAGTGGACGATCACCTTGTTCGCGCCCTCACAGGCCTCGAACGTGCGCTTGATCAGTTCCGGCCGGGACTGCGTGAGCACCTGGATGGTGACGTCGTCCGGAATCGCTCCGTCTTCGATGATCTCGCGGACGAAGTCGAAGTCCGTCTGACTCGCCGACGGGAAGCCGACCTCGATCTCCTTGTACCCCATCCGCACCAGCAGTTCGAACATGCGGCGCTTGCGGGCGGGGCTCATCGGGTCGATCAGCGCCTGGTTGCCGTCACGGAGATCGACGGCGCACCACTGCGGGGCGCGGTCGATGATCTTGTCGGGCCACGTGCGGTCCGGCAGCGACACCGGCTCCACTTCCTCGGAGAAGGAGCGGTAGCGGAACGTCGGCATCGACGAATTCTTCTGCGTGTTCCATTCCGGCTGATCGGAGGGAGCAGGCTTGGAAGGCGGCGTGATGGTGCGCGTTCCGGAGGTAAAGGCGTCAGCGGGGGACATGGGATTGATCTCCAGGTTCGATGTGGACTGTCGGGAGTCCAACGGCTGTGTCGACCGGCGCACGAGAAACCCCGCGACGGGAAGCCAGTCTGGATCAGACCCCGTCGCGGCAACCAAGGAGGAGTGCGCGCTGCATACTCAGCACTGTACTCCGGGCACCGTCGTCCGCGTGCCGGGGTTCGAAGTCCGAGTGAGGAGACAGCGGTGGGCCGCAGCGCGACGGTGGTATCACCACTGGTGGCCGCCGTTTTCGCGGTGCTGCTGGTGTCGTGTTCCGGCGTCGTCACGGGGGCGCCGCGTGTCGCCGGGACAGGCGAGCCCGTCTACGGCCTGCCGGTCAGCGAGCACACCCGCGCGGAGCTGGCCGTCGCCGCCGCGGCCCGCGACCTCGCACCGTGCGGACTGCTCGACCGGGATCTGGTCGCCTCGTTCGGGCAGGTCACCGCGTTCGGGCCCGTCGGCGACCTGTCGACCTGCCACGCCGAATTGGTGCCTCCCCGCGGCACACCCGCCAACCCCGTCTGGGTCGAGGTGACGGTCGGCGAACGCGCACCCACCGAAGAAACCGGTGCGGGGGTGACGACGTCGGGAATCGAGGTGCGTCCCGCAGTCGGTGCATTCCCGGGCACGTGCACCCTCTACTTCTCGCTGCCGCCGGTTCCCGGCGCGGCGGACGGCGCTGCCCCCGGTCGCTGGGGGCACGTGTCGTACCTCGACGGGGCAGGCGGGACGGGCGACTCCGCGGCCGGCGACGACTGCGCCGAGGCGCGCACGGTGCTCGGCTCGGTCGTGGGCAGGCTGGGGTCCCCGGCATCTGCGCCTTCGGACATCCCTCTCACGCAACAGGATCCGTGCCGGGTGGTCGAGCAGCTGCCCGGGCGGGGCGTCGAGACGTTCACCCCCGGCAGCCGCCCCTACGAATGCCTCCTGACACTCCGCGGCGGCGCCGAGGCGTCCGTGCAACTGGCGCTGTCGCCGGAACCGTCGCAGGCCGGCGGCCCCGAGACCGTCGAACTCGACGGCGAGACGTTCACCTACTTCCGGGACGCGATCGACTGCCACTACTACTTCTATCCGGGGGCGGTGTTCGACACGAACCTGCCGTCGAGCCCGGTGAGCGAACGGGACAAGATCGGCAACCGGCTGACGGCGTCCGTCGCGGCGTCCGCACCGAGCTGCGACGACGCGGAAACGCTGGTGCTCGCCGCGACCGAAGTGTTCGACTACTGAGATGAACACACAGGTCGATGTCGCCCGGGCCTACCTGGACGCGTTGCTCAGCCACGACGGCAACGCGGTGCCCATCGAGCCCCGGGCCGTGCGGTACGAGATGGGGCTGAAGACGGCATTCTCCGGAAACCACCTGCGCCGAAGCCTGTCCGGCGGTCCCCAGTACCGGGTGATCCGGGCGATCCGCGACTGCGTGTGGACGGTCGACGGCGACGACGTCACCGTCGACTACCTCCTGGACGCCGGACTCCTCGGCCGCACCCTCGCGACGGTCCGGGTGGTCGAGACGTTCCGGATCCCGCCGCACGACCTGCGCATCCACCGCATCGACGCGAAGATACGGCGCCCCTGACCGGTTGTCGCGCTGCGGCTTCCGGCACGTGAGCGGCAAAGTGTGCTCGCGCACGCTTTGCCGCTCACGTACCCGTCAGGCGAGCGTTTCGTGCGCTGCGGGAACGGAACCCAGGCGACCGGCCTGGAAGTCCTCGAACGCCTGCAGCACCTCGGCCTTGGTGTTCATGACGAACGGTCCGGCCATCGCGACGGGCTCGCGGATCGGCTTGCCGCCGAGGACGAACACCTCGAACGACTCGGTCCGCGAATCCTGCGTGTCGGCGGCGGCGATCGTCAGGGTGTCACCGCGTCCGAAGACGGCCGTCTGACCCATGCGGATCGGACGGCGCTCCGCACCGACGAGTCCGTCGCCCGCCAGGACGTAGGCGAGCGCGTTGAACTCGGGGTTCCACGGCAGCGTCAGGCTCGCACCCGGCGCGACCGTCGCGTGGACGAGGCTGATCGGCGTGTAGGTGGAACCGGGACCGTGGTGACCGTCCACGTCACCGGCGATCACGCGAACGAGGGCGCCGCCGTCCGGCGAGGACAGCAGGGCCACCTTCGCGCCGGTGATGTCCTGGTAGCGGGGTGCGGCCATCTTGTTGTCGCGCGGCAGGTTCACCCACAGTTGGACGCCGTGGAACAGGCCGCCGCTCGTCACCAGATGCTCGGGCGGGGTCTCGATGTGCAGGATGCCGCCGCCCGCGGTCATCCACTGGGTGTCGCCGCCACCGATGGTGCCGCCGCCGCCGTTGGAATCCTGGTGCTCCATGATGCCGTCGATCATGTAGGTGACCGTCTCGAAGCCGCGGTGCGGATGCCAGGGGGTGCCCTTGGGTTCACCGGGTGCGTAGTCGACCTCGCCCATCTGGTCCATGTGGATGAACGGGTCGAGGGCCGGCAGGTCGATGCCGGCGAACGCGCGGCGCACCGGGAAGCCTTCACCCTCGTACCCGACGGGTGCGGTGGTGAGCGAACGGACCGGGCGGTCGACGGCGCCGGGAGCAGGTGCGTCGATACGCGGCAGGGCAAGGATGTTGTCGACCGTCACGGCTGGCATGGGGTGTCTCCTCGTACTCAGGTAATTGATTGTTCAACTACTTCATGGTGTGTAACACCCGCTGCGTCCAGGTATTCCCACAGGGCTGCTCCGCCGCCCGTGCGTGGCCGGCGAGTGCAGAGACTCGTCAACCACGCACGGGCGCGAAGCGCCTACTAGTTGAGGACGTTCTCGTGGTCCGGGCAGTACCGCGTGATCGCGCCGATGATGTACGGGTAGACGCCGTCGTTGGTGAGCATCGGCGTCCACTCCTCACGCACCTGATCGAGGGGCTTGCCCGCGTCGAGTGCGGTGCAGATCTCGCCGGCCTGATGGACCGCCAGGTCGTCGTCGGTGACGGTCTGGTTGTTCGCGCGCAGGTAGGCCAGGTAGTCGGCGGCCGTCTGCGGGTCGTCGGCGACCGAGAAGACGCGGCTGCCGGGGGCGGTGGCGGCGGTCGTCCGCGCCGCCACGGACGCCGAGGCGGACGTCGTCTCGGATGCTGCGGTGTCGGTGTCGCCACCCCCGCAGGCGGTGAGGAGTGCCGCGGAGCAGACGGTGAGGGCGGTCAGAGCAAGGGTGCGGCGCATGGGGCGTGTGATTCCTTTCGAGGCCTGTGACGGCGACGATCGTATCGCCTGCGGGGGCGGTGTTCCCGGCGGCGAGCACCCACGCTGTTCCCGGTCAGAGACCGCGATCGATCAGGTCCAGGATCTCCTCACTCGTCGCGGCGTGAATCTTGTCGACCGCGGCGGCATGCGCGTCGTCCGACGTTCCGACCTCGGCCAGGAGGCTTCCGAGGCGTTGCGCGATGGCCGACCGCGCCTCGGCGTCGTCGCCGAGTTCGGCGATGGTGGCGCGAAGCCGGTCGACGTCGGCGAGCGCCACCGACATCGGATCCGGAACGAGTTCCGAACGCAGGAACTCGGCGACGGCCCGCGGACTCGGGTGGTCGAACACCATGGTCGGCGGCAGCCGCAGGCCCGTGGCGGCGCCGAGATGGTTGCGGAGCGCGACGGCCGCGAGTGAATCGAAGCCGAGTTCCTTGAACGCCTGGTCGGGGTCCACCGAGTCCGACGCGTCGTAGCCGAGCACGGTGGCGGCCCCGCCCCGCACGAGGTCGAGCATCAGGTGCCGTTGCTCGGCGATCGACAGGTCGGCGAGTCGCTGCGACCAGTCCGACGGCCCCGACCCGTTCGGCCCGGTCACGACCGAGTCCGATCCCGCGGCGTGCGGGCGCGATTCCCGGATCAGGCCCCGCAGCGGTGGGGAAACGTACGGTGCGGCCGAACCGGAGTGGTCGAACCGCGCGGCCGCGACGGTGGGGGCACCGGCCGCCAGCGCGCTGTCGAACAGCGCCAGGCCGTCGGCTGCGGGCATCGGCACCATCCCGCTGAGGCGGGCGCGGGCGAGGTCGATGGCACCGAGGTTGTCGGTCATGGCGCTCGGTGTCGCCCACATGCCCCACGCGATCGAGAGTCCGGGCAGCCCGAGGGCGTGGCGGTGGTGGGCGAGCGCGTCGAGGAACATGTTCGCGGCCGCGTAGTTCGCCTGCCCGGGGGCCCCGAGGATGCCGGCGAGCGAGGAGAACACGACGAACGCCCGCAGGTCGCTGTCCGCGGTCAGCCGGTGCAGGTGCCAGGCCGCGTCGACCTTCGGCCGCAGCACCGTGTCGAGTCGCTCGGGTGTCAGCGACGCCAGGGTGCCGTCGTCGATCACCCCTGCCGCATGGATCACCGCCGTCAGGGGATGCTCGGACGGGATCCCCGCCAGCAACCCGGCGACCGCCGACTCGTCCGCGGTGTCGCAGGCGACGATGCTCACCTCGGCGCCCAGTTCGCTCAGTTCGCGGCGCAGCCGGCCGCTGCCCTCGGCGTCGGGTCCGCGCCTGCTGGTCAGTAGCAGGTGCCGGGCCCCGTGCCCGGTCACCAGGTGGTGGGCGATCAGCGACCCGACCGTGCCGGTGCCGCCGGTGACCAGCACGGTGCCGGCGGGATCGAACGTCGTCGGTTCGTCGACGGCGGGCATCCGCCGCAACCGCGGTGCGCACAGCGTGCCGTTCCGGACTGCCACCTGCGGTTCCCGGCTTGCCAGTGCCGACGTGATCGCGGCCTCGGCGTCCGACGCGTCGTCGAGGTCGATCAGCACGAACCGGTCCGGGTTCTCGTTCTGCGCGGAGCCCACCAGGCCCCACACCGCCGCGGCCGCGAGGTCGGGGCGAGCGTCGTGGTCGTGCCCGTCGTCGGTGACCATGGCGTTGCGGGTCACGATCACGAGCGGGTTGTCGGCGAACGTCTCGTCGTCCTGCCAGTCCTGCAGCAGTCGCAGCACGCGCGCGCACAGTTCGTGGGTCGCGTCCGGACCGTGGTCGCCGTCGGTCGCGCACCCGACCAGCACCGTCCACGGACGCCGGTCCTCCTCGTCCGGCCCGGACTCCATCGCGGTCCGCAACGACTCCAGGTCGGGGTACCCCGGGAACGTCGATCCGATGCCCGGGTCGCCGAACCCGTCGGCGCCGAGCACGACCACCGGTCCGCGAGGCCCGGACGGCGCGGCCTCCACCCGGATCCAGGCGGTCCGGTGCAGTCGCAGCGACGCCGGGCGGCCCCCGTCGTCCGTCCTCTGCGCCACGCGCAGCGCCTCGACGGTCAGCACCGGTTCACCGGCGGGGTCGACGGCGGCGACGCGATGCCTCCCGTCGTCGCCGGGCGTGAACCGGGCGGTCACCGCGTCCGCGCCGACGGTGTGCAGGCGGATTCCCGACCAGGTCGACGGCCAGCCGTCCCACCCGAGGAGGGGTTCGATCGCGGCCTGCAGCAGCACCGGGTGGATGCCGAACCCGCTCGTGTCGACGCCGTCCCCGAGCCGCACCTCGGTTTCGGTGTCGCCCGGATCGTGTTGCGGCACTGTGGTGGACGAGCCGACGACGTCGTCGATCTTCGCCGACGCGTTCCGAACCCAGCTGTCCGGGCTGTCGGTGTCGCCCGACTTCGACGACACGGTGACGGTGCGTGCCCCGGTGGTGTCCGGCGGCGACACGAGGACGCGGATCGAGGCCAGCCCCGACGTGGGGAGGACGAGCGGATGGTGCAGGGTGAGTTCGTCGATGTGGTCGAGACCGACGTGGTGGGCCGCGTGCAGGGCGAGTTCGACCGGCACCGCGGGCAGCACTATCTGTGCCTCGCCCGCCGACGGGGAGTCGCCGTCGTCGACCGACGGTGACACGAGCCAGGGATCCCGGTGCAGCGACAGCTGTCCGGTGAACAGGATCGCGTCGTCGTCGAGGGTCACCGCGGCACCGAGCAGCGGATGATCGGTCGCGGTCAGCCCCAGTTCGGTCGGGTCGCCGGTGTTCCGGGCGGCCGCCGTCGGCCAGTAGGAGCGGCGCTGGAATGCGTACGTGGGCAGGGCGATGCGACGCCGGCCGGGCAGCACCCGATCCCAGTCGACCGGTGCGCCCTGCACGTACGCGGCGGCGACCGCCGCGATGATCCCGTGGGGTTCGTTCTCGTGCCCGGGCAGCGTGGCGATCGTGTTCGGGACGACCTCGGCGGCGAGTGCCGCCAGGGTCGCGCCGGGACCGACTTCGACGAGGCGGGTGACACCGAGTTCGTCGAGGGCGCGAACACCGTCGTGGAACCGCACCGTCTGCCGGATGTGCCGGGTCCAGTACTCCGGCGACACGAGTTCGTCGGCGGTGGCGACGCGTCCGGTGACGTTGGAGACGACCGGGATCTTCGGCGGCTGCGCCGTCAGCTTGGACAGCACGGCGGTGAACTGGTCGAGGATCGGATCCATCAGGGTCGAGTGGAAGGCCCGCTCGACCCGCAGGCTCGTGGTCTTCAGTCCGGCGGCGGACAGTTCGGCGGCGACGGCGTGCACGTCGCGTTCGCCGCCGGCGAGGACCACGGATTCGGCGCCGTTGACGGCCGCGAGATCGACGCGGCCGTCGATCCGCGGCAGGATGTCCTCCTCGCGTGCCCGGACGGCGATCATCAGACCCGGCTTGGTGGACTGCATCAACCGTCCCCGGTCACCGACCAGGGCAGCCGCATCGGGCAGGCTGAACACGCCCGCGACGTGGGCCGCGGTGATCTCGCCGATCGAATGGCCGATCAGGTAGTCGGGGGTGATGCCCCACTCCCGCAGCAGCCGGTACAGCGCGACCTCGATCGCGAACAGGGCGGGCTGGGTGTATTCGGTGCTGTCGAGCTTCGCGCCGTCGTCCTCGTCCCAGATCACCTGCCGCACCGGGGTTTCCACGTGCTCGTCGAGGACGGCGCAGACCTCGTCCAGCGCCGTCGCGAACACCGGGTAGGCGTCGTAGAGACCGCGGCCCATGCCGATGCGCTGCGCGCCCTGGCCGGTGAACATGAACGCAGTCTTGCCGCGGGCGCTCGTCCCGGTGACGACGTTGCCGCCGGGACGTTCCGTGACGATGCGAGCCAGTCCGTCGCGCAGGTCGTCCAGCGTTTCCCCGAGCACCGCGGCGCGATGCGTGAAACCGGATCGGGTGGTGGCCAGCGAATAGGCGAGGTCGGCCGGGTCCGGAAGTTCGGTCTCGGTCGTGTCGAGGAATTCCGCCAACCGGGTGGCCTGCGCGCGCAACGCGTCGCCGGTCTTTCCGGAGAGCACCCACACCAGTGGCGACGACGACGGCGAGGCCTCCGCTACCGCGTCCTCGGGTGGCTGCTCGAGGATCATGTGCGAGTTGGTGCCGCTGATCCCGAACGACGACACGGCCGCCCGCCGGGGCCGCCCGGTGTCCGGCCACGCAACCGATTCGCCGAGCAGCGACACCTCGCCCGCGGTCCAGTCGACGTGCCGGGTGGGGACGTCGCCGTGCAGGCTCGGGGGCAGCACCCCGTGCCGCATCGCCATCACCATCTTGATCACGCCGGCGACGCCCGCCGCCGCCTGGGAATGGCCGATGTTCGACTTGACGGAACCGAGCCACAGTGGCCGGCCCTCCCGGCCCTGCCCGTACGCGGCGAGCAGCGCCTGCGCCTCGATCGGGTCGCCGAGCGTGGTGCCGGTGCCGTGTGCCTCCACGGCGTCGATGTCGGTGGGGCCGAGCGCGGCGTCGGCCAGAGCCTGGCGGATGACGCGTTCCTGGGACGGCCCGTTCGGGGCGGTCAACCCGTTGGACGCCCCGTCCTGGTTGACCGCGGATCCGCGGACGATCGCCAGCACCCGGTGCCCGTTGCGCCGGGCGTCGCTGAGCCGTTCCAGCACCACCATTCCCGCGCCTTCGCTGAGGCCGGTGCCGTTGGCCCGGTCGGAGAACGGCTTGCAGCGCCCGTCCGAGGCGAGCCCGCGCTGGCGGCTGAACTCGACCAGCACACCGGGTGTGGCCATCACCGTCGCGCCGCCGGCCAGCGCCAGCGTGCATTCACCGTCGCGCAGTGCCCGCGCCGCGAGATGCATCGCCACCAGCGACGACGAGCACGCCGTGTCCACGGTGACCGCGGGACCGGTGAAGCCGAGCGTGTAGGAGATCCGGCCGGACGCGACGCTGTTGCTGGTCCCCGTCATCAGATAGCCCTCGGCGTCGACGTTGCGCTGCGTCATCAGGTGGAAGCCGTAGTCGCCGCCCATCAGCCCGACGAACACACCGGTGTCGGTGAGCCCGGGTGCGGTCGGCTGGATCCCGGCCTGTTCCAACGCTTCCCACGCGCTTTCGAGCAGCAGCCGGTGCTGCGGGTCCATCGCGATCGCCTCGCGGGGGCTGATACCGAAGAACGCGGCATCGAATTCGTCTGCGTCGTAGAGGAACCCACCCTCCTTCATGTACGTGGTGCCGGGCCGGTTCGGGTCGGGGTCGTACACCTCGTCGAGATTCCAGCCCCGGTTGTGCGGATACGCGCCCACCGCGTTGCGACCGTCGCGGACGAGCCGCCACAGGTCCTCCGGGCTGTACACCTTGCCCGGGTAGCGGCACGCCATCCCGACGATCACGATCGGGTCGTCGTCCCGCCGGGCCCGCGTCGGGCCCGCCGGCTGCGGAGCCGCCTCGTCCCCGAGCAGTCGGGACACCAGTTCCCGGGTGAGCGCGTCCGCGGTGGGATGGTCGAACACCACCGTCGCGGCCAGTCGCACACCGGTGGCGGTCGTCAGCTGATTGCGCAGTTGCACCGCGGTCAGCGAGTCGAAACCGAGTTGCTTGAACGCACGTTCCGGGTCGATCGCCTCCTTGCCTTCGTGACCGAGCACGGCCGCCACGTGGGTGGTGACGATGTCGAGCACCCGGCTGTGCCGCTCTCCCGGGTCCAGTGCGCGCAACTCCTCGGCCAGTCCGGTCGGGGAATCGGCGGCAGCGGCGCGGCGACGACGAACCCCGAGCACCCGGCGCAGGATCGGCGGCAGCGACTCGCCCTCGGATCGGGAGGCGCGCGTCGACAGCCGGACCGGCACGATCAACGGCCGGTTCACGGCGAGTGCGGCGTCGAACAGCGCCAGCCCCGCCTCCGGGCTGATGGTGTCGATGCCGTTGCGCTGCAACCTGTCCAGGTCGGCCGCATTCAGATGGGACGTCATCCCGCTGGGCCGGTCCCACAGCCCCCAGGCCATGGATGTCGCGGGCAGCCCGCGGGCGCGGCGGTGCTGGGCGAGTGCGTCGAGGAAGACGTTCGCCGCCGCATAGTTCGCCTGTCCCGCGCCGCCGAGCACACCCGCCGCCGAGGAGAACAGCACGAACGCCGACAGGTCGCGGTCCCGGGTGAGGTCGTGCAGATTCCAGGCGCCGTCCACCTTCGGGCGGAGAACCGCGTGCAACTGCTCCGCGCTCAGGGTGGCGGCGGTGGCGTCCTCGAGCACGCCGGCCGCGTGGATCACGCCGGACAGGTCGGGGATGCCGTCGAGCAGCGCGGCCACCGCGTCGCGGTCGGCCACGTCGCAGGCGACGGCGTCGACTTCCGTTCCCGACTCGGCGAACTCGGCCCGCAGTTCGTCCGCCGCCTCGGCGTCGAGCGCGCGCCGCCCGGTCAGCACCAGCCGCCGCACCCCGTGCTGCGCGACGAGATGCCGGGCGATCAGCCTGCCGATGGTGCCGGTGCCGCCGGTGATCAGGACGGTGCCGTCCGAGCCGAACGTGGCGGGGCCCTCGTCGGGCGCGGCCGTCGCGGGCGTCACCGCGGCGAGCATCGGCGCCAGCAGCACCCCGTCCCGGACGGCCAGCTGAGGTTCGTTGCAGGCCAACGCCATGGACAGCAGCGCGGGATCGGACCGTTCACCGGCCGCCGCGTCCAGGTCGACGAGGGTGATGCGGTCCGGGTGCTCGTTCTGCACCGCGCCGATCAGCCCCCACGCGGGCGCGGCGGACACGTCGTCGACCGGGTCGTCGTCCCGGACCGCCACCGCGAGCCGCGTCGTCACCAGCAGCCGGGTCTCGGCCAGGCGGTCGTCGCCGAGCCAGGACCGGACCGCCCGCAGCGTCGACTCCGCCGCGGCGTGCGACCGGGCAGGCACGTCCGGCTCGTCGCCCGGCGCACGGTCGAGCCACAGCACGCGACCGTCCGGGGCACCGCCCGCCAGCGCCTCGTCGAGCGGCATCAGGTCCGCGGCAGACGTGCTCGACGCACCCACCGGCATCCACTCCACCCGGTACAGGCTGTCGCGGACCCGGGCGGCGGGCACGCCCGCGTCGCCGAGCGGCCGCAGCGCCAGCGACTCGGCGGTCAACACCGGTCTGCCCGCCGCGTCGTACGCGGAGACCCGGTAACGCTCGGGCCCGATCGTGGTGACGTGCACGCGCAGGGCGGTGGCGCCGACGGCGTGCAGCTGCACCCTGTCCCAGGCGAACGGCAGCCGGATGCCGGTGTCCGCGGCTCCGAGCGCGATCAGGTGCAGCGCCGCGTCGAGCACCGCCGGATGGATCCCGTACCCCGCGACCGCGGCGGCCGGGTCCTCTCCGCTCAGCCGGACCTCGCCGTACAGGTCGTCGCCGCGGCGCCACGCCGCCTTCAGACCGCGGAACACCGGGCCGTACTCGTAGCCGGCGTCGTCGAGCGCGTCGTACAGGCCCCGCACGTCGATCGGCGTGACGTCGGCGGGCGGCCACTGCTGTTCGAAGGCGCCGGCGGTGTCGACGGCGACCGTGAGTGTGCCGGTGGCGTGCCGGGTCCACGGCGTGTCCGGCGCGGCATCCGCGGGCCGGGAGTGCACCGCCACCGTGGACCGGCCCGCCTCGCCGTCGGCGAGCACGCTCACCTGCAACGCCACCTCGCCCTCGGCGGGGATCACCAGGGGTGCCTCGATGGCGAGGTCCTCGAGCCGGCCGCACCCGACGCGGTTCCCCGCGTGCAGGGCGAGTTCCACGAACGCCGTGCCCGGCAGGATGACGGTGCCCTCGACGCCGTGATCGCTCAGCCAGGGAAGGCGTTGGGGCGACAGCAGACCCGTGAACACGGCGCCTCGGCCGTCGCCGAGTTCGACCGATGCCGCGAGCATCGGGTGCCCGCCCGACTCCATGCCCGTGGACGCGAAATCGCCCTGCGGAACCGGGCTCTCCAGCCAGTAGCGGCGATGCTGGAAGGCGTATGTGGGAAGGTTCACCCACTGCTGCCGGTCGTCGTGCCGGGCCCAGCCCACCCGGTCCCACTCGACGTGCAGTCCGTGGACCTGCGCCTCGGCGAGCGCGGCGGTGAACTGCCGCAGCCCCGCGCGGTCGCGGCGGATCGTGCCGACGGCGCGGCCGGCGACGCCCGCCGCGTCGAGCGTTTCCTGCAACGCCACCGTGAGAACGGGGTGGCTGCACGACTCGACGAACAACCGGTAGCCGTCCGCTGCCAGTGATCTCGTCGCCTGCTCGAACCGGACGGTCCGTCGCAGATTGCGGTACCAGTAGTCGGCGTCCAGTGCGGTGCCGTCCAGCACGCCACCGGTCACCGACGAGTAGAACGGAATCCGCGAGCGGCGGGGAGTGATCGACGCGAGGACGTCGAGAATCGGCTCCCTCAACACGGACACGTCCGCGCAGTGCGACGCGTACTCCACCGCGATCCGCCTGGCCTGGACGCCGTCGCCCTGCAACTGTGCGATCAGCAGGTCGAGGGCGTCGACGGGGCCGGAGATCACGGTCGCGGACGGACCGTTCATCGCCGCGACCTCGACGGCCCCGGCCCAGGGCTGAATCTTCTCCCGCACGAGGTCCGCGGGCAGCGTCACCGACGCCATCCCGCCGCCCCGCCGGGCCGACGCGCCGATCACCCGGCTGCGGGCCGCCACGACGAGCGCCGCGTCGGAAAGACTCAGCGCCCCCGACACATACGCGGCCGCGATCTCGCCCTGCGAATGCCCGACGACCGCCGCGGGTTCGACGCCGTGCGACCGCCACAGCCCGGTGAGCCCGACCATCATCGCGAACAGTGCCGGTTGCACCACGTCGACCCGGTCGAGCGCGGCGGGATCGCGGTCGCGCAGCACGTCCAGCAGCGAGAAATTCGTGTACGGAGCCAGTGCTTCGGCGCATTCCCGCACAGTGTCGGCGAACACCGGTGACGTGTCCAGCAGTTCGGTGGCCATGCCCACCCACTGCGAACCCTGGCCGGGGAAGACGAACACCGGCCGGTCGCCGGCCTCCAGCGCCACGCCGGTGACCACGTCGGCGCTGGGCGCGCCGCGGCTGAGCGCGTCGAGACCGTTCAGCAGGGCGTGGGGCTGCGTGCCGATCACGGCGGCACGGTGATCGAACGTGGCCCGGGAACCCAGCAGGGCGCCGGCCACCGCGGCGGGCGTCAGGTCGGGACGGCCGCTGACGTACTCGCGTAACCGCTCGGCCTGCGCGCGGAGTGCGGGCTCGGTGTGTCCCGATACGAACCAGGCGACGACTTCGTCAGGTGGACGGGGTGGTTCGGCGGGTAGAGGTTCGACCGGCGGCGCCTCTTCCAGCACGACGTGGGCGTTGGTGCCGCTGATGCCGAACGACGAGACCGCGGCCCGGCGCGGACGGTCGGATTCCGGCCACTCCCGGTTCTCGGTGAGCAGCGACACCGCACCGGCGGACCAGTCGACGTGCGGGGTCGGCCGGTCCACGTGCAGCGTCTTCGGCAGGACACCGTGCCGCATCGCCATGATCATCTTCATCACCCCGGCGACGCCCGCCGCCGCCTGGGTGTGCCCGAGATTCGACTTCACCGAGCCAAGCCACAGCGGCCGGTCGGCGGGGCGCTCGCGGCCGTAACCGGCCAGGAGGGCGGACGCCTCGATCGGATCCCCCAGTTTCGTGCCCGTGCCGTGCGCCTCGACCACGTCGACGTCGCCGGGGCCGAGCCCCGCATTCGCCAGCGCCTGCGCGATCACCCGCTCCTGCGCCTGCCGGTTCGGTGCGGTCAGTCCGTTGCTGGCGCCGTCCTGATTCACCGCGCTGCCCCGGATGACGGCCAGGATCCGGCGACCCTTGCGTTCCGCGTCGGACAGTCGTTCCAGCGCGACCATCCCCGCACCCTCACCCCACGCCGTGCCGTCCGCTGCGGCGGAGAACGCCTTGCACCGCCCGTCGCGGGCCAGTCCGCGCTGGCGGCTGAACTCCACGAACACCGCGGGGGTCGCCATGACCGTCGCCCCGCCCGCCAGCGCCAGCTCGCACTCGCCGCTGCGCAGCGCCTGCATGGCGAGGTGGATGGACACCAACGACGACGAGCACGCGGTGTCCACCGTGATCGCGGGACCGTTCAATCCGAAGCTGTACGCCACCCGGCCGGACGCGACGCTCATCGCGTTGCCGGTGATGAAGTAACCCTCCAGATCCTCGGGCGGCATCCCGCCCGCCCGCGCCGCGTAATCGATGCCGGACAGCCCGGTGAAGACGCCGACCTGCCGGCCGTGCACCGACCGCGGGTCGATGCCGGCGTCCTCGAACGTCTCCCAGCTCGTCTCGAGGAGAAGCCGCTGCTGCGGATCCATCGCCAGCGCCTCGCGCGGCGAGATGCCGAACACCTCCGGGTCGAACCCGGCGGGGTCGTCGAGGAAACTGCCCTGCACCGTGTACGTCTTACCGGCCTGCTCGGCCTTCGGGTCGTAGAGATCCGCCAGGCCCCAGCCGCGGTCCTCGGGGAACCCGGCGACGGTGTCCGCGCCGGACTCGACCAGCCGCCACAGGTCCCGCGGCGACCGCACACCGCCGGGGAACCGGCAGCCCATGCCGATGACGGCGATCGGTTCGCGGCTGACGCCCTCGACCTCACGGAGCTTCTCCCGCGCCTGATAGAGGTCCGCGGTGACTCGTTTCAGATAGTCGAGGAGCTTCGCCTGATCGGCCATATCGAGGTCCTATCCGAGATCCGCCGTACGTAGCGCGGAAACCTCGATTGTATCCGCGGTCACGATGCGGAAGGAGCGGTCTGAGCTTCGCCGACGACCGATCCACCTGGTCAGGCCGGCACGCCCAGGGGATACCCACCGGCGCTCCGGTGTATGCCGATTCCGGCTGTTCGGCTTCCGGCGGCCACCGCCGTCGGTAGTGTGGCGACTCCGAGCAGGATCCGTAAGGCCCTCCCATGTCAGTGTCTCTCTCACCGTCCCTCGAATTCGTCCTCGTCACGAGGTTGCGCGCCGCCGGCTGTGTGTTCGCCGAGGACGAGGCGCGCCTGATCGTCTCCGCCGCACGGACGTCGGACGAACTCGCCTCGATGCTGGACCGCCGCGTCGCAGGCGTCCCCCTCGAACACGTCCTCGGCTGGGCCGAATTCTGCGGGCTCCGGATCGAGGTCGATCCGCGGGTATTCGTGCCGCGGCGGCGCACCGCGTTCCTCGTCGAGCAGGCGGCGGCCCTCGCGTGCCCGCACGCCGTCGTCGTCGACCTGTGCTGCGGTTCGGGGGCGGTGGGTGCCGCGCTCGCCGACACCCTCGACGGCATCGAGTTGTATGCGGTGGACATCGACCCCGCCGCGGTCCGGTGCGCGCGGCGCAACCTCGCCGAACCGAGCCGGGTGTTCGAGGGCGACCTGTACACGCCGCTGCCCACCGCGCTGAGGGGACGCATCGACGTCCTGGTCGCGAATGCCCCGTATGTGCCCACCGATGCGATCAGGTTGATGCCGCCGGAGGCGCGGTGCCACGAGCCGCGGGTCTCACTCGACGGCGGCGCCGACGGGCTCGACATCCAGCGGCGTGTGACCGCCGGGGCGCGCGACTGGCTCGCGCCGGGTGCCCATCTGCTGATCGAGACCAGCGCGAGTCAGGCCCCGTTCACCGCCGAGGCGTTCGCGGCGGCCGGGCTCAGCACCCGGATCGAGACGTCCGACGAGGTGGATGCCACCGTCGTCGTCGGCACCACCCCCAGGTGAGCGGCAAAGCGTCCCCGGGCACACCTTGTCACTCACGTGGGGAGTCGATCCGCACGCAGCAGTACCCCTCGGCGGGGGCCAGCGCGGCGCGGCGGTCCTCGCAGCCTGCACCGTCGAGCAGTCCGGACAACAGTGCGAGGTTCATTCCGCACACCATGTCGGTGTGCTGCCGGGCGAGCGCATGGAACGGGCAGTTGAGCAGCACGATGGCCGCGTCGCCGCTGCGCGGTTCGTACCCGCACCCCGCGAGCGCCGCCACCAGGTCGTCGTCCGAGCAGCCGATGTCGGCGCCGAGGCCGCGACCGAAGTCGTGCGCCCGCGCGGCCAGGGCGTCGCGCGGTGAGGCACCGGTCGCCTCGGCGTCTTCGATCGCCCGCGCGAGCAACTCGCCGGCCAGTGCGTACGCACGTTCGGGAAGATGCACCGAGAATTCGCGCTCGGACCGCCGGTAGAGCTTGGCGGGCCGTCCCGCGCCCGGCCCCGAGCGCCCGCCCCGCCGCGCGAACTCGACCGCCAGCAGCCCCTCGTCGGCCAGCTTCTCGAGATGGAACGCGGACGTCGAGCGGGCGAGCCCCAGCGCTTCGGCGACGTCGTCGCGGCTGACCGGCGACGGCTGTGTGCGCACGTGGTCGTACACCTGCCTGCGGACCGGCTCGCCGAGGGCGGAGACGGCGGAGACGTCCGAGCGTGGTGTGGCATCCATGAGCCCATTGTAAAACCGAGAATCGTTGACTAAATCGAGCGGCCAATTCTATAGTCAAAGAATATCGTTTTTAGAAGGAGTCATCATGGCTACCAACACACCCCACCAGGTCAGCCACGGTTCGCACACCCTGTCCGACCCCGGCTACCAGGCCTTTCTCCTGCTGCGCACGGTCTTCACGGTGGCACCGATCCTGTTCGGGCTCGACAAGTTCACGAACTGGCTCACCGACTGGCCGAAGTACCTGGCGCCGTGGATCGACGACATCCTGCCGGGAACCGCGCAGCAGGGCATGTACGCCGTCGGCGTGATCGAAGTGATCGCCGGAATCGTCGTCGCGGTGGCACCGCGGATCGGCGCCTGGGTCGTCGCCGCCTGGCTGGCCGGGATCATCGTCAACCTGCTCACACTGTCCGGCTACTACGACGTCGCACTGCGCGACTTCGGGTTGCTCGCCGGTGCCGTCGCCCTCGGCCTGCTCGCCGCCGAGTACGGGCGCCCGCTCCACCGCCCGCACACCTGATCGGTGCCGCGCACCGCACGTGAGGTGCCGCGCACCGCACGTGAGATGCACCTCATCGACTGTTTCGAGTGACGCGAGCGCTCGTAGGGTGAGTGGTCGTGTCGGTAGGTGCGCAGGATCAGGGAACCGGGTCGCGGGATCACGGTGCGCCGATCCCTGCGCCGGCCCCGGCACGGTCGTTGCTTCTCGGGGTGCCCAAGCTGGGCCGACGCTGGCCGGGCGTGGTCCGTGCCGGCGTGGCCGTGGGCCTGCCCGCGCTGGCGGGGGTCGCCCTCGGACATTCTGCTGTCGCGGCGACCGCCACCCTGGGCGCGTTCGCCGTCGTCTACGGCGAGGGCCGGGCGTACCGGGTGCGGTGGCGGGTGGTGTCGATCGCCGCCGCCGTGATGGTGTTCCTGGCCGGGGTGGGCGCTGCGGTCGGCGCACTCGTGCACGACGCGACGGTGGCGGGTGGGTCCGCGTTGTGGGGGATGGCGCTCGTCCTCACGATGACCCTCGTCGTCGCCGTCTGCGCCTTCGTCGTCGACGGACTGCGACTCGGTGCGCCGGGCGCCTTCCTTCCGCTGCTCACCGTGGAGATCGCGTCCGCGCTGCCCGCGCTCGGTGTCTCCGTGGCGGAGGTAACGGCCTGGGCGGTGGCCGGGGCGGCGTCGGCGTTGCTGGTGTCGATGTCGGGGCTGAAGGTTCGTCCCCGCACGCCCGAGCGCGCCGCGGTCGCGGGCGCGGTCGCGGCAGTCGACACCGCGCTCTCCGACGGGTCCTCGCCAGGTTCCCGGCGGGACGCGGTGCGGTCGCTGCACGCCGCCTGGCAATGCCTCCACGATGCCGCCCTCGTGGGCCGGGATCACCGGCTGACCCGCACGTTGCGTGCGGCGCACCTGCGGTGTGCGGCGACGGTGGACGGTGTCGACGCGGACCACGCGTCGGACGACGACGACCTGCGGCCGCAGGTCCCGCTGCCGCGGCCGTCGATCCGCTACCGGCTCCGCCGGGCGTCGCATCTCCGCGGCCGGTCGTGGACGATCGTCGCGCGACTGCTGGTCGCGTGCCCCGCGGCTGGTCTGCTGGCGCTGGCGTTCGGTGTCGGCAGACCGGACTGGGCGGTGATCACCGCGGCGATGATCCTGCACCAGGGACCGGACCGGGTGCTGGGGACGTACCGCGGGCTGCACCGGTTCTTCGGAACGGTGCTCGGACTGGTCGTGCTCGCCGTGCTGTCGTCGCTGGACCTGCCCGCGGCGGTGCTGGTCCTCGTGGTGGCGGGTCTGATGGCGGGGATCGAGGCGTTCCTCGTCCGCAATTACGGGTTGGCGATGGTGTTCATCACCCCACTCGCCCTGGTGCTCGGCAGCCGCGGCACGCACGTGGACCTGATGACGGTGTCCCGCGACCGGCTCGTCGAGACCGTGCTCGGTGTCGCGGTGGCGCTGGTGGTGTTGTGGACGGTGCTCCCCGGTTCGTACCGGCGGATCCTGAGCGATGCGGACGAGCAGGTGGCCGCGACGATCGGGCGGCTCGGCGACGCCCGGGAACCGGGTGCCGTCGCCGAACTCTGCCGGGACCTCGAGTTCGATCTGCACGCATCCACGACCGCCGCGATCACGGCCGCTCACACCGACCCGGCGTGGACCCGCGACCGGTGGCCCGAGCACCATCATCTGCACGAGCTCGGGTACCGAATCCTCACCCGGCATTTCGGACCTCGCCTTTAGCCGGTCGTCGCCGGATTCCCGCTGTTAGGGTTCGGTGATGGGTCCTGTGACGGGAATCGGAACAGTATTTCGGGCCTCGTTGGCCGCGGCTCTCTGCGTCGGGGTGCTGGCGGCGTGTTCGTCGGACGAGGAACCGCAGAGCGATCCGGCGGCCACGTGCGCGGACGTTCCGAACGGCACCCCGGTCTCCAAGGCGCCGCCACCGCCCGGCCCGGCGCCGACCACCCAGAACCTCGCGACCAACCCCGAGATCGCCACCGTGTACCGCTCCGGGATGACGCCCGTGACCACCGCGTCGTATGCGGTCTCCACCGCCAATCCGGTGTCGACGCAGGCCGCGTGCGAGGTGCTGCGGGACGGCGGGACGGCCGCCGACGCGCTGATCGTGGCCCAGACCGTTCTCGGTCTCGTCGAACCGCAGTCCTCCGGAATCGGCGGCGGAGCGTTCCTGCTCTATTACGACGCCGGGCAGAACAGTGTCGAGGCGTACGACGGGCGGGAGGTCGCGCCGATGGCCGCGACGGAGAACTACCTCCGCTGGATCAGCGACACCGACCGCACCGAGCCCAGGCCCGACGCCCGCGCGAGCGGACGGTCGATCGGCGTGCCCGGCGTGGTGCGGATGCTCGAGATGGCGCACCGCGACCACGGGCGGGACGCGTGGCGGGAGCTGTTCGACCCGGCCATCTCCCTCGCCGACCAGGGGCTCGAGATCAGCCCGCGGATGGCCGGGCAGATCGCCGCGTCCGCGCCCGACCTGGCCGTCGACGAGGCGTCGAAGGCGTACTTCCTGAACCCCGACGGCAGCCCGAAGCCGGCCGGGACGAAACTGACGAACCCGGCCATGGCCAAGACGCTCGGAGCGATCGCCGCGGGCGGCGCCGACGCCTTCTACACCGGGGCGATCGCGCAGGGCATCGTCGATGCGACGGCGACGGCGTCGGGCGGCCGCACCCCCGGCCAGATGACCCTCGACGACCTCGCCAACTACCAGGCGAAGAAGCGGACACCGCTGTGCACGCAGTACCGCGACCACGAGATCTGCGGCATGCCGAACCCGTCGTCCGGCGGCACCGCGGTCGCGGCGACGCTCGGCATCCTGGAGAACTTCGACCTGTCGCAGTACGGGCCGACGAACCTCGACGACAACGGCGGAAAGCCGACGGCGGAGGCCGTGCACCTCATCTCCGAGGCCGAGCGCCTGGCGTACGCCGACCGGGACAAATACGTCGCGGACTCCGATTTCGTTCCGCTGCCCGGCAATTCCCTCGACACACTGCTGAACGAGGACTACCTGAAGCAGCGGGCCGGCCTCATCGATCCGGGCAGGAGCATGGGCACCGCGCAACCCGGCAACTTCGGGCCCGTTCCGCTCGGTGTGCAACCGCAGGACAAGGAACACGGCACCAGCCACATCTCGATCGCCGACCGGTACGGCAACGTCGCATCGATGACGACGACGGTGGAATCGGCGTTCGGCTCGTTCCACATGACGGACGGCTTCGTGCTCAACAATCAGCTCACCGACTTCTCGGCCCAGCCGGTCGGACCCGACGGGGCGCCCCTCGCCAACCGCGTCGAACCGGGAAAGCGGCCGCGGAGTTCGATGGCGCCGACACTCGTCTTCGACCGCGGCAGTGACGGCTCACGCGGCGACGTCCAGTTCGCGACCGGCTCGCCGGGCGGTTCGGTGATCATCCAGTTCGTCGTGAAAACGCTCGTGGGGATGCTGGATTGGGGCCTGAACCCGCAGCAGGCCGTGTCGGCGGTCGACTTCGGGGCGGCCAACACCCCGGTCACCGGCGTCGGCGGAGAGCATCCGAACATCGACGCGGTCGACGACGGCGCCGCCGACCCGTTGATCGTGCAGTTGCGGGCGATGGGTCACCAGGTGTCGGTCGCACCGCAGTCCAGTGGGCTCAGTGCGCTGCAGCGCCAGGACTCGGGGTGGGTCGGCGGCGCGGACCCGCGGCGCGAGGGCGCGGTGATGGGTGACGGGACGGGATAATCCATCCGATGGTTCAGACCTCCACCGGCGGGGAACCCATCGACCATGGCGAACAGCGATGTGAACGATCCCCCGGACGGCACCTGGGCGTTCTTCGACCATTCCGAGGGTGACCCAGGGAAATAGAGGCCCATCGTGCTCGCCAGCGACCCACGGAAAGTGGGGGTCGAAGAGGAATTCCATCTCATCGATCGCAAGACCCGGCGCCTGACCACCCGCGCGCCGGAATTACTGGCACGACTTCCCGACGACGTGTACGTCGACGAACTCCAGCAGTGTGTCGTCGAGGTCAACAGCGGTGTGTACGCCGACCTCGACGGCCTGCGGAGCGATCTGGAGCGGCACCGGACGGTGCTGATCGACGCGGCCGAGGGGCTCGGGATCGGGGTCGCGGCCGCGGGCTCGATGCCGCTGTCGTTGCCCGCCGAGATGCACGTGACGGGGACGCAGCGCTACCGGCGGATGCTCGCGGACTATCAGGTGCTCGCCCGCGAGCAGCTGATCTGCGGTACCCAGGTTCACGTCGACCTGCCCGACCGTGACGAGGCCGTGCAGGTCGCGCACCGCGTCGCTCCGCACATGCCCGTCCTCCTGGCGCTCAGCGCGAGTTCGCCGTTCCGGTCGGACGGGGCCGACACCGGCTATGCCAGTGCGCGGACGCTTCTGTGGTTGCGCTGGCCGAGCACCGGTCCGGCCGCGCCGGTGTCCTCGGCCGTCGAATACGGCGCCCTGATCGACGACCTGGTCGCGAGCGGGGTGATCAGCGACCCCGGCATGGCGTATTTCGACGTCCGGCCGTCGGTGAAGCTTCCGACCCTGGAGTTGCGGGTGTGCGACAGCTGCCCGCGGCTGGACACGGTCGTGCTCGTCGCCGCCCTGTTCCGGGCGCTCGTCGAACGCGAGGTGGAGGGTCTGCGCGCCGGGACGAAGGGCGTCGAGGTGGTCCCGACCCTGACGCGGGCGGCGTTGTGGCGGGCGGCGCGGTCGGGGTTGGAGGGGGAGTTGGTCGACGTGCGGTTTCCGCAGGCGCGTCCCGCGTCGGACCTCGTCGGCGACTTCGTGAACTCGCTGCGACCGCAGCTCGAGCAGGCAGGCGACTGGGACACCGTGCTGGAGTTGTCCGCGGAGGCGTCCGCCCACGGGAGTTCCGCGGCGCGGCAGCGGCACGCGCTCGCTCGCCGGGGCCGGCTCACCGACGTCGTCGACCTGCTGCTCGCGGAGACGGCGGGCCGCACCGAGCACCTCCCCGAGGTGGAGGTGCCGCCCGCGCCGCTTCGGACGGACCCGACCTCGATCGGTGCTCGCCGGACCCGGCGGTATTGGAGCGCCCGGCTGTGGGATCGCGCCGACACCGCCGACATGACGTGGACGGAGTCGACGGAGCTCGACGAGAAGAAGCTGATCGAGTGGCGCCGGGATCTGCACGCGCATCCGGAGCTGTCGTTCGAGGAACGCCGGACCACCGGAATCGTGCGCAATCACCTCATGGGTCTCGGCCTCGAACCCGTCGTGTTGCCCGGCGGCACCGGCCTGTGGTGCGACCTCGGCCCGGAGACGGGTGAGTGCGTCGCACTGCGCGCCGACCTCGACGCACTGCCGGTCGCCGAGACGACGGGCCTGCCGTTCGAGTCGACGGTCCCCGGGGTGTCGCACGCCTGCGGTCACGACGCGCACACCACGATGCTGATGGGGGCGGCGTCGGTCCTCGTGAAGTACCCGCCGCCGACCCGGGTGCGGCTCATCTTCCAGCCCGCCGAGGAGACGACACCCGGCGGCTCCGTCGACACGATCGCCGCTGGCGCACTCGACGGGGTGTCGAAGATCTTCGCACTGCACTGCGACCCGCACCTCGAAGTCGGCAAGCTCGCCACCCGGACCGGGCCGATCACCTCGTCCAACGACGCCGTCACCGTGCGGTTGTGGTCGTCGGGCGGGCACACCGCGCGACCGCACCTGACCGGCGATCTGATCCACGCCGCCGCCGTCCTGGTGACCGGGCTCGCGTCCGTGCTCGACCGCCGCATCGACGCCCGCACCGCGACCGTCCTCACGTGGGGCAAGGTGGCCGCCGGGCAGGTCGCGAACTCCGTGCCCGAGTCGGGTGAACTGGTCGGGACCCTCCGCAGCGCGTCCCGCGAGACGTGGGCCTCGCTCGAACCGCTGGTCACGGACGCGATCTGCCACCTGCTCGCCCCGTACAACGTGCGGTACGAACTCTCTTACCGGCAGGGTGTCCCGCCCGTCGTCAACGATCCCGACTGCACCGCCGATCTGCGGGAGGCGATCGAATCGGTCGTCGGTTTCGATCACCTGGGCGAGGCGCATCAGTCCAGCGGCGGCGAGGATTTCGCCTGGTACCTCGAGAAGGTTCCGGGCGCGATGGCCAGGCTCGGGGTGTGGGACGGCATCGGCACACCCCAGGAGCTGCACCAACCGGGGTTCAACCTCGACGAACGCGCCATGGTGCACGGGGTCCGGACGCTGGTCGCGCTCACCCGGCTCGAAGACGAGTCGGAGTGAATGGTCAGGCCGGTTTGGCGGCGGCCTCCGCGAGTTTCGGCACGAGGGCGTCGACGGCGTAGGGGAGGCTGAGGACGGTGCCCCAGGTGAGCGCGCCGGAGACGGTGGGGTCGTCGACGAACACGGCTCGTCCGGCCTTCGCCACCGGCAGCGACTGATAGACGGGGTCCGCGGTGATCTGCGCTTCGGCGCCGGGGCTGCTGCCCACGTTCCAGACGAGGACGTCGACGTCGAGGATGTTCAGCTGTTCCTTGCTGATGGTGAACGCGTCCTGGTCGCCCGCGAGTTGCGTGATCTGCTCCGGGACGACGAACCCGAGCGACGTCATCAGGCGTGACCGCGGGTCGTTCGGGGAGCGGACGTAGAACGAGCCGGCGTCGCCCAGTTCGGCCACCGCGACCGTCTTGCCCTCGAATTCGGGGTGGGCGGCGCGTTGCTGCGCGACCAGGTCGTCGACGTCGGCGACGAGTTGATCCGCCTTCCGGTCCTCGCCGAGGGTGGTGCCGACGATGCGGACGGCGTCCTGCCACGGCATGCCGAAATCGGGGTAGTCCGGAGATGTCGTCACGGTGGGCGCGATGGCCGAGAGTCGCTGATACGCGTCGTCGTCGACGTCGATGTACAGCGCGAGGATCAGGTCGGGGCCGAGTTTCGCGATCTCCTCGTACGCGAAGTTCGCCTCCCCGGTGAATTGTCCGCGGTTGAAGACTGCGGGGTGCGCACCGCCGAGCGCGTCCTGGGCCCAGGGCCAGGTGGCGTCCGGGTAGTCGCCGTACCAGTCGGTGACGCCGACCGGTGTGCGCCCGAACGCGAGGAGCGTGTCCTGGTCGGAGTAGCCGACGGTGACGATCCGCTGGAGGTCGCCCGGGACTTCGGTCGTTCCCTTCTTGTGCGTCACCGTGCGGGTGTCGCCTTCGGCGCCGGCTTCGGTGCCGGACGAGCACGCTGCGGCGACGGCGGCCATGCCGACCCCGGCGGTGACGGTCAGGAACTTGCGACGGTTGAGCGTTCGCATCCACATACCTCCCTGTAGGTGAGGCTAACCTACAGGGAGTGGGTCGGACCGTGCATCTGTGGCGGGTACGGGGGAGTCGGCTCGGGAATCGGCGGACCCGGGGGCGTCGGCCCCGGTGGACCCGGCTGCGGTCCCGGCTCGGGAGGTGCGGGTTCCGGACCCGGCTCCGGCGGAAACGGGTGCGGCGGAGTCGGCGTCGGCGGCACGGGAGCCGGGCCCGGTGACGGCGGCACCGGCTCCGGGTCGGGCACGGGATTGCCGAGCTCGTCGCGTGCACTCGTCATCGACAGACCACCTTCCGATCGGCTGATTGAGTGGTACCCGGAACGGGCATCCCGCAATCACAGGGCAGCTGCGGCTGCCCGGGAACAAAATGCGGGATCGGTGCGTTGTCTAGCAACCGTGCCCCGCAAGTGTGGAATTTCACGACACGGGGAACATGAGCCAAAGGGAGGAAGTCATGGCAACCGACTACGACGCACCACGGGTTACCGTCGACGACGAACTCGCCGCGGACTCGCTCGAAGAACTGAAGACACGGAGGAACGACTCGCAGTCGTCCGTCGTCGACGTCGAGGAGACCGACACGGCGGAGTCCTTCGAACTGCCCGGCGCCGACCTGTCCGGTGAGGAACTCACGGTCCGCGTCGTCCCGAAGAGGGCCGACGAATTCACTTGCAGCAGTTGCTTCCTGGTCCATCATCGTTCGCGTCTCGCGTCCGAAGAGGGCGGGCAGCTGATCTGCCGCGACTGCGCATAGGAGGCCCGCGTGGCCGACGTCAGCAGAACGTTCACCGTCGCCTCACCGCTCGGGGAAGTCGTCGCATACCTGCGTGACTTCGCGAACACCACGGCCTGGGATCCCGGGACCGAGAAGTGCGAGCAGACCACGCCCGGTCCGGTGGCGGTGGGCACCGAATGGCACAACGTGTCGTCGTTCTTCGGGCGCACCACCGAACTCACCTACCGCATGACCCGCGACGACCCCGATCACGTCGTCTTCGAGGGTCGCAACGGAGCCGCGGTCACGTCGGACGACCTGTCGTTCGAGAAGGTGGACGACGCCTCGACGTCGATCACGTACCGCGCGCATCTCGAATTCACCGGTCTCGCGCGCTTCGCCGACCCCGCCGCCCGTCTCGCGTTCGAGGTCCTCGCGGCCAAGACCGTCAAACAGATGACCGGGGTCCTCGAGGCGAGGTAAGAATCCGCCGCACAACGCGTTTGGACGCGCCCCGTGTCTGGACGCACACAGTGCGGGCGCCCCGCACGATGCGAGGCGCCCGCGGTACGCCGGGACCGATCAGCTGAGGTGATGCACCTCCTGCAGCCCGTAGACCGGTGTCGGGATCTCCTCGTGCCGTGCCTTGAGCTGCAGGGCGAGGTACAGCGAGTAGTGCCGCGACTGGTGCAGGTTGCCGCCGTGGAACCACAGCGCTTCCTGCTGGGTGGGCTTCCACATGTTGCGCTGTTCGCCCTCCCACGGCCCGGGGTCCTTGGTGGTGTCGGAGCCGAGACCCCAGCACTTGCCGACCTTGTCGGCCACTTCCTGGCCCATGAGGTCGGCGGCCCAGCCGTTCATCGACCCGTATCCGGTGGCGTAGACGACGAGGTCGGCGGGCAACTCGGTGCCGTCGGTGAGAACCACGGCGTCCTCGCTGAGGTGGTCGACCTGTCCGGACACGAGGTGGATGCTGCCGTCCGCGACGAGTTCGGACGCGCCGACGTCGATGTAGTAGCCGGACCCGCGGCGCAGGTACTTCATGAACAGACCGGAACCGTCGTCACCGAAATCGAGTTTGAAACCGGCCTTTTCGAGTCGCTCGTAGAAGTCTTTGTCCCGTTCGGCGATCTTCTGATAGACCGGGATCTGGAACTCGTGCATGATCTTGTACGGCAGCGACGCGAACGTGAGGTCGGCCTTCTCCGTCGTCATGCCCGCGGCGAGCGCGCGCTCCGAGTAGAGGTCGCCGAGGCCGAGGTCCATCAGCGAATCCGACTTCACGATGTGCGTCGACGACCGCTGCACCATCGTCACGTCGGCGCCGGTCTCGAAGAGCGCCTTGCAGATGTCGTGCGCCGAGTTGTTGGCTCCCACGACGACGACACGCTTTCCGGCGTAGGCGTCCGGACCGGGGTGCCGGCTCGAGTGGTGCTGTTCGCCGCGGAAGACGTCCTGGCCCGGGAACGTCGGAACGTTCGGTTTGCCCGACATGCCGGTGGCGAGCACCAACTGCTTCGGGTGGAGCACCACCTCTTCGCCGTCGCGGTCGAGGACGACGGTCCACTCCTTCGTCCCTTCGTCGAACTTCGCGGACGTGCAGGTGGTGGACGCCCAGTACGGAATCTCCATCACCTTCGTGTACATCTCGAGCCAGTCACCGATCTTGTCTTTCGGCGCGAACACCGGCCAGTTGTCCGGGAACGGCATGTACGGCAGGTGGTCGTACCAGACCGGGTCGTGCAGGCACAGCGACTTGTAGCGGTTGCGCCACTGGTCGCCGGGGCGTTCGTTCTTGTCGACGACGATGGCGGGCACCCCGAGTTGGCGCAGCCGTGCGCCGAGCGCGATGCCGCCCTGGCCGCCGCCGATCACGAGAACGTACGGCTGCCGGGTGTAGCCGAGTTCTCGCTCCTCGATCTCCCGCTTCTCCGCCCAGCTCTGGGTGTCGCCGCCGGAGCCGTGGACGGCGCCCTTGACGCGGTTCCGTCCTCGGCGTTCCTCGTGGCCTTTCAATTCCTGCATGGTGGTGAGGAACGTCCACGCCTCGTCGTCCTTCAGCCGCAGGTGCCCCTTGCCGCGGCCCGTCGCGGTCTCGAATTCGATCCACGCGGACGTGACGCCGTCGGCCTCGTCGGGGGTCTCGGTGGTGCGGAAGTTCGTCGGGTCGGTGTCTTCGAGGCGTGCGTGCAGCATCGCGGCGACGGCGTCGCGCCCCTCCACGGTCTTGAGGTTCCAGGTGAACGCCACCAGGTCCCGCCAGAAGCTGTCGACGGCGAACATGCCCGCGGCGCGATCGACGTCGCGTGCGGCGAGAGCGGATTCGAAGCTCGCCAACCACAGGTCGACGCGTTCCTGGGGGGTCAGGGTCGTCTGCACCTCGGTCGGCTGGACCGTCTGTGTCATGTACCTCTCCTTCGCTCGGTATGTGACATACAGCACACGCCGGTCGGGGCTGGGCGGCAAGCGTTGCATCGTGTTGCAATCGCCCCCGTGAGTACTTGTTAACCGCCGGCGGTTGAGAAGTACTCACGGCTGATGTCATGGTGATGATCGAGGGTGCCGGAGCCGACGAAGACAAGATCGCCCCGACGGAGGCGATGCTCGCCGCGATGAGCGCGAACAACGAGGACTTGGTGAACGCAGGGATCATGCTCGACGGGCAGGGTCTGAAGCCGACGAGCGCCGGGGCGCGGGTGGTGTTCGAGGGCGGCGCTCGCTGCCCTCGACGCGGTGCGGGACGATCCGCGGCTGGCCCGTCTCCATCTGGACGCCGCGGCCACCGCACCGACCCGGCGTGAACGCAACCTGCTCATGGCACGGGCCGCGGCCGCGTCCGCGCGCACCGAACCGTGAGGCGACCGGTGGTTGCGGAGTGGATCAGCGTCCCGGACGGGACTGCTTGTGGTCGCCGAACGGCTCGTCGCGTTCGCGGACGGCCTCACGGAATCCGGCGGTGGCCGAGCGTAGTTGGAACGCATAACCCTCGCGGGTGTGCCGGGACACGCCGTCGAAGACGGTGCCCACCATCGTCGAATTGGCGACGCCCTGCGCGAGCAGCGCGCTGTTCAGCGCGAGTTTGACCATCATCAGCTGATTGATCGGCATCTGCGCGATCCGCTCGACGAGGTCCTCGGTGCGACGGTCGAGTTCGTCCGCGGGCGCCGACTCCACGGCGAGCCCCCACTCGGCCGCCTGCCGGCCGGTGATGCAGTCGCCGGTGAGGAGGAGTCGTTTCGCCCGCTGGTCGCCGAGGCGGTGCGCCCACATGCCGGCGGCCGGCACACCCCACACCCGGGTCGGGGGATAGCCGATCTTCGTGTCGTCCGCGGCGACGATCTGGTCGCAGTACAGCGCGATGTCGGTGCCGCCTGCCACGCAGAATCCGTGGATCTTCGCGACGGTCGGCTTGTTCGCGTGCAGCAGGCTCGCGAAGCCGCGGTTGAACCGGCTCATCATGGCGTAGTCGGCCATCGGATCCCAGTTGGTGAACGGATCGTGGTTGCGCGCCTGCACGATCGGATCGAGCACGGTGCCCGTCGTCGCGCCGGGCTGTCCGCCGCTGCCGCCGCTGTTCTCGGCGAAGACGCCCAGGTCGTATCCGCCGCAGAACCCCTTCCCCCGACCCGACAGCAGGATCACGTGCACGCGCGGGTCGAGGTCGGCGCGTTCGACGGTCGCGGCGAGTTCGAGGGGGGTGTCGGCGGTGATCGCGTTGCCGCGCTCCGGCCGGTCGAACGTGATCCGGGCGATGCGTCCGGTCACCTCGTAGGTGAGGGTCCGGTACTCCGGCTCGTCGGCCCGATCCGGCTCGCGACCCGCGAACAGGGAGTCTGCGCCCTCGTCCCAGCCGTCGCGCCAGGCGGCCGGGCGGGTGCCGGCGTGGTCGGTCATGACCCCACCTTGGGGGTGGCGCGGTCGATGATGGCGGCGGTGTCGACGCCGGTCGGCAGTGTGCCGAACACGGTGCCCCAGTCGCCGGACAGCCGGCTGACGCAGAACGCGTCGGCCACCGCCGGGTGCCCGTGGCGGACGAGCAGCGAACCCTGGAGGGAGACCGCCATGTCGCCGACGATTCGCCGCGCCCGGTGCTCGAGCGTGCCGACGTCGCCGAAACCGGACTTCAGCTTTGTGACGGCGGCGTCGAGTCGCGCGTCGGCGCCCGCGGTCGCATCGAGTTCGTCGAAGAACACCTGAAGCGTCTCCGGCTGTTTGGCCATCGCGCGCAGGGTGTCCAGGGCGGCGACGTTGCCGGAGCCCTCCCACACCGACAGCAGGGGCGCCTCCCGGTACAGCCGCGGCATCCGGGATTCCTCCACGTACCCGTTGCCGCCCAGGCATTCCAGAGCCTCGGCCGCATGGATCGGCCCGCGTTTGCAGACGAAATACTTGCTGACCGACAGCGAGATGCGGCGGAGGGTGTTCGCGTGCTCGTCGCCCGCGGTCGCCCGGTCGGTGAGCGCGGCCAGCCACAGTGCGACGGTCGTAGCCGCCTCCGACTCGACGGCGAGGTCGGCGAGCACGTTCCGCATCAGCGGCTGATCCACGAGGTGGGCGCCGAACGCGCTGCGGTGCACCGCGTGATGCGCGGCCTGCGCGGTGCCGACCCGCATGCCGGTGGCCGTGCCGATCGTGCAGTCGAGGCGGGTCATGTTGACCATTTCGATGATCGTCGGAACCCCGCGACCTTCCTCGCCGACGAGCCAGGCCACGGCCTCGTCGTACTCGACCTCGCTGCTGGCGTTGGAGTGGTTGCCGAGCTTGTCCTTGAGGCGCTGCAGGTGCATTCGGTTGCGGGTCCCGTCCGGCAGGACTCTGGGCAGGAAGAAGCACGACAGTCCGCCGGGTGCCTGGGCCAGCACCAGGAACACATCGGACATCGGCGCCGACGTGAACCACTTGTGCCCGGTCAGCAGGTAGCTGCCGTCGGACTGCGGCACGGCGCGGGTGGTGCCCGCGCGGACGTCGGAGCCGCCCTGCTTCTCCGTCATCGACATCCCGGCGATCAGCCCTGCCTTCGTGAGCGGAGGGTGCAGCGCCGGATCGTAGACCCGTGCGGTGAGCAGCGGTTCGTACCGTTCCGCCAGCTCACGGTTGTGCCGGAGGGCGGGGACGACGGCATACGTCATGGAGATCGGGCAGCCGTGGCCGGCGTCGACCTGGCCCCACACCGCCATCTTCGCGGCCCGTACCAGGTGGGCGCGCGGGTGCGGGTCGGCCCACGGTGCGCCGTGCAGGCCCATCTCGACGGCGGTGGTCATCAGCTGGTGGTAGGCCGGGTCGTACTCGACCTCGTCGATGCGGTTGCCGTAGCGGTCGTGGGTGCGCAGGACGGGAGGGTGCGCCTCGGCGAGGTCGCCCCATCTCTGCGCCTCCTCGCTCCCGGCGAGGCGTCCGACGTCGTGCAATTCTTCGAGCGCGTCGTGGGCGCCTTCGCGTTGCAGCGCTTCGAGAATCGGTGCGTAGTCGGCGGCGTCGAAGTTGATCAGCGGCGGTACCTGGTTGACGACCTCGTGAGTGGCACTCATGTCGGGCTCCCGAGGGATCGAAGGGTGAACGTGAGCAGGGCGGGGATGATCGCGGCGTCGGCGGCGCCGCGGGCGAGGGGCAGGATCAGTGCTTCGCCGATGGCACCGACGATGCAGGCGGCCGTGACCGACGCGTCCTGGTCCGGGATCTCCCCGGCCTCGACGGCGCCGGCGATCGCCACCGCGAGGGCGTCGCGGAACGACTCGCGGAACAGCAGGCGTTCCGTGTCGACCTGCGGGTCGACGGGTTCGACGAGCAGTGCGTACGCCAGGGTGGGTGCGCGCAGCGCGCGTTCGGCGAAAGTCGCGACAGAGGCGGAAACGGCAGCGACGCAACGACCCTCGGCGGCACGGGCGGTGTTGCCGGATTCGACGGCGGCGCTCACCTCGCGACTGCAGACGATGCGGAACACTTCCGCGAACAGTTCACCCTTGTTCGAGAAGTGCCGGTAGACGGTGCCGGTGCCGACGCCGGCCTCCGCGGCGACGGCGGAGATGGAGCACCCCGCGTACCCGTCGCGGGCGATCAGCCCGATCGCGGAGTCGAGGAGGGTGGTGCGGAGAGCGTCCAGGCGTTCCTGGACCGCGGGTGTGCGCCGGTAGGCCATACCCAAGGAGTGAACACCCGTTCCGTTCTTGCGTCAAGGGTGCTAGCGTCGGCTACACCGGCAAGGAAAGGCGCATGCGATGACTTCCGACGTGGTACTCGTCCGCACGGACGGCCCGGTCACGACGATCAGCCTGAACCGGCCCGAAGTCCGCAACGCCGTCGACCGGCCCACCGCCGAGGCGCTCGCCGACGCCTTCCGCGCCTTCGACGCGGACGAGGGCGCGTCCGTCGCCGTGCTGCACGGCGAGGGCGGAACATTCTGCGCCGGAGCCGATCTCAAGGCCATCAGCTCCGGTAGCGGGAACCGGGTGGCACCCGACGGCGACGCACCGATGGGCATCTCCCGAATGCGGCTGTCGAAACCGGTGATCGCCGCGATCGACGGGCACGCGGTGGCGGGTGGACTCGAACTCGCGCTGTGGGCGGACCTGCGGGTCGCCGGCGCGGACGCCGTCCTCGGAGTGTTCTGCCGCCGCTGGGGGGTGCCGCTCATCGACGGCGGCACCGTCCGCCTGCCGCGGCTCATCGGCGAGAGCCGCGCGATGGACCTCGTCCTCACCGGGCGGCCCGTCGACGCCGACGAAGCGCTGAGCATGGGGCTGATCAACCGGAAGGTCGCGGCGGGGGAGGCGCTCACCGCGGCCCGGCAACTGGCCGCCGAGATCGCCGGCCTGCCCCAGATGTGCCTGCGGCAGGACCGGCTGTCGCTGCTCGAGCAGTCCGGGCTCACCGAGGAGCAGGCGCTGCTGAACGAATTCCGGCACGGCGCAATCTCTCTGGCCAACGGAACGGTCGAGGGCGCCGCACGCTTCGCCGCCGGGGCGGGCAGGCACGGTGATGCCGCCCCCGTGAGTACTTCTTAACCGCCCGTGGTTAACAAGTACTCACGGGCGGTGTGGGTCGCCTACCTGCTCGCGCTGGCCGTCACGATCTTCACGGTGGGGCTGCCCACCGACCGTATCTATCAGGCGACGTGGATCGTCGCGGGCCTGATCGCGTTCACGATCGACCGGCCGTGGCGGGACCACGTGCGGGTCGTGTGGGACTGGTTGCCGCTCATCGCTGCCCTCGTCGTCTACGACCTCAGCCGGGGTGTCGCCCACCACCTCGGGATGCCTGTGCGGGCGCAGGAACTGGTGACCGTGGAGAGCTGGCTCTTCGGCGGCACGATCCCCACTGTGTGGTTGCAGGAGACTCTGCTGCCTCCGACGGGTGAGCTGCCGTGGTGGACGCTGCTCACGGGGATCGTCTACACCAGCCACTTCCTCGTGCCGTGGGTGCTCGCGGCCGTCTTCTACGTGCACTCGCGCGACGTGTGGTCGGGGTACATGCGACGGGTGCTGCTGTTGTCGTACCTCGGGCTGGTCACGTACATCCTGCTGCCGTCCGTGCCGCCGTGGCTGGCCGCCGAGGGGGACGTGATCTCCGGCAGCGTGGGTCGTGTCGCGGGCTTCGGATTCGGTGTCGTCCCGACGGATGTCAGCACGCGGTGGCTGGAGGCGCAGAGCAATCCGGTCGCCGCGCTGCCGTCGTTGCACGCCGCGTTCGCGCTGCTGGTGGCGGTCGCGTTGTGGCCGTTCGCGAAGAATCTGTGGTCGCGAGCGCTGCTGGCCGCGTACCCGGTCGCCATGGCGTTCGTCCTGGTCTACGGCGGCGAGCACTACGTGGTGGACGTGCTGGCGGGATGGGCGTATCTGGGACTGGCGATCCTCCTGGCGCGGGCGTGGGAATCCCACACGACGACGTTGCCCGGCCGAGATCTCACCGTCGGCCACCCGAGGCGTCGCTGGTGACCGACACCTCGTCGAGCGTGGCGCGGAGGAACGGCAGGATGCGCTTGACGATCGCCTCGTTGTACGCGACCGGTTGCTGGTTCGGGTTCGCGTGGCCGGTTCCGTCGAGCTTTGCCACCAGCAGTGCGCCGTCGGTCCCGCCGGACTGTTCGATGAGGATCTTCTGCGTGTAGTCGACGTCGACCACCGCATCCCGCCAGCCCGCGCGGGGACGGACGAAGACGATCCCCGGTCGTGGTTTGTCGTCCGACTCCACCGCCAGCGACTTCAGATTGTCGATGGCGCCGGACGCGACGATCGTCTTGAACTGCGATTCGATCAGCCCGTTGCTCGCGACGTCCTCCGACAGGACCTTCTCGGTGAGGACCTCGTCGAGGACGTCGCGGAATTCGTCGACGTCGACGTGTGGATACCAGTCCGACTTCGTGTCCAGGAATCTGCTCTGCCGGGCCGCGGTCTCCACCAGCACGCGCATCGTCCGGCTCTCCCGCGCGCCGGGCAGCCAGCCGATCCACCGCAGCATGTCCTCGCCACTGTCCCGGCTCCCGGCCCGGACGGCGTGCAGGTCCACCGGCGTGCAGTCGAGCACCACGCCGATGAGGTTGGCGTCGGTGTCCTCGTAGATGTGCTGCGCCACCTCCAGTGCGACGACGCCGCCCATACTGTGCCCGGACAGGACGACGTTGTCGATCCCTTCGTCGGCGGCGCGGGCGGCGATCAACTCGCTGATCACCTTGGTGTCGATGCCGCCGTTGTCGTACTGGACCGCCCAGACCCGCCCGATGCGGTCGAACGAGGACAGCGTCCTGGCCGTGTCGGTGGCGTCCTTGTTGCCGAGGCCGACGAGGTCGACGACGGCGGTGTCGTGGTCGGTGGGCGACTGCGCGTCGTACACCTCGTGGATCTGCGGCTGGGTCAGTGCGAGCCGCTGGCGTTCGGGTTGGACGTCGTGGACCCAGTACTGGCCGCCGGCGAGGAGCAGGGGAACGGTGCCGAGCGCGACGGCGGCGAGGAAGCGCCTGGTGCGGCCGAATTTCTGCCACCGGTGACCGAGCCGCGTCGCATGCAGTCGCGCCTTGCGGCGGTCGTCGCTCCAGTCGGTCACGGTGGACGGATGGCGTGTGATTCTCTCCGACATCTACTCCGAGGGTACGCGTGGCGGCTCCGCCGCCCGTGAGTACTTGTTAACGTCCGGCGGTTAACAAGTACTCACGGCGGAAGCGGCTGGAATCCGGGCAGAGCGCGGCGACCGGCGCGACGTCGGCTGCGTAGTCGACGTCGCGGAGCGTCGGCAGCGACAGCACCTCGGCGCCGGCTGCGAGCAGCGCCGCCCGGGTGAGGCGCCCGGTGTCCGGGCTCGATGTGGGAACCGGAAGTATCGCCCGCGCCGAAGCCGCGTCGGGCACGCCGAGGATCCACCACCCGCCGTCCTCCGCGAGGCCGAGAGCGCATCGGCCCCGCCGCTCGGTGAGGAGGTCCGCCGAATCGGCGAGCAATCCCGCCGTCACTTGTGGTGTGTCCATTCCGATCTGGAGAATCGGCAGCCCGAAACGGCCGAATGTGTCGGCGTGGGCGTTCACCAACCGCTCCGCGAAACTGTCACCCCGCTGCGGAACCACGGTGAACCTGCTCAACGTCGCGGCGATGTCGCCGCCCCGGACCGCGCGGCCGAGGTCGCCGGTCATCGCCACCACCCGCTGCGCGACCCCGGCAGCGGCGACGGCGTCGAGCGTGTCCAACAGTGACGCGGCGGCGAGGCCGGCGGCCCTGGCATCGCCGACGTCCCGAGCCAGCCGGGTCTTCGCGAAGCCGGGCACCGGAGCCTTCGCGACCACGAGGACTGTGACGTCGAGGGTCACCCGATCACCTTCCAGAAGTCGTGGACGGCGACGACGGTGCCCTTCAACGAACCCGACACCTTCGACGTGCCCGCGGTGCGCGGGCGATACGTGACGTCCCGCTCCACGACCCGCCAGTGGGCGCGGCCCGCGAGAACGAGGAGCTGCAGCGGGTAGCCGGACCTGCGGTCGTCGACCCCCAGATCGAGAAGGTCCTGCCTACGTATGGCTCTCATCGCGCCGAGGTCGTGGATCGGCAGCCCGTACCGGCGCCGGAGCCGTGCGGCGAGGACGGCGTTGCCGACCCTGCTGTGCAGCGGCCACGTTCCCCGTCGCCGCCCCACGGCGAGGTCGGCGCCCGAGTCCAGGGCGGCGACCAGCCGGGGGAGGTCGCCGGGGTCCATCGAGCCGTCGCCGTCCAGCACGCAGACCACCATGGTCTGCGCCGCCAGCACCCCGGCGTGCACGGCGGAACCGTATCCCGGGACGGGCTCCCGCACCACCGACGCTCCGTGGGCGGCCGCGACCGCGGCGGTGTCGTCGGTGGAGTTGTTGTCCACCACCACCGTCCGGTAGCCGGGCGGCACCGCGGCGAGCACGCCGGGCAGGGAACCGGCCTCGTTCAGGCACGGGATCACGACGGTGACGTCCCGCGGCGAGATCGGCGCGCGCTCAGACACGGGGAGGTCCTGCCGGCGCCGCGTCCCTCAGGGGTGCGTGCGCGAACACCGCGATCCCCTCGGCGGGCAGGACCTGCGCCCGGAACCCCAGTCGCTCCCGGGCCAGCCGGGGGTCGGCGACGATGTGCCGGACGTCGCCGGGGCGGTACTCGCCGGTGACGACGGGTTCGGGTCCGCCGTACGAGCGCGCGAGCGCCGCGGCCACCTCGCCGATCGTGATCGGTTGTCCCGAACACACATTGAATGCCGTGAACCCCGGCAGCGCTGCCCGGGCCGCGGCCAGGTTCGCCGCCGCGACGTCGTGGACGTGCACGAAATCCCGCGTCTGCCTGCCGTCCTCGAACACACGCGGTGATTCGCCTGCCTCGAGGGCGGACCGGAACATCGCCGCCACCCCGGAGTACGGGGTGTTGCGCGGCATACGGTCGCCGTACACGTTGTGATAGCGCAGCGCAGTCACGGAACCGCCGGTGGCCAGTGCCCAGGCGAGGGCGTAGTGCTCCTGGGCGACCTTGGCCGCGGCGTAGAGACTCCGCGGCCGCAGTGGCGAATTCTCCTCCACGAGAGCCCACTCCAGGGGTTCACCCGTGTCGGGGTCCGTCTCGTCGAAGATTCCCGCGTCCAGGTCGTCGACGCGACGGGGTTCGGGTTCCACGAACTCGCCCCGACCGTTGCGGTACCGGCCCGCCCCATAGACGACCATCGACGACGCGAGTATCAGCCGACGGCAACCCGACTCGTGCATCGCGGCGAGCAGCGTCGCCGTGCCGAGATCGTTGTGGCTGGCGTAAGCGGGGGCGTCGCCCACATCCACGCCGGCGCCGACGACGGCGGCCTGATGACACACCACGTCCACACCCCTGAGCAATTCGGTCAGGGCAGGCAGGTCACGCACGTCCGCACGCCGAACACCGTCCGGCGGTTCGGCGCCGGAGCCGTGCGCGGACGGAAGCAGTGCGTCGACGGCGACGACGTCGTGACCTGCCTCGATCAGCGTGGTGTGGACGTGACCGCCGATGAAACCGGCTGCGCCCGTGAGGAGTACGCGGATGTCGGTCATGGCAACTCGATCGGCAGCGCCACACCCTCGTGGACGCGGCAGGCGTCGCAGGGGCCTTCGGGGGCGGCGGCGATCGCGGACTGCACGAGTGCCTTCAGCGGCCCGAGGTTGCGCTGGAACTCGGCGAACACGTCCACGGCCCGCACCCCGTCGCCGGCCTCGATTCCCGCATCGAGATCGGTGACCAAAGCGATGGTGGCATAGCACATCTCGAGCTCTCGGGCGAGCACCGCCTCGGGATGGCCCGTCATGTTGACGAGGGTCCAGCCCTGCCGGGCGAACCACAGGCTCTCGGCCCGGGTCGAGAACCGCGGTCCCTCGACCACCACCAGCACACCGCCCTCGACGGTGCCCGGCCGGGCGGCGGCCTTGCGCAGGTCGGCGCAGTACGGGTCGGCGAACTGGACGTGGACGCCACCGCCGTCGAAGTACGTCTGCGCGCGGCCGCTGGTGCGGTCGACCAACTGGTCCGGCACGACCATCGCACCCGGCCCCAGGTCCGGGGTGAGGCTGCCGGCGGCGCAGGGTGCGAACACCCGCTGCACGCCGAGTGTGCGCAGCGCCCACAGATTCGCGCGATACGGGATGGTGTGGGGAGCGAATTGGTGCCGGGTGCCGTGGCGGGGGAGGAACGCCACCGTCCTGCCCTCCACGTCGCCGACTGTGATGGGGGCGCTGGGGCTGCCGTACGGAGTGTCGAGCGTGACTTCCGCGGCTCCCTCGTCGAAGAACGAGTAGAAGCCGCTGCCCCCGATCACGGCGACGTCCGCGCGGACCGGGTCGGGTGAACTCGTTGCGGTCATACGCTCCATCCTCCGTCGTTATGCTGGGCGCGAGTGCGACTTTCGTCGAAGGAGATGACGTCATCGGATCCCCACAGCGCACCGGCGAGCGGAATTTCCTGTACCGCGACGTCGCCGGCGCCGGGCTCGCCCTGGTCCTCGTGGTGGTTGCGTTCGTCGTCCCGTACCTCGGAAACGAGACGATCACCCCCATCGTCAACCGGACGGCGGAGAGTGTGCGGGATTTCGCGGACGCTGCGCCGCTGTTCGGGTTCCGCGACGTGCATTTCGGGTGGGGCAGCCCGGTCGCCGTCGTCGTCGCGGCGGCGGTCGTCGTGTGGGGTCCCGGGCTGGCACAGACGCTGTCGTGGCGGCGCCTCACAGTCGGGGTGTGGCTCGGGTCCGCCCTGTGGGCGATGGCGCTCGCACTGGTCGACGGCTGGCGGCGCGGCTTCGTCGACCGCCTGACCTCCACCGACGAGTACCTGCACGAGGTCCCCGGTGTCACGGACATCCCGGCGACGCTGCGGGGCTTCGCCGACCGGATCCTGGACCTGCAGCCCGATTCGTGGACCACCCACGTGTCCGGGCACCCGCCCGGTGCACTGCTGGCGTTCGTCTGGCTCGACCGGATCGGACTCGACGGCGGCGCGTGGGCGTCCGCGTTGTGCGTCGCGGTCGGGTCGAGCGCCGGTGCCGCGGTGATCGTCGCCGTCCGGGCGCTGGGTGACGAGGCGACGGCCCGCCGCGCGGCCCCGTTCCTCGTGCTCGCCCCCGCCGCGATCTGGGTGGCGGTGTCGGCGGACGCACTGTTTGCCGGCGTGGTGGCGTGGGGGATCGCCCTGCTGGCGCTGTCGGCGACCCGCGCCGTTCCGGTCCCCGCGCTCGTCGCCGTGGGCGCGGGGGTGCTGCTCGGATTCGGCGTCTACCTCAGCTACGGGCTCACGCTGATGGCGATTCCCGCGGTCGCCGTCCTGGTGATCGCGCGCACGGCCCGGCCGTTGGCGTTCGCACTGATCGGCGCACTCGCGGTGGCCACGGTGTTCACACTGTGCGGATTCTGGTGGTTCGACGGCTACCAACTGGTGCAGGAACGGTACTACCAGGGCATCGCGTCGGACCGCCCCTTCGCCTACTGGGGCTGGGCCAACTTCGCGTCGCTGGTCTGCGCGGTGGGGTTGGCGGTGCCCGCCGCACTGCCCCGGACGTTCGCCTGGTCGCGGGCGCGCTCGCCGGTCCCCGTCCTGGTGCTCGCCGCGCTCCTCGCGGTGGTGATCGCCGACCTGAGCGCGCTGAGCAAGGCGGAGACCGAGCGGATCTGGCTGCCGTTCGAATGGTGGCTCCTCGCCGCCCCCGCGCTGCTGCCGCGCGGTAGCCATCGGTTCTGGCTCGCCGTGCAGGCCGCCGGTGCGCTGGCCGTCAACCATCTGTTGTTCACCAACTGGTGACGGCCGGCGCATCCGGGTTTCCTGTCGGTCCGACGGTCACGTGGTCGCGATCGTGATGGTGGCGATCCCGACCAGAAGGCCCGGCGTGACGGCGTCGGTCTTGAACGTCTCGTTCAGCAGGCCGGCAGCGTCCGCCGAGATCTTGACCTCGGTGCCCTGCAGGATCGCCGTGTCGTTCGGTCCTGTCTGCAGCGGCTTCAGCGTGCGGCCGTTGAGATCGAACAACACGGCGTCGGTCGCCGCGGGTGAACCGTTGACGCTCACGTCTCCGGTGAGGAGCGACGTGCCCGGATCGATCGTGAAATCGGTCAGTTCGACGACCGTGCCGGGTGCCGCCAGCGACAATCCGCTGCCGTCGTGCATGATCTCACCCTGGACATAGGGATCGACCGTGCCGGGTTCCCAGTACTTGACGTTGCCGCCGGTGATCGGGAAGCTGACCGATCCGTCGGCGAGGGTTGCCGAGCCCACCACTCCGGGTGTGAGGCCGAGCGTCGTCAGCGCCCCGGTGAAGCCGGGATCGAGTGCGACGGCGGTACTCACCCCGGTCAGGTTGTCGACCTGGGCGACGGGTGCCGGTTGGGAGGATGCTGCTGCGCTCATATTGGAGGATGCACTCGAATCGTTGCTCGAGCACGCGACCAGCGGAGTCAGTGACAAGGCGCCGATGGCCGCGGCCACGAGCGCTTTTCGATAGTTCGACATGATGATCAGACAACCTTTCCGGAGGAAGGGGAGGGGTGGATGTTCACTAGGTATTCGGCGCTACTTCGCCGGCGGATGGGAACTTCTCACGCCCATTCCATCCGTGCGAAGTGCCGATTCGCATGCTGCAGAACATCGATCACTTCTAGTCCGGCCACACGCGCGACCTCCGACACGGCGGCCACACCCACACTCGCCCAGGCGAACCAGTCTCCGGCGAGATGCTCCGTCTCCCAGCGCAGTAGTTCACGGCGCACCCCCGCCGTGGTCGGCGGATCCACCTCGGCGATCACAATTCCGCGCGGTTGCAACAGCTCTCGGGCACGGCTGAGCACGCGGACGGGTTCACCGCCGATGCCGATGTTGCCGTCGGCGAGCAGCACCCGGTCCCAGTTACCTGACCGCGGAAGCGGCGCGAAGATGTCGCTGTGCACCGCCACACCGCCGCGGCGGATCGTGAGTTGCACTGCCGTGACGGAGGAATCGACGCCCAGGGCGTTGCCGCCCGCGGACACGAGCGCGGCAGTGAGCCGGCCCGGTCCGCACCCGAGATCGATGGTCGCACCGTGACATCCCGCGAGCATCACGCGGTCGGCCATCCGATCGGCGAGGGACGCCGAGTCGCCGCCCATCCACCGGTCGAGCGGCAGGGCGCGCCGTGTTCCCCGCGCGTCACGCACCCAGCACGGGAGCCCCGCCGACGCCCGCCGCAGCAGGAGGTCGGTGGTCATCCCGGGTTTCCTCATGGCCAGCTCACCGCGTCGCCGTCCTTGCGGGACAGCGAAAGTCGGGCGGCATAGGCAAGGGCCGACAATGCGAAGAACGCGGCGCTGAGCAGCAGCCAGCGGTCGAGATACGGTTCCTGCGTCAACCCTGTCGCGGCAAGATACGCGTCGGCGCCCTGCTCGATGATCCCCGGCAGGAACAGCAGCAGCGTCAGCCCGGACGCGAGCGCCGGCACGCGAATGTAGTTCAGCGCCGGAACCGTCCGGGACCGCGAACGTCTCCGCCCTCGCACCGCGTCCAGCCCCGACGTCAAAGACCGGTCGGCGAGCGCGTACAGCGGGAACAGCACGAGGTCGTGGGCGATCACCGCACCGAGGAACCACACGGCGATCGACTTCCACCACACGTCCGGATTCCACAGATTCGGCAGACCCACCACCGAGACCGCGTACCCGGCGAGGGCGAACGTGAACAGCACGGCCAGCAGATGCAGTGGGTCGGCTCCGTAGACGCGGGCGAATCGGCGCATCTCACGACTCCCGGAATTCGATGGACTGCACCCATTTGGTGTTGTGGACGCCGGGCAGCGCGGGGACGATGATCCGCGCGGGATAGCCGTGGTCGAGGGAGATGTCCGCGCCGTTCACCTCGAGGGCGAGCAGGGCGTCGGAGTCGCGCACCTGATCGGCCGTGAGCACCGCCTGATTGAACGCCCCGGACCGCTCCAGCGACGTCACCTTCGCCGAACCGAACGCCGTCACCCCGGCGACGTCCGCGAGGTCACGCAGTCGCACGCCCGTCCACGTCTCGACGGTGGACCAGCCCTCGACGCATGCGATCGGGAGGGACGCGGTGTGCGACGGCATCGCGCGTAGCTGATTTCGGCTCAGCTGCACCGGTGTCGCGCCACCCGCCACCGACAGTCGCCAGGTGTCGCCGGTCTGCTCCGGGGTGATCTGCGCTGCCGCGGCCGTCCTGTTGATCTGAAAGTCGTTGGGGCCGTCGCCGTACGAGCGTCCGCGCGGCAGGAGTAGCGCGGCGCCCCGCAGGAACCCGCCGGTGGTCTGCCCGACCGACAGGACCGCGACCAGTGCGGCGCCGCCACCGACCAGGGCGAGGGCGCCGCGCCTGCTGATCGTGGCCGGAGTGGGATCCTGGGCGACGAGGCCGTTCTCGTCCGCCGGTTCGGGCCGCGTGTCGGCGCGGGACGTGCGCAGCACTTCCCGGAACGACCGGGACCGCAGCGACCGCACCATGAGCGGCACCTTCAGGACCGTGTGTGTCACGAACCCGGCGATGAAGACCCATGCGCCCCAGTAGTGGGCCGTGTAGAAGTCGAAACCGAAGATGTAGTCGTACTGGATGTTCAGGACGCCGGTGATGATCTCGAACAGCGCACCGCCGACCAGGGCGATCAGCGACAGCCGTTCGAGGGCCTGCGCCGGCGACCGTACCGGCGGGAACACGAACAGTTTGGGGATCACCGACCACAGTTTGGCGAGCACGATCGGCACCAGGATCAGTCCGAGCCCGACGTGCAGACCCTGCGTGAGCCGGTACAGCCACGACGGCCGGGTGGGCCACGCGAAATACGGGAGGTGCAGCCAGCCGACGTCGCCGGGGCGGGCCTGCCCGAACTGGGGCCCATACGCGATGTAGGAGAGCAGTCCGGTGACGATGACGACGGGCAGCCCGATGAGCAGTACGAGTCCGAATACCGAGGTCAGCCATGGTCCGCGCAGTGGACTGCGGAGCCGTGGGCCGCGCGAGTGGTCGGTCATCGTGATCAATCCCTCCGGCTCGATCGTCTCGAGCCTCAGAGGTGATTCGGTACCGCCGCCGTGCAGGACGGGTATGCCCTTCGGGCCCGTGAGTACTTATCAACCGCCGGGCGTTGACAAGTACTCACGGGTGGCCGTGCCGGATCTCGTCCCGGGGCTGGTCGTAGCGCACCATCTCGTATCCGATCATCGCGAGCAGAACCGCGGTCAGCACGCCGAGGGTGGCGAGCGCGGGGATGTGCCAGACGACGGGGAGCAGCGCGATCAGCACGACCGCCGTCACGACGCGCGGCACGGTCACCGACCTCGTCGCGTACGCCTTGAAGGCGACCAGCGCGAGAAGGTACAGCGCCGCGCCACCGAACAGTGCCACCAGCGGCCAGCCGTACAGCGGATCCACCAGCCGGTGATGGTTGCCGTCGCCGACGTACGACAGGATCTTCTTCAGACCCAGCGACAGCATCACGATCCCGATCACCATCGGCAGGTGGATGAAGCTGTAGCAGTTGCGGGCGATCTTGATCTGACGTGCACCGGTTGCCTCCTCGAACGCGTGCTCCACCGCCAGGGACGTGACGTCGAAGTACGACCACCACAGCAGTCCCGACACCGCGAGCCCCAGCAGGGACGCGACGATGATCGCCCACGAGATCGGCAGGCTCGCGACGCCGATGCCGATCGACACGATCGACTCGCCCAGCGCGACGATGACGATGAGCCCGTGCCGCTCCGCGAAGTGGCTGACCGACCGCAATCGCCAGTCGGTCCCGCCGACCAGTGTCCCGAGGTAGTCGCCGGTGAGGGCCAGGATCCACATGACGGTCTGCGCGGTGCCGGTGAGCTGCGACGCGACGAGCAGGAACACGGTGCCGGTCAGCATGCTGGGCGCGAAGCGGAGCACCTGGCCGCGCAGTTGCGGGTCCTCGCGGCTGACCACCCAGAACATCACCAGATGCAGGAGCCGGACGACGAAGTAGCCGAGGGCGAAGATGACGGGTCCGTCGAGTCCGCCCGCGAGGTCGTCGAAGGCCTCGGGGATGGTCAGCGCGGTGACGAACATGGCGCCCATCGCACCGAACATCACGACCCGTACGATGCCCTCGTCGGCGCGCACGAGGTTGCAGAGCCAGGCGTACCCCACCCAGCTCCACCACAGCACGGCCATCACGAGGGCGCCGCGCAGCAGATTGACGCCGGTGGGGTCCTCGGCCATCAGGTCGGTGACACGGGTGAGCGCGAAGACGAAGACGAGGTCGAAGAACAGTTCGAGCGGCGACACCGACGCTCGCTCTTCGACGAGACGGGGACGCAGACGATGGGCGAAGGTCACGGGAAGAATGCTGCCACCGGAACGCGGCGCGGCAAAACCCCCCGTGAGTACTTGTTAACCGCCGGTGGTTAACAAGTACTCACGGGTGCTCTACTTGACGCCGCCCGCGGTGAGGCCCGACACAATGCGGCGCTGCAGGAGCAGCACGGTGATGACGAGCGGGATGGTCACGACCGTTCCCGCGGCCATCACGGACGTGAACGGTTCCTCGTGCGGTTTGCTTCCCGCGAATTGTGCGATGGCGACGGTGGCCGGCTGGGTGATGTCGTTGGACAGCTGACTGGAGATCAGGTATTCGTTCCACGACGCGATGAAGGCGAGGATCGCGGTGGTGAACAGTCCCGGTGCGGCCAAGGGCAGCAGCACCATACGGAACGCCTGCCGCCTGCTGGCCCCGTCGATCCGGGCGGCCTCCTCGAGTTCCCACGGCAGTTCCTTGAAGAACGCGGTGAGGGTGTAGATGGTGAGGGGCAGCACGAACGAGATGTTCGGGATGATCAGCGCCTGGTACGTGCCGAACCAGCCCATCGACGTGAACAGCTGGAACAGCGGTGTCAGGACGGCGACACCCGGGAACATCGACGCGGCCAGGATGATCCCGAGGACCGCGTGTTTGCCCCGGAACTGCAACCGCGCCAGCGCGTACGCGGTGCCGACCCCCACGATCAGTCCGATCGCGGTGGTGACGGCGCCGATGATCGTGCTGTTGACGAGCGCCCGGGCGAAGTGGTTGCCCGCGTCGGTGGAGAACACGTTCGCGAAGTTGTCCAATGTGACGTGGGTGGGCCACGGGGTGGTGTCGAACGTGTAGTCGGAGTCCCGGAAGGCGGTGACCACCATCCAGTAGACGGGGGCCAGACCCCAGACGATGATCACCGCGAGGCCCGCGTAAGTGCGGATCGACGCGAGCGACGGTCCCCGGCGCCTGCGCGCCACCGTGGGCCGGGGAATTCCCGGCGTGACGACTGCTGTGGACATGGTCAGGCCTTTCGCTGCTGCTCTTGGGTGTCGATCACGTTGACGCCCATCACCTTCACGAGGACGTAGGCGACGGCGAAGATGAACAGGAACGTGATCGTGGAGAGGGCGGACGCGCTGTTGAATCCCTGGCGCATCTGGTCGATCACGAGGATCGACAGTGTGGTGGTGGCGGTGCCGTCGCCGCCACCGCCGCCGGTGAGGATCGCAGGGAGGTCGTAGATCCGCAGGACGTCGAGGACGCGGAAGAGGACCGCCACCAGAATGGCCGGCTTGATGAGGGGCAGCGTGATCGAACGGAACCGCTGCCACGCGCCGGCGCCGTCCATGCGCGCCGCCTCGTACACCTCGGCGGGCACCATCTGCAGTCCCGCGAGGATCAGCAACGCCACGAACGGGGTGGTCTTCCAGGCGTCGGCGATCACGACGGCGAACCGGGCGGGCCACGTGTCACCCGTCCACAGGATGTCCGTGCCGAGCAGTTTGTTGGCGATGCCGTCGTAGGCGAAGACGAAGTACCACAGTTTCGCGGTGACGGCGGTCGGGATCGCCCACGCGACGAGGATGCTGGTGCGCAGCAGTGCCCGGCCGCGGAACGCCCGGTTCATGATGGTGGCGAACCAGAGTCCCAGCGCGACCTCGATGGTGACGGTGACGACGGTGAAGAACACGGTGACCCACATCGACTGCCAGAACAGCGATCCGAGGGTGCCGCCGGGGCAGGACACGGACGTGCCGGTCGTGTCGGTGCACCGCTGGAACAGCCAGTGCGTGTAATTCGACAGTCCCGCGAAGCCCTGGTCGACGAATTTGCCGGTGGCGGGGTCGATGGTCGGGTCCTTGAACAGCGACATCACCATCGCGCTGACCACCGGGTACAGGACGACGATGCCCAGCAGGATCATGGTCGGCAGAACGAGGAGCATCGCTGCCCTGCTGCGTCCCTTCCGGGGCGGTGGCGGCGCGGGCGAATCCGGTTGCGGGACGGCCGCGGTCGTCGGTTCCGAGAGTTCGTGAACGGTCATCGGCTTGTCTCCTCTAGGACCCGGCCGCGGCGATCGCGGACTGGATGTCGGCGGCGGCCTGGTCCACCGTCTTCTCGCCCTTGATCGCGGCGTACGCGTTGTTCTGCACGGCCCGGGTGACCGCGGGATAGAACGGGGTGACCGGGCGGGTCACGGCGTTCTCGATGGACGTCTTCAGGGTGGGGATGTACGGGTACTGCTCGATCAGTTCCGGGTCGTCGTAGACGTCGGTGCGGACGGGGGCGAGCGATCCCTGCGAGAGGAAGAACGCCTGCGACTTCTTCTCCAGGAAGAACTTCAGGAAGTCCGACGCCGTGGCCTTGTGTTCGGAGTACACGTTGATCGCGGCGCTGTGCCCGCCGAGTGTCGAGTGACCGGGCCCGTTCTTCCCCGGCAACGGCGCGACGGCGAACTTGCCGGACACCGCGGAACTGCCCTGACCGTTCATCAGGCTGTACGCGTACGGCCAGTTGCGCATGAACAGCAGGTCGCCGCTCTGGAATGCCTGCCGGGCCTGCTCTTCCTGGAACGTGACGGATTCGCGGGGGATCGCACCCGAACGGTAGGCGTCGACGAGCGACTGCAGCCCCGCCTTGGCTTCCGGGGTGGTCATCGTCGGGGTCACGCCGTCCGGTCCGAGGATCGACCCGCCCGCCGTGTTGATGGCCTCGGACGCGTTGACGGTCAGGCCCTCGTACTTGGCGTACTGTCCTGCGTAGCAGCCGATTCCGGCCTGCTGGGCCGTCCCGCACGCGCCGATCAGCTCGTCCCAGGTGGCGGGCGGGTGATCGAGCAGGTCGGTGCGGTAGTAGAGCAGGGCGCCGTCGCTGGTCTGCGGCGCCGCGTACAGGACGCCCCCATACGTGGCCCCCGCGACCGTCGCGGGGAGCAGCCCGGACGTGTCGATCGCCATCGGCCCTTCGAGCGGTTGCAGCCACCCGCGGGCCGCGAATTCCGCGGTCCACACGACGTCGACGACGGCGACGTCGTAGCCGGAATCGCGGGACTGGAAGTGCTGCACCAGGTCCTCGTGCTGCTGGTCCGGTTGGTCGGACTGCTCCTTGAACGTCACCTCCTCACCGGGGTGGCCGGCGTTCCACTCGTCGATCAGCGGCCGGACGACGTTGGAATTGTCCTTGCCCTGCACGTAGGTGATGGGTCCGCGGCCGTCGAGGTTCTGCTTCTCCGCCTGCGCGGCGGCGTCGATGCCCTGATCGGCGCAGGACGTCGCCGCGAACAGGACGCCGACGGCCACCGCGGCGGCGGCGACGCGCTTCATCGTGATTCACCCGAGCCCGGTTCCGACAGCCACACCGCGGCGTCGGACGGGAGCGGTCCGCCGGTGAGGCCGGCAATCGAACCGAGTACCACGGTCGAGCCTTCGGGAAGTGCGGCCGGTTCGGTGCCGGTGTTCACCCAGCACTGCACTGCGCCGCGTGCGAATGCGAGAACGCCGGGGGGAGTGTCGAGCCACTCGACGGGATGCGGGGTGTCGAAGAACTCGTGCCGCAGTTCCAGCGCCGCGCGGTACAGCGTGAGGAACGACTCGGGGTGGCCGGCCTGCGCTTCCGCGGTGTGCGGGGCCCAGTGCCCCGGCTGCGGAAGCCAGGTGTCCTCTTCCGCGTCGAACGGGGAGAAGCCGTACGGCACTGCGTCGTTCGACCACGGGATCGGCACCCGGCAGCCGTCGCGGCCGCAGTCGGTGAAGCCGGTCTGGAACCACGTCGGATCCTGCCGGACGTCGTCGGGAAGGTCCTCGACCTCTTCCAGTCCCAGTTCCTCGCCCTGGTAGATGTACGCGGTGCCGGGCAATGCCAGCTGCAGCAGCGCGGCGGCGCGGGCGCGGCGCCTGCCCAGGTCGTGGTTCGGCTCCTCGAGCGCCCAGCGGGCGCGCTCCCAGTCGGTTTCGACGAGGTGGTCGGGCTGCGAGCGGGAGTAGCGGGTGACGGTGCGGGGCACGTCGTGGTTGGAGAGCACCCAGGTGGCGGGTGCGCCGACGGTGGCCGCCTGCTCGAGCGCGTCGTCGATCACGGCGCGAATGCTGTCCGACCGCCACGGGGCGCGCAGGAAGTCGAACTGGAACGCGGTGTGGAGTTCGTCGGGGCGCAGGTACCGGGCCAGCCGGTCGTTGCCGGGAACCCAGGCCTCGGCGACGAAGACGCGGTCGGAGTAGGCGTCGGCGACGGTCCGCCAGCCCCGGTACACCTCGTGGACGGCATCCTGGTCCCAGGCGGGGTGGGGGTCGGTGTGCTGCGAACCGGGAAGGCGCTCACCGGCATCGGGCAGTGCGGGATCCTTGGCCAGGCCGTGGGCGACGTCGATCCGGAAGCCGTCGACGCCCTTGTCGAACCAGAACCGCAGGATGTCCTCGAACTCCGCACGGACCTCGGGGTGCTCCCAGTTCAGGTCGGGCTGGGCGGGGGCGAACAGGTGCAGGTACCACTCGCCGGTGTCGAGACGGCTCCACGCGGGACCGCCGAATGCGCTCTGCCAGTCGTTGGGCGGTTCGTCGCCCGCCGGGCCGCGGCCGGGCCGGAAGATGTAGCGCTCGCGTGCCCCGGGCTCGTCGCGGAGCGCGGCCTCGAACCAGCGGTGCTCGCTGGAGGTGTGGTTGGGCACGATGTCGAGGATCACGCGGATCCCCAGCTCGTGGGCCTCGGCGATGAACGCCTCACCCTCGGCGAGCGTGCCGTACGACGGCTCGATGTCGCGGAAGTCGGCGACGTCGTAGCCGGCGTCGGCCATCGGCGACGGGTACCAGGGGTTGATCCACACGGCGTCGACGCCGAGGTCGGCGAGGTAGGGCAGCTTGGCACGCAGACCGGTGAGGTCGCCGATGCCGTCGCCGTTCCCGTCGGCGAAGCTGCGGATGTAGACCTGGTAGACGACGGCCGTCTTCCACCAGGCTTCGGGGTGCCGGCTCGCGACGGTGGTTGCGGTCGACTCCACGGACTGGGTCATCGAATCTCCTCGGTGCGGGGGATGGGATGGGCGAATGTGATGCGTAAACGTTTGCGTAAAGAGCGTGAGGCACATCACAGGTTGCTGTCAACTCGAACAGGGTTATTTCTTTTCCGCACTTCAAAGGCGTGTGATCGGTGAGGAATCTGCGCAAATATTTGCGTTGCTCGCCTACTGTGGGAACGTGATCCCCAAGCAGTCCGTGAACATGGCCGACGTCGCGCGCCGCACCGGCGTCTCCATCGCCACCGTCTCCCGTGCGCTGCGCGGCGAGAAGGGGGTCTCCGAAGCGACGCGACTGCGGATTCAGCGGGTCGCCGACGAGTTGGCGTACGTCATCTCGCCCGAGGCGTCGAAGCTGTCGGGCGGCGCGACGGGCCGGGTGGCCGTCGTCGTGCCGTGGATCGACGCCTGGTTCTACTCACGGATTCTCGCCGGCATCGAGCACGAACTCCGTGCCGCCGACCTCGACGTAATGCTGTACTGCCTCGAGGAGTCGTCCCAGCGCGAATCGTTCTTCGAACGACTTCCGTTGCGCCGCAAGGTCGATGCGGTCATCGCCGTGGCGTTTCCGCTGACCGGGCCGGAGCGGGCGCGGCTCGAGGAGATGGACGTGACCGTGGTGGTCATCGGCGCGCACGCCGGCGACTTCCAGTCCGTCCGGATCGACGACGAACTGGCCGCGCGCCAGGCCGTCGGCCATCTGATCAGGATCGGCCACACGCGGATCGGCATGATCCGCACCGTCGACCCGGAAGGGCAGTCGTGGGAGGGCGACATCGCCCGGGTCGCGGGTTTCCACGGTGCGCTCGCCGACGCCGGACTCGACGACGACTGCATCGCGACCGTGCCCTGGGGCGTCGAGGGCGGCGAGCGGGGCATGGAACTGCTGCTCAGCCGGGCCGACGTGCCCACCGCGGTGTTCTGTCATTCCGACGAGGTCGCCGTGGGAGCACTACGCACGCTGCGACGAGCGGGGGTACCCGTTCCGGCCGGGATGTCGGTGATCGGCATCGACGATCACCCGACGGCCGAGCTGGCCGACCTGACCACGGTCCGGCAACCGGTGGGAGAGCAGGGAGCGGCGGCGGGCCGGGTCGTCGTGGACCTGCTGAGCGGGCGGGAACCGGCGGAACGGGCGGTCGTGCTCCCGACCCACCTGGTGGTCAGGGGCTCGACCGCCCGTCCCGCGGAACTCTGAGGTCAGCGCACCAGGCGCTCGCCCGCCGCGTCGGTGGTGAAGAGATGCGCGTGTGCCTCGTCGACGCGGACGTGCACGACCTGGCCCTTCTCGGGTGGGTTGCGCCAGTCGACGCGCGCGACCAGGTTCTCGGTTCGTCCGTGGACGGTGGTGCGGCCGAACACGAATGCCTCGGAGCCGAGCTCCTCGACGACGTCGATCTCGAGTTTCAGCCCGCCGGAATCGGCGATCTCGACGTGCTCGGGACGGATCCCGAAGATCACCTCCCGGCCCGCCGCCGCGAGCGCGTCGCGGGGGACGGGCACCAGCTGGTCGCCGATCAGCACGCCGCCGTCGGCGACGGGCACGGTGAACAGATTCATCGACGGTGAGCCCATGAACCCGGCGACGAACACGTTCGCGGGCCTGCGGTAGAGCTCGCGGGGGGAGGCACATTGCTGCAGCACGCCGCCCTTGAGGACCGCGACACGGTCGCCCATCGTCATGGCCTCGACCTGGTCGTGGGTGACGTACACGGTGGTGGTGCCGAGGCGGCGCTGGAGCTGGGCGATCTGCGTGCGGGTCTGCACGCGCAGTTTGGCGTCGAGGTTCGACAGCGGCTCGTCCATCAGGAACACCTGCGGTTTCCGGACGATGGCGCGGCCCATGGCAACTCGCTGCCGCTGGCCGCCGGAGAGGGCCTTGGGTTTGCGGTCGAGGTAGGCGCCGAGGTCGAGCATGTCGGCGGCCTCCGCGACACGGGCGCGGATCTCGGACTTGTCGGTGCCTGCGAGTTTCAGGGCGAAGCCCATGTTCTCGGCGACGGTCATGTGCGGGTAGAGCGCGTAGTTCTGGAAGACCATCGCGATGTCGCGGTCCTTGGGTTCGGCGTGCGTGACGTCGCGGCCGCCGATCAGGATCTGGCCGCCGTCGACGTCCTCGAGTCCGGCGAGCATCCGCAGCGACGTGGATTTTCCGCAGCCGGACGGGCCGACGAGGACGAGGAATTCGCCGTCCTCGATGTGCAGGTCGAGTTGATCGACGGCGGGGACGTCGGACCCGGGAAAGAGCCTGGTCGCGCGGTCATACGTGATTGTTGCCATGAGAAATGAATCCCTCCACCGGCAGGAACGTGCCGGACGATCCGAGTGTCAGGGGCGCGTCGGCTTGTGCCGACGGGAGAGAACTATGGCGCAGATCACAGAGCTTGTCCACTCGGGCGTCCGGCACCCATTCCCACTCCGGACGAACGGGACGCTCGTTGCGTCAGATCGAACGAGCGTCCCGTTCGTCCGTCGAACGTTCCGCCCGGTCAGCGGGACGACCGCGTCCGACGCCCCAGGGCGGGGACGGCGATGCCGAAGACGAACGCGATGGCGACGCCGAGCACGGTTTCGGAAAGCCGTTCGGCGAAGCGGTATCCGGCCTGTTCGGGATCGGAATACAGCAGCAGGACGAACACGAGGAACGTGGTGAACGTGGAGGTCACGTACCAGCGACTGCGGTGGGTTGCCGCGGCAGTCGCGACGACCGCGACGACGGCAGCGCTGTAGACCCAGTCGGCGGGAGTCGCACCGACGACGAGCACGGCTGCCGTTCCCCCGATGAGCATCGATGCGATCCGTCCCGCCATGCGCGTCACCTGTTCGTCGGTGTCGGGACGCATCACGAGAAGTGCTGCTGCGCAGGCCCAGCCGACGTGGTCGAGGTCGAGGGCGAACCCGATCGCGGCGGCGGTCGCGCCTGCGGCGCCGAGTCGGACGCCGTACCCGAGGGTGATCGCGGGCCCGGGCCGGGCGGGCGCGTCGGCAGCATGTTCGGGGAGCAGCAGCGAAACGACGTACGCGAACACCGAGCCGCCGATCATGAGCACCGCGAGTTCGATTGCTGTCGTCGGGTCGTCGTAGCTGAGCCCGACTCCGACCAGCGGCACCGACAGCGTCGACAAGACCTTGCCGAGGTTTCGCCGTTTCGCGACGGTGGTCCGTGCGAGCGCCGCCGCACCGACTGCGAGGGCGAACACGACCACGATCGCCAGCAGGGGTGTGCGGGCGACGAGTGAGCCCAGCACCATCGGCAGCCCGGTCAGGATCCCGATGAGAATCAGTGCAGCCCGCGCCCGTCGGGTCGGCGGCAGTCCGATGATTGCCGCGGGCAGCACCCCCACCGCCAGCGCGACACCCGAAGGGACTGCGACGGCGGTGACCGCGGCGGCCGGCGCGGCGTCGACGGCGCCGAGCGCCGCGGCTCGCCATTGCCAGTCGATACGCCGGGTGCCGGTCTCGCCCGGTTCCGGCTGCTCGTGGGGCACGTTCTCAGCGTCCTCCTACCTGCGCAGTCCCGGATCACTCCTCGGGGATGAGATCGCGAAGCTTCCGATCGGTGCTGACATACCGCACACTTTGTTCTTAGAAAAACCAAAGTACGTATTGATAACGAGCCAAAGGTCCTCTAGTGTCAGCGTGACACCGCTCACTCGTAGATTTTGAAGAGGACACGAGACATGGCTCTGACAATTGGCATCGACGTGGGTGGCACGAAGATCGCTGCCGGCGTGGTCGACACCGACGGAGTCATCCACCGGATGGTGCGTCGTGACACCCCGTCCCACGATGCGCGCGGTGTCGAGAACGTCATCGCCGAACTCGTCCGGGATCTGGCCGGTACCCACCCGGTCCGGGCTGTCGGCATCGGCGCGGCGGGCTTCGTCGCCGCCGACCTCAGCACCGTGCTGTTCGCCCCGAACCTCGCCTGGCGCAACGAACCGCTCGGTGCGGTGGTCGAAGCGGCGTGCGGATTGCCGACGGTGGTGGAGAACGACGCCAACGCCGCCGCCTGGGGCGAAGCGCGCTTCGGGGCCGGGCGGACGGGACAGACCGTCGTCGTGCTCACCGTGGGAACCGGGATCGGCGGCGGCATCGTCGTCGACGGCGTCCTCCACCGCGGCAAGTTCGGGGTGGCCGCGGAGTTCGGGCACCTCAACGTCGAACCGCACGGCCGCCGGTGCGGCTGCGGCAACCACGGCTGCTGGGAGCGTTACGCCAGCGGGCGGGCACTCGTCCGGGAAGCGCAGGACCTCGCGAACGTGTCGCCCGGTTTCGCCGCCGACCTCCTCGCCCGGGCCGGGGGAAGGGCGGACGCCATCACCGGCCTGCACGTCACCGCCGCGGCGCAGGACGGCGACCCCGCCGCGCTCGAATGTTTCCGGGTGATCGGTTCCTGGCTGGGACACGGCATGGCGGACATCGCCGCGTTCTTCGACCCCGACCTGTTCATCATCGGCGGGGGAGTCTGCGAGGCCGGTGAACTGCTGCGCGGTCCCGCCGCTGCCGCTTTCGAGAACCGTCTCACGGGACGCGCACATCGACCGGTCGCCGAGGTGCGACTGGCGGAACTCGGCGCGAACGTCGGCATCGTCGGCGCCGCCGATCTGGCCCGGGAACGAGTTCTCGGGCTCGCACACAACGGCTCACGAGTATCTGGAGGAGTGCAATGTCCAATCGGTTGAGTCTTCCCATTCCGGTCGCCGAGGTGTGGGACTGGCAGAGGGACGCCGCGTGCCGCGGCTACGAGTCGTCCACCTTCTTCCACCCCGACCGCGAACGGGGCCGGGCACGCGAGATGCGGGACTTCCGCGCCAAGATGATCTGCCGCGGCTGCCCCGTGCTGGTGCAGTGCCGGGAGCACGCGCTCAGTGTCGGTGAACCGTACGGCATCTGGGGCGGTCTCTCCGCGAACGAACGCGAAGAACTGCTCGCCAATCACCACGGCCGGGTCGACGAGGCCGTCGCGGAATCGTTCGGATTCGACCTGGCACGCCAGGCCTGAGCGGTCAGCTGCCCGCGGGCAGCATGACCACCCGGCTGTTGTCGGTGTCCGCGACGTACACATCGCCCCGGCTCGACACGGCGATCCCTTCCGGCTGGTCCAGGCCCGTGAACGGGAGGACCTCCTGCTCGTCCGAACCGGCGGGCAGCCGCAGAATCCGGTTGTGGTTCTGGTCGATCGCGTACACGGTTCCTTCGTCGTCGACCGCGACACCACCGACGCTCTGGAGGTCGGTGAACGGCAGGAAGCTCTGCGCGCGGGTGGCGGCGTTCCACGCGAGCACCTTGTTGGGCGTGCCGACGTAGAGATCGCCCTGCTCACCGACGGCGACGGCGAACGGCCCGATCACCGTCAGCGGTACCGCAACGGGGGCGGCGGTGACGTCGCGCAGGGCCATCACCCGGTTGTTCAGCGTGTCCGCGACGTACAGCGTTCCGTCCGGTCCGAGTGCGATTCCGAACGGCTGGTTCAGCCCGCCGATCGGCATCGGTACCTGGGTGCTGCCGTGCAGCATCGTCACGGTGTTGGTCACGAGGTCGGACACGTACACGTCGCCGGACGCACTGACCGCAATTCCCTGCGGAACCTCGAGTCCGGTGAACGGCAGAACCGTCTGCTCGTAGGACCCGGCCCGCACCTCCAGAACCTGCTTGGCCGCGCTGTCCGCGATGTACAGGTTTCCGCTGCCCGAGACCGCGAGCCCGGCCGGGCCCTGCAATCCGGTCAGTGGGAGCACCACCTGCCTGTCGGCCGACTCCTCGCCCGGCCAGACGACATAGGCGACAGCGGCGGCGACGAGGACCACCGCCAGAAGGGCGGCGAGCAGCCAGCGTGTGCGCCGCCACCGGCCCGCGACCGTTGTCGGTGTGGTCGGCTCCGCACCCGGCTCGGCGTCGGGCCGGGTCACGGCGGGACGGCTCGTCCGGGTGGTCGCGGCGGAGTCGGCGAGGGCAGCAGGACGGGTGACGCTGCCGGGCGCGTCCCACTCGATCGCGTGAACGGCGTCGCTGAACTCACGGCACGTCGAGTAGCGCTCCTCGCGGTCCTTGGCCATGGCGCGCGCGACGACGGCGTCGACACCGGCGGGCAGCCCCGGTCGCACGACGGTCGGCTTGGGAATCGGCCCGTTCAGATGACCGTGCATCACCGAGGACGCGGTGGTCCCGCGATACGGCGGTTCGTTGGTGAGCAGATGGAAGAAGGTGCAGCCCAACGCGTAGATGTCGACCCGATGGTCGAGTGTCCGGCCCTCGATCTGCTCGGGCGCCGCGTAATGCAGTGTCGCCACCAGCATCCCGGTGCGGGTCAGCTGATGCGTCTCGTCCAGGGCCTTGGCGGTGCCGAAATCGGTGAGCAGCACACGTTCCGGGTCGCCCGGCGCGAGCAGGATGTTCGCCGGCTTCACGTCGCGATGCAGGATCCCCGCCTCGTGCGCGTGATCGAGCGCCTTCCCGGTCTCGCCGACGATGTGCACGGCGCGCTCCACGTCCAGTGCCCCGGAATTGAGCGCTCTCCGGGCGTCGACGCCGGGAACGTACTGCATCGCGATCCACAACCTGCCGCCCTCGCGGCCGCGGTCGTGGACGGTGACGATGTTGGGATGGTCGAGGTGGGCGGCGTGGTCCGCTTCCGACTCGAAACGCGACCGGACGTAGTCGTCGCTCGTCCACGACGTGTCGAGCAGTTTGAGAGCGACCTTGCGCGGCAGGTTGGGATGCTGGGCGAGGTAGACGGTGCCCATCCCGCCTCGTCCCAGAACCCGTTCGATCACGTAGCCGGCAAACACCGTGCCCGGTTCGAACTCGCCGCTCACTCGGCTTCACCGCCTCCCGGGACCCTTCACCATTGAACCCCGCAGCCCCGTCAGTCCGGTAGCCTGCGCATCTCGAGAACGGTCAGCCCCAGCGCGTCGAAGCGGGCCAGCATGCCGCGGAGATCCGTCGGGCCGTCGACCGGACCGTAGAGCGTCGTGTCACCGGTCGTGACGTCCGAGACGTCCAACTCGGGGAAGGCCGCCAGCACCCGATCGGACAGGGCGCCGCTGATCAGGAAGGCGTACCTGACCTTGCCGGGCCAGTTCGATTCAGGACGCACCACGGCGGGCTCCTTCATTCGCATCGTCGTTCCAGAACTCGGTCAGCCGTAGATTTCAGGGTGACCCACGGAACGGCGACGCGCCTCACCCGCAAGTGGTGAACCGTCTCAGAGCAATCCGTTGTGTTGCGCGGCGGCGATCGCGTCGCGGCGGGACGTGACGCCGAGTTTGCGGTAGATCCCGCGCAAATGCGTCTTCACCGTGTTCACCGACACGCACAGGTCGGCCGCGATCTGCTCGGCGGTGCGCCAGGACGGAAGCTCCACGAGGAGTTCCAGTTCACGGGGAGTGAGCATGTCGGATGCCGTGCTCTCCGACCGGGGGAACGACGCGCGGAGCCTCTCCGCGAACGGTTCGAGCACCCCGAACCGGCCGGTGCTCCGCACGAGAAGATCCCGGATCTGTGGTCCGCAGTCGTGGAACGGACGCAGCACCGACTGCGGCTCCGCGAGACGCAACGCCTCGGTCAGTGCGCTGTGGGCGCGCGAATCATGTTTCCGGGCAAGCGCGATCGACGCGTCCACGAGCCACGCCGCGATCAGGTTGGTGCCCGCCGCGCAGTCCAGTTCACCGTCCAGGACCGGCTGGATCGTCCGGCGGGCCAGGTCGAGGCGGTGCAGATGCAGGTGGATGATCGCCTCGACGAGGGGTGTGTCGCCGGTGGGCCCGAGGTAGGCCTGCGCCTCGGTGGCCAACTCGTGCGCCCACCCGATCTCACCGGCGGACAGATACGCGTACTGGATGGTGGGCAGCAGCACCGCCCGGATTCCCGGCGGCATCGGTAGCGCGGACGACACGGGGCTGTCCGCATGCACCATCGTCACCGAAGCGTGCCGGTGTTCGGACTCGTCGAGACCGAACAGGGCCGCGGCGCCGTCGGCGAAACCCGCGGTTGCGGTGCTCGCGCGACGCAACGCCTCTGCGGATTCGGCGGCGACACGGGCGGCGTCGGGGTCCATCCGCATGTAGCGGCACCAGGAGTCGATCAGCTTCGTCAACTGGAACGTCGGATCGCTCGTCGCCGACTGCGTCCGGCCGATCGTCAGGGCCTCGTCCACCAGTTCGGACGCCACCCTGACGTCCCCCCGCGACATCGAGACGGCGGCGAGAGTTCCCAAGCAGTACATGACGCTCAACGGTGCGTCGCCGAGCCGCGCGTGCGCGAGTGACCTCCCGAGCACGGCCTCCGCGTCGTCGTCCCGTCCGAGGAAGAGCAGCGCACGCCCTTCCTGGAGCAGGACGAACGCGTCGAGATCGGGGTCGCCGCTCGATCCGCCGCCCACGCTCTGCAGGCGCTTCAGCGCGGTCTCGATGTCGCCGGTGCCGATCGCGGTCTGCACCCGCAGCGATTCGCGGAGCAGCAGGTGCACCCGGGATTCGGTGGCCCCGTCCACCAGCAGTCCCGACTTCCTGCGGTCGAGGAGTTCGAGGGTGGACGTGGCCACCGGGATGTTTCCCGAGGCGAGCGCGGCGGCGGCGCGGAGCAGCCGCGCCGACGGATGGTCCTGCGACGCCCGGGGCGCCCGCGTGAGAATCCGGTCGACGGCCTCGCCGTGGCCCCCGATGATCAGGGGTAGCGACGTCCGGGCCAGCAGTGCCACGATCTCGTCGTGATCACCGGAGTTCACCGCGTGCTCGAGTGCGAGCAGCGCATCCCCGAATTCGTCGTGCCAGTGGGCAGCCGTCAATTCGAGATGCTCGACTTCGACGTGGCCGATCCGGCTGATCTCCGCGCGCAGATAACTGCGCAGCAGCGGGTGGTAGCGATAGTGGGTGGGGTTCTCGGTGATTCGGCTGATCAGAAAATTGTGGTGCTCGAGCCAGTCGATGTTGCCGTGTGCGTCCGTGCAGCCCGTGAGTTTCTCGGCGAGTTCGACCGTGAACGAGGCGGGGACGGACGTGCGCAGGAGGAACTCGCGCATCTCGTCGGTCTGGCCGGCGAGGACCTCCTCGATGAGATAGTCGGCGACGGCCCGGCGGTCGCCCGAGAACTCGGCGATCAACCGGCTCGGATCCGGATGTCCTTCCAAAGACATTCCCGCCAGCCGGATTCCGGCAGCCCAGCCCTCCGTGCGAACCATGAGGGCGTCGAGATCGTCCGGGGGTAGCACCACGCCGTGCTCGTCGAGCATCTCGGCGGACTCGTCGGACGTGAAGGCGAGATCCGTTGCCGTGAGCGTGAACAGCCTGCCGTCCAGGCGAAGCCGCTGCAGCGCGAGCGGCGGCTCGAAGCGTCCGACGATGACCGTCCGCAGCATCGGCGGCTGCCAGCGCATGAACGACTCGAGATCGGTGAGCACGTCGGTGTCGCGCAGGAGGTGGGCGTCGTCGATGATCATCCAGACGTTCTCGCCGAGTTCGTGCAACGCGGCCGACAACGTGGCGCCGAGGTCCGGTGACTCCGAAACGAGCCCGGCGCACGCCTTCCGCAGACGAGGATTTCCGGAGTCGGTGAGTGCGCGGAGGATCGCCCGGTGGACGACGTCGAGGTCGTTGTGCCGCTCCTCGATGGTGAGCCAGGCAATGGTCGGGGCGTCGTCGGCGGCCAGCAACTCCCGCGCCCAGTCGGCCACCGCCCGCGTCTTCCCCGACCCGGCAGGCGCGCAGACCAGCGCGACCGGATACGGGTGGGTCTCGTCGGTGAGCGCGTCGGTGAGCATGGTGTGCAGGCGGGTCCGGGTGACCGTTCGACCCCCTGCACTCGAAGGTATTCGAGTACTCAGATGAAATTCCCCGAGCGGTGCTGCCGTCACGCCGACCCCCAATTCTCGCTGCACCGAGAAACGATCTTCGACAAACGCCAATCCCCGACGCAGAAAGTCGGTGCGACGATTTTAGCGAGTACCAGTTGTTCTGTGTGGATGAACGTGGTTTCCGCAAACCGGCAGCAATCCGAAGTTCACACGAGACGGGTGAATCCGTCGCCGGCGAATCGGCGGACGATGACCACGTCGAAGGGCGCAGGGCCGCGGCGAAGTGCCTGAACGGAGTGACCATGAAGTTGGCAGTTGCCGGGCTGATGATGTCGATCGCACTCGTCGCGGCGGGGTGCTCGAGCAGCGACGACGCGCCGGAGACGAGTGCGTCGCCGACGACGGAAGGCGGGACCGGCGCGGTCACCGTGCCCGACGCCTACACGGGACTGATCCTCACCCCGATCGGTGATCCGACCTTCCCGTTCCCGGGCACCGACGGCAAGTACCACGTCGCCTACGACCTCCAGCTGACGAACGCGACACCCGTCCCGGCGACGCTCGACAAACTGGACGTCGTCGACGGGACCGACCCGTCGAAGGTGATCGCGTCGTTCTCCGGTGCGGCGCTCGTCGAACCGAATTGTCCGTACGGCGACTGCAACCGGCTGCGAATGCTGACCGCGCCGGCAGCCACCTCCACGGCGATTCCGCCGCAGGAGACTCGTATCCTGTTCGTCGACTACACGTTCGACTCGCTCGATCAGGCCCCCAAGGCGGTGCTCCACCACCTGTACGGCAGCGCCGCGGCTGCGCCGTCGTCGCGGGAACCATCCCCCGTCGACTATCTGATCACCGCCCTCGACATCGACGCCGGGACCCCACGCGTCATCTCGCCACCGCTGAAGGGCGACAACTGGATTGCCCTCAACGGCTGCTGCCTGCCGGGATTCCCGCACCGCACGTCGCCGCTCCCGGTCGACGGCAAGATCAACAACAGTCAGCGGTTCGCGATCGACTGGAAACGCACCAACGACCAGGGCGAGTTCTACACCGGCGACCGGACGAAGAACGAGAGCTACGTCGACTACGGGTCCGACGTGTACGCCGTCGCCGACGGAACGGTCGTAGCCACATTGGACAACGTGCCCGCCAACGCCCCGGGCACACTGCCCGCCGAGGTGCCGGAACTCGCCGCGAAACTCACCGTCGAGAACGTCGACGGAAACCACGTCGTCCTCGACCTCGGGGGCGGCGTCTACGCGATGTACGCGCACTTCATCGAGGGTTCGCTGCTCGTCAAGCCCGGGGACAAGGTCTCGAAGGGCGACACGCTCGCGAAACTCGGGAACACCGGCAACGCCAACGCGTCGCACCTGCACTTCCAGCTCATGAACGGCCCGAGCCTGCTCTATGCCGACTCCCTGCCGTACGTCTTCGACAGCTTCGAATACGACGGGCAGGTGGCGCCGCAGCAGATCCTCGACGCGGACGACTACCTGTCGGGGCAGTTCCTGCAGGGAAAACTGCCCACCGGTGAGCCGCGGACGGATGAGCTTCCGGGCAATCTCGCGATCGTCGACTTCGGGTAGGCGGCTCCGCCGCCCGTGAGTGGTCAAGGAGTCCAGAGACTCTCTAACCACTCACGGGCGCGGAGCGCCTACGGCGTGACGATCGGGAACGCGTTGTCGGGCGGGTCGAGCAATGCGGTGAGGGCGAGGAGTTTCGACGGGTCGCCCGTCACCTCGATGCCCTCCAGTCCCCGGCCGGCGAACAGGGCAAGCAACTGCATCTTCGTCAGGGTCAGCGTGACGTCCGGTTGCGTCGGCGTCCTCGGCGCGACCGTCTGGATGAGCGCGCCGTTGGACAGCGTGGTCCGGTAGTGCGCTTCGGGTTCGGTGAAGTGCCATTCCGCGACGAGGGTGGCGTCCCAGGCTCGCGGGCCGTTGATGCGGAGGGCGACGGAGTCGAAGATCTGGTCGATCGTCAGGGCACTCAGCATGTCCGCGCCGAGGTCGCTGAGCGGCGGGGCGACGATGCCGCCGCGCAGTTCGAGTGCCCCGGTGAGGTAGAAGTTGCGCCAGGTGGCGTTCTCCGCACCGAAGCCGAGTTGCTCGTATGTGCGGGCCAGCAGGTCCTTGGCCGCGTCGTCGGAGGGGTCGGCGAACACGGCGTGCTTGAGCAGTTCGGCGGCGAACCGCAGATCTCCGCGCTCGAGGTACTGCGTCGCCTTCGACCGGACCTCGTCCTGGCCGCCCATGCATTCGACGTAGCGGGTGGCCGCGCCTTCGGGCGGATGCTGCCACAGTGACGTCGGGTTGCCGTCGAACCAACCCATGTACCGCTGGTAGATCGCCTTCACGTTGTGGCTGACCGAGCCGTAGTACCCGCGCGCATGCCAGGCGGATTCGAGGGCGGGCGGCAGCGGGAAATCTTCGGCGATCTCGATCCCGGTCAGTCCCGCGTTGAGCATCCGCAGCGTCTGGTCGTGCAGGTACTGGTACAGGTCGCGCTGCTCCGACAGGAATTTCACCACCCGGTCGCGACCCCACGTCGGCCAGTGGTGGGACGCGAACGAGACGTCGTAGCCGCCGTCGAACATCTCGATCGCCTGGTCGAGATACCGCGACCAGGCGCGGGGATCGCGGACAAGTGCGCCGCGCAGTGTGAGGAGATTGTGCAGGTTGTGGGTGGCGTTCTCGGCCATGCACAGTGCCCGATGGTCCGGGAACAGGAAGTTCATCTCGGCGGGCGCCTCCGTTCCGGGCGTCACCTGGAAGAGGATCCGGATGCCGTCGACGGTCTCCTCCTGACCGGTGTGGGTGATGTCGACGGTCGGCGGGATCAGCCCGGGCCTGCCGGTCGACGTGTTCGTTCCGAGCCCCGCCCCGAGGTGCCCGCGCGGACCCTTGGGCAGCAGCGGTCCGTACATGTAGGTGGCGCGCCTGCCCATCGCCGTTCCGGCGTAGACGTTCTCGGAGACCGCGTGTTCGAGGAACCCTTCGGGCGCGAGGATCGGGACGTCGCCGCGACCGTCCGGGAGGACGCCGACGACGCCACCGAAGTGGTCGATGTGGGAGTGGGTGTAGATGACGCCGGTGACGGGCCGGTCGCCCCGGTTCTTCCGGTACAGCGCGAGCGCGGCGGCCGCGGTCTCCTGCGAGATGAGCGGGTCGATCACCAGGACACCCGTCTCGCCCTCGACGATCGTCATGTTGGACAGGTCGATTCCGCGCAGCTGGTAGATGCCGTCGGTGACCTCGTACAGCCCGTCCTTCGCGCACAGTTGCGACTGCCGCCACAGGCTCGGGTCGGCCGTGTCCGGGCAGTCGCCGGACAGGAACGCGTACTCCTGCATGTCCCACACCGTGCGACCGTCCGCGTCCGCGACGGTGCAGGGGTCGAGACGGTCGACGAAACCGCGGTCGGCGTCTTCGAAATCGGTGGTGTCGGAGAAGTCGGGTGTCATGGTTCTTCCTTCTCGTGTCGTGGCGGGGTGGGGGTGGTGGCCGGTGCCGGGGGTGTGGGTGAGCTGCTGAGGATCGTGTTGATCCACCTCGTGGACGGGTCGATGTCGATCAGCAGTGCCTTCGCCATCAGCGTCAGCGGGATGGCGAGGATCGCGCCGAGCGGTCCGAGGATCCACGTCCAGAACACCAGCGACAGGAACGTGAACGTCACGGACAGGCCGACAGCGTCCCCGACGAACTTGGGCTGGATCACGGACTGGATGATGACGTTGATGACGCTGTACAGGACGATGACGGTCAGCATCAGCCCCGGCCCGCCCTGCAGCAGCCCGAGCAGGGCGGGCGGGACGAGTCCGAGTACGAAGCCGACGTTCGGGATGTAGTTGGTGATGAACGACAGCAGGCCCCACAGGATCGGCAGCGGAATCCCCAGCGCCCATAGTGCTCCGGTGTCGATGACCGCGACGATCAAACCGAAGACGGTGGTCACGACCAGGTACTTGCGGGTGCCGAGGGAGAAGGCGGACAGGGCGGTGGCGATGTCGGGGCGCATCCGCGTGACGATGCTCATCCGCGAACCGTAGGAGCTTCCGTCGACCGCCATGAACAGCAGGAGGGCGGCGAGGAACAGCAGGTTCGAGAAGACCCCCAGCATCGCCTGCAGGATGCCGTCCACGAAACCGAACACCGTGGTGTAATCCACTTGGGAGAGCAGGGTCTGGGCGCTGGTGGAGTTCACGCCGTGGCTGTTCAGGAAGCTCTGGGCGCTGTCGATGAGGGACGTGAAGTCGTCCGCGTACTCCGGGAGGAGCGTGGCGAGCTGCGCGACCGACAGCGCCAGCGACAGCACGAGTACGACGAGGATGCCGTTGACGACCAGGATCGCGGCGATCGTCGCGAGCCACGGCGGCACACCCTTCCCGTGAAGCCACACGGGGAGCGGATGGACCGCGACGGTGAGCATGAGGGCGAGGAAGATCGGGGCGAGGATCGGCGCCGCCACCTGGATCCCGGCCACGGTGATGACGAGCGCGGCCAATCCGAGGATCACGATCAGGCCGCGCGGCATCGACCACCGAGTGTCCGGCTCCGCGCCGGATGCGTCCTGCGGATCGATCATCGCGTGTCCCTTCGCAACGGCCGGTCTTCCGGGATGCCCCGATTCGACTCTTGCACCACGCCGTCGGCGTCACATCATCCGTTGCAGATGAGGATCACCCGGCGCGGATGATGCCTCGCACCTCCGGGGGCCGGACGATTCGACTGTTCGCAAACACACTTTCGAGAAGGGCATGGACATGACGACTACCCCGGAGTCCAGGACGGACAGCCCTGTGAAACAGGGTTTTGCAGCAGGAACTTCACTGGCAGCGGCGATATTGCTGCTGACCGTCGGCGTGATTTCGTTCTTCCAGGGCATCGCCGCAGTCGCGTCCGACGATCTGCTGGTCATCGGCGTCCAATACACCTACCAGTTCGACACCACCGCGTGGGGCTGGATCCACATCGTGCTGGGCGTCGTCCTGGCCATCAGCGCGATCGGACTGATGACGGGCGCCACGTGGGCTCGCGTCGTCGCGGTCTGCATCGCCGCGCTGTCGATCCTCGCCAACTTCCTGTGGCTGCCCTACTACCCGCTGTGGTCGATTCTGATCATCGCACTCGACGTCGTCGTGATCTGGGCGGTCACCACCTGGGACACCGCCAGGGACTAGGACGATGACGACGTGGTGAGTACCGTGACCGGCACCTGGCCGGTGTTCGGCTCGCTGCGGGACTACCAACGGGGGTGGATCAGGCCCGATGTGATCGCGGGCCTGACCGTGTGGGCGGTGCTGGTCCCGGAGGCACTGGCCTACGCGACCATCGCGGGGGTGCCACCGGTCGTCGGCCTCTACGCGGCGGTCCCGGCACTGATCCTGTACGCGGCGGCGGGCAGTTCGCGTCACCTCGTGGTGGGTCCGATGTCGGCGACCGCAGCCCTGTCGGCGGCGATCGTCGCGCCGCTGGCCGGTGCGGACGGCGGAAAGTATGCGGCGCTGTCCGCCGTCCTCGCGATCGCCACCGGGATCGCGGGGCTGCTGGCCGGTCTGCTGCGCCTCGGATTCATCGCCTCGTTCATCTCCGAGCCGGTGCTGAAGGGCTTCATCGTCGGCCTCGCCCTCACCATCATCGTCGGACAGGTGCCCGCGCTGTTCGGAGTGGAGAAGGAGCAGGGCAACTTCTTCGAACAGGCCTGGGGGGTGCTCACCCATCTCGGGGACCTGCACTGGGTGACGCTCGTCGTCGGCGGTCTCAGCCTGGTGGTGGTGCTCGGGTTCACACGCTGGCTGCCGCTGGTCCCGGGATCGCTGCTCGCCGTGCTCCTCGGGATCGCGGCGGTGTCGTTGTTCGGGCTGGACGACCGGGGCGTCGACATCGTCGGGCACATCGATCCGGGTCTGCCCTCGCTCGGTCTGCCGGCCGGAGTCGGGTTCGACGACTACGTCGACCTGCTGGGTCCGGCGGTCGGCGTGCTGCTGATCGGCTTCGCCGAAGGTCTCGGCGCCGCGAAGACGTACGCGGCGAAGGAAGGCTACGAGATCGACCCGAACCGGGAACTTCTCGGCCTCGGCACCGCAAACCTCGGTTCCGGGTTGTGCTCGGGAATGGTGGTCAACGGCAGCCTCTCCAAGACGGCGGTGAATGGAGGGGCGGGCGCGAAATCTCAGGTCAGCGGTCTCGTCGTCACCGCGCTGACCGTGGTCACGCTGCTGTTCCTCACCGGCCTCTTCGAGAACCTGCCCGAAGCGACCCTGGCCGCGGTGGTGATCGCCGCTGTCGTCGAACTCGTCGACATCGCCGCGCTCCGCAGGCTGTACGGGGTGTGGACGGCGCGGCTGGGCAGCATCTACGGCCACGCCGCGCGCGCCGACTTCGCGGCGGCTCTCGCGGCGATGGTGGGTGTTCTGCTCTTCGACACCCTGCCCGGGCTGGTCATCGGCATCGGCGTCTCCATGCTCCTGCTGCTCTACCGAGCCTCCCGTCCCCACGTCGCGGCGCTCGTGAAGGACGGGTCGCTGTGGGTGGACGCCGAACGTCACCCCGAACTGCCCTCCACTCCGCACGTGGTGGTCGTGCGGGTCGAGTCCGGATTGTTCTTCGCCAACGCCGATCACGTGAAGGACCGCATCGAAGAACTGTGCACCGACGACACCAGGACGGTGGTGCTCGACGCGGAGACGTCCCCGTTCATCGACGTCAGTGCGGCGCAGATGCTGGGGCAACTGCGGGACGCCCTGGAACGCAGGGGCGTCGACCTCCGGGTGGCCCGAGACATCGGCCAGTTCCGCGACACGATGCGCCGGGCGGACTCCCACACTTCACCCGTCGGTCTGTACCCGACCGTGCGGGAAGCGCTTGCCGATGTGAGCCGAAAACGGCCAGAGGAGGATTCGTGACCGTCAGCGAAGAATTGCAGGAACTCGCCGCGAAGGCGTGGGTGTACGGTTTCCCGCTGGTGTTCGATCTCGACCAGGTGAACCGTTTCGTGGCGGACGGGATGGGGAGCCTCGCGCCCGCACCGTTCAACACGTTCAGTCATGCCCGCACACTCGCCGGGCCGCGGGACACCTTCGTCTCGGTCAACAACGACACCGTCTACTCGATCGCCCAGATCGACCTCGGCCACGGCCCGCAACTGCTGCGGGTGCCCGACAGCGGCGGCGCGTACTACGTGCTGCAGTTCGTCGACGCGTGGACCGACAATTTCGCGTACGTCGGCAAACGCGCGACGGGAACGGCGGCCGGCCGTTATCTGCTGACCGGCCCCGGGTGGTCCGGCGAGGTCCCCGCCGGCGCGACGCGGATCGCGTTCCCCACGTCGGTGGGCACCATCGTCGGCCGCTGGGCCTGCGACGGCGAGGCCGACCTGGAGCGGGTGAAGGCGCTGCAGTCGGCCCTGACGTTGGAACCCGTCGGCGACCAGGCGCAGGCGGTCGGTCTGCCCGCACCCGACCCGAACGTCCCCGAGGACCTTCGGTTCTGGGAGAAGCTGCGGGTGTACTCGCAGGCGTACCCGCCCGCCGCGCAGGACCTGATCGCCGAGCAGATGTTCGCCCCGCTCGGATTGCTCGAGACCGGGGCGTCGCCGTACCTCGAGGCCCCGCCGGATCTCGCGTCCGTCCTCACGGCGGGCGCCGAGGCCGGGCACCAATCGTTGGTTGCCGCACTGAAATCGGGTGCCGGTGCGGCCGTCGTCAACGGCTGGCAGTTGATGTACCACGCCTTCGACTACAACGACGACTTCTTCGAGGTCGGCACCGTGAACTCACCCGAGTGGCGGATCGAGGACCGCTCGAAGGCACTGGGCCTGCGGGCCGGCGCCGCGATGGCGGGACTGTGGGGCAACCACGGCTACGAGGCCGCGTACGCGCCGATCTACCACGACAGCGAAGGCAACGAACTCTCCGGCGAACACACCTACACGCTCACGTTCGCGCCGACCCCGCCCGTCGACGCGTTCTGGTCGATCACCATGTACGACCTCCCGGAGTTCTTTCTCGTCGACAATCCCCTCGACCGCTATTCGATCGGCGACCGCACCCCGGGACTGGTGTTCGCCGACGACGGTTCGCTGACCATCACGCTCGGCGCCACCGCCCCGGCCGACCCGGTCGCCCGCGCCAACTGGCTGCCCACACCGGACGCCGGATTCCGGCCGATGCTGCGGATGTACAGCCCCCGGGCCGAGGTGTTCGACGGAACGTTCGAGATCCCGCCGATCGTGAAGACCATGTGATCCGGGAGGCAGTGAATCGGCGGTAGTGTTCGGGCCGATTCGAGGGGGATCGAGTGAAGAAAGTCGCCGCGGCGCTCCTGTGCGCCGCGATCACGTCCGGGTGTGCGCACACCGTCTCGGGAACTGCGGGGGCTTCCCCACGGGACGAGCTGAGTCCACGACAGCAGGAGCACGTCGCCGTCGAGGACGCGCTGCGCGGCGCCGATCCGTGCGGGCTGCTCGACGAGGCGGTGGTGCGGAGCGCCGGCGCGGTCCAGCAGTACGGGTCCGCCGTGCAATTGTCGGTGTGCTCGGCGCTGTTGACGCGGCCCGACGGCGTCACCACCTATGTGGAGGTGTCCCTGCTGCCGCCGGTGCTGTCCGATGCGGGCGCCGACCTGACGCGCGGGACGTGCGAGCGCGTCTTCCGGCTGAACCTCGGCACCGACCGCCGAGACGAGGACGGGCCGCGGGGGACCGTCCGCGCGGGAACCGTGGCCGGGCAGGACGCCTGCCCGCTGGTCGACGCGGTGCTGGACGCGGCGATCGACAGGATGCGGTCGGGGATACCCACCCGCGACGCCGGCTCCCCGGATCAGGTGGCGCTCGCCGTCCACGACCCCTGCGAAGTCCTCGACGTGCTGGGGACCACGGCGGGCGGACGCGTCGTCGATCCGGAGTCGCGGCCCGCCCCGTTCGACTGCGTCCTGTTCCCGAACCCGAATCGGGTGCCCGGGAGCGAGGTGACCGTGTCGTTCACGATGTCGCCGGTGAAGGAAAACAGACCACCCGTTCCCGCCGAGCCGGAGACGGTCGGCGACCGGTGCCGGTGGACGAGCCCGATGGGTGAGCCGATCGACATCACACGGCCCGGAGCGGGTGTCGACGAGTTCACCCGCAGGCTCGGCCATGCGAGTGCAGTCGTCACTGTTCACGGCCCGAACTGCGCCGCCGTGGCGAGGGTCGCGGACGCCGCGAACACGGCGTTCGGATAGGCCGCCGAACGGACTCACCCGGGATCAGATTGGACTCCGCCGGTAAGCTCGACAGCTGGACCAGTACAGATTCATCGACCTGGAGGTAGAAACGCGTGGCTCTCGTCGTCCAGAAGTACGGCGGATCCTCGGTGGCAACCGCCGAGAGAATCCGACGAGTGGCTGAACGGATCGTCGAGACCAAGAAGGCCGGCAACGATGTCGTCGTCGTGGTTTCAGCGATGGGGGACACCACTGATGAGCTGCTCGATCTGGCTCAGCAGGTGTGCCCAGCCCCACCCGCCCGCGAAATGGACATGCTGCTGACCTCCGGTGAGCGCATCTCCAATTCTCTCGTCGCAATGGCAATTCATTCGCTCGGTGCGGAGGCCCGTTCGTTCACGGGTTCGCAGGCGGGCGTCATCACCACCGGTGCTCACGGCAACGCCAAGATCATCGACGTCACCCCGGGCCGCGTCCGGGATGCGCTCGACGAGGGCTCGATCGTCCTCGTCGCCGGATTCCAGGGCGTCAGCCAGGACAGCAAGGACGTGACGACCCTCGGGCGCGGCGGTTCGGACACCACCGCGGTGGCCCTCGCCGCAGCCCTCGAGGCCGACGTCTGCGAGATCTACACCGACGTCGACGGCATCTTCACCGCCGACCCGCGCATCGTTCCCGACGCGCAGCGGCTCGAGACGGTGTCGTTCGAGGAGATGCTCGAACTCGCGGCGTGCGGCGCGAAGGTGCTCATGCTCCGCTGCGTCGAGTACGCCCGCCGATACAACGTGCCTGTGCACGTCCGTTCGTCATACACGACCAAGCCGGGCACCATCGTGTCCGGATCGATGGAGGACATCCCCGTGGAAGAGGCAATCATCACCGGAGTCGCGCACGATCGCGGCGAGTCCAAGATCACCGTCGTCGGCCTGCCCGACACCCCCGGTTACGCCGCGCAGGTCTTCCGCGCGGTGGCCGAGGCGGAGATCAACATCGACATGGTGCTGCAGAACATCTCGAAGGTCGAGACCGGCAAGACGGACATCACGTTCACCCTGCCGACGGCCGACGGCCCGCGGGCGGTCGAGAAGCTGACCAAGCTGCAGGGCGAGATCGGCTTCACGCAGGTGCTGTTCGACGACCACATCGGCAAGGTGTCGTTGGTCGGCGCGGGCATGAAGAGCCACCCGGGCGTCACCGCGACGTTCTGTGAGGCGCTCGCGAAGGCCGGCGTCAACATCGACCTCATCTCCACGTCGGAGATCCGCATCTCGGTGCTCGTCAAGGACGTGGAGCTGGACAAGGCCGTGAAGGCGATCCACGACGCATTCGAGCTCGGCGGCGACGAAGAAGCCGTCGTGCACGCAGGAACGGGACGGTAATCATGACCACCATCGCTGTCGTCGGTGCGACCGGACAGGTCGGCATCGTCATGCGCACCCTCCTCGAGGAACGCAATTTCCCCGCGGACAAGGTGCGGTTCTTCGCCTCCGCGCGGTCGGCGGGCAAGAAGCTGCCGTTCCGCGGCGAGGAGATCGTCGTCGAGGACGCGTCCGCGACGTCCGACGAGGACCTGAAGGGCATCGACATCGCCCTGTTCTCGGCCGGTGCCACGCTGTCCCGTGAGCAGGCCCCGCGCTTCGCGGCGGCCGGCGCCACCGTCGTCGACAACTCTTCGGCGTTCCGCAAGGACCCCGACGTGCCGTTGGTCGTCAGTGAGGTGAACCCGGAGCAGGCGAAGAACCCGCCGAAGGGCATCATCGCCAACCCCAACTGCACCACGATGGCCGCGATGCCGGTGCTGAAGGTCCTGCACGACGAGGCCGGTCTGCAGCGTCTCATCGTGTCGAGCTACCAGGCGGTCTCCGGCAGCGGCATCGCCGGTGTCGAGGAGTTGGTTGGCCAGGCCCGCGCCGTCATCGGCGACGCGGAGAAGCTGGTCCACGACGGCAGCGCCGTCGACTTCCCGGCCCCGAACAAGTACGTCGCGCCGATCGCGTTCAACGTGCTGCCGCTGGCCGGCTCGCTCGTCGACGACGGCAGCGGTGAGACGGACGAGGACCAGAAGCTCCGCAACGAGAGCCGCAAAATCCTCGGCCTGCCCGACCTGCTGGTGTCGGGCACATGTGTCCGGGTCCCCGTGATCACGGGTCACTCGCTGTCGATCAACGCCGAGTTCGAGCGTCCGTTGTCGGTGGAACGCGCGCAGGAGATCCTGTCGAAGGCTCCCGGCGTGCAGCTCGTGGACGTCCCCACCCCGCTCCAGGCCGCGGGCAGCGACCCGTCGCTGGTCGGGCGGATCCGTCAGGATCCGGGTGTTCCGGAGGGTCGCGGGCTCGCACTGTTCGTGTCCGGCGACAATCTGCGTAAGGGTGCCGCCCTCAACACCATTCAGATCGCCGAACTGCTCGTCTAGCTCCCCCCACGTGAGTGGCAAAGTGTGCTCCCGCACGCTTTGCCACTCACGTGTCGGTTGCGGGTGGATACTGGGCCGATGAGAGTGCTCGGGGCTGCGGTGGCGGCGGTTCTGCTGCTGCTCACCGGCGCGGCCGAGGTCTCCGCGCAGCCGCCCGGGATCCTGCTGACGCAGGAGCAGCTGCCCCCCGGTACGGTCCCCACCCAGGCGGGTGACAGCGTCCGGGTGCGGTACTCCACCCTCCGTACTTCCACCGCGACCGGTGAATCGACCGGATCGGTCTTCCTTCCCCACGGCGACCCGCCCGCCGGCGGCTGGCCGGTGGTGTCCTACGCCCACGGCACCGTCGGCGTCGCCGATCAGTGCGCACCGTCCGTCGCCGGGTTCAACTACGTCGAACTGCCCGCGATCGAGCAGTGGCTCGCCGCCGGGTACGCCGTCGCGGCAACGGATTACGCGGGAATCGGCACATCGGGTGTCAACGCCTATCTGGACGGTCCGGCGGCCGCCGCGAACGCCGTCGACGTCGTCCTGGCCGCACACGAGGTCTACGGTGACGTGCTCGCCGACCGGTGGATCGTCACCGGACTGTCGCAGGGCGGGCAGGCGACCTACTTCGCCGCCCGCGAGGCCACCACCCGGGCACCCGCGCTCGACTTCCGGGGAGCCGTCGCCGTGGCCGCGCCGACCCACCTCGAGCAGCTCTTCCCGGCCGCGGGTCCCGCCGTTCCGGCGCTGCCGACCACCGGAATCGTGAACTACACGCTGCTGACCCTCGCCGGTATCGACGACCAGCGTCCCGAGGTCGGCATCCGGCGCTACCTGTCGCCGACGGGACTCGACCTGATGGAGTTCGCGAAGGTGACGTGCAGCCGCGAACTCGGCCGGTACCTGCTCGCCCACCCCACGTCGGTCGGGGACCTGTTCGCGGCGCCGCTGTGGAACGACCAGTTCCGGGAGCTGTTCCGGGAGATGCAGCAGGTGCCCGTCGACGGTTTCGACCGTCCCCTGCGGGTGGTGCACAGCCTGTCCGACGCGTCGGTGCCGATTCCGTTGACGTGGGCGCAGCTCGCCGAGATGCGGCAGCACGGGGTGGATGTCGAATTCCAGCAACTCGTCGGTGAGGACCATCGCGGGTCGCTGATGGCGTCCATGCCGGGGTCCCTCGCGTTCGCCGCGCGCGTCCTGTCCCCCATGTGAGTGGCAAAGCGTCCCCGAGCACGCTTTGCCACTCACCTCACCCGGGACGTGCGAGGCGGACACGGGCGCCCGACCCTACGGTTCGGACATGGGCTCAGTCATCGGAGAACTGTTACCGCTCGCTGTTGGTGTCGCGATCTCGCCGATCCCGATCATCGCCGTCATCCTGATGCTGCTGTCGAAGCGTGCGGGCGGGGCGAGCGCGGGCTTCGGTGTCGGCTGGATCCTCGGCATCGTCGTCGCGACAGGGATCTTCGTGCTCCTCGCCGGCAGGGTCGACACGTCCGACTCCGACGGCCCTTCCGCGACGGCGTCGTGGGTGAAACTCGTTCTGGGTGTGCTGCTGCTCCTGCTCGCGGGACGGCAGTGGCGAAGTCGCAACGCCGACGCGGAACCCCCGAAGTGGATGCAGGCCATCGACGACCTGAATTTCGTGAAGTCCACGGGACTCGGATTCGCGCTGGCGGCGATCAATCCCAAGAACCTGCTGCTCTGCGTGTCCGCGGGCGTCGGGATCGGCACCGCGGGTGTCAGCGGCGCTGAGCAGGTGGTGGCCCTGGTGGTGTACACCGTGCTGGCCGGGTCGACGGTCCTCGTCCCGGTGATCGCCTACGCCGTGGCCGCCGACAGGATGCGCGGGACCCTCGACAGCCTCAAGGTCTGGCTGCAGTCCAACAATGCGGCCGTGATGAGCGTGCTGCTACTCGTGATGGGGGCCGTCGTTCTCGGTAAGGGACTCGGCGGCCTGTTCTGACGCGGCGGCGTCCGGTCCGCGCAGGTAGCGCCCGACGTAGCCCTCGTCGAGCGCGATGGCCTTGACGATCACCGCGGACCCCACGATCACGACGGACAGGACGAACAACCAGCTGATCGCGGTGAATACCAGGCCGAGCGGCCCGAACTGGTGTTGCGCGGCGGCGGTGATCCGGGGCAGCACGAGGCGTCCGCCGACGTGGAGGACGGTGAGCGCGGCGGCGGTCAGCATCCCCGTCGCCCAGAGCACGCGACCCTTGAGGGTGCCGATCGTCAACAGATACGGGCTGAGGGTCCACACGGCCATCCACACCGCGAACTCCCCGGCGACTGCGAGAGGTGGCCCGATGAACCGGACGTTCGTGAGCTCGCTGGCCAGGCCGATCGCCGTCCCCGACAGCGCGACGGCGAACAGGACGACGAGCCACCGCCAGGCGTCTCGGAGGTTGATCGACGGGACGTTCCAGATCTTGCCGTAGATCCGGGCGAGGGCCCGCGCGAAGGACGTGCCGCTGATCGCGATCATCAGCAGGCCGACGACCCCGAACGCGGCGAAGGAGGGGTTGGTGGTGTCGACGTCACCGGACGTCAGTTCCGTGGGGTCGAACCCGAACTGGGTCTTGATGGTGCTTGCGGTCACGTTCCAACTGCTCAGCGTCGATGCCGCGATCATCACGGGCAGCACGGACGTGAAGATCCTGGCGGCGAGTGTCATCGACCGGTCGACGAGTTCGATCTCGATCAACCCGTCGATGACGCGTCGAACCGTGCGGCCGGGAGGGGTGCCCTGCAACCAGCCGTTGGCCGTTTCGGTGCGCGCGGCCAGAGCTTCCCTGGCCAGCGCCACAGACAATTTCGTCGACCGCACACCTCGAGCGAACTCCGATCGGGCCCGCTTGTCATCATCCGCGTCAGGTGAGAAGCCCCGTCACGGGCGTCGGATGCACCGGAACCCGATGTGGCAGGTCGACGTCTCCTCGGTGTCACCCTGCCGGGCCGAGGGCCGGTAGCGGAGGCAGTAGTTGGGAGCGCAGAGATGCGAGCCGCCCTTGATCACGCGGCGCGCGTACGGCTCGTGCGGGTCCGGGGCGACGGAGGTGTCGATGCGAGGGTTCGCCGGAATGCAGCAGGAACTCGCCGGTGCCACGTTCTTGCCGCCCGCGGAGTGGTCTGCGGTGAAGTGGTCGCTGGTCCATTCCCACACGTTGCCGGCCATGTCGTCGAGTCCGTAACCGTTGGACCGGAAATGGCCGACCGGCGACGTCCCGGCGAAGCCGTCCTCGAGCAGGTTCTCCCACGGGAACCGCCCCTGCCACACGTTTCCGCCGGGCCTGCCGCCCGGTTCGTGCTCGTCACCCCACACGAACGGTTTCCGGTCCAGGCCGCCGCGGGCGGCGAACTCCCATTCGGCCTCGGTCGGCAGATCCTTGCCCGCCCACTCCGCGTACGCGCGGGCGTCGAACCACGACACGTGTGTGACGGGATGGCGTTCACGTCCACCGACGTTGCTGGCCGGACCCTCGGGGTGCCGCCAGTCCGCGCCCGGTGTGAACGACCACCAGCGGGTGAAGTCGTCGAGGGGCACGGGGCCGGGGGTCGGGGTGAACACCAGTGAACCGGGCACGAGCAACGCCGGGTCCGCGCCGGGGTACTGGGCGGGGTCGGGGGCGATCTCGGCGGTCGTGACGTGGCCGGTGTCCTTCACGAACCGCCGGAACTCGGCGACGGTGACCTGGTGTGAGTCCATCCAGAACCCGTCGACCGTCACCTGGTGGACGGGGCGTTCCTCGGGGTAGAAGTCCTCCGAACCCATCCAGAAGGTGCCCCCGGGGATCCATGCCATGTTCTTCGGCACTGCACGAGTCATGGGGTCAGACTCGCACGACGGCGGCCGCCGTGCGACGGTGCGCCCGTAAACCGGGTGCGAGCGCCGACGGGTGGGGTAGCGTCGGCTACTCGAGTCGGCTATTCCAGTCGCAGCGCTGGTCGCATCATGCAGGGGGCTCCACCGTATGGATGGACGAATTCCGCGTAGGTCGTTCGTGCGTGGTCTGGCTCTGACGGCCGGACTCGGCGCCGTCGGAGCGGGATCGGCGAGCGCTTATCCCTTCGGGATCGATCCGCTGCGGCCGTTCGTCTTCTCCTCGCCGCCGCTGCAGCCGTTCCGGGAACAGTTGCCGCCGTTGCCGATGCTGGGCGGTAGCGCCGTCGAGGTGCACGCGAGCAGCACGACGCACGCGTTCCACCCCGACCTCCCTGCCTCGCCCGCCCTCGGCTACGGGGGAATGGGCTACCTGGGCCCGACGATCGAAGCGCACGTCGGCGAAGGGACGTCACTGACCTACCGCAACGACATCACGAGCAACCCCCTCGCCGCCGACGTCGACACTCGGATCCACGGCGTGAGCGAGCAGGACCGCACCCAGGTGCCGACGTCGCTGCACCTGCACGGCGGCCGGACGCCCCCCGAGTTCGACGGACATCCCGAGGACACGATGCGCCCGGGGCAGGGGATGGTGCACGAGTTCCCGAATCGGCAGGACGCCTGCGCGCTGTGGTATCACGACCACGCGATGGGCGTCACCCGGCTCAACATCTATGCCGGGCTGGCGGGCATGTACCTGCTGCGCGACGAGTACGACACCGGCCGGACCGGCAACCCGCTCGGTCTGCCCGCGGGCGAGTTCGAACTGCCGCTGGTGTTGCAGGACAAGAACTTCACCGACGACGGACGGCAGAGCGTCCGCTCCAATCCGCTGAATCCGCAGGGCAGCTGGGAAGCCGCCACGCCCGGCGACGTGGGGGTGGTGAACGGCAAGGTGTGGCCGGAGATGCCGGTGGCGCGGGGGCTGTACCGGCTGCGGATGGTGAACGCCGCGTCGTTCAGCGTGTGGAATCTGTTCTTCGAGAACCGGATGAGGTTCTGGGTGATCGGCGCCGAGGGCGGGCTGCTCGACGCGCCCGTCCCCACCGACCACGTCCGCCTCGGACCGGGGGAGCGGGTGGACCTCCTCGTCGACTTCGGGTCCCTCGCCCCCGGGACGACGGTGGAACTGCGCAACGACGAGCCGATCCCCGCGCAGGTCGCGCAGCGCGGCGTGCAGATCATGCCGCAGTTCTGCCGGTTCCGGGTGGGGACCGCCGCCGGGTTCACCGGTGGCGTGCCGGAGACGCTGCGGGGCGGAAACCGGGGCCTCGCCGTGCTCCCGCCCGTCGCCCGGCCGTCGGTGGTCCGCAACGTGTCGGTGATGCAGCTCGCGCAGGGTCTGGGTCAGCCGTCGCCGCTGATGTCGCTGAACAACCTGCGCTACACGACCGACGACATCGAGATGCCCCGCCAGGGGACCGTCGAGCAGTGGAACATCGTCAACGTCACGCCCGAACCGCATCCGATCCACCTGCATCTGGTGACGTTCCGGGTGATCGGACGGCAGGCGATCGACACGAACGCCCTGATGCAGGCCGTCCCGGTACCCGCGGTCGGGGTGCGGTGGACGCCGTCGGCGGACCCGTTCGTTCTCGGGCCGAACCTGGCGCCGCAGGTGTGGGAGTCCGGGTTCAAGGACACCGTGATCGCGGATGCGAACTCGATCACCCGGATCATCGTCCGGTTCCCGACGGCGGACGAACTCGGCTTCGACCCGGACGCCACGTTCGGGATGTCGGCGGCGCACACGATGGATCACTCGGGTGGCGGCCACATGGAGTCGTCGTCGCATCCGCTGCAGGGGTACGTGTGGCACTGCCACATGCTCGACCACGAGGACCACGACATGATGCTGCGGTACCGCCTCGTGCCCTGAGACCTGTGAGTACTTGTTAACCGCCCGCGGTTAACAAGTACTCACAGGTGCATTTACAAGCAGTCTGGACTGTTTTCTTTTTTCCGCCTACAGTGCTGGGTGTGACACCTGACACAGCAGTAGCCAAAACGACCCGCACGCAGGCCGAGCGGACCGCGGCCATGCGCACGAAGCTGCTCGACGCGGCCGTCGACTCCCTGGTCGAGCTCGGCTACGCCCGCACCACGACGCAGGGCATCGCGCGCCGGGCCGGGGTGTCGCGCGGCGCGCAGTTGCACCACTTCCCGACCAAGGAGTCGCTGGTGGTGGCCGCGGTGGAGCATCTCGTGGACAAGCGGATGGAGGAGATCCTCGCCGCCGAAGTGGATGCCGGCCGCGGGATCGAGGTGCTCGCCGACGCCTTCTCCGGACCGCTGTTCTACGCGGCCCTCGAACTGTGGGTGGCCGCCCGCACCGACCCGGCCCTGTTCGAGGCGACGGTCCCGCTGGAGCGGAAGGTCACCGACGCGCTGCGTCGCGGGTCGGCGGAGGTGTTCGGCGATCGGTTCGACTCCGACGCCATCGAGCTCAGTATCGAATTGGTTCGCGGTCTGGCGGTGTCGGCACTGTTCCGCACCCCCGAGGCCGAACAGTCACTACGCGCGCGGCTGTTGCCCGTGTGGGAATCGAAGGTGGAGAAGTCGTGAATCTTCCGCAGCACGTACACACCCTGATCGTGGGGGCGGGTTTCGCGGGCATGGGCCTGGCGGCGCGCATCCTGCAGACGCAGCCGCAGGCCGACGTCCTGATCGTCGAGCGCGGCGACGACGTCGGCGGCACGTGGCGCGACAACACGTACCCGGGGTGCGCGTGCGACGTCCCGACCTCGCTGTACTCGTACTCGTTCGCCCCCAGCGCCGACTGGAGTCACACGTTCGCCCGTCAGCCGGAGATCCACCGCTACCTGAAGAAGGTCGCGGCCGACACCGGTGTCCGGTCCCGGGTGGTCACCGAGTGTGAACTGCAGGAGGCGCACTGGGACGACGACGCGGCCGTGTGGACGGTCCGGACGAGCCGTGGAATGCTGACGGCCGACGTCGTGGTGGCCGCAACCGGTGCGCTGTCGACGCCCAGCGTTCCGGACATGCCCGGGCTGGACACCTTCGGCGGCACCACGTTCCATTCGGCGACGTGGAATCACGACCACGACCTCACGGGTGAACGCGTGGCCGTCATCGGCACCGGCGCGTCGGCGGTGCAGTTCGTGCCCGAGATCGCGCCGGTCGCCGGGCACCTCACCGTGTTCCAGCGCACGCCCGCCTGGGTGATCCCGCGACTCGACCGTGCACTGCCGAACTCCGAGAAGGCCCTGTACCGGCGACTGCCGTTGGTGCAGAAGGCAGTCCGCGGTTCGGTGTACAGCTTCCGGGAAGCCCTGGGCGGGGTGCTCGCCCACGCCACCGGACTGCTGCCGGTGTTCGAGGCGGTGGCCCGGGTGCACCTCCGCCGGCAGGTGCGTGATCCCGAACTGCGCCGCAAGCTCACACCGAACTTCACGATCGGTTGCAAGCGGATGCTGCTGTCGAACGACTGGCTCCGGACCCTCGACCGTCCCGACGTCACGCTCGTCGACGCCGGACTCGCCGGGGTGACGGCGGACGGCGTCGTCGACGCGGTCGGCAACGAGCACAAGGTCGACACCATCATCTTCGCGACCGGGTTCACGCCGACGGAACCGCCGGTGGCGCACGCGTTGCGCGGTGCGAACGGCCGCACCCTCGCCGAGCACTGGGCCGGGAGCCCGAGTGCGTACAAGGGGACTACTGTCGCCGGGTTCCCCAACCTGTTCCTGATGTACGGGCCCAACACCAATCTCGGTCACAGCTCCATCGTCTACATGCTCGAATCGCAGTCCGCGTACATCGCCGACGCGTTGACGGCGATGCACCACAACGGAATCGCCGCGTTCGAGGTCACCGAGGAGGCGCAGCGCCGATACAACACCCGCATCCAGTCCGAACTGCAGACCACCGTCTGGAACAAGGGCGGCTGCTCGAGCTGGTACTACGACTCCGAGGGCCGGAACTCCGTCCAGTGGCCGACGTTCACCTGGAAGTTCCGCTCGCAGTTGCAGCGCTTCGACCGGGAGAACTACGTCTCCCGGCGCAGGGCGGCGAAGGAGATCGTCGCGTGACGCACTACGACGTGGTCGTGGTCGGCTCCGGTTTCGGCGGCAGCGTCGCGGCGCTCCGGCTCACCGAGAAGGGGTACCGCGTCGGTGTTCTCGAGGCGGGCAGGCGTTTCGCCGACGACGAACTGCCCGAGACGAGCTGGCGGTTGCGACGCTACCTGTGGGCGCCCTGGCTGGGCTGCTACGGCGTGCAACGGATCCACCTCCTCCCCGACGTCCTGGTCATGGCCGGCGCCGGGGTCGGTGGCGGTTCGCTGAACTACGCGAACACGCTGTATCAGCCGCCGCGCCGCTTCTTCGAGGACCGGCAGTGGCCGCACATCACCGACTGGCAATCGGAGCTGGCCCCGTACTACGAGCAGGCGAAGCGGATGCTGGGGGTGACGACCAATCCGTCGTTCACTCCCGCCGACGCCGTCATGCGGGAGGTCGCCGAGGAGATGGGCGCCGGTGCGACGTTCACGTCCACACCGGTGGGTGTCTTCTTCGGCGAGCCGGGGTCGCGGGTGGCCGACCCGTTTTTCGGCGGCGCGGGTCCCGACCGCACGGGGTGCACCGAGTGCGGGAGTTGCATGACGGGTTGCCGTGTGGGAGCGAAGAACACGCTCGTCAAGAATTACCTCCACCTCGCGGAGAAGGCGGGCGCCCGGGTCCATCCGCTGACGACGGTGAAGGAGTTGCGCCCGCGGCCGGGTGGCGGTTACGCGTTGCGGACCCGCCGCACCGACGGGATCCGCAGGCGGGAGCGCACGTTCACCGCCGACCAGGTAGTGGTTGCCGCAGGCACGTACGGCACCGCCCGGCTGCTGCTGGCGATGAAGGAATCCGGTGCGCTGCCACGGTTGTCGCCGAGGCTGGGATCGGTGGTGCGCACCAACTCGGAGGCGGTGCTCGCGGCAACGGCCCGGAACCGCGACACCGACTTCACGAAAGGCGTGGCGATCACGTCCTCGTTCCACCCGGACGACCACACCCACATCGAGCCGGTGCGGTACGGCAAGGGCAGCAACGCGATCGGACTCTTGCAGACCGTCCTCAGCGACGGCGGTGGCCGGACGCCGCGGCTGCTGAAAACGGTGGGCGTCGCGCTGCGCCGGCCCGGGGCGTTCGCCCGCAGCCTGTCGGTGCGGCACTGGTCGGAGCGCACCGTGATCGCGCTCGTGATGCAGACGGACGACAATTCGCTCGAGCTGGCCAGGGGGAAGGGCCGACTCGGGCGCACTGTCACCAGCCGTCCGGGTCCCGGAGATCCGCCGCCCGAATGGATCCCGCAGGGACACAAGGCCATCAGGAAGGTGGCCGCGCGGATCGGGGGAGACCCCGGCGGCTCGATCGCCGACGTCGTGAACATTCCGATGACCGCGCATTTCCTCGGGGGGTGCGCCATCGGGGACTCGCCGGACGCCGGGGTCGTCGACCCGTACCTGCGCGCGTACGGACACGACGGGCTGCACGTGGCCGACGGGTCGGTGGTGAGCGCGAACCTCGGCGTCAACCCGTCGCTCACCATCACCGCCCAGGCCGAGCGCGCATTCGCGCTGTGGCCCAACAAGGGTGAGGCCGACACCCGGCCCGAACCGGGCAAGCCATACGTACGTATCGCACCGTCACCGCCCCGGAATCCGGTGGTGCCCGCCGACGCGCCGGGCGCACTGCGGCTTCCGCTGACGGTCGTGAACCGAAGGGAGACGGTCGATGTGGAGCGTGCCTGAATCGACGACCGAACGCACCGACTGGCCCGAGAGCTCACCGCCCCCGTGGCCTGCGACCGTCCGCGCGACGCTGTGGTGGCACCGCAGCACCGCGGCCGCCCGCGCCCTGGGCCCGGACGGCGCCACCGTGCCGATGACCCTCGCGATGATGGTCGACTATCTCGACTCACCCGTCGGCCCCTATCGGGAAATCCTCGCCAGCCCGGTGCTTCGCGCGCCGGGACGTCGTATCGGTGTCCTGCCGCGCATGGCGGTCCCGTTCATCGCCGTGGATTCGGAACCCTCCGTGCATGGTGGACGCGCACACTGGAGGCTGCCCAAGGTGCCGGCCGACTTCGACGGCGACGTGCACGGTGACTTCGCGGCGTCGTCCGGGGCGTGGCGCGTCACCACGCGCACCCGGCCGCTCGGACCGCGGCTTCCGATCGCCGGGGCGCTGGGGTTCGCGCAACCGGGTGACGACGGTCGCGGTCTCGTGACGGCGTCCGCGCGGCTCCGCGGCCACTTCCGGTACGCCCGCGTGGACGTGGCGGCCGGCGGTCCCACGCTCGCCGACTGGCTGGCGCCGGGAACGCATCACGGCATCGTGATCACGGACGGCCGGATGATGACCGGTCCCGCGCGTAGGCGCTGACACCCGGGGGCGCTCTGCGATCTCCGCGGCGACGCCGGCGAGGCGGGGCAACACGGTGTCGCGCCAGCCCGGACCCATCCGCTCGAACGCGTCGCGGCTGCGCTTGTCGTCGAGGTCGAAGCCCGAGTGGTCGAGGAACAGGCGCGTGCCGGCACCCTCGGGAACGAGGCGCCACACCAGCGTCCAGTTCTCGGTGAACGTGTAGACGAAGCGCCGTTCGAGCTCGACCTCGACCACTTCGCAGGGGACGGCGCCCCAGCCGGGCATGTCGAGGTGGAACCGGTGCCCGACGGTCGCGGCGATGTCGCCCGCGGCCCACCAGCGGGCGAGCAGATCCGGCTCGGTGAGGGCGCGCCACACCTTGGCGGGCGGTGCGGCGATGAACTGGTCGACGGAGATCCGGGTGGTGGTGCGGTCGGTCACGAGTCCTCCTCGAGGAAGTCGGCGAGTGTGCGCAAGCGGTGACGCCAGAACCGCTCGAACGGGTGCAGCCAGTCGCCGACGTCGGCGAGCGGCTCGGCGGTGAGGTGGTAGTGCCGCTGTCGTCCGGACGGTTCGTCGCGGACGAGTCCGGCCCGGCGGAGCACCTGCAGATGCTCCGCCACCGCGGGGCGGCTGAGGTCGAACCGGCCCGCGAGGTCCCCGGCGGTGAGCGGTCCGTCCGCCAGGATTTCCAGCAGGCGTCGTCGCACGGGGTTGGCGAGGGCGAGGAAGACGTCGTCGTCGGGCACGAGGCGAGCTTATGTCGGGAATTCTCGACATGTCAACGATCCCCGACACGTCCTTTTCTTGACTAATTCCAAAAAGGCGCGATACTGGAACACATGCAACATGACACGGATCCCACAGCGCAGCTGCGCGGCGTGGGTCTCCGTGTCACTGCACCACGTGTTGCAGTGTTGAATGCGGTTGCCGTACGGCCGCATTCCGACGTCGACGACATTGCAGCCGTAGTTCGTGAAGAGCTGGGATCGGTCTCGACCCAGGCGGTGTACGACGTCCTCAAGGCGTGCACCGCCGCCGGTCTGCTCAGACGTATCGAACCCGCGGGATCGCCCGCACGGTTCGAAACCCGTACCGGAGACAACCACCACCACCTCGTGTGCCGCAGCTGCGGGACCGTCGTGGACGTGGACTGCGCCGTCGGCGAGGCGCCATGCCTCGACCCTTCGCAGGCCCACGGTTTCGAGATCGACGAGGCCGAGGTCGTCTTCTGGGGGCTCTGCTCACAGTGTCAGACCGACGCGCAGAGCGGAACCGGGCCGGCAGCAGCCCTGTCCTGACCGCGGTTCGTCCCCGCCGATACACCCTCACCCGATTGCAACCTGGAGGCTTTTGCCATGCCTGAAACACAGCGCGCGACCACCACCAACGCCGGGATTCCCGTCGCCAGCGACAACGAGTCGCTCACCGCCGGGGCTCAGGGTCCCATCCTGCTGCACGACCACTACCTCGTCGAGAAGCTCGCACAGTTCAACCGCGAGCGCGTCCCGGAGCGCGTCGTCCACGCCAAGGGCGCCGGCGCGTTCGGCGAACTGGTCGTCACCCACGACGTGAGCCGCTACACGAAGGCCACGCTGTTCCAGCCCGGCGCGAAGACCGACTCGCTGGTGCGCTTCTCCACCGTCGCAGGCGAGCAGGGCAGCCCCGACACCTGGCGCGACCCGCGCGGATTCGCCGTGAAGTTCTACACCGAGGACGGCAACTACGACCTCGTCGGCAACAACACGCCCGTCTTCTTCATCAAGGACCCGATCAAGTTCCCCGACTTCATCCACTCGCAGAAGCGGCTGCCCGGATCCGGCCTGCGCGACCACAACATGCAGTGGGACTTCTGGACGCTGCGGCCCGAGTCCGCGCATCAGGTGACGTGGCTGATGGGTGACCGCGGCATCCCGAAGACGTGGCGGCACATGGACGGCTTCGGCTCGCACACGTACCAGTGGGTGAACGCCGACGGCGAGCGGTTCTGGGTGAAGTACCACTTCAAGACCGACCAGGGCATCGAGTTCCTCACCCAGGACGAGGCCGACACCCTCGCGGGCACCGATCCCGACCATCACCGCGCCGACCTGTACGACACGATCGCCCGCGGCGAGTTCCCCAGTTGGACGCTGAAGGTCCAGGTCATGCCCGTCGACGAGGCCGAGGGCTACCGGTTCAACCCGTTCGACCTCACCAAGGTGTGGTCGCAGAAGGACTACCCGCTGATCGAGGTCGGCAAGTGGACCCTCAACCGTAACCCCGACAACTTCTTCGCCCAGATCGAGCAGGCGTCGTTCGAACCGTCGAATGTCGTTCCGGGAATCGGCTTCTCACCCGACAAGATGCTGCTGGGGCGGGTCTTCTCCTACGCGGACGCGCACCGGTACCGCATCGGCGCCAACTACGCGCAGCTGCCGGTCAACGCCCCGAAGAACCAGGTGAACTCGTACTCGCAGGACGGCGCGATGCGGTACGCCACCAATTCACCCGAGACCCCGGTGTACGCGCCGAACTCGTACGGCGGCCCGCACGCCGACGCGTCGCTCGCGGGCGACGAAGGCCTCTGGGCGTTCGACGGCGAGTCCGTGCGCGCCGGCTACGTCGAGCACGCCGAGGACGGCGACTTCACGCAGGCGGGCACCCTCGTCCGCGAGGTCCTGAGCGACGACGAACGCGACCGTCTGGTGAACAACATCGTCGGCCACGCACTCGGCGGGGTCAGCGAACCGGTTCTGTCGCGGGTGTTCGACTACTGGAAGAGCGTCGACCCCGACCTGGGCAAGCGAGTGGAAATCGGTGTCAGGGAAGGGCAGGGCCGGAGCTGATGTCGGTGGTGGGGCACGCTCAGAGCAGGCCCCACCAATAGATCAGCAACGCGAGAACGAATACCACCACAGTTTCCACGACGACCCTCCTTCGCCCGGCTGCACGCACCGCACGATTCCATCATCCCCCATGCCCTTCGGGCCCGTGAGTACTTCTCAACCGCCGGCGGTTAACAAGTACTCACAGGTGTGTGACGGGTGTGTCGGATGTTGTTGCTAGGTTGAGCGGTGTCAGGACACCGGCTCGGATGACCGTGTCCCGAGTCGGGGTCGAAAGGTGCTGTCTTCCATGGTGATGGGTCCCACCCACGCAATGTCCGGTGCGGCTGTCGGTCTGGCGGTGGCGGATCTGCTGCCGCTCGACTGGGGCGGGCCCACATCCACCGCCGAGACGTTCACGTTCGCGGCGGTGTGCGCCGGGGCGGCACTGCTCCCGGACCTCGACACGAGCCAGTCGACGGTGTCGCGTTCGTTCGGTCCGGTCAGCAGTGTCGTCGCGAAGGGCGTCGACGCGGTGTCGCTGGGTTTCTACACGATCACCAAGGGCAAACGCGACGGCAAGCGGCGCGGGGGGCACCGCACGCTCACCCACACCGCTCTGTTCGCGGCCGGCATCGGGGCGGGAGTGTCCGCGCTCGTCGTCCAGTTCGGCAAGCCCGCCATCATCGCGACGTTGTTCGTCTGTCTCGGCCTCGCCCTGCGCGGGCTGGCCGGTGAGCTGGCCAAAGAAAAAGGCTGGCTGGCGGTTTCGGCGGTCGCCGCGGTGCTGTCCGCGCTCACCTGGCAGTCGTATCCCACCGAGGCCGGCTCGACCGGGCTCGGCGTCGCGGTGGCCCTCGGTTGCGCGACCCACTGCCTCGGGGACGCCATCACCAAGGAGGGCGTCCCCTTCCTCGCGCCGTTCCTCACGCTCGGCAAGGAACGGTGGTGGGAGTTCCGGCTCCCGTCGTTCCTGTCGATCCGGGCGGGCGGGCCGTTCGAGAAGGTCGTGCTCGGGCCCGCCCTGACGGTGGCCGTGGGGCTCATGGTCATCTGGGCCATCGACGGTGCGCCGCAGGCAATCTACGACGCCTTCATGCCCGCGCCGAAGTAACGGGAGTGACTCAGCCGGCTCAGGCGGCGAGCATCCTCTCGAGGTCGTCGAGGACGAGCATCGCCCCGGTCGGTCCGAGTGCGAGGAACCAGGTCTCGTCGCTGACGTGCACGGACTTGCCGTCCTTCACCGCCTGCATCTGGTTCCACAATGGGCCGCCGACCACGGTCGACTCGTCGGTGGTCTCGGGTGCGCCGTAGCTGGAGTAGAAGATCCGGTCGGCGTCCGCCTCGCCGATCGTCTCCTGGCTGACCTCGACGGCGAGTTCGTCGACGTTCTGCACCGTCGGGCGCGGGAGCCCGACGTCCTGCAGGATGACGCCGATGAACGACAGGTTGCCGTAGAGGCGGATCTTGCCGGACATGAACCGGACCAGCGAGATCGTCGGCTCGCCGGTGATGGACTCCCGGACCTCGTCCGCGCGGGTCTGGTAGGCGTTGAGCACTCCCTCCGCCTTCGTCTCCTCGCCGAGGGCGTCCGCGACGAGCAGGAAGTTCTCCTTCCACGGGAAGCCGGGGCGGATGCCGAACACGGTCGGTGCGATCGACGACAGCTGCGGGTACAGCTTGTCGGCGCGCAGCTTGCTGCCCAGGATCAGATCGGGCTGCAGTGCGGAGATCGCCTCGAGGTTCAGGTTGTTGGTCGTCCCCACGTCCGGCACCCCGGCGAGCTTGTCGGCCAGGTAGGTCGGCTGACCGGCGGCGCTCTCCGGGCTGGCCAGACCGACGGGCGTGATTCCCAGGGACAGCACGTCGTCGAGTTCGCCGCCGTCGAGGACGATCACCCGTTCGGGCTTCTTCTCGATGACGGTTGCGCCGAGCGCGTGGGTGATGGTGCGGGGGAAGACGCCCGGGTCGGCGTCGGTGCCGAGTTTGGCGGTCTCGGCGTCCGCCGTGGCGAACAGGCGGCCGCCGGTGGCGACATCGGTGTTGCCGGCGGTCGAACCGGTGTCCGTGGTGCCGCAGGCGGCGAGAAAGACGCTGGCCAGGGCGACCAGCCCGGCGCGTACGTAGAGCCTCGATGACATGAGGTGAGGCTAGCCTGAGGTTCTGGAGGAGTGGTCGCGGGGTCCGGCAACCGGACGACGCCCTCACCACGCAGAAGAGGCCTCGACCGGCGAACCGGTCGAGGCCTCTCCTCGGTGTCTCACACTGTCGGGGTGGCGGGATTTGAACCCACGACCTCTTCGTCCCGAACGAAGCGCGCTACCAAGCTGCGCCACACCCCGTGTTGAACCTCGGCTAGCTTACATTACCCAGCCAGTCACCATTAAATCCCCTGGTCAGTTGCGTAAAACGGTGCTCTCCGACGACTCCGTGCGAGCCCGTGCGACGTCGGCGTCCGGACCGCCGCGCTGAGCCGGCACCAACGTGAGGAGCGTCGCCTCGGGGCGGCAGCAGAAACGGGCCGGCGCCCACGGCGACGTCCCGATCCCCGCGGACACGTGCAGCTGGGTGTGCGCCCCCCACTTGGACGGCCCCTTCACCCGCGAGCGGTCGATGTCGCAATTGGTGACGAGCGCGCCGTAGAACGGCAGACACAGCTGACCGCCGTGCGTGTGGCCGGCCAGCACCAGGTCGTACCCGTCGTCCGCGAACCGATCCAGAACCCGCGGCTCCGGCGAGTGGGTGATGCCCAGCCGGAGATCGGCCAGCGGATTGGGCGGGCCTGCGATGGTGTCGTACCGGTCGCGCTGGAGGTGCGGATCGTCGACCCCGGCCGACGCGATCCGGACCCCCGACACCTCGAGGTCGCGGCGCACATGCGTGACGTCGAACCAGCCGCGTTCGGTGAACGCGGCCCGCAGATCGCCCCACGGCAGCGGCTCGCCGAGGATGCGCTTGCGATCCTTGCGGAAGTACTCGAACGGGTTCTTCGGTTTCGGCGCGAAGTAGTCGTTGCTGCCGAACACGAACAGTCCGGGGCGGGCCAGCAGATTCCCCAGGGCCTGGACCACGGCGGGCACCGCCCGCTGGTGCGACAGGTTGTCGCCGGTGTTCACGACGAGGTCGGGGTCGAGGTTGTCGAGTTCCCGCAGCCAGTTCTGTTTCAGCCGCTGTCCGGGCATCATGTGCAGGTCGCTGATGTGCAGCACACGGAGCGTCGACGACCCGGGTTCGAGCACCGGCATCGTGACCTCACGCAGGGCGAACGCATTGCGCTCGATGAGCGAGGCGTAGCCGATGCCGAGGGCGGCGGCACCCGCCGTGGCCAGGGCGGCGCGGGTCAGGTTGGTGCGGAACTCGTCAGACACTCTTCCAGGATACTGATGAGCGCAATCGAGATGCAGTGGACGAATCGGGGCGCGTAGCGTTTCGCCCATGCCAGATTCACTGAAAGCAAGACTGCGCTCCGACATGACGGCCGCCATGAAGGCCAAGGATTCGCTGCGCACCGCCACGATCCGCATGCTGATGGCCGCCGTGCAGACCGAAGAGGTTTCCGGCAAGGAGGCCCGCGAACTCACCGACGACGAGGTGCTGAAGGTCCTCGCGAAGGAGTCGAAGAAGCGCGGCGAGTCCGCGGAGATCTACACCGAGAACGGCCGGGGTGAGCTGGCAGCGCAGGAGCGGGCCGAGGCGCAGATCATCGACGAGTACCTGCCGACGCCGCTGACCGACGCCGAGCTCGTCGACGTCGTGGACACCGCCATCGCCCAGGTGGCCGAGGAGATCGGTGAGCGTCCCGGCATGCGTCAGATGGGTCAGGTCATGAAGGCCGCCGGCGCGCTCGCGGGCGGCAAGGCGGACGGTTCGCGGCTCTCGCACGCGGTGAAGTCCCGCCTCTGACCCCCAGGTGAGTGGGAAAGCGTGCTCCTACACACTTTCCCACTCACCTGCGGTCACCGGGGTATGGGCGGCAGCTGGATCGGCGGCAGGCCGGGCAGCTGGATGGGCGGAACGGGGATTCCCTGAGCCGGGGCCTGCGGGGGAGCGGCCTTCACCGATCCGTCGCTGACGTAGATCGTGATCGTCGACCCCGGAATCGCCGAACCGGACGGCGCCGAGCTCGTGACCGTCCCCTTGGCGGCCTGCGACGCGGTGGTGATCGCGTTCACCGTGAATCCGGCCCCCTGCAGGCGCGACGTCGCGGCCGACTGGCTCAGGCCGGTGACGTCCGGAACCTGACCGTTCTGCGAACCCCGCGCGTACTTCTGGTCGACGGGCGGCAGCGTCGTCGGCCCGAAGTTGTTGGCGACGGGATTCATCGCGGCGAACCACGTCTGGGCGGGCTCGTTACCGCCGTAGAGATTTCCGTCACCACAGGGCCGCAGCGGGCCCGAGCAGATCTCACCGGGGGTCGGCGAGTCGCCGTACACGTAGACGGCGGCGGCGAAGTTGTTCGTGAACCCGAGGAAGCCCGACGACATGTGGGACTCGGTGGTTCCGGTCTTACCCGCCATCGGGAGGGTCCAGCCGGCGCTGCCCGCGGCCCCGGCCGAGGTGCCGCCGGCCTTGTCGTCCTTGCTCATGGCGTTGGCGAGGGTGTCGGCGAGGCCGGGCTCGACCACCTGCTCGCAGGCCTGCTGTGTGACCGAGACGGGCTTGCCTTCACGGTCGAAGACCGAATCGATGGGGGTGGGCGGGCACCACTTGCCGTGTGACGCGAGCGTTGCGGCGACATTCGACAGTTCCAGCGGGTTGACCCAGGTGGGTCCGAGGGTGAACGAACCCAGGTTCTGATCCTTCTGGAAGTCCGCCATGCTGCGGTCGTCGAAGCCGGAGGTGCCGGGGTCGGCGTAGGAACGCAGCCCCAGCCGCACCGCCATGTCGACGGTGGGGGCGACGCCGGTGGCCTGGATGAGCTTGACGAACGCCGTGTTGGGCGACTGCGCGAGCGCGTCCGTCACCGACAGCGACGCCGGGTACTTGCCCGCGTTCTCGACGCAGTACGTGGCCGCCGGGCATCCGCGCGCACCACCGCTACCCATGCCCCGGGCCTCGAACCGTCCGGGGACGTCGAGGACGGCGTTGGTGCCGAGGCCCTTCTCCATGGCGGCGGCCGTGGTGAAGATCTTGAAGATCGACCCGGCGCCGTGACCGGCCAGCGAGTACGGCTGGGCCTGCACGGTTTCGTCGGCGTTCGCGTCGAGGCCGTAGGTGCGGCTACTGCCCATCGCGAGGATGCGGTGCGAATCCTGGCCGGGCTGGACCACGTTCATGACGTTGGCGATGCCGTCGAGTGCGGGGCTGGCCTTGGCGGTGAGCGCCGCCTTGGTCGACGCCTGCACCGCGGGGTCGAGCGTCGTCTTGATCAGGTAGCCGCCCTTGTCGATCTGCTCCCGGCTGATGCCGGCGTTGGCCAGGTACTGCAGGGCGTAGTCGCAGAAGAAACCGCGGTCGCCGGCGGCGATGCACCCGCGGGGCAGCCGGTTGGGTTCGGGCAGCACGCCGAGGGGAGTCCCCTTGAGCTCCCGCAGTTCGGCGGCGCGCTCGGGGATGTTCGAGATCATCGTGTCGAGAACCACGTTGCGGCGTTCGAGGACGCCGTCGGGGTTCGTGTACGGGTTCAGCGCCGAACTGGACTGCACCATGCCCGCGAGCATCGCGGACTGCTGGGTGTTCAGTTCGGACGCGTCGATGCCGAAGTAGGTCTGGGCGGCGTCCTGGATGCCGAACGAGGCGTTGCCGAACGGCACCAGGTTCAGGTAGCGGGTGAGGATCTCGTCCTTGGTGAGTTCCTTGTCGAGCGTCAGCGCCATCCGGATCTCGCGGATCTTGCGGGCGGGTGTCGTCTCGATCGCGGCCCGGCGTTCGGCGTCGGTCTTGGCGACGACGAGCAGCTGGTAGTTCTTCACGTACTGCTGGTCGAGTGTCGACGCGCCCTGCTGCACCTCACCGCTCGTGGTGTTGGTCAGGAAGGCGCGCATCGTGCCCTGCCAGTCGACGCCCTTGTGCTCCGGGAACCGGCGGTCCTCGACGGAGACGATGGCGAGTTTCATCTCGTTGGAGATCTTGTCGCTGGGCACTTCGAAGCGGCGCTGGTCGTACAGCCATGCGATGGGATTGCCTGCGGAGTCGACCATCGTCGAGACCGCGGGAACCGTTCCTTCGACCAGTTCGGCGGAGACGTTGTCGACGGTGTCAGCCGCCCTGTTGGAGGCGTAACCGAAGCCTCCGGCGAGCGGAAACATCACGCCGGCGAGGAGCACTCCTGCCAAGGCGGAGGATCCTGCGAGCTTCCCCACTGTTTTTGCAATCGACACGATCTACAGACTACGTGGGGTCTGAGGGTGCGCTGGTTGGGCGCAGAATTCGGCCAGGAAAATGCCCTGAGCACGGGGTATGGACGGGCGTACCAAAAAAGCGTGTTCTTCGTCTTGCGCGTGGCGGTTTCTTTACCTAAATTGTTGGAACAGTGTGATGGAGATAACACCCCATCGCTTATGTGGTGCAGCCTCGGCGTGCTACGCGCTGGGTTTGCGCAGACTCGAAGAGGGGAAACGAATGCACATGACCACCCCAACCAGCCGTCTGGACGTCGAGCAAGCAGAAGCGCGAATCGCCTGGGTCACCCAGGCCCGTTGCCGGGAAGTCGATCCCGATCAACTCTTTGTACGCGGTGCAGCACAGCGCAAGGCCGCAACCATTTGCCGGCACTGCCCGGTATTGATGCAGTGCGGGGCCGATGCACTCGACAACCGTGTCGAGTTCGGCGTGTGGGGTGGCATGACGGAACGTCAACGCCGGGCGTTGCTCAAGCAGCACCCCGAGGTGGAATCATGGTCCGATTTCTTCGAAGCTCAGCGGCAGCACCAGTCCGCTGTCTGAGATTCGGGATCGGTATCGCAGTCAGGCAGGACACAGGCGGGTGACCGGTTCTCCGGTAGCGGGCTGATCAGCTCGTCCGGGTGAGCTGGTCGCCTACCGCTCTCAAGGCCTCGAGGTCCGACACCTCGAACGGCAGCGAGGGCACGCCGACGATCGGCACCCGAGGGTGGGCGGCCGTGAACCGGCTCAGTAGTTGGACCTCACGCTTGGCGATCACCGCCCGATGGGCGTGGATTCGCAGGACAGCGGCGGTGAGGGGGTCTTGGTCCCCGAGTTGGTCGGCGGCAGTGACCGCGTGATCGGCCGACAGGGAACTGAGAGTGGGGTGCGTCCGATTCAGGACGAGGCCCGCGAGCGGCATCTCGTCGCCTGCGAGCCGGTCGACGAAGAATGCCGCCTCGCGCAGCGCATCCGGTTCGGCTGCGGCGATCACCAGAAACTTGGTGCCCGGCTGCCGGAGCAATTCGTAAGTGCGCGTTGCCCGTTCCCGGAATCCGCCGAACATCGAGTCCAGTGACTGCACGAAACTCGAGGCGTCCGACAGCATCTGACTGCCGACGATGGTGGACACGCCGCGCAGCGCCAGACCCATCGCCCCGGTGACGAGCCGGGTGAGGCCGCGGCCGGGTGCGGTGAGCAAGCGGATCATGCGACCGTCGAGGAACGCGCCCAGACGCTGGGGTGCGTCGAGGAAGTCCAGGGCGTTGCGCGACGGTGGCGTGTCGACGACCACCAGATCCCATTCGTCGCTGGAGGCGAGTTGCCCCAGCTTCTCCATCGCCATGTACTCCTGTGTTCCCGAGAACGAGCTGGCGACGGTCTGGTAGAAGGGGTTCGCGAGAATCTGCTCCGCCTTCTCCGGCGTGGAGTGCTCGATCACCATCTCGTCGAACGTGCGGCGCATGTTGAGCATCATGGCGTGCAGTTCGCCCGTCGCGTCCGGTCCGAGCTGCACCGGCTGCGGCGTGTTGTCGAGTTCCGCGACGCCGAGAGCCTGCGCGAGCCGGCGTGCCGGGTCGATGGTCAGCACGACCACCTTGCGTCCCTGCTCCGCCGCGCGCAGCGCCAGCGACGCGGCCGTCGTGGTCTTGCCGACGCCGCCGGCTCCGCAACAGACGACGATCCGCGTCGCCCTGTTCTCCAGAATCCCCGCGACGTCGAGTGCGGAGGCGGTGCGGCGACGCTCGTGTTCAGTTGTCTGGGTCATCGGACACCCTGTTCCGTCAGATATTCCGCGAGCTCGTACAGCCCGCCCAGGTCCACACCGTCCGCGAGGGACGGCAGATGCAGCCGTGCCCCGTCCACTTCGCTGAGCTGTCCGGCGCTCTCCTCCTGCGCCTCGAGGACGGACGCGTGTTCGATCGTCTCGGTGAGCAACCCGGCGAAATTCTCCTCGTCCAGGGTGATCCCGGTCTTCTGCAGTCCGGCCCGGACGGCCTCGGCGTCGATCCGGCCCTTCGCGACGTCGGCGAGGGTGTCGGCGGGCAGGAACTGCGGGCTGGTGCGGTTGACGACGACGGTGCCCAGCCGCAGGTCGGCGCGGGCCAGTTCCTCTGCGGCGTCGGTGGTCTCCTGCACCGGCAGCGCCTCGAGCAGGGTCACGAGGTGGACGACGGTCTCGTCGGAATGCAGCAGGCGCACCACGCCCTCGCTCTGGGAGCGCACCGGCCCGCCCTTCGCGAGGTCGGCCATCGCCTTCGTCACGTCGAGGAAGTTACCGATCCGCCCGGTCGGCGGGGCGTCGACGACGACGGCGTCGTACACCCGTGTGCCCGACTTGTCGGAGCGCACCACGCATTCCTTGATCTTGCCGGTCAGCAGCACGTCCCGGAGGCCCGGTGCGATGGTGGTGGCGAACTCGATGGCGCCGAACTTGCGCATCGCGCGTCCCGCGAACCCGAGGTTGTAGAACATCTCGAGGTATTCGAGGAACGCGGTCTCGATGTCGATGGCCAGCGCCATGACCTCCCCGCCACCCTCGGCGGCCGCGACCTTCGTCTCCTGCGGCGGCAGCGGGGGCACGTCGAAGAGCTGAGCGATCCCCTGCCTGCCCTCGACTTCCACGAGTAGCACGCGGCGCCCACCCTCGGCCAGGGCGAGCGCCAACGCGGCGGCCACCGTGGACTTTCCGGTGCCGCCCTTTCCGGAGACGAAATGCAGCCGGGCCCGCGCAGCCTTCTCGGGCCACGTCGGGGTGAGCTGGTCTGGGGATGCAACCACGGGGTCGAGCCTATAAGTCTGGGAGCCGGGATGTGCGGGGGATAGGCTCACCGGCATGAGTGAATTGACTTCCTGGGAGTACGCCACCGTTCCGCTGCTCACACATGCCACCAAGCAGATCCTCGACCAGTGGGGCACCGACGGCTGGGAACTGGTGACGGTTCTGCCCGGACCCACCGGTGAGCAGCACGTCGCGTACCTGAAGCGTCCGAAGGGCTGAGGGCCGTGGCGCAGACACAGAACTGGTCCGCCCGCCTGAGCGAACTCGGCATCACGCTGCCGTCCGTCGTCCCGCCGGTGGCCGCCTACGTGCCCGCCGTACGCACCGGCAATTACGTCTACACGTCCGGGCAGCTGCCGATCGTCGAGGGCAAGCTGACGATCGCGGGCAAGCTCGGCGCCGGTGTGTCGGACGAGGACGCGAAGTCCGCGGCCCGGGCGTGTGCACTGAACGCGCTGGCGGCGGTCGACGCCCTCGTCGGCATCGACTCGGTGGTGCGGATCGTCAAGGTCGTCGGATTCGTCGCGTCCGCCGAGGGATTCACCGGTCAGCCCGGCGTCGTGAACGGCGCCTCCGAGTTCCTCGGCGAGGTGTTCGGCGAAGCCGGTGCCCACGCACGCTCGGCCGTCGGTGTCGCGGAACTGCCGCTCGGCGCCCCCGTCGAGGTGGAACTGATCGCCGAAGTCCAGCCGGAGTCGTAGAGCCATGACGCTTGCCCATCCGGCCTACGCCCAGGTGCGGGAGGTCACCCCGATCGTCTCGGTCGTGCTCGAGAACAATCCCGGCATGATGACGCTCGACGGAACCAACACATGGATTCTGCGGGCGCCGGGCCGGGACGAGTGCGTGGTGGTCGACCCGGGTGACGCCGACGAGGAGCACCTCGCCCGCGTCGCGGCACTCGGACCGGTCGCATTGACGCTGATCACCCACCGTCACTTCGACCACACCGGGGGAGTGCAGCGGTTCTTCGAACTCACCGGCGCGCCCGTGCGTTCGGTGGACCCCGAGTTCCTCCGCGGCGGCGCCGACGCCCTCGTCGACGGCGAGACCATCGACGTCGCCGGGCTCACGATCACGGTGATCGCCACGCCCGGGCACACGAAGGACTCCGTGTCGTTCACCGTGGAAGGGGAGGGCACCGTCCTCACCGGCGACACGATCCTCGGCCGCGGCACCACGGTGCTCGACGACTCGGACGGCGACCTCGGCGACTACCTGTCGTCGCTGCGCCGGCTGCTGGACCTCGGCACCGGACACCGGGTGATGCCCGGCCACGGACCCGAACTGCCCGAACTGAACGTGATCGCGCAGCAGTACCTCGATCATCGCGAGGAGCGGCTCGGTCAGGTGCGGGCCGCGCTCGAGACGCTCGGGGGCACCCCCACCGTCCGCGAGGTGGTCGAGCACGTCTACTCCGACGTCGACCCGAAGTTGTGGCCGGTGGCGGAGAAGTCCGTCAACGTGCAGCTCGCGTATCTGCGCAGCCTCGGCTGACCGCACGACGACGTCGGCCACCCCCTCGCCGTGAGGGGGTGGCCGACGTCGTCGATGCGAGGACTACCGCGCGCGACGCGCCAGGCGCTCGGAGTCGGAGATCAGCACGCTCTTGCCTTCGAGGCGCAACCATCCGCGGTGCGCGAAGTCGGCGAGCGCCTTGTTGACGGTCTCGCGGGACGCGCCGACGAGCTGGGCGATCTCTTCCTGCGTGAGGTCGTGGGTGACGCGCAGTGAGCCCGCCTCCTGGGTGCCGAACCGCTGTGCGAGCTGCAGCAGCGCCTTGGCGACACGACCGGGGACGTCCGTGAAGATGAGGTCGGCCAGGTTGTTGTTGGTACGACGCAGACGGCGCGCGAGAACCCGCAGCAGCTGTTCGGCGATCTCGGGGCGGTGGTCGATCCACGCCTTGAGCGCTTCGCGGTCCATGCTGACCGCGCGGACCTCGGTGACCGTGGTCGCGGTGGACGTACGCGGACCCGGGTCGAAGATGGACAGCTCACCGAACATGTCGGACGGGCCCATGATCGTCAGCAGGTTCTCACGGCCGTCCGGCGAGCGGCGGCCGATCTTCACCTTGCCGGAAACGATGATGTACAGGCGGTCACCGGGCTCACCTTCGTTGAAGATGACATGTCCGCGGGGGAAGTCGACAGGCTGCAGCTGCTTGGTCAGCGCCGCTACCGCTGAGGGCTCGACTCCTTGGAAGATGCCGGCTCTTGCCAGGACGTCGTCCACGTGCGCTCCTTGGGAATATTGTTCGTCTGTATGCATATTGTGCGCGATTTGCTGCATGTCGACGATGCCCCGGTGATCCGCGGCGTGTCGCTGTGCAACAGGTACGGCTCTGAAGTCTACGTTGAGACGGCTCGGTCTGAGTGACCGATACCACGGAAGTCGCAAAAGTTAACCGGGTGATGCGTCCGGTGGTGCGTCCTTCCGGGGTTTCGCAGGGGTCAGCTGGCGCGCCGCGAGCTCACTTCGGTGATGTCGGCGTCGTCGGATTCGAAGCCCGACCGCCCCTTGCGACGTCGATGGAAGCGTGCCAATGCGTGGGGGAAACCTTCGTGGGCCAGGGTGGCCACTTCGTCGTGACTTGCCTGGTCGAGGAACTCTTCCACCTCTTGCTGACGAACCGTGAGCCGGCGGAGTCTGAACTCCACCCGCTCCATTGCCAGCGCAAACAGCATCAGCAGCACTGGGAAGAGGACCACAGCGAGACCTTGCATACCGGGAAGTAAACACTGCAAATGTCTCAGAAGCGACACAGCGGCAATTCGGATCGGTCGGGTGTCCGTAGAGTTGATCCCGTGCATGCGACCCCCAGCGACGGCTCCGAAGTGCGTGGACGCACCCGTTCGCGGGCCGCGAAGCAGGAAGAAACCCGGCTCGGACTCGTCCGGCGCGCCCGGCGGATGAACCGCAGGCTCGCCGAGGCCTTCCCGCACGTCTATTGCGAACTCGACTTCACCACGCCCCTGGACCTCGCCGTCGCGACGATCCTGTCCGCGCAGTGCACTGACGTGCGGGTGAACATGGTGACGCCGGCGCTGTTCGCCCGCTACCCCGACGCGAAGGCGTACGCGGAGGCCGAACGCACCGAACTCGAGGAGTACATCCGGTCCACGGGTTTCTACCGAAACAAGACGAACTCGCTGATCGGACTCGGGCAGGCCCTGCTCGAGCGATTCGACGGCGAGGTCCCCGGCAATCTGAAGGATCTCGTGACGCTGCCCGGGATCGGCCGGAAGACGGCCAACGTGATCCTCGGCAACGCGTTCGATGTGCCGGGAATCACGGTCGACACCCACTTCGGGCGGCTCGTGCGGCGGTGGAAGTGGACCGAGGAGGAAGACCCGGTCAAGGTCGAGCACGCCATCGGCGCCCTGATCGAGCGCAAGGAGTGGACGCTGCTCTCGCACCGGGTGATCTTCCACGGCAGGCGCGTCTGCCACGCCCGTAAGCCCGCGTGCGGGGTGTGTGTGCTCGCAGGTGACTGTCCGTCGTACGGCCTCGGCCCGGTCGACCCCGACGTCGCCGCCGGACTTGTTCGTGGACCGGAGACGGAGCATCTGCTGCGTCTGGCCGGCAGGTGAGGGTAGAGACGAGTGTCTAGTGCAGCGCGGTGGAGTCTGGCCGCCCTCGTGGTCGTGGTGGCTCTCGTCGCCGCGATCTGGCCGCGGGGCGACGACGCGGAGACGTCGTACGAGGACCGGTTCGGTGAGGGCGGCCGCACCCCGGCGTCGGTGAGCGCCGATCCCGACGCGCTCGCGGCTCTGAGGGCGCAGGCGGGCCTGGCCCCGTGCCCCGCCCCGGTGACCGCGTCCGGGCCGTCGGCCGATCCGGTGCTGTCCGGCATCACAGTGGAATGCGTGGGCGACGGCAGTCGGGTGGATCTGGCGGCCGCGCTCGGTGGTAAACCGGCGCTGCTGAACCTGTGGGCGTACTGGTGTGGCCCCTGCGCCGAGGAGCTGCCCTATATGCAGCAGTTTTCGGATCGTGCGGGCGACGCGGTTACCGTGCTTACGGTGCACACCGATCCCAACGAGTCCAGCGCGCTGTCGAGGCTCGTCGATTACTCCGTCACCCTGCCCGGTGTGCAGGACGGCGACGGACGCGTCCGCGTCGCGGTCGGGGCCCCTCCCGTCCTCCCGGTCTCGGTGCTGATCCGGCCCGACGGCACGGTGGCGAAGGTCCTGCCGCAGCCGTTCCGCAGCGTCGACGAGATCGCGGACGCCGTCGAACAGAACCTGGGGGTGGCGGCATGACGTCTTCCGTGGACGGCGTCGCCGTTCCGCCCTGGCTGCGCCGGGTCGTGCACCGGACGCCGGCCGACCCGCACCGGATCAACCCCGTCCTCGATCGGCGCGCACCCCGTGGCGCGATCACCCGGGAGGCGGCGGTGCTCGTGTTGTTCGGTGGTCCCGTCGAGGCGGACCCGTTGATGTCGGGCGGCCTGCCCGCCGGCGCCGACGTCCTGCTCACCCAGCGTGCGTCCACGATGCGTCAGCACAGTGGTCAGGTGGCCTTCCCCGGCGGGGCCAGCGACCCCGGCGACGAGGGGCCCATCGCCACCGCGTTGCGGGAGGCCCAGGAGGAGACGGGACTCGACCCGTCCGGTGTCCGCCCGCTGGCCGTGCTCGAGGAGATCTTCATCCCGCCGTCCGGGTTCGACGTCACCCCCGTCCTCGCGTACTGGGAGACACCCAGCGCGGTCGGCGTGGTCGATCCCGCCGAGGCCGAACGTGTCGCCCGGGTTCCCGTGCACACCCTGATCGATCCGCGGAACCGGTTCCAGGTGCGGCACCCGGCCGGGTACCAGGGTCCCGCATTCGCCGCCGACGGCATGCTCGTGTGGGGTTTCACCGCCGGCATCCTCGCCGCCCTGTTCGCCGTCTCCGGCTGGGAACAGGAGTGGGACCGCCGCGACATCCGTGACCTCGACACGGTCCTCGCCGAACTCGACAACGACCTGGACGACGACCACCTGGTCCACGGTCACGGCCGCCCGGCGGCCGAGCGATGACCGGGTCGCAGTGGATCGACGTCGCCATCGTCCTGATCGCCTTCGTCGCGGCGACGTCGGGCTGGCGTCAGGGCGCCGTGGCGTCGGTGCTCGCCTTCATCGGCGTCGTGCTGGGCGCGGTCGCGGGCATCCTGATCGCGCCGCACGTGCTGGTACACGTGGACGAGGGCCGCGGTCGGGTGCTGGTCGGCATCGCCCTGATCGTGGTGCTGGTGATCGTCGGCGAGGTCGCCGGCATGGTTCTCGGCCGGGCCGCGCGGGGGAGCATGCACAGTCCGGTCGCTCGGTCCGTCGACAGCGTGATCGGCGCCTGCGTGCAGGCCGTCGCGGTGTTCGTCGCGGCGTGGCTGCTGGCGATCCCGCTCACGTCCTCGTCCCAGCCTCAGCTGGCGGCGGCGGTGCGCGGGTCGACCGTCCTCGAGACGGTCGACAACATCGCACCCGCCTGGATGCGGCAACTGCCCACCGAGTTCACCGCCCTGCTCGACACGTCCGGGCTGCCCGACGTGATCGGGCCGTTCGGGCGCACCCCCATCACGACCGTCGACCCGCCGGACGCCAGTGTTCTGGAGAGTCCCGTCGCGTCCTCGCTGCAGTCGAGCGTGCTGAGGATCCGGGGTGTGGCCCCGAGTTGCCAGCGGGCGCTGGAGGGGTCCGGGTTCGTCGTGGCACCCGACCGGGTGATGACCAACGCGCACGTGGTCGCGGGAACGGCGGGCATCGTCGTCGACACCGCGAACGGGCCGATGGACGCCGAGGTCGTGCTGTTCGACCCGTCCGCCGACGTCGCGGTCCTCGAGGTGCCCGGATTGGACGCTCCCGTCCTGAACTTCGCGCCCGAACCTGCGCAGACCGGCGACAACGCGCTCGTGCTCGGCTACCCCGGCGGCGGGCCGTACACGGCCAGCGCCGCGCGGGTCCGGGAGATCCTGGACCTCAGCGGCCCCGACATCTACCGGGCGGGCACCGTTCAGCGTGAGGTGTACACGGTCCGCGGTTCCATCCGGCAGGGCAATTCGGGCGGGCCGCTCGTCGACAGCGACGGCCGGGTGCTCGGAGTGGTGTTCGGCGCCGCCGTCGACAACAGCGACACCGGGTTCGTGCTCACCGCCGCCGAGGTGTCGCGTCAGTTGCAGGCGGCGTCCGGGGCGTCGGTCGCCGTGGACACCGGGGCGTGCATCCTCTGACGGTCAGGCCGTGCGGGGCGCGACGAGGTCGAGCAGGGCGGCGTTGACGCGGTCGGGGGCTTCCCAGTGCGCGTAGTGGCCGACCCCGGTGACGGTCTGCAACTGCTGGGTGGGTGCGAAGCGGTGGCTGCGGCGCACGGTGTCCGCGAGCACGTAGGGGTCGAGCTCGCCGTGGAGGTGCAGGACGGGGATCCGCAGCGTCTGATCCATCGACGCCATGAATCGGCTGCCGTCCGGGCGGAACTGGCTGCGGAACGCCCACCGCTGGTATTCCAGCGTGCAGTGCGCGGTGCCGGGGATCTGGATCGCCGACCGCATCCGTGACACCACGACGTCGAATTCCGGATTCTCCGTCCAGCCGGGGCCGGAGCGTTCGCGGATCAACCGCTCGACCTCCGACCCGCCGTCCCGGGTGAGGCGACGTTCGGGACGCCACGGCACCTGGCAGGAGACGAACGAGGGCAGCAGGGCTTTGCGCTGGTAGCGGTCGTGGAGGACGGCCTGCTTGAGCGCGAGGGGATGCGGTGAGCTGACCAGTGCGATCGACCGGACGAGTCGAGCGTGGAGCACCGCCGTGGCCCAGCAGACCAGGCCGCCGTCGGCGTGCCCGACCAGTGTGGCCTCGCCGTAGCCCATCGCCCGGATCAGGCCGGCGATGTCGCCGGCCAGCGTCCACCCGTCGTAGCCGCGCGGCGGTTTGTCGGAATCGCCGTATCCGCGGAGGTCGACGGCGACGGCCCGGTACCCCTGCTCGGAGAGTGCGGTCAGCTGGTGGCGCCACGACCACCAGAAGTCCGCGAACCCGTGCAGCAGGACGACGAGCGGCGCATCCGGTGCGGATGCGCCGACCTCGACGGTGTGGAATCGGATTCCGTTGGCATGGATGTCGCGATGAATCCAGGGGCCGTCGAAACGGACGGTGGACGGATCGGGTGGTGCCACAGGAGCGAGTTACCGCGCGTGACGTCCGGTGGACGATGCGAGATGGGCTTCCGCATCCGAGTACGACGTGGGCAGCACGGTCTTGGCCTGCTTCAGGGAGTCGATGGTCTTCTCGGGTGCGCGGAGTTTGCGTACCCGCAGATAGCCGAGCAGCGCGAGGATCGCCGTCACCACGACCATGATCAGGAAGACGATCAGGAACGCCAGCCAGCGGGCGATCCACACGTCGAGGAGTTCGGCGAGGAAGAAGAAGAAGAAGAACGAGCTGAACAGCAGCACGGTGAACGCGAGGATGAAGAACAGGCTGCCCTGCAGGCCTTTCTTGACCTCACCGGTGACCTCGGCCTTCGCGAGTTCGACCTCGGCGCGGACCAGGGTGGACACCTGCGCGGTCGCATGCTTGACCAGCGTGCCGAGGCTCGCCTCGCCGGGTGTCTGAGCGTCCACGTCCGTGAGCGGGATCGACGACACCGTGTTCGGCACCCCGTCTCCCGTATAACGCGGGCTGTCTCCCTTGCCGTGAGTGTTGCTCACTTGTCGACCCCTCCAGGTAGCTCTTGCACGTCCGAGTCATCCTGCCGGGCCGCATGGGCCCGACCGCGTCGCCACAGTAACGCTGATCCGATCAGCGACGCTGTCAACGATGTCACGAGCACCGCGACCTTAGCTATTTCGGCCGCGCTGCCGTCACCGATTCCCGCAAGCGCGAGATCCGCTACGAGAAGGCTAACGGTGAACCCGATCGCACCGAGCACTGAGAGGGCAAACATGTCCCGGAACCCCAGTGCTCGCGGTTTCTTGGCGATACCCAGGCGGATCGCGAGCCAGGAGACGCCGAAGATGCCGACGGTCTTGCCGACGAGGAGGCCGGCGATCACGGACTGCGAGATGGGATCGGTGAACAGTTGCCCGAGGAGCTCGCTGCTGAGCGCGACCCCGGACGCGAACAGGGCGAACACCGGGACACAGAAGCCGGCCGACAGCGGCTGGATGCGGTGCTCGAGTCGGGACGCGGGGGACTCGCGTTCGCCGAGGTCGCGCCGCACCCGGGTGAGGAGGCCGAGAGCGACGCCGGCCAGCGTGGCGTGGATTCCGGCTTGGTGCATGCAGTACCAGGCGAACAGTGCGAGCGGAACGTAGAGCAGTGGGGTGGTGATGCGCCGGTGCTGGGCGATCGCGTACACGGCCAGGCACACGGCGGCGCCCAGCAGCCACAGCAGGGCGATCGAACTGGTGAAGAGGACGGCGATGAGCACGATCGCGAGGAGGTCGTCGACGACGGCCAGGCTGAGCAGGAACACGCGGGCGCTCGCGGGGATGCGGGACCCGGTCAGCGCCAGCACGCCCAGTGCGAACGCGATGTCGGTGGCGACGGGGATGGCCCAGCCGCGGTCCATGCCGGGTGTTCCGGCGCCGATCGTCGCGGCGATGATCGCGGGCACCACCACGCCGCCGCAGGCCGCGATGATCGGGAGCAGCGCGCGTTTGCGGTCGGCGAGTTCGCCGACCACCAGTTCCCGTTTCAGTTCCAGGCCGGCGACGAAGAAGAAGACCGCCAGCAGCCCGTCCTGCGCCCACGTCCCGACCGTCAGGTTCAGGTGGAGCGCCTCCGGGCCGATCTGCCGGTCGCGCAACGCGAAGTAGGAATCCGAGAGGGGCGAGTTCGCCCACAGGAGGGCGACCGCGGCGGCGGCGAGCAGGATCGAACCGCCGACCGTCTCGGTGCGGAGGTAGCGGGAGAGTTCGGAGCGGAGGGGCTGGGTCACCGGGGTCGCTCGCTTTCGATGTGGTCGGGGTACGGCACATGCTCTGCCGACCAGACTTCCCGGCGCACCGAGGAGAGCTTATCCAATTTGCCAAGCGAAAGACACGAGGTGTTCAATTCCTAAGGAATGGACTGTCGTCCCAATAGTTGAAATAGCATCGTGCAGGAGTAAGTCGAGTGAGCAGTGCCGTCGATACGTCGAAGCCAGATCCGGACGGCGGGGCCACCGTCGCCGGCGTACCCAGAAGCCGGATCGTCGTCGCGAGCATGGTGGGAACGTCCATCGAGTTCTACGACTTCTACATCTATGCCACCGCGGCCGTGTCGGTGTTCCCACACCTGTTCTTCCCCAAGGGAAACGGCACCACCGCCCTGCTGGCGTCCCTCGCCACGTTCGGACTCGCGTTCGTCGCGCGGCCGCTCGGGTCGATCCTGTTCGGCCACTTCGGCGACCGCATCGGACGCAAGACGACGCTCGTCGGCTCCCTCCTCACCATGGGTATCGCGACGTTCGTGATCGGTCTGCTGCCGACCTACCACCAGATCGGCATCGTCGCGCCCGCGCTGCTGGCGTTGATGCGCTTCTGTCAGGGTCTGGGACTGGGCGGTGAGTGGAGCGGCGCGGCGCTGCTCGCGACCGAGACCGCGCAGAAGGGCAAGCGGGCGTGGGCGGCCATGTGGCCGCAGCTGGGCGCGCCGATCGGCTTCTTCCTCGCCAACGGTCTGTTCCTGATCATCACGCTGTTCCTCGACCACGACAACAGCAGCCCCGACCTGGACGGCGCGTTCCTCACCTGGGGTTGGCGGATCCCGTTCCTGCTCAGCGCGATCATGGTGATGATCGGTCTGTACGTGCGGCTCAAGCTGGAGGAGACGCCCGTGTTCGCCCGCGCCGTCGCGCGCGGCGAAAAGGTGAAGACCCCGATCGCCGAGGTGTTCAAGACCAGCTGGCGTCAGCTGATCATCGGCACATTCGTCATGCTCGCCACCTACACGCTCTTCTACATCATGACCACCTGGGTGCTGAGCTACGGCACCGGCAAGACCCCCGCGCAGGGCGGCACGGGAGCAGGGTTCCACTACACCGACTTCCTGGTCCTGCAGCTGGTCGCGGTCCTGTTCTTCGCCGGCGCGGTCCCCGTGTCGGGGTGGCTGGCCGACCGCTTCGGCCGCCGCATCACGCTGCTCACGATCACCGGGTTCATCATGCTGTTCGGCCTCACGTTCGGTGTCATGCTGAACCAGGACGGCATGGGTAACGCCCGCATGCTCGTCTTCCTGGCGATCGGAATGTTGTTGATGGGCCTGACGTTCGGGCCGATGAGCGCCGTTCTGCCCGAGCTGTTCCCGACCAACGTGCGCTACACGGGTTCGGGGATCGCCTACAACACCGCCAGCATCCTCGGCGCCGCCGTCGCACCGTTCATCGCCACCTGGCTCGCCACGTCGTACGGCGTCGGCTGGGTGGGCATCTACCTGCTGATCGCCGCCGCGCTCACGTTCGTCGCGCTGCTGGTCATGCGCGAGACGCGCGGCCAATCCCTCGACGACGTAGGCGCGTAGCGCCTGTGAGTGGTTGACGAGTCCCTGGACTCGTCAACCACTCACGGGCCGCGGAGCGGCCTATAGTTCTTGCATGGCGAAAGCCGTGCTGTTGTCCAGGACGGCCCGGATCCGGCTGCCGAAGCAGGATCTGTGGTCGTTCCTCGCCGATACCGATCGGCTCAATCGCAACATCGACCTGTCGCCGGTGTGTTTCGCTCCGATGCTGGACCGCCGCCGCAAGGGTCACTATTCGGCGGAGACGCGTTCGTACGGGCGGCGGGTGCGGTACGAGGAGTTCCCGTTCGAGTGGGTCGAAGGCCGCTTCTATGAGGTCCTTCGCCGCTTCTCCCGTGGTCCGCTCGCGGAGGTGTCCACGGGTGTCCGGCTCCGCCCGGCCGCGGACGTCACCGAGATCGAGGTGTTCGCCCGGATTGTCCCCCGCACCCGGTTCGGGTCGATCGCCGCGCGAACGCTGCTGGCGCGCACGGGCATACGGAAGACGGTGGCGCTCGCGCACGCGCTGGAACGACACGTCCGCGACCCGCGCGCGCATGCCGTCCCCGCCCTGCCGCCGCCGGAGCAACTCGACGCGGGCCGGCTGGAATTCCGCACCGCACAGCTGTCGCGATCGCACGATGCCCCGAACTTGGTCGGGCGCTTGGAGTCCCACTTGCGGACCGCGTCCGACCTGGAAGTGACGAGCATGCGCCCGTTCGAGCTTGCGGACCGCTGGGGTGCCGACCGGATGCAGCTGCTGTACGTCTTCCTCCACGCCGCGGACTGCGGTCTGCTGGACCTGAGCTGGAGCGTGCTGTGCCCGGTATGCCGGACCGCCCGCGAGGACGCCGCTCACATTCGACAGTTGCCGAGCCGCGTCCACTGCGACACGTGCGACATCGCGTTCGACACCGACCTCGCGCGGTCGGTGGAGATCCGCTTCGACGTCAACCCGGCCGTTCGCCGGGCGGAGCGCGCACGCTATTGCATCGGTGGTCCGGCGAATTCACCGTCGGCGGTGGCGCAGTTGCGCCTCGAGCCGGGCGAGCGGCGCAGCGAGCGCCTCGAACTCGACCCCGGGTGGCTGCGGCTCCGGTGCTATCAGGTGGGTACCCCGGTGGCCTGCGAGGTCGGTCCGGCCGGTGGCACGCTGCGGGTCGACTGCGGGCCCGGTGAACTCCGGGTGCGTGATGAGGCCGGCACCGACGGCGCTTGCCTGCTGGAGGTCGCGAACCGGCTTCCCGGTGAGGCGCTGGTGGTGGTCGAGCGGGAGCGGTGGAAGGACGCCGCGGCGACCGGCGCGCTCGTGACGTCGCTCGACGGTTTCCAGGACCTGTTCCCGGATCAGGGGGTGGCGCCGGGAGACGAGATCGGGATCGCGAACCTGGCGGTGCTGTTCACGGATCTGAGCGGCTCGACCGCCCTGTACGAGCGCATCGGCGACGTCCGGGCGTTCGCGTTCGTGCAGAGTCATTTCCGCTATCTGCGTGACGCGGTGGTGAGCGAGAACGGCAGCGTCGTGAAGCAGATGGGTGACGCGGTCATGGCGACGTTCGCCGACGCGCGGGAGGCCTGGTCGGCGGCGGCGTCGATGCAGGCGGGCTGGGACGAGTTCCGTCGCCGGCACCTCGGCGACGACGACTCGGTGTCGTTGAAGGTCGGGTTACATCAGGGGCCCGCCGTGATGATCGACAACGCCGGCCGGGTCGACTATTTCGGTGCGACGGTCAACCTGGCGGCGCGGGTGCAGGGCTGTGCCGCGGGCGGCGACATCGTCTTGTCCCGGGCCGTGCACGACGATCCGGCGGTGGCGCCGCTGCTCGCGACGTCCGGCTACCGGTGCGACGTCTTCACGACCGGGCTGAAGGGGATCGGCGAGGAGCAGACGCTGTGGCGGCTTCGCCGCCCGTGAGTGGTTGAGGAGTGCAGAGACTCGTCAACCACTCACGGGGCGCGGAGCGCCCTACTTGCCGCGGATGGCGTCGAAGACCTTGGGGTCGACGAGGGTGGAGGTGTCGCCGAGGTCGCGGCCCTCGGCGATGTCCTTGAGCAGGCGCCGCATGATCTTGCCGGACCTCGTTTTGGGGAGTTCGGGGACGATGGTGATCTGGCGGGGCTTGGCGATCGGGCTGATCTCCCGGGACACCTC
>NZ_JBHVEY010000008.1:0-61329 GCF_042802055.1 Rhodococcus sp. NPDC057529
GGCGTATCCCTCGTCCTCCAGCGCCAACTGCTCACGCAGCGCCGCGTCGGTGTGCTCCCACCGGTACGCCGCGATCGGCGACGACGTCTTCGCGTCCAAACCGACCAGCGGCCGCAGTCCCGGATGCGCCCACAACCGCTCCGACCGGGACACGTCCGGGGTCGAATCGTCGGTGACGTTCTCGGAGCCGAACTCGAAGAACCCGGTGTCGGTGTAGTGCACGAACGGAATGTCGAGGCCGTCGATCCACGCCATCGGCTGATCGGTCTCGTTGTGGTGGCCGTGGAAATGCCAGCCCGGGGTCAGCAGGAAATCGCCGCGGCGCATCGCCACCGGATCCCCGTTGACGACCGTCCACACCCCCTCGCCCTCGACGACGAACCGGAACGCGTTCTGCGCGTGCCGGTGCTCCGGCGCCACCTCCTTCGGCCCCAGGTACTGGATCGCCGCCCACAACGTCGGCGTCACATACGGCGCACCCCCCAAACCAGGGTTGGCCAGCGCGATCGCCCGCCGCTCCCCGCCGCGACCGACCGGGACCAGATCCCCCGCCCGCTGCGCCAGCGGATACAACGTCGACCACTTCCACACGAACGGCACCGCCCGCGACGTCGGCGTCATCGGCATCAAATCGCCGAGCTGAGTCCACAACGGATTCAGGTGCTCGGCCTCGAAATCGGTGTACAGCTGCTTCAGCGCGGGGTCGTCGTCGACGTGCGGTTCGGTGGCGGTCATGGAATCGACGCTAGGAGTGCAGGCCTCCCTGTCGATACAGAATTCTTGTGTGCAGAATCATTGATCAGGGTTCGAGGTCCGCGATGTCGACCTCGAGTTCGCGGATCGCGTTCTTGATCTGCGACACCAGCGGTCCCTGCGAGTGCTGACGGAAGCGGGTGATCGGCACGGCCACGGTCAGCGCTCCGACGGCGGTTCGGGCCCGGTTCCGGATGGCGACACCGAATGCGGCGACGCCTTCCTCGGTCTGCTGCACGTTGACGGCGAACCCGACGGCGCGGGCGGCGGACAGTTCCCGGTAGAACTGCTCGAACTCGTCGGCGGGCAGACGGCGGTCGCCCCACTCTCGTTCGTCGTCGGCCAGATCCGCGGGCCGCAGGTACAGCTGCGCGAGGGTGTCCCTCGGTAGCTCCGCCAGCAAAATGCGTCCTCCTGCAGTCAATTCCGCGTCGAGGACCTGCCCCTGGCGGTCGCCGACACGCAAGATTCCCGCCGACTCGGCGGACGACAGGAAGCGGGCCTGGGTGCCGACGCGGATCACGAGGTTGACGGTCTCGCCGCACAGGATCGCGAGTGCCTCCATGTGGGGCCGGCAGAGGTCGTTGAACTCGCGGGTCCACCCCCGCTGCGCCGGGCCGGCCCCCATCGCCGCCCCGGGGTGGTACCGGCGTTTCTCGTCCTGAACGGCGAACCCTCGGTACACCAGCATCGCCATCAGTCGGTGCGCGGTCGACGGTGCGATGCCGAGTTCCTCGGCGGCGTCCTTGATCCGCAGCGCCCCGACGTCGCGCAGCATCTGCAGCAGGCGTAGCGCGTTGTCGACGGACTCCAACATGTACGCCGGCTTCTCGATGGTCCTTTTCTTCTGCACAGCAGAACTTTATTGCACGGGTGCTGTGCGCCGCATCACCCTCGATTCATGCCCCTCACCGCCACCACCGCGGCGCCGACGACGAACCGCGTCGGACTGGACCGCACCGCCACGATCGCCGTCGTCGTCTGCTGGCTCTTCGTGGTCTTCGACGGATACGACCTCATCGTCTACGGCAACGTCATCCCGAGCCTCCAGAACGAATGGGGCATCAGCGCCGCGACCGCGGGCACGCTCGGCAGTCTCGCGTTCCTCGGAATGATGATCGGCGCCGTCCTCGCGGGCCGCCTCTCCGACATCGTGGGACGCAAGCGGGCGGTGATCGGCTGCGCGATCGTGCTGTCCGTGTTCACCGCGCTGTGCGCGCTGGCGACCGGACCGGTCATGTTCGGCGCATTGCGTCTGATCGCGGGGCTCGGCCTGGGCGGCCTGGTTCCGACGTCCAATGCGCTCGCCGCGGAACTGGTCCCCGCGAAGTGGCGCGCCGCGGTGGCCACGATGATGATGTCCGGCGTTCCCATCGGCGGTTCGATCGCGGCACTGCTCGGCATCCCCGTCATCCCGAACTGGGGTTGGCAGCCGATGTTCGCTTTCGCGCTCGTCCCGCTGGTCCTGCTGGTGCCGATCGCGTGGAAGACGCTGCCCGACAACACTGCCGCGGTGACGTCGACGGAGGTGCGGCCGGCCACGGGCTTCAGCGCACTGCTCGGTGCCCGATTCCGTTACGTCAGCATCATGTTCGCGCTCGCCACGATGGTCACCCTGCTCGCGTGGTACGGCCTCGGCACGTGGCTGCCCAAACTCATGCAGGGCGAGGGCACCGACCTCGGCAGTGCGCTCACGTTCGCCCTCGCGCTCAACCTCGGCGCCGTCGCGGGCTCGTTCGTCACCGCGTGGGGCGGCGTCCGGTTCGGCACCATCCCCACCAGCATCGTCGCCGCACTGCTTGCGGGTCTCGCGCTGCTGTCGTTGCTCTTGAGCCCACCGGTGGTGCTGGTCTACGTCATCTTCGTGCTCGCCGGCGTCGGGACCCACGGAACCCAGTGCCTCATCATCGCCGCGGTCGCATCCCACTACCCGGATTATCTGCGCGGCACCGCCCTCGGCTGGGCGCTCGGCGTCGGCCGGGTCGGGGCCGTCGCGGCACCGCAGATCGGCGGCGTGCTGCTGGCCGCCGGGCTCGGCGCCGACTCCAACTTCATCCTCTTCGGCGTCAGCGCGCTCGTCGCCGCACTGCTGCTCACCGTGATCTGGCGCCGTTTCCCCACGTGAGTGCCGTCGTGTCCCCCGGCACGCTTTGCCACTCACCTGCCCCGAACGCTCGAAACTAAGGAACTGTCATGTCGAACCTGCAGGACGCACGCATCATCATCGCCGGAGGCGGGATCGGCGGCGCGGCCAACGCCCTCGCCCTCGCCAGGAAGGGCGCGAATGTCACCCTGTTCGAACGGGCCACCGAATTCGGGGAGGTCGGCGCCGGACTGCAGGTCGGACCGCACGGCGCCCGCATCCTCGACTCCTGGGGCGTGCTCGACGACGTTCTCTCCCGGGCCTTCCTGCCGAAGAACATCGTGTTCCGCGACGCGATCACCGCGGAGGTGCTCACCAAGATCGACCTCGGCGCCGAGTTCCGCGCCCGCTACGGCGGACCGTACTTCGTGACCCACCGCAGCGACCTGCACGCGACGCTCGTCGACGCCGCGCGGGCGGCGGGCGCCGAACTGCACACGGGTGTCACCGTCACCGACGTGGTCACCGACGGTGACCGGGTGCACGTGAGCACCGACGATGGCCGCACCCACGACGCCGACATCGCCGTCGGCATGGACGGACTCAAATCCCGGCTGCGGGCGAAGATCTCGGACGACGAACCGGTGTCGTCCGGCTACGCCGCCTACCGCGGCACCACGCCGTACGACGAGGTCGACCTCGACGAGGACATCGAGGACGTGGTCGGGTACATCGGACCGGGATGCCACTTCATCCAGTACCCGCTGCGCGGCGGGCAGATGCTCAACCAGGTTGCGGTGTTCGAATCGCCCGGCTACAAGAACGGGGTCGAGAACTGGGGTGGCCCCGAGGAACTCGAGCAGGCCTACGCGCACTGCCACGAGAACGTCCGCCGCGGTATCGACTACCTGTGGAAGGACCGCTGGTGGCCGATGTACGACCGCGAGCCCATCGAGAACTGGGTGGACGGGCGGATGATCCTGCTCGGCGACGCCGCGCACCCCCCGCTGCAGTACCTGGCGTCGGGAGCGGTGATGGCGATCGAGGACGCGAAGTGCCTGGCCGACTATGCCGACGAGGACTTCTCCGCCGGCGGTGGCAACTCCGCGTGGCCGCAGATCCTGAAGGAGGTCAACACCGAACGCGCACCGCGCTGCAATCGCATCATCACCACCGGACGCATGTGGGGCGAATTGTGGCACCTCGACGGCACCGCCCGCATCGCACGCAACGAACTGTTCCGCACCCGGGACACGTCGAGCTACAAGTACACCGACTGGCTGTGGGGTTACTCGTCCGATCGCACGTCATAATCGTCTCCCCGCCCGCAGGGTTCGGCAGACTGGGTGAGTGACCCTCAACCTGGTGCGAACCCGTGTGTGGCGTGATGGCGAGTGCGTGGGCAAGGACTTTCCGCTTGCCGACGTGTCCGAGAAGGTGCGGGACGAGAACGCGCTCGTGTGGGTCGATCTGTGCGACCCCGACCACGAGCGCTTGACCGAATTGGCGAACGAATTGTCGCTCGATCCGAACGCCATCGAGGATGCCGTCGCCCGCGGTGAGCGACCGAAGGCGACGCGTTACGCCGGCCACGCATTCGTGACCGCGTACGCCACGTGGTTCGACGCCGACGACGTCAGCACGCTCGGCGTCCTCGACTCACGGCTTCGGCTCAGCCGCGTCTCGGCGTTCGTGCTGTCGAACGGGATCATCACGGTGCGGCGGGACGACCGGTTCGACATGTCGCAGGTGGTGGAGCGCTGGGAGGAGGACCCCGCGCTGCTCACACCGGGTTCGGGCGCACTCGCGCTCCTGCACGGCCTGCTCGACGCCGTCGTGGACGGCCAGTTCGAGACGATCGAGACGATCGACGACGCGATCGAAGCGCTCGAGGAGGGACTGTTCGACGAGTCCGCGCGGACCAAGGAGATTCAGCAGCGCACGTACCGGTTGCGGAAGGAACTGGTGCAACTGCGTCGCGTCGTGCTGCCGATGCGGGAGGTGGTGGGCGCCGTCATCCGGGGGCGCGCCGAATCCGAACACGATCGGTCGCCGGTTCTCGACAGCTTATACACCGACCTCTACGACCACGTGACGCGTGCCGCCGAGTGGACGGAGTCGTTGCGCGACATGGTGGTGACCGTGTTCGAGACGAATCTGTCGCTGCAGGACGCCCGGCTCAACACCGTCATGAAGAAGCTCACCGGCTGGGCGGCCATCATCGCGGTCCCCACCGCGGTGACGGGGTGGTTCGGTCAGAACGTCCTGTTCCCCGGGGTCGGGCAGGTGTCGGGGACGATCGTCAGCACCGTCGTGATCGTGACGTCCGCGAGTCTGCTGTATGTCTTGTTCCGACGGCGCGACTGGCTCTGACGGATCTAGAGTTCGCTCGGCTGCGACACGGCGAGCAGCACCCGGAGGTTGTCGGTGACCACCCTGGCCGAGATGGTGGGATCGATGGCGCGCTGAATGCCCAGTCCGACACCGAGACTGAGGATGCTGCTGGCCGCATCCTGCGCGGGCACGGGCAGGACGACCCCGAGTGAGTCGGTGAACGATTTCAGCAGCGTGACCGTGATCTCCCGCGCGACACCGAGGGTGGCGGTGAGGGCGTCGCGGAGTTCGGGGTCGTGACGGGACAGCACGATCAGTTCGAATTCCAGCATGGTCCATCCGACGTCGCCGAGCGTCTTCTCCGCCCAGGCCTGGAACGCCTCGAGTCGCTCCTCCATCGTCTCGCCGCCACCGAGCGCCTCCGCGATCTCCTGCCCCTTGGTGGAGTGAATGAGCCCGAGCACCTCGAGGCACAGTTCCTTCTTGTTCTTGAAGTTGGAGTACACCGCGCCCTTGGAGTAGCCGGCCTCGTCGGCGACTTTCTCGAGTGAGGTGGCCGCGTACCCGTCGGCGAGGAAGAGGTCGCGCGCGGTCGCGACGAGATGCGCCCGCGTCCGCGCCTGACTCTCCGACCTGGTCAATCGCGCCATGCTCACCCTTTCTCCGAAGCCCCTGCGAGAATATTCTACTTTTCATATACCGCCGGTATCTGGTTTCTGATAGCTTCCTAGGTATGACTTCAAGTGACACACAACTCAGTCGCGGGCTGGTGATCGGTTGCGGCGGCACGCTCGGCTCAGCGTGGACGGTGGCCGCCCTGGTCGCCGTGAGCGACGCCCTGGGATGGGACCCGCGCGACGCCGACGTGCTCGTGGGCACGTCCGCGGGCGCCGAACTCGTCACCATGCTGGGCGGCGGGGCCGGCGTCGACGAACTGCTCGCGATGCAACTCGGTGGGGCCACCCATCCGGCGCTCGACGGTCATCTCGCCGCCGCACCCGGACGGTTCCCGCCGCTCCCGGCGCCGGGCCTCGGCTCGCCCGGTCTGCTGCGCCGCGGGCTGCCGCCCGTCACCGCCGCGAGCGGACTCCTTCCCCGCGGCCGCGGGGACACCGCCTGGCTCGACCGGCTCGCGCGGCGGTTCGCCTGCAAGTCCGGCTGGGTTCGCCACCCGGCGACATGGCTGGTGAGCATGGACTACGACACGGGCGAACGCGTCGCATTCGGCTCACCCGGCGCACCGGCCGCGACCCTGTCCGAAGCGCTGCGGGCGTCGTGGGCGATTCCCGGCTGGTTTCCCCCGGTCCCCCTCGGCGCCCGGCGGTTCGTCGACGGCGGCGCGGCGTCCACCGCGTCCGCCGACCTCGTGCTGCCCCTCGAACTCGACGAGGTGATCGTGCTGGCACCGATGGCGTCGACCGGCCGCATCCCCGGCCGCGGCGCCGCCCGCATCGAACGCCGGATGCTGCGGAACTGGATGAGTGCGGGCCTCGACGCCGAAGTCGCGAGGCTCGAAGCGGCCGGCACGCGGGTGCTCCGGCTCGACGCGACCGCCGAGGACCTCGCCGTCATGGGCCCGAACTTCATGGACGGCCGGCGCCGGCTCGCCACCCTCGAACATTCCCTCGTCACCACCCGAGCCCAGCTCGCGAACGGAGTCCGCGCATGAACCACTACGACATCCTCATCGTCGGAGCCGGGATCTCCGGCATCGGAGCCGCCATCCGCCTGAAGCAGAGCGGGATCGACAACTTCGCCGTTCTCGAGAAGGGGGACGCACTGGGCGGGACGTGGCGCGACAACACCTACCCGGGCTGCGCGTGCGACGTCCCCTCCGCCCTGTACTCCTATTCGTTCGCACCGAACCGGGAGTGGTCGCGGTTGTTCGCCGGGCAGGAGGAGATCCGCCGGTACATCGAGCGCACCGCCGCCGAATACGGGGTGCCCGCCCACGTGAAGTTCGGAACCGAGATGCAGCGCGCCGAGTGGAGCGAGCAGACGAGGCGTTGGACGGTGGACACGTCCGCGGGCACGTTCACCGCGAACGCCGTCATCGCTGCCGCCGGGCCGTGGAACGAACCGCTCGTTCCCGCGATTCCCGGTCTCGACACGTTCGCCGGCGAGGTCTTCCATTCCTCCCGCTGGAACCACGACTACGACCTCGCAGGCAAACGCGTGGCGGTCGTCGGAACCGGTGCGTCCGCGGTGCAATTCGTCCCGGCCATCCAGCCGAAGGTCGGGGAACTCCATCTGTATCAGCGGACCGCGCAATGGGTGCTGCCCAAGCCGGACCACACGCTGCCCGGCGTCGAGCGCACGATCCTGCGCCGCGTACCGGGCGCGATCCGCGCGTTGCGACGCCTCGAGTACGCGATCATGGAATCTCTCGGGCTCGGCTTCCGGCATCCGTGGATCCTGCGGGTGATCCAGCAGGTCGGCAAGGCGCAACTGCGTGCCCAGGTGCGGGATCCGAAGCTGCGCAAGGCGTTGACGCCCGACTACACGCTCGGCTGCAAGCGTCTGCTGCTGTCCAACGCGTACTACCCCGCGCTGACCCGCCCGAACGTCGAGGTGCACGCCACCGCCGTGCAGTCGGTGCGCGGCAACGTGGTCGTCGGCAGCGACGGCGCCGAACGGGAAGTGGACGCCATCATCTTCGGTACCGGCTTCCACATCCTCGACATGCCGATCGGATCCAAGGTGTTCGACGGCGAGGGCCGCAGCCTCGACGACCACTGGAAGGGCAGCCCGCAGGCGTACCTCGGCACGACCGTCGCGGGCTTCCCCAATGCGTTCGTCCTCCTCGGGCCGGCCCTGGGCACCGGCCACACGTCGGCGTTCATGATCCTCGAGGCGCAACTCGAATACCTGATCCAGGCCGTCACCGCGGCCCGGAGCAACGGATGGACCAGGATGGAACCGCGCCGGGACGTGCAAGACGCGTTCAACGCGCAGGTCCAGGAAGCCCTGGCCACCACCGTCTACAACGCCGGCGGCTGCCAGAGCTACTTCCTCGACGTCAACGGCCGCAACAGCTTCAACTGGCCGTGGTCGACCGACCGCATGCGGCAGCGACTCGGCCGGTTCGACGAGGCGGCGTACGACGTGTCGCGTGAGCCGGCGACGGCTACAGCGACTTCGCGATGATTCCCTTCATCAACTCGTTGGCACCCGCGTAGAACTTCTGGACGCCGTCACCTGACGTGAGCGGCACAGCGTGTGCGGGCACACTGTGCCACTCACCTGGGGTCAGATGCGCTTGAAGAGGGCGGCGAGGGCCTGGCCGCCGCCGATGCACATGGTGACGATGCCCAATTCGAGGTCGCGGCGCACCATGTCCTTCGCGATCCGCAGACTCAGGATCGCCCCGGTCGCCCCGACCGGGTGACCCAACGCGATCGCCCCACCGTACGGGTTGGTCTTCTCCGGGCTCAGCTTCGCGTCCCGGATCACCGCGACCGCCTGCGACGCGAACGCCTCGTTCAGCTCGATCACGTCGATGTCACCCGGGGTGGTCCCGGTCTGCTCGAACAGATTCGCCAGCGCCAGCACCGGGGCGTACCCCATCAGCGCCGGGTCCATCGCCGCCGTCGCGACCGCTTCGAGGGTCACCAGCCCGGTCAGCCCCTTCTCCCGCGCAGCGGACTCGGTGGCCAGCACCAGCGCCGCGGCGCCGTCGTTGATCCCCGACGCATTCCCCGCGGTCACCGAACCGCCCTCCTCGAACGCCGGCCGCAACTTCGCCAGCGTCTCGAGGGTGGTGTCGGGCTTGGGATGCTCGTCGACCTCGACCGTCTTCGGGCGCCGGCCCCCGATCTGCACCGGGGTGATCTCCTCGGCGAACGCCGCCTTCGCCGCATCCGAGGCGGCGCGGCGCTGGGATTCGACGGCGAACTCGTCCTGCTGCTCCCGGCTCACGTCGTACTTGCGGGCCACGGCCTCGGCGGTCCGGCCCATATGCACCCCACCGAACGGGTCGGTCAGGATCGCGACCGTGCCGTCCACCAGTGCGCGGTCACCGAGCTTGTACCCGGAGCGGGCCGAGAAGTCGTAGAACGGCATCCGCGACATGCTCTCGTCGCCGCCGGCGAGGGCGAAGTTCACCCCACCCCAGCGCATCTGCTGCGCCGCCGACCACACCGCCTGCAGACCGGACCCGCACAACCGGTTGACGGTGTACGCCGGGGTCTTCTCCGGCAGCCCGGCGGCCAGGGCGACGCGGCGGGCGTTGTAGGCGTCCGGCCCGACCTGACCGATGCAGCCCATCACCACCTCGTCGATGTCACCGCCCGCCACCCCGGCACGGTCCAGCGCGGCCTTCGCGGCGGTGGCACCGAGTTCGTGGGCGGGCACGTCCTTGAACGCACCGCCGAAGCTGCCGATCGGGGTCCTCGCGCCGTCGACGACGACGATCGGTTCGGGAGAATTCATGACGTGCCCTTCCGTCTCTCTGCCAGTACGGGGAGATAGTAGGACTTCAAAGTACCTGGCTGTTCACGCAGGGCCTCCCGCACGTCACCGCGTCAGAGTCCGCGAATCAGATCGGCGCACTTCTCGGCCATCGTCATGACCGTGATGTTGGGGTTGACGTACGGCAGTTTCGGCATGGCGGACGCGTCCACCACCCGCAAATTGCGCACCCCCTTGACCCGCAACTCCGGATCGAGGACGGCCGCCGGGTCGGTGGCCGCACCCATCCGGGCGGTCCCGGCGGGGTGATACACCGTGTTGTGGGTGCGGTGCGCGTAGTCGATCAATTCGTCGTCGGTTTCCGCCTCCGGCCCGGGAGCCAGTTCCCTCGTGATCCAGCCCCGGAACGGTTCCTGCTCGGCGATGCGGCGTGCCAACCGGAATCCGGCGAGCATCACGGCCTCGTCGTGGCCGTCGGGGTCGGTGAAATACCGGGGGTCCACTCGCGGACGATCCCGGAAGTCTCGGGAGCGCAGCCGCACCGTTCCGCGGGAGAGTCCCTGCGTGACGTTCGGTGTCAGGCAGAAACCGTTGTCCGTGGTGGGGTAGCCCCATCGAAGGGTGTTCATGTCGAACGGCACGCTGCCGTAGTGCATCATCAGGTCCGGATGGTTCAGCCCCTCCTCGGTGGTGGCGAACAGGCCGATCTCCCACCACTGCGTCGACTCGGTGACCATCGGCCGGGATGCCTCCCAGAACACGAGACCCTCCACGTGGTCGTCGAGGTTCTGCCCCACGCCGGGCGCGTCGACACGGACGTGCACGCCCATCTCGCGCAGGTGCACCGTGGGCCCGATTCCCGAGAGCATCAGCAGTTTCGGGGTGTCGATGGCCCCGGCGGTGACGATCACCTCGCGGCGCGCCGACACCGTGTCGTACCCGGTGAGGTCGGGACGCTGGTAGCGCACGCCGGTCGCCGCCATCTCTTCGTCGAACAAGATCTCGCTCACCCAGCAGCCCGTGCGCACGTCGAGATTGGGGCGAGTGCCGAGAATCGGGTGCAGGTAGGCGTGCGACGTCGACATCCGGGTGCCGTCCTCGGACGCGTTGATCTGGAACCACCCCGCCCCGTCGAGGACGCTCGTGCCGCGGTTGAACTGCACGGTGGGCAACCCGACCTTCGCCGCAGCCTCGAGCAGGGCGACGCCGCAGGGGTCGTTCGGGGGGACGTCACGCAGCCGCACGGGACCACTGCGGCCGTGCTGCTCGCCGGGGGCGTCGTTGTTCTCCACCCGCGCGACGAGCGGCAACACGTCCTTCGCGCCCCAGCCCGTCGCACCGGCCGCCGCCCAGTCGTCGAGCGTCTCGGCGGGTGGCCAGAACGCGATACACGAATTGTGCGACGAGCAGCCGCCGAGGACCTTGGCCCTGGCGTGCCGCATGAAGCTGTTGCCCCGCTCCTGCGGCTCGACCGGGTAGTCCCAGTCGTAGCCGGAGTCGAGCAGGTGCATCCACTGCGACAACTCGAGGATGTTGCGGTCACCGACGTCCGACGGCCCGGCCTCCACGAGGCACACGGTCACCGACGGGTCCTCGCTGAGCCGGGCGGCGAGCACGCATCCGGCGGTTCCTCCGCCGGCGATCACGTAGTCGAACACGGTGTCCGTCATGGCAGTTCACTCTCCGCCTCGTCCTTCGTCGTCGCCGCGTGCGAGGCGAGGCAGCCGATGTGGTTGCGGCCCTTCACCGCGTACCAGAGCAGACCGAGCCCGAGGATGATGCCGATGTAGACGAACGCACCCCACGTGTTGTACCAGGGAGTTCCGTACACTTCGGGGCGTGGCCACGCCAGGTTGAGCGCCATTCCCACGCCCCACAGCACGGCGAAGATGTTCACCGCCAGCCCCCACCGGCCCATCGTGAAGTAGCCGCTCTCGGCGAGTTCCTTCGGCGGCCACTGCCCCTGCAGCCGTTTCTTCAGCAGCGGACCGGTGACCATGAGGTACGCCAGGTAGATCATGATGATCGCGATCGACGTCAGCACCGTGAAGATCTGCGGCTGACCGATGTTGATGACGAGGATGAACGCTGCGAGCAGGCCGATCACGATGGCGGGGACCACCGGCGTCTGATGCTTGGGGTTGACGTGCGCCAGCCGCTCCCCGAAGGGCAGGGCGTTGTCGCGGGCCATCGCGAACGTGAGGCGGATGGCCGCGGCGTGCACGGCGAGCGAACACACCGTCACCGCGACGACGATGCAGACCAGGAAGATCTTGCCGAGCGGTCCCCACATCACCTGCTCGACGATGTACTGCAGGCCGCCCTCGCTGCTGCCGATCAGCGGATCGTCGAGGTCGGGGGCCGCCATGACGGCGAACACCAGGATCGCCCCGCCGATCACGAAGGACGCGAGGATCGCCCGCAGGATCGCCTTGGGTGCAGTCCGCCGCGGGTCGACGGTTTCCTCGCCGAGCGAACTCGCGGTGTCGAAGCCGTACATCACGTACCCGGACGCGAGGGACGCCACGAGGAAGACGGTCAGATACCCGCCGGCCTCCCCGGCGCCGTACCCGTGGGTGGAGAAGAACACCTCCGGGCCGCGGGTGATGTTGGCGGCGAGGATGACGGCGATGAGGACCGCGGCGATCAATTCGACGAACACGCCGGTGCTGTTGATGAGGGCCATCAGCTTGACGCCGAATGCGTTGACCGCCGTGGTGAACGCGATCATGATGGTGCCGAGAATGACGGCGTTGGTCGCGAAGTCGTATTCACCGCTGCCGTCGCCGACGATCTGGAAACCGCTCCACAGCCGCGGCAGGTTGAGTTGCAGCGCGAGCACGACCGCGGAAAGAGTGACGATCGACGCGGTGAGCATCAGCCAGCCCGACGACCAGCCCACGATCCTGCTGCCGAGCAGCTTCGCCCAGTTGTAGACCGAGCCGGCGACGGGATATTTGGCCGCGAGTTCCATGAAGCACAGCGCGACGGCCATCTGCCCGACGAACACCATCGGCCACGACCACAGATACGCCGGACCCGCCGTGCCGAATCCGAAATAGAACAACTGGAACGTGCCGGTGAGAATCGAGATGTAACTGACTCCCGCCGCGAAACTGGCGAACTTGCCCAGACTGCGGTCGAGTTCCTGTTTGTACCCGAGTTCGCCGAGTCCACTGTCCCCCGGCTCATCTCCGCCACCCACTGCTCCGTGCCGAGTAGCCATCGTTCTCTCGCCTCTCCGTGCGCCGGACTAGCCGTTGTCGAACCACCCCGCCGCCGTGGGCGAGGTGTTGTGCCAGATGTGTTTGGTTTCCTGATATTCCGCCAGACCGGCGGGGCCGAGTTCGCGCCCGTTCCCCGACATCTTGAATCCGCCCCACTCGGCGGCCGCGGTGTAGTAGCCGAAGTCGTTGAGCCACACCGTTCCGTGACGCAGGCCGCGCACCATGCGTTCACCCCGGGCGCTGTCGGCGGTCCGGACGCCCGCGGCGAGGCCGTACTCGGTGTCGTTGCCCAGTCGCAGCGCCTCCTCTTCGGTGGTGAAACGCTCGACGGTGAGGATCGGCCCGAACGTCTCCTCCTGCACGAGGCGCATGGTGCGGTCGCAGTGGTCGAAGATGGTGGGCAGGTAGAAACTCCCGTTCGCCAACGTGGGATCCGACGGCCGGGCTCCCCCGGTCACCAGCCGGGCGCCCTCGGAGCGTCCGAGTTCCACGTACCTTTCGACCTTCTCCCGGTGGGCCTCGGATACCAGCGGGCCCGTTCGGCTCGCCGGGTCGAGACCGTTGCCCATCCGGATCTTCTCCGCCCGGGCGGCGAGCGCGGCGACGAACCGGTCGGCGATGGATTCCTCGATGATCAGGCGGGTTCCCGCCGAGCACACCTGGCCGGAGTGCAGGAACACACCCGTGAGCACCTGGTCGACGGAGTCGTCTCCGTCGGCGTCGGCGAAGACGATGTGCGGATTCTTGCCGCCGAGTTCCACCGCCACCTTGGTGACGTTCCTCGCCGCGGTCTCGAGGATGACGCGTCCGGTGGCCAGCCCACCCGTGAAGGACACGAAGTCGACGTCCGGTGTTCCCGTGAGCGCCGCGCCCAGGACGGCGCCGCTGCCCTGCACGAGGTTCACCACCCCGGCCGGAACTCCGGCTTCGGCGATCAGCGCGGTGAACGAAATGGTGCTGAGCGGGGTCACCTCGCTCGGTTTGAGGACCATCGTGCACCCGGCCGCGAGGGCGGGCGCCACCTTCCACGAGATCTGCAGCAGCGGGTAGTTCCACGGTGCGATGAGCACGCACACACCGATCGGCTCACGCACCACCCGGCTGATCACGTCGGGACGGCCGACATCCACCAGACGGTCCGCCTCGACCGCGGCGAGTTGCGCGTAGTACCGGAACACCGACACCACGTCGTCGATGTCGATCCTGCTCTCTTCCAATGTCTTTCCGGTGTCGAGCGTCTCGATGCGCGCCAGGGTCTCTTTGTCGCGTTCGAGCAGATCGGCGATCCTCGCGACGATGGCGGTGCGCTCGGCGACCGGTGTGTGCGGCCAGGTGCCCTCGTCGAACGCCGCGCGGGCCGCGGCGACAGCGTGGGCGGCGTCGTCCGGGGAGGCCTCGTCGACGGTGGCGACCACCGACCCGTCGGCCGGATTGATACAGTCCCGGGTCTCGCCGGAGCTGGAGCGGATCCACCGCCCGTCGACGAACAGGCCCGTGTTCAGAAGGTCATCGATCGACTGGTCCTGCATCACTCAACTCCGTGTCTCGCCGGAACGAACGCACCCCCTCCACGGTATGCCGTCGGAGTCGCGGTCGGCGGGGTTCGCGCACACCTGTCCGATTCGCGGGGGAATCGGCGACCGGAAAGCGTGTGTCCGGTAGCCGGACGCGCGTGCGCCTAGCGGCTGCGATAGCGTCGTCAGGCGAAGTCTTCGCACATTCCCGGACAGGACACACCTAGAAACGGAGCACCCGTGGTCGCGATCGGCAACTCGGATCTGGACATCTTTCCCCTGGCCCTCGGTGGCAACACCTTCGGCTGGACCAGTGACGAACCGACGTCGTTCGACATCCTCGACGCGTTCGCCGCGGGTGGCGGCAACTTCGTCGACACGGCGGACTCGTACTCCGCGTTCGCCGAAGGCAACTCCGGTGGAGAGTCCGAGACCGTCCTCGGCAACTGGATGGCGTCCCGCCACAACCGGGACCACATCGTGATCGCCACCAAGGTCAGCCAGCACCCGGAGTTCACGGGACTGGCGCCCGACAATGTGCGGGCAGCGGCGGAGGCGTCCCTGAAGCGGCTGCAGACCGATTACATCGACGTGTACTACGCGCACTTCGACGACGCCGACACGCCCCTCGTGGACACGCTCGGCGCGTTCGACAAGCTGGTCCGCGACGGACTCGTCCGGCACGTCGCCATCTCCAACTACTCGCCCGAGCGCATCCGCGAGTGGTTGTCGCTGACGGCCGAGCACGGTTTCGCGGCGCCGATCGCGCTGCAGCCGCATTACAACCTGGTGCACCGCCACGACTACGAGCCCGAGGTGGCCGCGCTCGCGACCGAGAACGGCCTGGGCGTCTTCCCGTATTACTCGCTCGCGGCAGGTTTCCTCGCCGGCAAGTACCGCACCCAGGCCGACCTCGAAGGCCGGGCCCGCCAGCGGATGGCGACCCGCTACTTCTCCGAGTCCGGTCTCGCCGTCGTCGATGCCCTGGCCGAGATCGCCGACGCGCACTCCGCGGAGATCTCCACCATCGCACTCGCGTGGCTCCTGACCCGGCCCGGCATCACCGCGCCGATCGCGAGCGCGAGCCGCCTCGAACAGCTTCCCGCCCTGCTCGACGCCCCGACCGTGACGCTGAACGCGTCCGAGATCAGCCGGCTCACGACCCTCTCGGACGCGATCGGGGCCTGACCTCAGCCCAGCAGCTTGCTCCGGAGCCGGTCGACCGTCGCCGAACTCAGACCCAGCCCGTCGGTGAGGTAACGGTCGACCGTGCCGTACTGCTCGGCGAGCCGGCCGAGCCCGGCCTCCAGATAGCTGCGGTCCACGCCCAGCAGCGGCTGGTAGATCTTCGCCACCGCCTCGCCGCGGCTGGCGGCGATCTGGTCGTACGTGACCTTCATCGACGCGGCAGTGTATTCGTTGGTGAGCAGATAGTCGTCGAAGATGGTGTCCTGCGAAACGCCGGCGATGGACAGCAGCAGCGCGGACGCCCAGCCGGTGCGGTCCTTGCCCGCAGTGCAGTGGAAGATCTGCGGTCCGTCGGTGTCGGCCAGCGACGTCAGGAGTTGCGCGAACCCGGCCCGGGTCGCCGCGTCGTCGACGAAGCTGCGGTTCATCTGCTGCATGAACGCGACGGCGTCCGCGGGCGACTTCAACTGCGCGACAGCGGCACCCAGGTCACCCGACAGGATCGGGATAGCCTGATACCGCGGTCCGGCCGGAAGCCGGTCGGGTTTCGCCGCCACCTCTTCGACGGTCCGCACGTCGTACACCGCGGTCAACCCGAGCCCGGTGAGGACGGCGAGATCCTGATCGTTCGGAACCAGAGCGTTCGAACGGTAGAACAACCCCCGTGTGACGTGTCCCCCACGGGCGGTCGCATATCCCCGGCCCGATCCCCCCACGTCGCGGAAATTGTCGACCGACGCCAGCCGCGGAGTCTCGACGACCGGGCCCGCGCTCCCGAAATCTGACGAGCCGAAGTCCGGGAGGCTGATTCCGGGCAGCGAGAACGGGTCCGCCGAAGCGAGCGCCGGAGCGCCGAGACCCGAGAAAAGCACGCTGCCGGTGATCAGCACCGCGGCGGTGGAAGTGACACGTCGAGACATGGGAACCCTTTCGATGGTCTGAGGAGATCCGCCCGTCCGGCATGTCCGGAACGTCAGCGGGTAATCCACATCACAGTGGTCCGGCGTTTCCTGTGGCTACGAGTTGTTCCGATCACCGGGAGAACCCGTTTCCCGCGGAGGCCGCCCACAGCAGACTCGGGCCGTCGGCAGCGGAGACGCCCGACGAACGTGACTTTTCGACGACGAGGATGTGAGCTGAGATGACCGAGACCGCACAGCAACTGGCGGGGAAGGTTGTGATCGTGACCGGGGCGGCGCGGGGGCTCGGCGCAGCCTTCGCCCAGCGCATCGTCGACGAGGGCGGCAGCGTCGTCGTCGGTGATGTTCTCGACGACGACGGCCGCGCGACAGTCGAGCAACTGGGTGACCGGGCGCGGTACTGCCACCTCGACGTCACCGACCCGCAGCAGTGGCAGGCCGCCGTCGACGTGGCGACGAACGACTTCGGACGCGTCGACGGCCTCGTCAACAATGCGGGCATCTCCACCGGCCAGTACATCGAGCACGAACCGCTCGAACACTTCCGGACCGTCCTCGACATCAACCTGACCGGCGTGTTCAACGGCCTGCAGGCCGTCATCGGTCCGATGCGCGCCGCCGGCGGCGGATCGATCGTCAACATCTCCTCGGCCGCCGGGCTGATGGGACTCGCCTTGACCGCCGGCTACGGCGCGTCCAAGTGGGGCGTGCGCGGGCTCACGAAGATCGCCGCCGTGGAACTGGGCACCGACCGGATCCGCGTCAACTCCGTCCACCCCGGCATGACGTACACCCCGATGACCGCGGGCCTCGGAATCCAGCAGGGCGAGGGCAATTACCCGAACACCCCCATGGCGAGAGTCGGGGTACCCGAGGAGATCGCGGGCGCCGTCGGATTCCTGCTCTCCGACGCGTCCACCTATGTCACCGGAGCCGAACTGGCCGTCGACGGCGGTTGGACCGCCGGGCCGACCGTCAAATACGTCATGGGCCAATGACATCGAATTCGAAAGCGACACGAGGAGCACAGACGATGAATCGATTCGACAACCGGCGGATTCTGGTGACCGGCGCCGCGTCGGGTATCGGCCAGGCCACCGCCCTCCGCCTGCTCGAGGAAGGCGGCACCGTTGTGGCTGCCGACGTCTCCGAGGACGGCCTCGCGCGGACGGCGGAACTTGCCGAAGCAGCAGGCACGGCGGGGCGCCTCAGCGTGGCCTCCATCGACATCGGCGACGAGGCGTCCGTCGTCGACGGCGTGAGCAGCAGCGTCGAGAACCTGGGCGGACTGGACGTGCTCGTGAATGCCGCGGGCATCCTCCGCGCCTCACACACCCACGAGACGCCCGTGGACCTGTGGAATCAGGTGATCGGGATCAACCTCACCGGTACGTTCCTCATGGTTCGCGAATGCCTGCCCGCGCTGCTGCGCAACGAACGCAGCGTGGTCGTGAACTTCAGTTCCACGTCGGCCGCGTTCGCGCACCCCTACATGGCCGCGTACGCCGCGAGCAAGGGCGGCATCCAGTCGTTCACCCACGCGCTGGCCCTCGAATACGGCAAGCAGGGCCTGCGCGCCGTCGGTGTCGCCCCCGGCAGCATCAAGACCGGAATCACGGATGCCACCTCCGGATACGTGCCGTCCGACGCCGATTGGGGCCTGTTCTCCAAGCTGTCACCCATCCTGCCCACCACCCTGGAATCGGGCGGCGCGGCCATGGGCGGACCCGAGCAGGTCGCCGGAGTCGTCGCCATGCTCGCCTCCGACGACGGCGCGTTCGTCACCGGAACCGAGATCCGCATCGACGGCGGCACCCACGCCTGAGCGGTGACCCCTTGCGCGGGCGACGGCGGCACGTAGGTTGGACGCATGAGCCTCCCCACTCCTGCCGCCGATCGCACCGCGCTCGTCACCGGAGCGTCGTCCGGGATCGGCACGGCCCTCAGCCGTGAACTCAGCCGCCGCGGTCACCAGGTGGTACTCGTCGCCCGCCGGGCCGAGAAGTTGGAGGAACTGGCCACCGAACTGCGGGCCGCAGGCGGCCGGGCGCACGTGCTGGATGCCGATCTGTCCGATCGCTCCGCCCGCGCGACCCTGCTCGACCGGGTCGGCGAACTCGGATTGACCCTCGACATTCTCGTGAACAACGCCGGCCTGTCCACGCTCGGCCCCGTGGCCGCGTCCGATCCGGACGACGAGATGAACATGATCGAGGTCGACGTGACGGCCGTCGCCGACCTGTGCAGCCGCGCGCTCCCGGGCATGGTGCACCGGCGCCGGGGAGCGATCCTCAACGTCGCATCCACCGGGGCGTTCCAGCCACTGCCCGGCCAGGCGGGATACGGCGCCTGCAAGGCATTCGTCCTCTCCTACACCGAAAGCCTGACCGGCGAACTGAAAGGCACCGGGGTCACCGCGACCGCACTCTGCCCCGGACCCGTCGACACCGGATTCGGCGAGACGGCAGGTTTCGCGAAGGAGGACGCGGAGGCCGCACTGCCCAGCTTCATGTGGGAGAGCCCCGAATCCGTGGCCAAGACCGGCATCGACGGGCTCGACAAGGGACAGATGGTCGCCATCCCCGGTTTCGCGAACCGGGCGGCGTCCATCTTCGCGCGCCTGGCGCCGAACAAGTTCCTCGTTCCCGTCCTCGCCGGCCGTCATCCCGGTTTGCGGACGTAGGCGCCGCCCGCCGGTTTACTGTGGGCTGGTGGAGATGACTACCGCTACGCGCCGATTCGCCCAGATCACCGCAACCGTGGCTGCCGCAGCCACCGCCGTTCTCGGAAGCGCCGGTGTGGCCGCCGCCGACGAATGGCCGCCGATACCCACCGAGCCCAGTCCGCTCGCACCGTTCGACAACCAGAACTTCCTCACCCCGACCGATCTCGACTACTGGAATCCGTTCGTCAGCGCGAATCGGCTCACGTCGCCGTTCGGGACCGCCAACCGCATCGTCTGCACCGGATTCCACGGCGTACTGCTCGATTGCTGGCAGGCCGACCAGAACGGGCAACTCCACAAACTCGTCAAACTGTCGCTGGACTTCCCCGGGTCGCTCGGCGCCAACCTCCCCGGCGGAGGCCCCGGGCACTTCGTCTACCCGGGTTTCATTCCGGGCAGCTGAGACCGACTACAACGGGTCGCCCTCGACCCGTCCCGCCGGAAGTGTCCGGCCACAGATCGTGAGAGCGAGATCCTCTCCCGCTCCGCGTAACTCGGCACCCGACCCGTACGACCAGCCGAGGTCCGTGGCCCGCAACCAACGGCCCTCGATGTCGACGCCGAAATTCGAGTGCCCACCGCCCGCCGTGAGGTCGTTGAGGACGATGCGGATCGTCGCCTCGGGTACGCGGCGGGGAACCCCCAGCGGCACCGTGACGTCGAGTCCGTGGATCACCACATGGTTGAGCGCGCCGTGATAGCCGCCACCCGGCGGAGTCCACCCGCGCATGGTGTCCGAGCGCAGGTCGGCAACAAGATCCGACGTGGCCAATTCGGCATCGCTACGGGCGATCTCGTTGGACAGCCGGGTGAAATCGAAGTCGCACTCGCGCAGGCGCGTCATGAACCGCTCCTCGGAGTAGCGCGCTGCCATGGTGACATGTGCGACCACTTCACGAATCCGCCAGCCCTCGCACAACGACGGCGTGTCCCATTCCGCATCCGAGATCCCGTCGAGGACATCGGCCAGGGCCGAGAACTCGGTCGCGACCGCGCGCTGCAGGACGGCATCATCGGTCATTGCAGTCAGCTCCCATCAGATGTGTTCTCCACGATCACCGTAGACCGAAACGGCCGAGTATTGCGTCAGTCGAAGATGATTGGTAGATTCGAACAAAGTTTCGAACAACCTCTGGGGAGGGCTGGTCGTGGGGGGAATGGTGGCACCGGATCTGGAGGAGTTGCGGGCGTTCACGGCGCGGTTGCGGTGTGTCGAGGCGTGTGGTGATGCGGGGGTGGGGATCGAGTGGCTCGATGCGGTGGAGTCGTTGAAGTCGGTGGGGTGTGCGGTGCAGGCGGTGGTGACCGACGATGTCGCCACGTGCATGCGGGAGGACCGCAAAGCTCGGGGGTTGCCGCGGGCGGAGTGGGACCGGGGTATCGCGTCGCAGATTGCGTTGGCGCGCAGGGAGTCCCCGAATCGTGGCAACCGGCATCTGGGGTTCGCGCAGGCGGTGGTGCACGAGATGCCGCACACGTTGGCGTTGTTGCGGTCGGGGCGGTTGAACGAATGGCGGGCGACCCTGCTGGTGCGGGAGACGGCGTGTCTGTCGGCTCAGGATCGTACGGTGTGGATCGCCGGTTGTGTTCGGACCCGGACGTTCTGGACGGGGTCGGGGACCGCGGCCTGGTCGCGAAGGCGAAGGCCCTGGCGGTGGAACTCGACGCCGCCGCGGTCGTGGCCCGGCACCGCAAGGCCGTCTCGGAGCGGCGGGTGACGACGCGGCCGGCGCCGGATTCGATGGCGTATCTGAGTGTGCTGCTGCCGATGGAGCAGGCGGTGTGTTTGCAGGCGACGTTGGGTCGGGATGCGGACAGCCTGATCGCGACCGGGGACAGTGGTGGCCGCACCCGCAATCAGGTGATGGCCGACTTGTTGTTCGACCGCGGCACCGGGGCCTCGGTCGCCTCGGGTGTTCCGGTGGCCGTGAATCTGGTGCTGTCGGACGAGACGCTGCTGGCGGGCGGGCACGAAGCCGCCCATATGCAGGGTTTCGGGACGGTGCCGGCGGGGATTGCGTGGCAGCTGGTGGCGGACGCCATCGATGGAGATACCGAGACGTCGTTGCGGCGGGTGTACGCCTGCCCGCAGTCAGGGGCGCTGACGGCGATGGAAGCCCAATCGCGCACGTTCCCGAAAAGCCTGCGAAAGCTGATCGATCTGCGGGATCAGACGTGCCGGACTCCGTGGTGTGACGCCCCGATCCGCCATCACGACCACATCCGCTCACACGGCAAGTCAGGTGCAACCAGTGCGGACAACGGTTCCGGCCTCTGCGAGGCCTGCAACTACGCGAAGGAAGGCGACGGATGGACCGCCCGCCCCGTACACAAACCCGACCGCACCCACCTCATCGACCTCGGCACCCCGACCGGACACCACTACCGCTCGGCAGCGCCGCCGCTCCCGACCCCGGCGCACCTGCGCGCGTCATGATGTGGCGATCTCCCTCTCGGTCGCCGGGGTGATCCGTAACAGCACCCGCGGCTTCTGCCGACGCGCGAGGACCCGTTCGACGAACATCACGATCCGGTATTCCAGGCCGTACACGTCCCGGATCGTGTCGGCCATCCGTCGGCTGGCGGACTCGTCGGTGACGATCTCGGCCACTGCGACAACCGGGGCAATCGCGGCGTCCACTTTTCCACGCCGAGAACACGGTCGAAGTTCGACGCTCGGGTTGTTGCGTAGCCGCTTTACCTTTCCGCTTTCCTCCGGAGTGGTGACGACGAGAGCGTCGCCATCGCGCGCGATCCAGACCGGCGTCGACACGGGCTCCCCGGACCGGCGGAAGGTGGTGAGGGAAACGAATGATTCGTCTCCCAGTGCTGTGAATGTCACTTGCTCCCACCCGACCAGGAAGTGAGTTCGGCGATGTCTCCGTGCAGGGCCGACTGGTACGTGAGCATCAGTTCCTCCACGCCGCCGAACTGGTCTCCGACGTTGTGGGTGTTCTCCGCCGACAATTCGCGGTCGCCGGAGCGTGCGATGAGTTCGTCGATGCGGCTGTCGAGGCTCATCGCCCGGTTGACCGCCAGCACGGACCGCAGTTGCACCTCGGCCCGGGACAGCAGGTCGCCGATCCTGGCAAGTGCGGCGACGCGGTCGACCAATTGATCCCATACCGGCTTCAGCGCGTTGCGCCTGGCCTCGATCTGTCTACGGGCGCCGTCGGAATGAGTGGCGCACAGTGCTTCGTCGAGTTCGATTCGGATTCCACGCAGCGCGACGGTGTCGACGGCGATCTGTGTCAGTTCCTCAGCGAGGTCGAGTTGATACCGCTGGACGGCGAAGTGCTCCGAATGCCAGACCGGGGAGCCGTCGATCCTGTCGAAGAGCATCCCCGCCAGGTAGAGCAGGGTGTCGTACGAGTCGGCGAATCTGTCGTTCTCGAAATCGACGCCCTTACCGATGGCGTCGGCGACGCGTCGCCCGACCGCGGCCATCGGGGTGTTCTCCGCTGCCTGACCGATCCGTTCCGCCGCGGTGCCGCGGGCGTAGTTGCCCGCGCGTTCGAGTGCGGTTCCGGCGATCGGCGCCGGTGTGCGTTGCAGCGCCCGGAACAGCGCCTCACGCTGTTCGAGATCCAGGTGAACACCGTCGCGCCGGTCCCGGCGCATCGCCCGGACACCGTTCCCGTAATGGGCGGGCGACATCACCACCGCGGACCGATACGACTGCAGTTTGCGGCCGAGCTCGGTGGCACGGTACTTGAACAGCAGTTGCGCAGGTCCGGGACGCAGGCTGTCGGTGCGCCGGGCCACCTGGTGGTGCTCGTCCGTGAGCAGACGCAGCGCTCCGAAGCCCCCGATCGACGGAATCGTGCGGCCCGCGCGTCGCCGGTTGGTGAGCACCTGCCGGGTGGTCGGATCGAGATATCCGGCAGCGATCAGCACGGCGGCAGCGTCCGACAGCGGGGCATGCGTGCCCGTGATCGCGGATCGTTCACACCATTGGCGGACCTGCACCGAGATGCGGGCGCGCCGCTCCTCGTACTGGGTGCTTTCCGACATCGGACCTCCTGGCCGTTCGCTGATCACCACTGTCCCAGAATTTCGCCCGACGCGCCGCGACGCCGAAGGCCGTGTGCGGTTCTACGCTCTCCCCATGACCTACACGGTGCGTGCGGTACTTCTGTTCGCGGCGGTGGCAATGGCAGCGGGGGTAGCCGGTTGCGCCCGCTCCGTCGACGGTTCCCCCGAGACCGGCGCCGGCGCGGGGCCCGCGACCACATCGGCTGTGACGACCGCCCCGAAGACCACCACCGCGACCCCGAGCTCCACCACCATGGCCCCGAGGTCAACGACAACCACCACCACACCCGCCCCGGCCGACCCGCAGGCGTTCGCCGGCGCCGCGGCGGGGAGTTACTACTTCACGACGCCGAGCACCAAGTTCCACTGCGCGATCCTGACGGGCGGCGACCTCCCGACCGCCGGATGCCACGGGCCGATGCCGGCGTCGGCGCCGAAGGTCCCGGGTGCGGGTGCGTCCGGGACCCCGGTCACACCCAACGCGATCGAGGTCACCGGCGGCCGCCCCGGTCAGTTCGCCAGTGCCGGCGACCCGCGGTTCTACCCCCTCGACGGGTCGGCCGCCCCCGCACTGTCGTACGGACGTGCGTTGCAGGTGAACGACCTGACGTGTCTCGTCGACGAGTCCGCCGGGGTGACGTGCCGCAGCGAGGCCGGTCACGGATTCACGCTCTCGGACAGCGCGTTCCGGGTGTGGTGAGCCGGCTCAGCCCAGTTCGTCCGAACGTCGTTCCATCAGTGTGCGCAGCAGTGTGTTCTCCTTCGCGGTGAAGCCGATCGACTCGATGTCCCCGATTCCACGCCCGATGCCCTTGCGGACGCCGTCGAGCATTCTGGTGACGGCGCGTTCGGGAACACCGAGCCGGCCCCCGCATTCGACGAAGTGCCTGCGGTTGAGTTTGTTCGCCTTGCCGTAGAAGTCGAGGGCCATCGGGTCGCGCCACCCGAGGTACGGCTGGGTGCAGAGCAGGTCGTAGGCGGGTGTCACGCTCCACAACCCCGATTCGGCGAGCTGTACCGAGAAGTTCTTGCCGTGCAGGTCGCCGTTGCCGATCGCGTACGAATAGGCCACCAGCCGAAGCAGTTCCAGGGTGGCGACCCGCGCCGAACCACCGCCGCGCTCGCATACCCCGGCGAGTGCGGTGATCACGTTCTCGGTCTTCAGCCGGTACTTGGCAGCAGGGAACATCCCCATCACCTGGCACGCGTCCTCCTGGGGGGTGCGGATGATCCGGCCGGACGCATCGACGCGCCGGTCGAAACGCGCGACGAGCAGGCCGGCATTGCCCTTGCCGTCGTGCACCAGTTGGTGGTCGGCGACGGGCAACCCGCACTGCGCGGCGAGTCCCATGAAGAAGTGCTCGTTCTCGACCAACTGCGGGTACCCCTGCGGGGGTGAGAGTTTGAGAATGGCCGGGCCCTTCTCGGTCGCGATCGGGGTCGAGTACATCTGGGCCGACACCTTCGCCTGCACCCCGGGCAGAGAGGTGGGGTCCAGTTTCACGGCCTCGTGCCCCGACATGTGCTCGAACAACGCCCGCAGGTCTTGGCGCTCGATCGCGTCGGGGTCGAAGACGGGTGCAGTCTCGGGGGGCGGCACTCCTGCGGGCAGGACGCGCACGTCGCCGATCGTGTCGGCTCCGACCGCCATCAGGATCGTGAGGTGATCGTCCTCGGACGTCTTGGTGGCCGCGACCGCACCCCGCAGCCGGATCCCCTCGGGGAGGAGCCCCGCGAAGAACGGCGGGACGCTGCCGCCGCTGGCGCGCACGTCGGTCGACGAGGTGGGGATCGTCCACGCGACCTGTGGGGCACCGGGATCCTGCAGGTACGGGGGGTCGTAGTGGAAGACGACGTCACCGCCCTCCCGCACGAGAGTGCCCGCGAGGCGGTCACCCTTGTAGACGTCGGCCCGGTCGACGCCGCTGAGGTTCTCGACCATCAGACCGTCACCTCCGCACCTGCGCGGGTGACGAGCGACAGACGGCATCCCATGGCGTCTGCGACGGCGTCGACGAGATCCAGCTGGACTGTCCCGCGACCGGATTCGATCGACTGCACACTCGACCTGGACACCCCGGCCAGGTCGGCGAGCTCTGCCTGGGTCAGCCCGAGTTGGTGTCGCCGTGCCACGAATCCGTCGGAGATCCCGCCGGTCTCGGTTCGCTCGCGGCGGCGTGGGGTCGCCATGGCAGCCTCCCTGATCGCTCAGTGCTTGTCGACGGATGCTTAACGTCAGTGTGCGCCGATTCTGCGCCGAAGTCCATGCCTATGACTGCGGACGCAGGCTTAAGGATGGAAGTCGAGGAAAAAGACACTGCAATCCCCCTTACGCCTGCGATCGCAAGCACAGCCCTTGTCTCGGCACCCACCCCCTACCCTGGTTAGATGCGCATAGGAGCACACGTCCGCCAGGACGAAGATCCGATCGGATACGGCGAACGGCTCGGCGCCGACGTCATTCAGATGTTCCTCACGGACCCGCAGAAGTGGGAGAAACCGCCGACGCATCCGCGGACCGACGAGATCCGCGACAGCCCCATCGACGTGGTCGTGCACTCGTCGTACGTGATCAACGTGGCCAGCCTCAACAACCGGCTCCGGATGCCCTCGCGCAACGCCGTCGCGCAGCAAGCCCAGGCCGCCGCCGACATCGGCGCGTTCGGGCTGGTGGTCCACGGCGGGCACGTCCGCGACGGCGAGGACGTGAGCGCGGGGGTCGTCAACTGGCGCAAACTCTTCGAACGCCAGGCCGACAAGGGCGGATTCCCGGTTCCCATCCTCATCGAGAACACGGCAGGCGGCGACTTCGCGATGGCCCGGCACTTCGACGCCATCGACCGGCTGTGGCAGGAGGTCGGCGATTTCGGCGCCGGCTTCTGCCTCGACACCTGCCACGCGTGGGCGGGCGGCGAGGACCTGGTGGGGGTCGTCGAACGCATCAAGGCCATCACCGGCCGCATCGACCTGGTGCACCTCAACAACTCACGTGACGAGTTCGACTCGGCACGCGACCGGCACGCCAACCTCGCCGACGGAACCATCGACCCCGAACTGCTCGCCGAGGTCGTGCGGACCGCCGGCGCGCCCGTCGTCCTCGAGACGCCCGAGGACGGGCTGGCCGACGACCTCGCGTATCTGCGGGAGACCGTCGGTTAGTCGCCCAGCCGGCCGGTCAGCCTGCGGTACCGCTCCTCGCTGACCGGATTCAGGCCCTCCACGGTGACGTCGGTGCCGCGGCTCGCGTACTTCGTGGTGATGCCGTCGAGCGCGGCCACGGTGGAGGCGTCCCAGATGGTGGCGCCCGACAGATCGATGACCACGCGGCCGGGGTCGTCCGCATAGTCGAACGAGAACACGAGGTCGTTGGACGAGGCGAAGAACAGCTGGCCGCTCACCCGGTACGTCTTCACGTCGCCGTCGAGTTCGCCGCGCACGTCCACCATGTGCGCCACGCGGCGCGCGAACAGCACCATCGCGACGAGCACACCGACACCCACACCGATCGCGAGATTGTCCGTGGCCAGGGTGCCCGCGACGGTGCTGAGCATCACCAGCGTCTCGCTGAGCGGCATCCGCCGGAGTGTGCGGACGCTGTGCCAGTCGAAGGTCGTGGCGGCCACCAGCACCATCACGGCGACGAGCGCCGCCATCGGAATGGTTCCCACCACGTCGCCGAGACCGACCACGAGAATCAGCAGAAACGCACCCGACAGGAACGTCGACAACCGGGTTCGGGCACCGCCGGTCTTGACGTTGATGATGGTCTGTCCGATCAGGGCGCACCCGCCCATGCCGCCGAAGAGACCGGTCACGATGTTCGCGACTCCCTGCCCCCACGACTCACGTGTCTTGTCCGAATGCGTGTCGGTGACCGAGTCCACGAGTTTGGCGCTCATCAATGATTCGAGGAGTCCGACGACGGCCATCGCCAGCGCGAACGGCGCGATGATGCGCAGGGTGTCGACCGTGAGCGGAACGTCCGGCAGCCCGATCAGCGTCGGCAGGCCGTCGGGCAGTTCGCCCTGATCCCCGACCGTGGGCACCGCGACACCGGCGAGGACGGTGAACGCGGTGAGTCCGACGATCACGAGCAGCGGCGCGGGCACTGCCGTGGTCAGCCGGGGAATCCACACGAGCAGCGCCAGGCCGGCGGCGAGGAGCGCGTACACCGCCCACGGCACATTTGTCAGATACGGGAACTGGTGCACGAAGATGAGGATTCCCAGCGCATTGCAGAAGCCGACCATCACACTGCGGGGCAGGAACCGCATGAGCCGCGCCACGCCGAAAACGCCGAGGACGATCTGCATCGCACCGCCGAGGAAGACCGCCGCGACGAGGTACTGCAACCCGTGCGACGCCATCAACGGGGCCAGCACCAGCGACACCGAACCGGTGGCCGCGGAGATCATCGCGGGACGGCCGCCGGTGAATGCGATGGTCATCGCCATGATCGCGGCGGTGAACAAGCCCACCCGCGGATCGACACCCACGATGATGGAGAACGACAACGCCTCCGGGATGAGGGCCATCGCCACGACGAGCGCGGACAACGACTCGATACGAAACACTGTCGGATGCAGCCACACCGGCCGTCGAAGAGCGAGAGAGGGCACGGAGAGACAATCCTTCTTTTCGAGGGGAACCAGAAGATCCTATCCGGGCCGCGTTCGACCAGTACGGTTAGCTGATCCGCCGACAGAGGAGGAACACCGTGCGACGCACACTTCCGGCCGCCCTGATCGCCGTCCTGACCGCACTGTCGCTGGCCGGGTGCGGAAGTTCCGATTCGGGGCCGGTGATCGACCAGGTACGCGAATCGGGCGTCCTGAAGGTCGGCACCGAGGGCACGTACACACCGTTCAGCTACCAGGGTCCCGACGGTCAGCTCACCGGGTACGACGTCGACGTCATCCGCGCGGTCGGCGACAAACTCGGCGTGTCCGTCGAGTTCACCCAGACCCCGTGGGACTCCATCTTCGCGGGACTCGAGGCGAAACGCTACGACCTCGTCGCCAACCAGGTGACCGTCAACGACGAGCGCACCCAGAAGTACGACCTGTCGACGCCGTACACCTACTCCGAGGGTGTGATCGTCACCCGCGCCGACGACAACTCGATCACCTCGCTCGCCGACCTGAACGGCAAGACGACGGCGCAGTCCGCGACGAGCAACTGGGCGCAGGTGGCCAGGGACGCGGGCGCGAACGTCGAATCCGTCGAGGGCTTCGTGCAGGCCATCACGCTGCTGAAGGACGGCCGGGTCGACGCCACCGTCAACGACAATCTGGCCGTCGCCGAATACCAGAAGCAGACCGGCGACACCGGGGTGAAGGTCGCCGCCGAGACCGGCGACACGAGCGAGCAGGCGTTCGCGGCCCGCAAGGACAGCGGCCTGATACCCGACATCGACAAGGCCCTGGACGAACTGCGCGCCGACGGAACTCTCGCACAGATCTCACAGAAGTACTTCGGCACCGACGTGTCGGCACCGACCAACTGAGAGCCCGCCCGTGGACGACGCAACGGTCCAGCTGATCCTGGACAACCTGTGGCCGATGCTGAAGGCCACGATCACCATGACGATTCCGCTGACGATCATCAGCTTCACCATCGGTCTGATGATCGCGTTGCTGGTGGCGCTCGCCAGGATCTCGTCGATCGGACCGCTGTCGATGCTGGCCCGCTTCTACGTCTCCATCATCCGCGGCACCCCGCTGCTGGTGCAGTTGTTCATCGTGTTCTACGCGCTGCCACAGTTCGGTGTGACGCTCGAACCGTTCCCGGCCGCGGTGATCGCGTTCAGCCTCAACGTCGGCGGCTACGCGGCCGAGGTGATCCGGGCGGCGATCCTGTCGATCCCCAAGGGACAGTGGGAAGCCGCGCAGACCATCGGCATGGGCTACACCACCACGCTGCAGCGGATCGTGCTGCCGCAGGCCACGCGGGTGGCCGTCCCGCCGCTGTCCAACACGCTGATCTCACTGGTGAAGGACACGTCGCTGGCGTCGACGATCCTGGTGACCGAACTGCTGCGCGTCGCCCAGCTCGCGGCCGCACCGACGTTCGACTTCTTCGCCCTCTACGGCATCGCCGCGCTGTACTACTGGGTGATCTGCATCTTCCTGTCGGCCGTCCAGATCCGGCTCGAAGCCCGACTCGACAGGTATGTGGCCCGATGACCGACACCCCTCCCCTGCTTCAGGTATCCGGCGTCGAGAAGTCGTTCGGCGACCATCACGTTCTGCGCGACATCAGCTTCGACGTCGGGGCGGGCACGGTGACCGTCATCATCGGACCGTCGGGCTCCGGCAAGACGACGGTGTTGCGGACCCTCAATGCCCTGGACGTGGCGGACCGCGGGGTGATCTCCATCGGCGACGAGTCGGTGGACTTCGGCGCCGAGGTGGGCCGGTCGGCGCTGGCCAGGTTCCGCGCGCAGAGCGGCATGGTGTTCCAGGCCCACAACCTGTTTCCGCACAAGACGGCGATCCAGAACGTCACCGAGGGCCCGATCGTGGTGCAGAAGCGGCCCAAGGCCGAGGCGCGTGCGGACGCGCTGCGGTTGCTGACGCAGGTCGGTCTCGCGGAGAAGGCGGACCAGTACCCGTACGAGTTGTCGGGCGGCCAGCAGCAGCGGGTCGGTATCGCCCGGGCGCTCGCCCTGAAGCCGAAACTGATGCTGTTCGACGAGCCCACGTCCGCGCTCGACCCCGAACTGGTCGGCGAGGTGTTGCGGGTGATCCGGGATCTCGCGACCGAGGGCTGGACGATGGTGATCGTGACTCACGAGATCCGGTTCGCGCAGCAGGTGGCCGACCAGGTGCTGTTCGTCGACAACGGTGTCGTACTCGAACGCGGCACCCCGAAAGACGTACTCGTCAATCCGACCAGCCCGCGACTACGGCAGTTCCTGCACCGGATCCTCGACCCGCTGTGAACGGTCAGCGCAGCGCCTTCTCCATGAGCACGACGCTCGGCCACTCCACGTCGAAGTCCCGGCGACCCACCAGGAAGAACCCCTGCTCCTCGTAGTAGTCGCGGAGCCGGGAGTTGGTTTCGACGCAGTCGATTCGCACGACGGACGCGTCCTCGGAGCGGGCGTGCTCGTCGACCCACCGCAGCAACTGGGCACCCAGTCCGGCGCTGGCGTGCCTACGGTCGGTCATGACCCGGGCCACGTATGCGGCCGGAATGTCGTCCTCGAGCCACACGTCCGGATCGGATCGCAGCACCCGGAGCGCACCCACCACGATCCCCGCGAACAGCGCGACACGCCATTCCCCGAACTCGATCTGCTCACGCACGTCGGCGAGCGAGACCTCACCGCGGGCGGGCGGATCGATTTCCCTGGCCAGGAGCCAATCCTCTGCGTCCCAGTGCATCTGAACGATGTCTTCAGCCTGCTCGAGTTCTGCCCGCTCCACGGTGACCGCCATGCACACACAGTAACCATCCCGCTGCGAAAACAAACCACCGCTGTAGTCGTGTCTATCTGCGACGATGTGACTGGAGTTACAGTTACATCCTGGGACAGTTACCTCAGGGCGGTGGTAGCGATGAACCTGTTTCGTGCGGTGGTCCTGATGACACTGTCCACCTGCGCGGCCGCGTATCTGTGCACCCACCCTCCGCGTGCGGCCACCCAGCCCCTCGGGCCCGAATCCATTCTCCCGTCCCCCATCCTGGACGACGACTTCTTCGTCTGGCCGCCGAACGTCGCGGAGTTCGCGGCCGGCGACATCATCCGCTCACGGGAAGTGACGCTCCGGGCGGTGCCGAACCCCCTCGTCCCGCACCGGGCCCACCAGATCATGGTGCGTTCCAACGATTCCAAGGACCGCCCCGTGCCGGTGACCGCGACGGTGCTGGTGCCGACGGCGGAGTGGACCGCGCCGGGTCCGCGACCGGTTGTCGACTACAACATGCCCATCGACTCGCTGGGCGCCCGGTGCACCCCGTCCTACAAGATGGTGCACGACTGGCAGACCCTCGACCTGGACATCCCACCGGTGCTCTCGCTCTTCCTCGCGAAGAACTACGCGGTGCTCGTGCCGGACCACCAGGGACCGCGGATGGCGTACAGCGCGGGGCGGATGGCGGGTCATGCCGTGCTCGACAGCATCCGCGGCATGAGGCAGCTTCCCGGCCTCGGGCTCTCGGACAGCCCGGTTCTCGCGACCGGATACAGCGGTGGTGCGATCGCCACCGGCTGGGCGGCGCAACTGCAGCCGACGTACGCACCGGACGTGCAACTCGCCGGCGCCGCCGCGGGCGGAACACCCGCCGATTTCGGGTTGCTTCGCAGGACGATGAACGGCCAGCTCGGTTCGGGTGTGTACCTGTCCGCCGTCCTCGGGCTCGCCCGCGAATACCCGGAGATGCTGATGCTGGCGAATCCGCTCGGTGTGGCGCTGGCGACGTCGCCGTTGAAGGACCAGTGCATCCTGGCGCTCGCGCCGGCCGGGGTCGCCTCGCTGCCCGCCGAACTGTTCGCCGCGGTTCCCGACCCGTTCGGCAATCCCACGGCCCGAACGGTGGTCGCCGAGAACAGGATGGGCGCGCTCACCCCGACCGCGCCGATCTTGCTGTATCACGGGTCGTCGCGAGTGTTCCTCGGCGACGAGTGGATTCCGGAGGACGGGGTGATCACACTGCAGCAGGAGTGGTGCCGCGGCGGTGCCGACGTCACGTACGCGCCGCAGTTCGGTGAGCACCTCACCGCCGCCGTGTTCGCGCTGCCCGAGGTGGTGCGCTGGATCGACGACCGGCTGGCGGGAGTGCCCGCACCCGCGGGGTGCCGCTGACGGCTATCGGTGCACGTGCGGCAGCAGCAGATCGGCCTGACCGACCGCGGCGACGCGCGCCTCGTCGAGCCACGTCGCGGTCTGCTCCCGCGCCCGCGTGATCAGTTCGTCGGCGTCGCCGAAGTCGGCGGGACTCGTGTCCAGCGGGCACAGCGGCGGCACCACCCGGATGTCCGCGACGCTCTCGTACCGTTCGATGTCGAGCGCGAGCCGCTGATTGATCGCGAGCGTCACCCCGAGCAGCCCCATACCCAGCGCACTTCCGGGGACCTTCGACAGGGTGCAGGCGTACCCGGTGGGGAGCACCCACACGGTCGTCGCCCCCAGTTCGATCGCATGGGAGATGGGGGTGTTGTTGACGACCCCGCCGTCCATCAGCGCCCGGCCGTCGATCACCACGGGCGGGAGGAGGCCGGGCAACGACGCGCTGGCGGTGACGGCATCGACGGCAGGCCCCGTCGACAGCCGGACGTCCTTGCCGGTGAGCACGTCGACGGCGATGACGTGCAACGGGATCGGCGCATCCTCCATCCGTTCGAATCGCAGATGCTGCTGCAGCAACTTTCTGATGGCGCGGTTGGAGACCAGGTGGTTGCGGAGTCCGACGAACCCGGTGAATCCGGTGAGCAATCCGGCGGGAAACACCGCGCTGCGGGTGAGACCGCGCCACAGTTCGGCCAGTTCGCGCAGGTCCGCGTCGGAGGAACCGCCGGCGAGCCAGGCGCCGTTGAGCGCGCCGACGGACGTGCCGACGATGAGGTCCGGCCGAATTCCCCTGCCGATCAGGGTCTGCAGCATTCCGACCTCGATTGCCCCGAGGCTCGCCCCACCCGACAGAACGAAAGCTGTTGTCATGCCGCCACCGTAGCCGGTCAGCCCCGGCGGTACAGGCTCGCGATGTCGGCCGCGAAACGCTCGGTCACCACGGGCCGCTTGATCTTCAGGGTGGCGGTCAGCTCCCCGTCAGCCTCCGTGAGGTCGCGGTCCAGCACGACGAACCGTTTGATCGACTCCGTGTGCGAGACGGTGGTGTTCGCGTCGTCCACGGCGTCCTGCAGGTCTCCGCGCAGTTCCTCGTCGTCACGCAGGTCCGCTACCGTGGCTTCGGACGGCCTACCGTGCGCGGCCTTCCACTTGCCGAATTCCTGCGGATCCACGGTCAGCAGGGCCCCGATGAACGGGCGGCCGTCGCCCACCACCACCGCCTGCGAAACGAGGGGATGCGAGCGCAGCCGGTCCTCGAGCGGACCCGGTGACACGTTCTTGCCGCCTGCGGTGATCAGCAGATCCTTCTTGCGACCGGTGATGGTGAGATATCCGCTCTCGTCCAGGTCGCCGAGGTCGCCGGTGCGAAACCAGCCGTCGTCCAGTACTTCCCGCGTGGCGTGTTCGTTGCGCCAGTAGCCGCCGAACACGACGCCGCCGCGCAGTTCTATCTCGCCGTCCTCGGCGACGCGCACACTGTTGCCGCCCAGCGGCCGGCCGACCGTCCCGATCCGCTGGGCGCCGGGAACGTTCACGCAGTGCGCGGCCGTCGATTCGGTGAGTCCGTAGCCCTCGTAGACCGGAACCCCGATGCCGCGGAAGAAGTGGCCGAGCCTGGGCATGAGTGCTCCACCACCCGAGATCGCCCACCAGCAGTCGCCGCCCAGGGCAGCACGGAGTTTCGCGTAGACGAGTTTGTCGGCGACCGCGTGCTCCAGCCGGAGCCGCAGCGGCGCACCGCCGGTGTCCTGGGCCTCGCTGTACGCCACCGCCGTGGCCTCGGCGAAGTCGAAGATCCGCTTCTGCAGGCCGCCACCCGACGCCGCCTTGCGCGCCGCACCGTCGCGCACCTTCTCGAACACCCGGGGAACACCGAGGATGGTGTTGGGCCGGAAACGTTCGAATTCACCCGTGACCGTGCCGAAGTCGGACCAGTGCGCCTGCGTCGCCCCGCCTTCGAACATCGCCAGCGACACCGCGCGCGCCAGCACGTGCGCCAGCGGCAGGAACGTCAGCACCCGGTTGCCGGGCCGGGCGACGTCGCCGATCGGCGCCGCGAGCAACGACCGCACCTCCGACAGAAAGTTCCGGTGGGTGAGGATGCAGCCCTTCGGACGGCCCGTGGTGCCGGACGTGTACACGAGCGAGGCGAGATCGTTGGCGGTCAACGCCACCACCCGCTTGAACACCTCGGAATCGTCGATCGGCAACCCGTCCGTGATGAGCGTGCCCACCGCGTCCTCGTCGATGGTGAGGATCCGCTTCAGCGTGTACGGGATACCGTCACCTTCGAAACTCGACGCGTGGGCCGGGGTCTCCACGAGCGCTGCCACCGCCCCCGAATCCTCGATGATCCACCGGATCTGGTCGTGCGAGGAGGAGTCGTAGATCGGGACGGACGCCGCGCCCGCCGCCCAGATCGCGTAGTCGAGCAGCGACCATTCGAAGCGTGTCGACGACAGCAGCGCCACCCGGTCGCCGGGCCGGACTCCGTTGGCGATCAGACCCTTCGCGACCCCGATGACGAGTGCGCCGAAGTCCTTGGCCGTCACGTCGACCCACCCGCCGGACTCCGGACGCGTGTACATCACCCGATCCGGGTAGCTCTCGGCGTGCGCGAACACCCGGAGCACGGCGTTTTCGTGGTCCGACACGGTGAACGTCGGGGCGGTGGTGTACTCACGCACGGGCGTCGTCTCCGATGCTGTCGTCTGTGTCGCCGCCCTGGCGGAACTTGCGGAGGTGCCGGGCGAACGCGGCGATCTCGCCGTCCGACCAGGAGGCCACCCGGTCGCGGACTTCCTCCACCCGGCGGGCGTCCGCGCCGGCCAGCACCGCGACTCCGCCATCGGTGAGGCTCAACGGGTGACCACTGCGCAGCGGTCCCGGTTCGGCGTGCACCCAGCCCTCGTCGATGCAGCCCCGGAGTTGACGCGACACGGTGGAGCGGTGCACGCCGAACGCGTCCGAGATCTGGGTGGCCCGGCATCCTGGATTGCGGGCGACGAAGGACAGCAGCGAATGTTGAGCGAACGTCGGGGATCCGACGGGAGGACGGTCACCGGCGACCAGCTGCCGGACGAGGCGGACGAGTTCGTCATGGACGGCCACCACGCCCGATGCGGGCGTTTCCTCCGGCTCGACCTCGTTGTGTTGCACATCGCAACTATATCCGACCACCCTGGCGTCGACCACCCGCACCCCCGCTCCCGTTGTCCTTCGCTCGACTCACGTTCTGCCCATACTGCTACCGATGGGCCGGAAATTCATTCGGCCGCAAACGTCGTACGGTCACAATTGGAGAACGCTTTTCGCACACCGCTACCGGCCGGACAACGGTGGCGCCGGAAAAATTCCGTTGCGGTCGGCAGCCCCGCCGATGCACTGTGTGCGCATGCTGATCAGACGCGAGAACCCGGGCGACGTCGACGCGGTGGCCGAGGTGCACCGGCAGGCCTTCGACGGCGACGCTCCCGTCGAGGTCGGACTCGTGACCCGGCTGCGGTCGAGCGACGACTGGATTCCGCAACTGGCCCTCGTCGCCGAGATCGACGGAGCCGTCGTCGGCCACGTCTGCCTGACCCGCGCGACCGTCGACTCCACCGACGTACTCGCACTCGGCCCGATCGGCGTCCTCCCCCGTCTCCAGCGCGACGGGGTGGGTTCGGCGCTGATGCACGCCGCGCTCGGCGGCGCCGACGCCAGGGACGAACCGCTCGTCGCATTGCTCGGTCACCTCGACTACTACCCGCGGTTCGGATTCGTCTCCGGAACGTCGGTCGGGATCGAGCCGGACCAGCCGTCGTGGTCGTCCCACTTCCAGGTCCGCCGACTCGCATGCTGGGATCCGTCCATCACCGGCACGTTCCGGTACGCCGCACCCTTCTACGACCTGTGACGTCGAATCCGCTGGTAGTTTGAGGTGAACATGTCACGGGGGTGAGCCGGAACCGAGGTAGGGACACGATGGAGAACGCGGCCGAGGACGCCGGAGCAGGCGAGCCTGTGGATGCGTCCGTCACGACGACCATCGTCCGCCGGGTTCTCCGCGGCTGCGACGAGGAGTTCGCCGACTGGATTCAGACCGGCCTCGGCCTCGCCCGGCTGTTCCCCGGGTTCCTCGGCGGCGGGTGGCTCAAGGAGAGCAGCACCTCCGATGTCTGCGTGATCGTCCTGAAGTTCGAAACCCAAGCCGCACTCGACAACTGGTTGACGTCCTCACTGAGGAACGGGTGGCTCAGGACCGGCGGCAACATCGCGGTCGAGGCGCCGAACGAGCCGGCGTCGAACGTGGAGAGCCTGTTCGAACGTCCCCGCCGCTGACGAACCGCCGTCAGGCGGACTCCCCCGGGATCGGGGCACCCGACGGCATTCCCTCGGTGAGATAGGTCTGATAGAACGGCCGCCAGTCCGCGGACGCATCGCGGCCGTGACCGGATGTGTCCGCCCCGTCGAGGTGCCGGTCGAGGTCGGCGAGGCAGACACTCCACCCGGCGGCGTTCCTGGCCGCAGTGTTGCGGACCTCGAGCACATTGACGAGCGTCAGTGCGCACCCTTCCGCGGTCGGCTCGACCTCGAAGTGAATCTCGTCCCCGCCCCAGGTGAACGCCAGTGTGCACGGCGCACCGTAGACGAGGACCGTCCCCGTCTCGGGGTCGCTGTGCGGGTCCGGGAAGAATTCGATGTCGCCGCCGGCGTAGGTGTCGAGCCGGACCCGTGACGGAAACCAGTGTGCGAGTTCGTCCGGCTCGGACACGGCCTCCCACAGCCTCTGGACGGCGAACGGGTACGTGCACCGGAACCGCACGGCAGGACGACCCTTGAACTCGAAATACCTTCCGTGAATCACCGGCCCACTCCTCGCTGTCGTACCTGACGACAGCTTGACACGGGAGACCGGCGTCCACACCGAAGTTCGCGGACATTCCGCGCACCCTCCTCCCTTTCTGTCGGACAACTCCCCTACGGTGGCGGAGTGACGTCGCCTTGGTCGGAGGGACAGGTCGCATCGGTGGCCCCCGATGCCGGCTCGCTCGCTGCCGCCGCAAAGCTGTCGGCCGCGTGGTCGCAGACGGGCGGCAACGGCGACGCACTGTGGGGACTGTGTCAGGGCAGCGGCAAGAGCCCCTATCGATCGGTCGTCGACCTCACCGGTCCGGCGTATCACTGCTCGTGCCCGAGCCGGAAGTTTCCGTGCAAGCACGCGCTCGGCCTGCTGCTGATCTGGTCGCAGGGCAGGGTCCCGGAGCAGTCCGAGCCGCCCGAGTTCGCGAACGACTGGCTGAGCCGGCGGGCCGGGCGGGCGGCCGTGCCCGCGGCGGCGCCCACGAGGACGGCCGGTGCGAAGGCCACCGAACGCCGGGCGGAACGAGTGGCGGCAGGACTCGACGAACTCGACCTGTGGCTCACCGACCAGGTCCGGGGCGGGCTCGGCGCGGCCGACATCTCGGCTTCCGCGTTCGACGCCATCGCGGCCCGCATGGTCGACGCGCAGGCGCCCGGAATCGCGTCCACGCTGCGCCGACTTCCGATCGTCGTGGCCACCCGGGCCGATTGGCCGGACCGGTTGCTCCGCGAATACGCCAGACTGCACCTGCTCGTCGTCGCCCATCGCCGTCTGGGCGAACTACCGGAACCGTTGCAGGCATCGGTGCGTTCGCACGTCGGCTATCCGGTGGCCACCGACAGCGTGCGCGCCGAACCGGGAGTCCGCGACCGGTGGATGGTCCTGGGCATGCAGACCACCGAGGAGAAGCGGCTCTTCACCCGCAAGGTGTGGTTGTTCGGCCGCGACCACGGTCGCCGCGCGATCCTCCTGGACTTCGCACACGGTTCCGCCAACTTCTCGACGGTGATCCCGCCGCTCGGATCGCTCGTCGACGCCACCCTGCACTTCTACCCCGGCGCCGCGCCGCTGCGCGCCCAGTTCGGCGACACCCACGAAACTCCGGAACCATTCACCACACTCGCGCCCAGCGACATCGACACCGCACTCGACGACTTCGCCGCCGCGGTCGGCGCCGACCCGTGGATCCGCTCGTGGCCCGCCCTGCTCACCGGTGTCACCCCGGCATACGACGACGGGAGCTGGTTCGTCGTCGACGGGCAGGGACGCGCGCTCCCGCTGTCCGGCGAGGACCCGGTCCTGTGGCGGCTGCTCGGAATGTCCGGGGGCAGTCCCGTCACCGTGTTCGGGGAGTGGACCAGCAACTCCCTCGTTCCCGTGTCGGTGTTCGATCGCGGCGACGTGTACCCGCTCGTGGCCGCCGCACCGTCGACCGCGGGGAGCCGCCGATGAGCGAACTCCTGTCCGCGGCGCTGCTCGGCACGGCACGATCCGTCCCCTCGTTCGAGGGGCTGGCCACCGGCGAACTGGCGCAGTCGGTCGGCGGCGACCCCGCGGAGACCCTGCTGGGCGCCGCCGCGCTCGAAAACGCGTACCGCGACGGCGGAGTCGCCGCCACCACCCGCGTGCTGCCCGCGCCCGCCGAGGAGGATCCGAGGCTCCAGTTGCCGCCCGCGGCCGCGGCGCACCTGATGCAGTTGCTCGCCGCCAAGTCGTGGACGCTCGCCGAGTGGTTCGCGGTGGTCGCCGAGCGGGGATACCGTGCGCCCGATCATCTCGTCGCCGACCTGATGACGGTGGCGCGCACGAACGACACCCACCGCGAGAGCATCCTGCGATTGACAGGCCCCCGGGGCCAGTGGCTCGCCGCCCGGAACCCGGACTGGTCGATGCTGATCCGGCGGTCCGATCGCACCGACGTGTGGACGCACGGCGCGCACCAGGAGCGGCTGCTGTGGCTCACGACGATGCGGGCGGTGAACCCGGCGAGCGCGACGGCCGAACTGCACCGCACCTGGGATTCCGAACGCGGCGAGCACCGGGCGGCGTTCATCGCGGTCCTGGGCACAGGGCTCGGCGACGCCGACTCCGACCTGCTCGAGCACGCACTCGACGACCGGCGGAAGGAGGTGCGTCAGCAGGCGGTCCAGTTGCTGCGGCAGCTGCCGAACTCCGCGTACGCCGAGCGGATGGCCGCCCGTGCCCGCGCATGGGTGCGGGTGGAGAAGAAACCGCTGCGCACCCGTCTCGTGGTGAACATGCCCGGTTCCCTGGACGATTCGGCCCGTCGCGACGGCATCGAGGACGTCCACTTCAAGAACAAGGGAATCCGCAGCTGGTGGTTGCGGATGGTGGTCACCGCCGCCCCTTTGTCGGTGTGGGAAGGCATGATCGGCTCGGCCTCCGGCGCGTGGGAGATCCGGATCGAAGACCAGTGGCGGGAGGTGATGATGGAGGCGTGGACCAACGCCACCGTGCTCCAGCGCAATCCGCGCTGGGCGTCCGCCCTGCTGCACCGAGAGGGACGGAAGACCGAGCGTCGCGTGGTGCCGATCGTCCCCGCCCGCGAACGCCTCACCTACATTCTGTCGGGCCACGCGGACAGCTATCTGCTGGGCGTCGACGGCGCCGCACTGTTCGAGGGGTTGCCCCACCCGTGGCCGCTCGACCTCGCCGAGCGGGTGATCGCCCGCCTCGAGGACGTGGCCGGGCGGCACGCCGAGACCGGCAAGGACCTCGGGCAGTTCTCGCGGCACAGCCACTACTCCACCCTCCGCAGCGCAGAGACGCACTTCCCGTTCGCTGCGGCGGCGCTGCTCCGGGCGGCCGCCGAACGCACCTGTGACCCGGGCTGGCAGCAGGCGTTCGCCACTGTCGCAGCCAACATCGACCATCGCAGAACAGTCCTGAAGGAGCTCGAGTGACCGAGATCGCGGCCGGCCCGGCCGACCTGCTACGACCCCACGCCGAGCAGGCCTACGCCGACGAACTCGCCGCCCTCGCCGCGCAGGACACCCGGCCCCGGCCACCGTCGTGGAAGTTGTCGCCGTGGGCGGTCGTGACGTACGTGCTCGGCGGCGAACTCGACGACGGCACCGTCATCACCCCCAAGTACGTCGGTCCGCGGCGGCTGATCGAGGTCGCGGTCGCGACGCTCGCGACCGACCGCGCGCTGCTTCTGCTCGGCGTGCCCGGAACCGCCAAGACGTGGGTGTCCGAACACCTGTCGGCCGCGGTGTCCGGTGAGTCGACCCTGCTCGTCCAGGGAACGTCGGGCACACCGGAGGAGGCCATCCGCTACGGCTGGAACTACGCGAGGCTCCTCGCCGAGGGCCCGAGCGCGGGCGCACTCGTTCCGTCCCCGGTCATGACGGCCATGCAGGGCGGCCGGATCGCACGGGTCGAGGAACTGACCCGCATCCCTGCCGACGTGCAGGACGCGCTCATCACCGTGCTGTCGGAGAAGACACTGCCGATCCCCGAACTGGGCACCGAGGTGCAGGCCACCCGGGGTTTCAACCTGATCGCCACCGCCAACGACCGCGACCGCGGCGTCAACGACCTGTCGTCCGCGCTACGCAGGCGTTTCAACACGGTGGTCCTGCCCCTGCCCGCTGACGAGGAGGAAGAGGTCGCCATCGTCGCGCGGCGGGTCGAGCAACTCGGGTCCTCGCTGGAACTGCCGGCGGTCCCCGCGACGGACGACGAGATCCGGCGCGTGGTCACCGTGTTCCGGGAACTGCGGTCCGGCGCCACGAGCGACGGCCGCACCAAGCTGAAGTCGCCGTCCGGAACGCTGTCGACGGCGGAGGCGATCTCCGTGGTCACCAACGGACTCGCCCTCGCCGCGCATTTCGGCGACGGCGTGCTCCGACCCTCCGACGTCGCCGCGGGCATCCTCGGTTCCGTGCTGAAGGATCCGGTAGCCGACAGGGTGGTGTGGACGGAATACCTCGAGGCCGTGGTCCGCGAACGGGACGGCTGGGCCGACTTCTACCGGGCGTGCCGCGAGGTCACCGGGTGAATTCGGACATTCGTGTCTTCGGCATCCGCCACCACGGGCCCGGTTCCGCACGATCGGTGCGTCGCGCCCTCGACGAGTTCGTCCCCGACGCCGTCCTGATCGAAGGGCCCGCCGACGCCGATCCGCTGGTCGCGTTGACCGCGTCCGACACGATGGAACCCCCGGTGGCACTACTCGCGTTTGCCACCGCCGAACCCCGGACGGCGGCGTTCTGGCCGTTCGCCGTGTTCTCCCCGGAGTGGCAGGCCCTGTCGTGGGCGGCCGGACATGGCGTCGACGTGCGCTTCTGCGACCTACCGGCCGCCAATACCCTCGCCGCCGACCGCACCGAATCCCGTTCCGAGGATCCGCTGGCCGCGCTGGCCGCGGCTGCCGGCTACGACGACACCGAACGCTGGTGGGACGCCGTCATCGAATCCGGTTCGGGAACCGACTCGTTCGACGCGATCACCGACGCCATGACCGCGCTGCGCGGCACCGTCGAACTCGACGAACCCACCAGCAGGCGCGAGGCGTACATGCGCCAGACCCTGCGGAAGGTGATCAAGGGTGGTGCCGTGCGGATCGCGGTGGTGTGCGGCGCCTGGCACGCCCCGGCACTCGCCGGACCCCTCGGACCGGCCACCGCGGACGCACGAATCCTCAAGGGAATACCCAAGATCAAGACCTCGCTGACGTGGGTGCCGTGGACGCACTCGCGGCTGTCCACGGCGTCCGGATACGGCGCCGGCATCACCTCCCCCGGCTGGTATCACCACCTGTTCACCGCGCCGGACCGCACGATCACCCGGTGGCTCACGAAGGTCGCGCGGGTGCTGCGGGACGAGGACCTTCCCGTGTCGAGTGCGCACGTCATCGAATCCGTCCGTCTCGCAGACACGTTGGCCGCGCTGCGGGCGCGGCCGCTGGCCGGTCTCTCCGAGGTCACCGAAGCCACCCGCGCCGTGATGTGCGACGGGGACGACGTCCTGCTCGACCTGATCACGCGTCGCCTCGTCGTCGGCGAGGCCCTCGGCGCCGTCCCGGACGACACCCCGACCGTTCCGCTCGACGCCGACCTGCGCGCCCGGGCGAAGACCCTGCGCCTGAAGCAGCAGGCCACCGAGAAGACCATCGACCTCGACCTCCGCCGGGACAACGACGTCGCGCGGTCCCGGCTCCTGCACCGCCTGCAGATCCTCGGTGTCGACTGGGGCACCCCGGCCGACAGCGACGTCCGCGGCACCGGCACGTTCCGTGAGACGTGGTCGCTCACCTGGCAACCCGAACTGGCGGTGTCGATCATCGAGGCGTCGCTGTGGGGCACCACCGTCGAGGCCGCGGCCACGGCGAAGGTCCGCGAGGAGGCGGCGGCCGGTGACGTCTCCCTCGCCGGGCTCACCGGGCTGCTCGAGCAGGCGCTGCTGTCGGATCTCGGCGACGCCCTGGCCGAACTGTTGCGCGCGCTGGAAACCGCGGCCACGCTCGACCACGACGTCATGCACCTGATGGACGCGCTGCCCGCGCTGACGCGGACCCTGCGGTACGGCGACGTCCGCGGCACCGACGTCTCGTCCCTCACCCGCGTCACCGACAGCCTCCTCGTCCGTATCTGCGCGGGACTGCCGTCGGCGATGTCCGGTCTGGACGACGACATCGCGCTCGACGTGCGTCGCGCCGTCGACGACGTCCACGCGGCGGTGATGCTGCGCGACGACGACCGCGCGTCGGCGCGCTGGCTCGGCACGCTCACCGGTCTCGCCGACCGCAGCGACGTGAACGGCCTCGTGATCGGGCGCATGGTCCGACTACTCCGCGACGCGGGCGCCGTCAGCGAAACCGAGGCCGCCACCCGGCTGTCGCGGGCGCTGTCCGTCGGCGCCGACCCGTCCGCCAAGGCCGGGTGGGTCGACGGATTCCTCGGCGGCGGAGGCCTGCTGCTGGTCCACGACCGGCAGCTGTTGCGACTGCTCGACGGGTGGGTGTCGGGGCTGCGCGAGCAGGATTTCGTCGACGTGCTGCCGCTGCTGCGGCGCACGTTCGGCAGCTTCGAAACCGGGGAACGCCGGGCCATCGGGCAATCCGTGGAGGGCGGCTCCACGGCCGATGCTCCCGCCGAGGTCGATGCCCGGCGCGGCACCGTCGCGATCCGCACCGTCGCCGACATCCTGGGGGTGACGTCGTGACGGAGGACGCGGATCGGCTACGACGGTGGCGGCTGCTGCTCGGCAACGCCGCCGAGGAATCCACCGGCGGACTGGCATCCAGGACGGACGCGGCGATGGACGGCGCACTGGCCGCGCTGTACGACACCAGCAGCGAGGGGTCGAAGAGCCGCCGGCGCACTGCGGGTCTCGGCGGATCGGCACCGAAGGTCGCACGCTGGCTCGGCGACATCCGCACCTACTTCCCGAGCAGCGTCGTGCAGGTGATGCAGAAGGACGCCATCGACCGGCTCGGCCTCACCCAACTGCTCCTCGAACCCGAACTGCTCGACGCCGTCGAACCGGACGTCCACCTCGTCGGCACCCTGCTCAGCCTCAACCGGGTGATGCCCGAGACCAGCAAGGCCACCGCCCGGATGGTCGTCGAGAAAGTGGTCCGGGAGGTGGAGAACCGCATCGCGCAGAAGACCAGAACCGCCGTCACCGGCGCCCTCAACCGCTCCGCCCGGACCACCAATCCCCGGTACCGCGACATCGACTGGAATCGCACGATCCGCGCCAACCTCGCGCACTACCTGCCCGAGCACAAGACGGTGGTGCCGGAGCGGTTGCTCGGCTACGGCCGCCGATCGCAGGCCGTGCACCGCGACGTCGTCCTCGCCGTCGACCAGTCCGGTTCGATGGCCTCGAGCGTCGTGTACGCGTCCGTGTTCGGCGCGGTGCTCGCGTCGATGCGCGCGCTGAAGACGTCGCTGGTCGTGTTCGACACGGCGGTCGTCGACCTCACCGACAGGCTGTCCGATCCCGTCGACGTGCTGTTCGGCACGCAACTCGGCGGCGGCACCGACATCAACCGGGCCATCGCGTACAGCCAGTCACTGATCGACAGGCCGGCGGAATCGTTGTTCGTGCTGATCTCGGATCTGTACGAGGGCGGGATCCGCGCGGAGATGCTGCGCCGGATGGCGGCGATGAAGAACGCCGGGGTCCAGGTGGTGGTGCTGCTGGCGCTGTCCGACGACGGCGCCCCGTCCTTCGATCACGACAACGCGGCAGCCCTCGGTGCGCTCGGCATTCCCGCGTTCGCCTGCACGCCGGACAAGTTCCCGGAACTGCTGGCGCTCGCACTGGAACGCGGCAACATCGGCAGGTGGGCGGACGGGCTCCAGCTGGCGTGAGGTGGGGTCAGCCGGCGGCCATCCGGCGCTCGCTGTGCAGTTCGGGGTGCGCGTCGGCACGGATCCTGAGCAGGACCAGACCGGACACCGACGCGACGATCAACGACGCGACCGTCCACGGGACGTGCAGTTCGGAGATCCCGACTCCCGCACCGACGAGTCCCACGACGAGCAGGCTCCACATGATCGCTTTGACTGGACCGGACCCCATGACAACGCTCCTTCACCGAGATACGTACATCCCCCGTGAGTTCTGATGTGCGCGCAGAACGTTAGCTGCGTCACACCGGGGTCCTGGTGCGACACGTCGAAAACGCTCTTTCCGATACCAATCCGAGACCTGGACCCCGTGAGTACTTCTTAACCGCGGGCGGTTGAGAAGTACTCACGGGTGGGGCTAGATGATGCTGACGGTGCCCTGGGTCGTCGCCGCGGCGAGCACCCGCAAGTGGTCGTCGGAGCCGCCGAGGGTGTGCTCGATGGCGGTCAGCCGGCTCACGTAATGGCCGACAGGGTACTCGGCGGTCATGCCGATGCCGCCGTGCATCTGGATCGCTTCCTGCCCGATCGTCCGCGCCGACCGGCCGATTTGCAGCTTGGCGCGGGACGCGACCACCGGGTCGACGGTTCCGTCGGCCAGCGACATCGTGGCGTAGAGGCTCATGCTGCGGGCCAGTTCCAGCAGCACGTACATGTCGGCCGCGCGGTGGGTGAGCGTCTGGAACTTCGCGATCGGGACGCCGAATTGCTTGCGGGTCTTCAGGTACTCGGTGGTCAGCCGCAACGCCTCCTCCATCGCGCCGACGGCCTCCGCACACAGCGCCGCCTGCGCCCGGATGTGTGCGCCCTCGATCGCCGCAGACGCGTCGCCGCCCTCACCGAGCGGCTCCGCCGGGGTGCCGGACAGTTCCACCTGCGCGGCCCGCAGTCCGTCGTGGGTCGCGTAGGGGGTGCGGGTCAGGCCGTCGGCGTCGCCGTCGACGAGGAACAGTCCGACCCCGCCGTCCGGGAGTGCCGCGCTGACGACCAGGGTGTTCGCGCTGCCGCCGTGCGGAACAGGATTCTTCGTACCCGTCAGGGTCCACGCGTCGCCGTCCTTCGTCGCGGTCGTGGACAGCCGGGCCGACGGCCAGCGCACACCCGGTTCCCGATCGGCGAAGGCCAGCAGCAGGGTGCCCTCGGACACGTCCGGGAGAATCCGGCGACGCTGCTCCGCGCTGCCGGCCGCAGCGATCAGACCGCCCGGCACGAGCACGGCGTCGAGGACCGGTTCGGGCGCGAGGCGGCGGCCGATCTCGGTCATCACCGACGCCACCTCGACGGGTCCGGCGCCCATTCCCCCGTCTTCCTCGTCGAAGCTCAGGCCGAGCAGCCCCACCTCGGCGAGTTGCTTCCACACCTGCGGGCTCCACCCCTGCTCGGTGTCGGTGACGGCGTTGCGCTTCTCCGCGTCGTAGCTACGGCCGAGCAGTTCACGGGTGGTGTCGCGCAGCAGTTTCTGTTCGTCGGTCAGTTCGAAATCCATGTCACGCCCTCACAATCCGAGGATCGAGGAGGCGATGATGCTGCGCTGCACTTCGCTCGATCCGCTGTAGATGGAAACCTTGCGGTAGTTCAGATAGGTCGGTGCCGTCCGCTGCGCCCAGAGCGGTGAGGAGATGCCGTCACCGGCGGCGAAGGGCAGGGAGTCGGGGCCCGCGACGTCGGTCAGCAGTTCGAGTGTCGCCTGCTGCAGTTCGGATCCGCGCAGCTTCAGCAGCGACGACGCCGGGTTCGGCTTGCCGTCGGCCGAACTGGCCACCACCCGCAGCTGGGTGAGTTCGAGCGCGATGATCTCGTTCTCCAGTTCCGCGATGCGGGCGGCGAACAGCGGGTCGTCGAGCAGCGTCCCCTCGCCGACCGAGATCTCCGCGGCACGCTTCTTCGCCTGCGCGAGCCGGACCTTGGAGAATCCCAGGCGGGTGACGCCGGCGCGCTCGTTGCCGAGCAGGAACTTGGCGTAGCTCCAGCCCTGGTTCTCCTCACCCACGAGATTCTCGGCGGGCACGCGCACGTCCTCGAAGAAGACCTCGTTGACCTCGTGGCCTCCGTCGATCAGCTTGATCGGGCGCACTGTGACGCCGGGCGTCTTCAGGTCGACGAGGATGAACGAGATGCCGGCCTGCTTCTTGGGGGCATCCGGGTTGGTGCGGGCGAGGACGAAGATCCAGTCGGCGTGCTGCGCGAGGGTGGTCCACGTCTTCTGGCCGTTGATCACGTAGTCGTCGCCGTCGCGGACGGCGCGGGTCTTCAGCGACGCGAGGTCGGAACCGGCCTCGGGTTCGGAAAATCCCTGGCACCACCAGATGTCGAGGTTGGCGGTCGCGGGAAGGAACTTCTCCTTCTGCTCCTGCGAACCGAACGCCGCGATGACGGGGCCGACCATGCCGGTGTTGAACGCGAGCGGCTCGGGCACCGACGCGAGCTGCAGCTCGTCGAGCCAGATGTGCTTCTGCACCGGCGTCCAGTCGCGGCCGCCCCACTCGACGGGCCAGTGCGGCGTCGCGAGCCCGTTGGCGTTCAGAATCCGCTGAGACTCGATGAAGCCTTCCTTCCCCACTACTTCGCCTCGCGCATACCGCTCGCGGATCTCCGCCGGAATCTGCGTGGTGAAGAACGTTCGCATCTCGTCACGGAACGCCAGCTCCTCGTCGGTCAAGGCCAGATTCATCGGACTTCCTTCGCACTCGAGGTCGGATTCATGTTCTGGTCCCGACGGTACCCCCACCTCCCGCGGGACACCACGACATCCCCAGTTGTAGTCAGAGTGACCACATCGGCGATACGGTCCCGTAGTCACTTCGACTACAAGGAGGGCCGGTGATCGCACCACTCGTCGACTGGCTGAATTCGGCCACCACGACCCTCTCGCTGCCGGCCACCTGCGGCCAGGTGAACAAGCCCTGGGGCAGCTGCTGTGGGTTGCGAGTTCCCAGGTCGAGTCGATTCCCCTGGCGGAGAATGTGTCCCGCCTAAGCAAGCCGTATGCGCGGGGTCACCGACACCACCACAGGCCGGGGCGCCACGCCCAGTACCTCATTGCCGACCACGTCGGTATCTCCGTCGTGCAGGTTGGGTTGCGTGACGGAGAGTCGATCTGAGAGGAGATGACGGAGTGGTTCGTCGACGCGGGTCTCTGACAGACTCGCCCACCAATCGACGTTCGCCGCACCACTGGGAGGCTCTCAACTGTTGACGAAATGTCCAATACCTCCTGATCCTTCCTATTACTGTCGGTTACTGCACATCGGCGAGCCGGCGGCTCACCTGAACATGTCGGTGGGGGTCAGGAAGGCCGCATCGGGCGGCCGGTTGCGCTCTCGGCGTACAGGGTCCGGTCAGCGAGTCGTCGGTCGGGAAGATCTCGACGCCTATTTGGGGCCACCTGTCGGAGAGTGTTCCAGCAGAGGGCGGAAGCGGTGTACTGCCGGGTGTCCGGCTCGACCGGTCGGGAATCCTCACTCGCCGATCAGCACTGGTGTGGCGGGATCGGTTGGCGCGATTCGGCGGTGACGTGGAGCGAGCATTATCTGTCGGTGGTCGGCGTTACGGTCGAGGTCTTGCGGGAACATGAGGACACGTCGCTGGTAGAGGAGCTGTTGGATGACTACATGGCAGTGCTCGCGTCGTCTTCCGGCCGCGTCCACCGAGTGCGGTCGAAGCGGAGTCAACGTCGACTTCTTCGGCGATGCGCCGGTACGCTGGGAGAGGACCAACTGATGGCCGAGACCGGATTCACTGCGCTGCGACAGTTCTCGTTCACCACCCGCCCCTACCTGGCAGTCGACGACACGACCGGTGAGCCGATCGGGCTCGACGACCTCGACATCCGCGCCGGGTGGATGCTCGCGTTGATCTCCGGTGCCGAAACCGAGCTGATCTCGCGACTATGGCAACCGGCCACCTTCGATGTCCTCGCTACCGGATGCGACAGCCACGGCCGGAAACTCCCGAAGCACGGGCATGTCGCTGCCGCGCGTCTCGGCTGGACCCCGCGCTACCCGGACGATGTCTACGCACCCTCACGAGTCACCCGGGTGGTCACCGCACAAGCGATGGCGACACTGCGGACCCTGACCTACCGAGATGCCGCGATCGCGGCGCTGTCGGCCCGCTTCGACCCGGAAACCGGCCGCATCTCCGCACCCACCACTGCTGCAGAGTACGTCCCGCCCGGATTCGCCCGAGGCGTGGTGCGGCAACTCACCGAGCGCTCAGCCCTCACCGCTGGCGAGAGAGAGGAGCGGCTGCGCATCACCGACGTGCAAGCACCACCCCGAACCTCGGCGATGGCTCGGCTTTCCGCAGCAGATCGACAACTCGCCCACCTCACCGTCACCGACGCCGACCTGACGTTGACCGTCACACTACCCACCACGCCCGCCCCGGAAGGACGCGCGCAGTGGCGACGAGTCCGGGTAACCGCCGCCATCCCTGAGCACCTGCACCCGCGGCCGATCACCGAGTGGCATCTACCCACCCTTCACCTCGACCGGAAGGGTCTGCTGTTGCGGTGCGCCGCCACCGAAGCAGTCCCCGCCGCTGATCTGACCTCGGGAACGACCGCCGTGGGCGTGGACTGGTCCCCGTCCACACTCGGTGCCGCCGCCATCACCGCCGACGGCCCGGAGGGGCTGGCGTCTGATTATCGGGGCTGGACCTACGACGACCGAGGCCTCGGGGTGAAACTGGGCCGCCTGCAATCCGAAGGGCAACTGCTGCATCGCAAGGCGGCCCGGTTGACGCGGCTGGCCGCGACCGCACCCCCGGAGGTCCGCGCCCAACTGGAGGCAAAGATCGCCGTCCTCGACGGGCACCGCACCGCTGTCGGCGTCAAACGGGGAAGGATCAACCGCGAACTGGCGTTCCACTTCGCTCGCCAGGTCACCGACTACGCCGAATCGGCGGGCGCGCAGGTGATCGCGGTGGAAGACCTCAGCACGCTCGAGACCCGCGGGCACGGGCGCGTCAACAACAATCGGGCCGCGCAGTCCGCCCGCAGCAAAGCCGTCGACGCCCTCGCCCACACCGCCGCAGGTGTGGGAATCGCGGTGGTGGCGGTGCCGGCACGTGGATCCTCCGCACAATGTCCGGGCTGCAACGAACCACTGGCTCGCCCCGGCGGCTATCACACGGCGTGGTGTCCAGGTTGCCGGGTCGGCGGCAACCGCGACCACATCGCCGGGGTCAATCTGGCCAAACGCGCGCTCCTCGGCAAAAACAAGGTGACCCGTCGGCGGGGGCGCTTGCCCGCGATCCAGGTCGCCGAGCACGCACCGGTCCGCAAGTCCCGGGGCAAGACCAGCCCGACCCCGAGCCGGCCGCGGCACCGCCGGGTCCGCCGCAGCCTCCCCACCGTGACACCGCGGGCGGGGGTGACTCCGAAACAGCATGTTCCTGCACCTCAAGCGTCGGTGTGGGACATGGTCAAACCCGTACCATCTCATGGTGATGCGGGTAGCCGTGACGTACATCCATCTCCCACGCCAGCCACATCAATGGCAGGAAGTGTGAGATCTATGTAGGCGCTGACAGTGTACGACGCAACCGACTACCCACCGTTCGCCGTGACCGTCGATCTCGCGATATTCACACTGCGCGGCCCCGCGCTGTCGGTCCTGCTGGTCCGGCGGGGCGAGGAACCGTTCCAGGGGATGCCCGCGCTGCCCGGCGGTTTCGTTCACGCGGACGAATCAGCGGAGGTCGCGGCGCGACGCGAGCTGGCGGAGGAGACCGGACTCGACAGCTTTCCCGGTCACCTCGAACAGTTGGCGACGTACAGCGAGCCGGGCCGCGACCCGCGCATGCGCGTCGTGTCGGTGGTGTTCGTGGCGTTCGCGCCGAATCTGCCGGAGCCGTCGGCCGGTTCCGACGCCGCCGACGCCTACTGGGTACCGGTCGAGGACGCGTCCCGCGAGTCGCTGGCGTTCGACCACGCGCAGATCCTCACCGACGCCGTCGAGCGGGTGCGGTCGAAACTCGAATACACCACTTTGGCAACTCATTTCGTGGAGTCACCGTTCTCGATCCGGGACCTCCAGACGGTGTACGAGGCCGTGTGGGACGTGACGTGGGATCGCGCGAACTTCCGCCGCAAGGTTCTGGGGACCCGCGGATTCGTCGAACCCGTCGAGGGCGTGGCCGACGCCGCATCGACGGGCGGCAGGCGCGCCCAGCTGTACCGGCCGGGCGACGCCACCACCCTGCACCCGCCGATCCCCCGCCCGTGAGTACTTGTTAACCGCCGGCGGTTAACAAGTACTCACGGGTGGCGGAGCCGCACGACGAGCAGGAACGCGCCACCGGCCGCGTCGATCTGCGTCTCGACGTCCAGTTCCGGTGCGAGACGGGACAACCGGTCGAGCAACCACTCCGACGCGTCCTCGGCATCCGATCGGCCCGGGCACCGCGCCACCGCCACCCGTCCACCCTTGCGGCCGAGTTGTTCGACGACGCCGATGATCGGGGCGGGATCGACGACGAACAACCGGTCGGGCCACGGCACGACCGGTTTCACGGCGCCCTTCTTGGTGTTGCACGCGCGGTGAGCGAGGCGTTCGACGCCGCCCTTCGCCTTGGCCTTCTTCGCGGTGACGACACTGTCGATGCTGGGGCCGCGCGGGTCGTTGACCGACATGTCGGGATCCACCGGTTCGTCACACAACCAACAGCGCCACGACTCGCGGTCGCCGACCTCTCGAAGAGTGCTCATGGGCGCCAACGCTACCCGTGGGCCTGGACGGGATCGAAGCCGGAGATCAGCCAGTCGTCACCGGATTTGGTCAGCTCGACGGAAATGCTCGTCGCCGTGACCGCGGGTTCCGGTTTCGCGGCGCTGGTAGTGGTCTGGTTGACGAACAGCAGCACCGTGGCCGTGTCGGCCGCCACCTCGACCGGACCGGACGCGGCCACCGTCGCCTGCGTGGCAACCCGGCTCTCCTTCGCCGCCGGGACGACGACGTCCGTCGTGAACTGCGTGTAATAGTCGAGGAACTCCCCCGTCAGGCGTTCCTTCGCGGCGCCGACGTCGTTCTCCACCGTGTCCGGCCCGTACGACAGCACGGCGATCGCGCCCTGCGACGCGGTGTCGGTGACGGCGGCGCGGACGGTGTCGTCGACGCTCCGGTCGGGCCGGTAGAGCGTGAAGTACAGCACCCCGGCCAGCACGGCCGCGACCACGGTGAGCGCACCCAGGATCAGGAGGAGACTGCGCGACTTCGGCGATGCGTCGGTACTCACTGCACGAACCCCGCCTTCACGATCTTGTACGTGCCGTCCTCGAGTTGCACCGTGACCCGCATTCTCTGACCACGGGGCTCCTCCGCGGCCCCACCCGCATTCGACACCTTCTGGGCGACCGCGACGAGCACGTCGGCGGAATCGCCGTCCTGCCTCTCGATCGCGGCCTGGCGCACCTCCCCGACCGATTTGACCCGGGCCTCCCGCATGACGGCGACGAGATCGGTGGACCGGGCCTCGAATTCGTCGCGGAATTCTCCGGCGGAGTCGTCGAGCACCTTCTGCACGCCTTCGTCGGCCCGCTCGAAGTCCATCGTCGTCAGATTCACGACACCCTGACGCGCGGCGTCCAGTATTTCGGACCGCTGCTGCGCCGCCTGCTCCGCCTGCCGGTGCGTGTAGCCGAAGTAGCCACTCACCGCGAGGAACGCGAGTGCGAGGACGGACAGAACCGCCACACCCGCGGTGACGGCCGGCGTCCGGGGCCCGGGGGCAGCGTCCTCACCGGAAGCGTCCTCACCGGGGGCAGCGTCCTGGTCGGGGGCCACTTCCACCATGGGGTTCCTTTCGTCGCGCGCTCTGTTACCTGGATCACGCCATGGTACCGGGTAGTCATATCAAATATTTTTCGCGTCGGCGTCGAGGCAGATCCGTGGACGGAAAGGCGCGTGGGAGACCCCGCGTACCGTCGGTGATCACTACTGTTGAGGAGAAGGCAGGCGACTCGAAGGGGATCCACGATGACCAGCGATTCAGGCGCACGCAGCCGCGTGCAGTTCGGTGCCGGGGCGACTCCGGAACTCGTCAGTTCCGAGGGACGGACCATCATCGCGGACGCCGTCGTCGCCAAGATCGCCGGCATCGCCACCCGTGAGATCAACGGCGTCTACGACGTGGGTGGCGGCACCGCACGCGCTGTCGGCGCCCTCCGGGACCGGATCCCCGGCGCCCGCGTCAACCACGCCCAGGGCGTCGCCGTCGAAGTCGGGGAGAAACAGGCCGCCATCGACATCGGCATCGTCGCCGAATACGGCGTCGCACTGCACGAACTCGCGGTCGGCATCCGACGCAACGTCATCGCGGCCGTCGAGCGCATGACCGGACTCGAAGTGACGGAAGTGAACATCACCGTCTTCGACGTCATGCTGTTCGACGAATCCGAGGCCGCGTCCGAACTCGACGGCAAACCGAGGGTGCAGTGACCGGACCGCTCCCACTGGACACCCACGCGGAGGACATCTCCGAACGCATCGTCGCCGCCGTCCTCGCGACCCCCGGAGTGGCAGCGATGTACGGCGGCCCGTTCGGCGAAATCGCGACGTACCTCCCCGGACGCCGGGTGACCGGGGTGACCGTCGGCCCCACCTCCTGTGCCGTCCATCTCGCGGCGCGCTACCCCGCCAACGTCGTCGACACCGCCGAAAGAGTGCGGGCCGCAGTGGAATCGCTGGTGGACGTCCCCGTCGACGTGATCATCGAAGATCTCCTGACAGAGACAGGACACGCTCAATGAACAGCACCATCACAGGCCTGATCGTCGGACTACTCCTCGCCATCGCCGGCATCCTCGGCGGTTTCAGCGGATTCGTCTTCGCCGTCCTGCTCGGCGCGCTGGGCATGGCCGTCGGCGCGCACCGCGACGGGCACCTCGATCTCGGCGCCATCCTCCGAAGCCGCGGCCGTGGCTGAACCGTCCACCGCACCCCCCGCAGGCCCCCGGGACGACGCGACGCTCGACGACACCGCCCAGCGCGGCGAACTGGTCATCAAGGAACGCGCCGTCGTGAAGATCGCCGTCGCCGCAGCGCTCCAGGTGCCCGGCGTCGTCAAGCAGTCCGGCGGACTGTCCCGGCTGACGGGCCGGGAACTCCCCCGCGCCGACGTCTCGACGGGAGCGGACGCCGTCGCGATCAACCTGTACATCGCCGTGCAATGGCCGTGCCGTCTCGATCTCCTCAACCGCAGGCTCCGCGCGCAGGTGCACCACCAGGTCGCCCAGCTGACCGGCATGCCGGTCATCGAACTCAACATCGTGGTCGTCGGAACGGAATCCGCGGCACCCGAAGACAGCGGGGCCGACAGTCTCTACGCGGAACAGGGCGATCCGACGGTGCCGCCCACCCGGGTCGCGCCGATCCGGCCCCGCACGCCGCGCGCAACCCCGGCCGCGGTGCCCGCCGCGATCATCGTCGCCGTCGCCGCCCTCGGTCTCGCGGTCGTCGCCGCGCGGGAACTGCTCATCATGCGCGGCACGTTCGCCAACGCGCCCTGGATACGCAACACCGCGCAATGGCTCGGCAGGCTGCACTGGTCCGACTGGATCGTCCCCGTCGCCGCCGGTGCGATCGTGCTGGGAATCGTGTTCATCGTCGCCGCCCTCAAACCGCGGCCGCGCACCCATCTGCCCCTCGCGGTGGGTGACACCCCGATCGTCTGGCTGCGCCCCACCGACCTCGCCCGCAATTCCAGTAGTCACGCCAACACCGTCCCCGGGGTGCTGTCGGCGCACACGACCGTCGACCGCAAGCACGTCACCGTCCGCGTGGTGCGCACCGAGTCGACACCCGCCGCAGACGTGGCCATCTCCGTCCGCGAGGCGGTGGAACCGACGCTGTCGCTGCTCGGCACGTCCCCCGAACTCCGAGTGCAGGTGAAGCCGTGACCCATCGGACCGCCGCCGTCAACCGGCTGATCGTCCTGTTCGTCGGGCTTCTGCTCCTCGGATTCGGCGCCTACGCCATCGCATGGGACCTGCAGGTTCCGATCGTCCGGGAATGGATGTCGCGGTACGACCGCGCACGCGTCACCGCGCTTCCCGACCAGGGCTGGTGGGGCTGGGCCCTCGCCGCAACGGTCGTCGTGGGACTGGTCTTCGGCATCGTGCTCCTCGCCCTGGACCTCACCCGGCGCCGCACATCCCCCGTCGCCGTGCCGGATCGCGAATCGGGCACCTACGTCACCGTCGACCTGGGATCCCTCGCCAACGGGGTCGCCAGCGAACTCGCCCAGTACCCGGGGGTCCGGCAGACGCGGGCCCGCGCCGTCGTCGAACGCGGACTCCCCACCCTGTCGATCGTCGTGACCGCCGACCCCACCCTCGACATCCACGACTTCACCCGCAAGTCGGAGGACGTCGCCTCGTGGGTCGCGTCGACACTCGGCGGTGAACCGGTCGCCACCCAGGTGCTGCTCCACCTCGACCGCGCCGACCACCCGGTCCACGTCGAAAGCTGACCGGAAACACCGAGTCCTCACCCCGGAAACGCCGATGGCGCCCACCCCGGAGGGTGAGCGCCATCGGCGTTGGTGAAGCTAGATCACTTGTTGATCTTCGTGACCTTGCCGGCGCCGACCGTACGGCCGCCTTCGCGGATCGCGAAGCGCAGGCCCTCGTCCATGGCGACGGGCTGGATCAGCTTGACGGACATCTCGGTGTTGTCACCCGGCATGACCATCTCGGTGCCCTCGGGCAGCGTCACAACGCCCGTCACGTCCGTGGTACGGAAGTAGAACTGCGGACGGTAGTTGTTGAAGAACGGCGTGTGGCGGCCGCCCTCGTCCTTGGACAGGATGTACGCCTGGCCCTCGAACTCGGTGTGCGGGGTGGTGGTGCCGGGCTTGACGACAACCTGTCCACGCTCGACATCTTCGCGCTTGATACCACGAACCAGCAGACCGACGTTGTCACCGGCCTGGCCCGAGTCGAGGAGCTTGCGGAACATCTCGATACCCGTGACCGTGGTCTTGGTCTTGGTTTCCTTGATGCCGACGATCTCGACATCCTCGTTGACGTTGATCACGCCACGCTCGATACGACCGGTGACGACGGTGCCACGACCGGTGATCGTGAAGACGTCCTCGACGGGCATGAGGAAGGGCTTCTCGGTCTCGCGGACCGGGTCCGGGATGGACTCGTCGACCGCAGCCATGAGCTCGAGGATGTTCTTGGTCCACTCCGGGTCGCCCTCGAGCGCCTTGAGTGCGGAGACCTTGACGACCGGAGCTTCCTCGTCGAACTCCTGCGCAGCGAGGAGCTCACGGACCTCCATCTCGACGAGCTCGATGATCTCGTCGTCGTCCACCATGTCGGCCTTGTTCAGGGCGACGAGGATGTACGGCACGCCGACCTGGCGGGCGAGCAGCACGTGCTCACGCGTCTGGGGCATCGGGCCGTCGGTGGCCGCGACCACGAGGATGGCGCCGTCCATCTGCGCCGCACCAGTGATCATGTTCTTGATGTAGTCGGCGTGACCGGGAGCGTCGACGTGCGCGTAGTGGCGCTTCTCGGTCTGGTACTCAACATGCGAGATGTTGATCGTGATACCGCGAGCCTTCTCCTCAGGAGCCTTGTCGATCTCGTCGAAGGCCGAGGCCTCGTTGAGATCCGGGTACGCGTCGTGCAGAACCTTGGTGATGGCCGCGGTCAGCGTGGTCTTGCCGTGGTCGACGTGACCGATGGTGCCGATGTTCACGTGCGGCTTCGTCCGCTCGAACTTCGCCTTCGCCACTGTGTGTCCTCCTGGACTGATTGATGCTTGCGGTATGCAGCAGTGCGGTTGTTATTACTGTGTCGTGCTTCGGCCGGCTGGAACCGAGGTTACTCGCCGGTCGCCTTGGCGATGATTTCCTTCGAGACGTTCGCGGGAACCTCTGCGTAGGAATCGAACACCATGGAGAAGTTCGCCCGGCCCTGGGTCTTCGACCGCAGATCACCGATGTAACCAAACATCTCCGAGAGCGGAACCAGCGCCTTCACGACACGGGCACCACTGCGTTCCTCCATGGCCTGGATCTGGCCACGGCGGGAGTTCAGGTCGCCGATCACGTCACCCATGTACTCCTCGGGTGTCGTGACCTCGACAGCCATGAGCGGCTCGAGAATGACCGGGCCGGCCTTGCGGGCGGCTTCCTTCAGCGCCTGCGAACCGGCAACCTTGAAGGCCATTTCCGACGAGTCGACGTCGTGGTACGCACCGTCGAGCAGCGTCAGCTTCATGTTCACCAGCGGGTAGCCGGCGAGAACGCCGTACTGCATGGCGTCCTGCGCACCGGCGTCGACGGAGGGGATGTACTCACGCGGAACGCGGCCACCGGAGACCTTGTTCTCGAACTCGTAGGTGGCGCCGTCCTCACCGATGAAGGGCTCGAGCGCGATGATCACCTTGGCGAACTGACCCGAACCACCGGTCTGCTTCTTGTGGGTGAACTCGTGCTTCTCGACCTTCTTGGTGATGGTCTCGCGGTACGCGACCTGCGGCTTACCGACGTTCGCCTCGACCTTGAACTCGCGACGCATACGGTCGACGAGGATGTCGAGGTGGAGCTCGCCCATGCCGCCGATGACGGTCTGGCCGGTCTCGTCGTCGAGTTCGACGGAGAACGTCGGGTCCTCTTCGGCGAGCTTCTGGATCGCGGTGCCCAGCTTCTCCTGGTCGGACTTGGTCTTGGGCTCGATCGAGACCTGGATGACCGGGTCCGGGAAGCTCATGGACTCGAGCACGATCGGGTTGCTCTGATCGCAGAGGGTGTCACCGGTGGTGGTGTCCTTCAGACCGATCATGGCGTAGATGTGGCCGGCCACGGCCTCGTCGACCGGGTTCTCCTTGTTGGCGTGCATCTGGAAGAGCTTTCCGATGCGCTCCTTCTTGCCCTTGGTCGCGTTCATGACCTGGGCGCCCGGATCGATCCGGCCGGAGTACACGCGGACGAACGTCAGCTTGCCGAAGAACGGGTGCGCAGCGATCTTGAAGGCCAGAGCCGAGAACGGCTCTTCCTTGCTCGGCTTACGCGTGAGGATGTCCTCTTCGTTGCCGAGGGCGTGACCCTGGACCTCGCCGATGTCCAGCGGGTTCGGCAGGTAGTCGATGACCGCGTCGAGCATGGGCTGAACACCCTTGTTCTTGAACGCGGAACCGCACAGAACCGGGTACAGCTCGGAGTTGACCGTCATCTTGCGGATGGCGCCCTTGATCTCCTCGACGCTGAGTTCCTCGCCGGCGAAGTACTTCTCCATGAGCTTTTCGTCGGACTCGGCAACCGTCTCGAGCAGCTTCTCGCGGTACTCGGCAGCCTTGTCGGCCAGATCGGCCGGGATCTCCTCGATGGTGGGCTCGGCGCCGATGGCGACCGTGCCACGCCAGGTGACAGCCTTCATCTCGACCAGGTCGACGACACCGTCGAAGTCGTCCTCGGCGCCGATCGGCAGCTGCAGGACGAGCGGCTTCGCGCCGAGACGGTCGATGATGGTCTGGACCGTGAAGTAGAAGTCCGCGCCCATCTTGTCCATCTTGTTGACGAAACAGATGCGCGGAACGTCGTACTTGGCGGCCTGACGCCACACCTGCTCCGACTGGGGCTCGACGCCCTCCTTGCCGTCGAACACGGCAACGGCGCCGTCGAGCACGCGGAGCGAACGCTCCACCTCGACGGTGAAGTCGACGTGGCCCGGCGTGTCGATGATGTTGATCTGGTTGTTGTTCCAGAAGCAGGTCACCGCGGCAGAGGTGATCGTGATGCCGCGTTCCTTCTCCTGTTCCATCCAGTCCGTGGTCGAGGCACCGTCGTGCGTCTCACCGATCTTGTAGTTGACACCGGTGTAGAACAGGATGCGCTCGGTGGTCGTGGTCTTGCCGGCATCGATGTGCGCCATGATGCCGATGTTGCGGACCTTGTTCAGGTCGGTCAGCACTTCCTGTGCCACAGGATTCTTCCCCGCTCGTAGCTCGTGTATCGGGTGTCGGCCTCCCCGGTGTTCCACCAGCGGGGCCATTGTCTCGAGTTGTAGATCAGCCGGTCCCCGGTAGGGGCCCGACGTGCGACGACGTCGGAGCAGTCACGGTAGGTGACTGCTCCGACGTGACGTCACCAGCGGTAGTGGGCGAATGCCTTGTTGGCTTCGGCCATCTTGTGAGTGTCCTCACGACGCTTTACAGCGGCACCCAGGCCGTTGCTGGCGTCGAGGAGCTCGTTGGCGAGACGCTCGACCATGGTCTTCTCACGACGCTGCCGGGAGAAGGTCACCAGCCAGCGGAGCGCGAGGGTGGTGGAGCGGCCCGGACGGACCTCGACCGGCACCTGGTAGGTGGCGCCACCGACACGGCGGCTGCGAACCTCGAGGGCAGGCTTGACGTTGTCCAGTGCGCGCTTGAGGGTGACGACCGGATCGGTGCCGGTCTTCTCGCGCGCCTGCTCGAGTGCTTCGTAGACGATGCGCTCGGCGGTGGACTTCTTGCCGTCCAGGAGAATCTTGTTGACGAGCTGCGTCACCAGGGGCGAACCGTAGACCGGGTCGTTGATGAGCGGACGCTTCGGAGCGGGGCCCTTACGTGGCATTAGCTCTTCTCCTTCTTGGCGCCGTAGCGGCTGCGGGCCTGCTTGCGGCCCTTGACACCCTGGGTGTCGAGGGAGCCGCGGATGATCTTGTAGCGCACACCGGGGAGGTCCTTCACACGACCACCGCGGACGAGCACCATCGAGTGCTCCTGCAGGTTGTGGCCCTCGCCCGGGATGTAAGCGGTGACCTCGACGGAGCTGGTCAAGCGCACACGCGCGACCTTACGGAGCGCCGAGTTCGGCTTCTTCGGGGTGGTGGTGTACACGCGGGTGCACACGCCACGACGCTGCGGGCTGCCCTTGAGGGCTGCCGTCTTGACCTTCGCGGTCTTGTCGCGGCGGCCCTTGCGGACCAGCTGGTTGATGGTTGGCATTTACCGGCTTTCTTCGTGTTGAACAGACTGCTCTGGACAAGCAACCTTGGCTGTTCTGAAATTAGGGATCTAGCAGTTGGGGCAAGAGAGCTGCTGCCCCTCACCCGCACCTCGAGCTGCACCCGAGGTCGGGTGTGTCGCATACCCCCACACAGGCAGCCGGATGCTCGTTCCATGCAGAAATCTGCACGAACGCGCGCACGGCAATACCTCGCTAGGCACACAAACCGGCCCGGGCATGCCGGACACGACCCACAACGATACCCGGCGGCGCGCCGGAAGGTCAAAGTGGGCTGGCGGTGGTAAGGGCTGACCTGCGATGTGGGGCACTACATGACGCTGTCGGTACGGACACGGGCACATCAACTACTCAGATTGAGCGTCAGATCCGCAAGCGTCGATGCCGCCGTGCACGGGTCTGCCGCCCCAGTCTGGAACTGTACCCACCAGCCGACGACGCCCGCGGAGGGTGATCCGACCGTCACGCCGCATGCCCCCGGATCGTTCGGGGGCCGCATCACGACGGCCCGCCGACCCTGAACGGTCGAGGACTCCACCGTGTAGCCCAACTTCTCGCCGGTCGACTTCTCCGTGTCGAGGGATCCCGTCTCGAACCAGTTGAACGTCACCTTCACGGGACCGTTGGCACCGACCGCGTCCCACCGGCAGATCGCGCCGAAGAAGCCTCGTTCGATGGCATCGGCGCCGACGGTCTGCGCGATCTGTTCGTCGGCGACCGCGTTGCACTCCTCGAGCAGGGCCGTGAACTGTTCCGTGTCACCGGACGAGGACGCCCCCTCCGCCCGGGGTGAGCCCTCGATCGACGATCCGCACCCGGCGATCGACCCGACCGCGGCGGCCGCAACCACCACCCGCACCGCGCGCCACGCCCCGCTGCTCATCACTCCCCCGCTCACTTGGCCCTCGACACGCTGAGTTCGGCGAGATCCCGCGCCACCGTGCACGGATCCGCCGCGGGCCGCGCGTCCGCGTACATCACCGACCAGTGCACGAAGTCCCCGCCGAACTCCACACCGAGTTCACACAGAATTCCTTCGGACGACGCGATGAAACCGGGATGCCCCTCGATGTCGATGTCGGTGGCCGGCCTGCCGATCAGCTCGGACCCCGCCCGCTCGCGGCCGATGGGACTGCCGCGGTACCACGAGAACGTCACGCTGGGACCGCCTATTCCCGCGGTCTCCCACTCGCAGCCGACGGAATTGCGCGTCACCCCGGTGAAAGGCGGCATCCCGAACGCCTTCGCCACTTCCTCGTCGGTGACCGAGCCGCACTGGCCGAAGAACGGGCCCGGATCGGTCACCTGCGGGAGTTGCTGTGCCGCGGGTGCGGTGCCTGCATCGTCTCCGTCTCCCCCACAGCCGGCCAGACCGGCCGCGACGGCGATCAGGACGAGCGCTCCCCATTTCCGGCCCATGGTCGGTGACTCTACCGATCCCCGCGATCTTTGCCCGGTCAGTCGAGAACGGCCGCGTCGAGGCCCCGCGACGCTCTGGTCGGGAGGGCCGCATCCAACTGCGCGGCCCATTGCCGCACGATCTCCGCCCGTCGTTTGGAGTCGTCCGTGAGCACGTCGGCCAGGCCGAGTCCGCGGGCGAGATCGAGCGTGGCCTGGACGAGCCGGTGCGCCACCGGATCGGTGTCGTCGAACCCGAGGTGTTCGACGGCGGTGCGGTGCGCGACCCGCCCGAAGCGTTCCTCGAGCGGCACGATCCGGGCTCGCAGTTCGGGGTCGGCGGCGGCGGCCGTCCACACCTGCAGCGCCGCCTTGAAGAGGGTGCCCGTGTAGTAGTCGACGAGGCGCGACACCACCGCCTCGGTGCGTCCCTCGCCGGCAGGCAGGTCGGTGGCCTCGCGACGGGCCTGCTCCATCCGGGCGTCGAACATGACCTCGAGCGCCGCGGTGATGAGGTCTTCACGGGTGGGGAAATGATGCTGGGTGGCACCGCGCGACACACCGGCGCGCTGGGCGACGAGGCTCACCGTGGTGGCACCCCAGCCCAGTTCCGCGAGGCAGTCGATGGTGACCTCGAGGAGGTGCCCACGCGTGACCCGGCTGCGGTCCTGCTTCGGTTCGCGGGTCATGTGTCACTTCCTCTCGTCGCGCTGCGCGCCCGTGCGTGGTTGGCGAGGGTGGAGGATGGTCCA
>NZ_JBHVEY010000008.1:61339-83634 GCF_042802055.1 Rhodococcus sp. NPDC057529
TTTTCTTGTGTTGCCGTTTTTCCTTTCTTCTCTCCCGCTTTCGTCCTTCTGCCGGTTCGCGCGTTCGCCCCCCCCCCCCCCCCCCCCCCGGGGCCGGAGGCCCATCTCGGCGACCGCTTCTGCAGAAACGCCATCATGCCTTCCCGCGCCTCCTCGGATTCGAACAGCCTCGCCGACTGGGCGGTCAACTCGTCGGTGTAGCGGTCGAAGCCGGCGAGCACACCGCGGGTCGTCAAGGTCTTCGATTCGGCCAGACCCTGGGGCGACGCCTGCCGCAACTGGTCCAGCAATTCCTCGACGGTGTCCTCGGGGTCCTCGGCGGACTCACTGATCAGCCCGATCGCCTCGGCCTCGTGCGCGCCGAACTTCTCCCCGGTGAGGAAGTAGCGACTCGCGGCGCGCGAATCGATCCGGGGCAGCACGGTCAACGAGATGATCGACGCCGCGAGCCCCAGCCGGACCTCGGTGAGCGCGAACGTGCTGCGCGGGCCTGCGACGGCGATGTCGCAGGCACCGACGAGACCCATGCCCCCGGCCCTGACGTGACCGTCGATGCGGGCGACCACCGGTTTGGGCAACTCGACGATGGCGCGCAGCAGTCCGGCCATCTGCCGGGTGCGCGCGCCGACGTCGCCGGTCGTCTCGCTCAGATCCGCCCCGGCGCAGAACGTGCCGCCGGTGTGGGTGAGGACGACGCCGCGGACGTCGTTGTCCGCGGCGGCGTCCCGCAATCCCTGCAGCAGTTCGTCCACGAGCCTGCCGGAGATCGCGTTCCTGTTGTGGGGTGAATCGAGGGTAAGGGTGGCGAATCCTCGATCCACCTCGTACCGGACGTACCGGTCGGCTTCCACGTCGGTCATGTGCTGTCCGTTCGACATCAGTACGACTTCGGCAGCCCGAGCGAGTGCTGGGCGACGAAGTTGAGGACCATTTCCCTGCTCACCGGGGCGACGCGTCCGATGCGTGCCGCGCCGAGCATCGCCGCGAGACCGTATTCCTTGGTCAGGCCCGCGCCGCCGTGCGTCTGGACGGCCTGGTCGAGTGCTTTGATGCCGGCCTCGGCGGCCGCGTACTTGGCCATGTTGGCGGCCTCGGCGGCGCCGAAGTCGTCGCCGCTGTCGTACAGCACGGCGGCCTTCTGCATCATCAGCTTGGCGAGTTCGAGTTCGATCTTGATCTGCGCCAGCGGATGCGAGATGCCCTGGTGCGCGCCGATCGGCTCCTTCCACACCGTGCGCTCCTTCGCGAACCGGACCGCGGCGTCCAGCGCGTAGCGGCCCATGCCGATCGCCATCGACGCGCCGAGGATGCGTTCGGGGTTGAGACCGGCGAACAGCTGCATCAGGGCGGCATCGGCCTCGCCGACGAGCGCGTCGGCGGGCAGCCTGACGTCGTCGAGGAACAGCATGAACTGGTGGTCGGGCTCGACGATGTCCATCTCCATCGGCGTCTTCACGAAATTCTCGGCGTCGGTGGGGACGATGAACAGCGCGGGCTTCAGCTTGCCGGTCTTCGAGTCCTCGGTCCGCGCGACGATCAGCACGGCGTCCGCCTGGTCGACACCGGAGATGTAAATCTTGTTCCCCGACAGCAGCCAGTCCTCACCGTCTCGCCTCGCGGTGGTCGAGATCTGATGCGAGTTGGACCCCGCGTCGGCCTCCGTGATGCCGAACGCCATGATCTTCGAGCCGTCGGCGAGGCCGGGGAGCCACTTCTGCTTCTGGTCCGCCGTGCCGTACTTGCCGATGATCGTGCCGCAGATGGCGGGCGAGACGACAACCAGTAGAAGTCCGGCGCCGTGGGCGGCGAGTTCCTCCTGGACGAGCGCCAGTTCGTAGATGCCCGCGCCGCCGCCCCCGTATTCCTCGGGGAGGTTGACGCCGAGGAAGCCGAGTTTGCCCGCCTCGTTCCATAATTCGGTGAGCGGTTCGCCGCGCCGCGCCCGCGGAAGCACGTAGTCGACGTAGTTGAAGCGCTCCCCGAGCCTCGACACGGACGCGCGGAGTTCCTTCTGTTCTTCTGTCTCGATGAAGCTCATGATTCTCCTTCAGCGTGCGCTGCTTCGACTACTGCCAGGACCGTTCCCACGTCGACCTGCGTGCCGACGGTCACGGACAGTTCGGTGAGGACACCGGAGGCCGGCGCCTTGATCGTGTGTTCCATCTTCATCGCCTCGAGCCACACGATCGGCTGACCGGCGGTCACCGGATCACCGACCGCGGCGCCGACGCGGATCACGGAACCCGGCATCGGTGCGAGCAGCGAGCCTTCGGCGACGACGGCACTCGGGTCGGTGAATCGCGGTGCGGCGTGCAGGCTCACCGGGCCCAGCGCGGAGTCGACGAAGACGTCGTCCCCGTACCGGGACACCTCGAACGAGCGGCGCAGCCCCGCCACGTCCAGTGCGACGTGCCGTGCCGTCGCGGACACGAGTGAGATGTCGTCGAAACCCTCCGCCTTCAGCCCGTACCGGGTGTGCAGGTACCGGATCTCGACGTCTCCGCCGGTGCCGGTGAACGTCTTGCACTGCGGCGAGGACGCCAGGTTGCGCCAGCCGCTGGGCAGCGAGGAGTTCACTGTCGCGACGTCCCGGTTGTGCGCGGCGTCCGCGAGGGCCGCGGCCAGCGCCGACAGCCGCTCGGTCTCCGCCGTCGCCAGCGGCTGCGCCAGCACGTCCAGCCCGTGGGTGTCGAAGAAGGCGGTGTCGGTGTCGCCGGCGAGGAACGCCGGGTGGCGGAGCACGTTGACCAGCAGGTCGCGGTTGGTGCGCAGACCGTGGATCTGCGCGCGGCCCAGCGCCGTCGCCAGCCGGGTCGCCGCCTGCGTGCGGGTGGGCGCGAACGAGATGATCTTCGCGAGCATCGGGTCGTAGTGCACACCGACGGTGGACCCGTCGACCACACCGGAGTCGAGGCGGATGCCCGGTGTGCGGAGAACGTCGAATTCGGCCGCGCCGCCGGGTAGCGCCAGCCGGTGGACCGGCCCGCTCTGCGGCTGCCAGTTCTGCGCGGGATCTTCGGCGTACAGCCGGACCTCGATGGAATGGCCGGACACGGCCGGCGAATCCGCGTCGAGTGCGAGTCCCGACGCCACCTGCAGTTGCAGGTCCACGAGGTCGAGGCCGGTGGTGCATTCGGTGACCGGGTGCTCCACCTGCAGCCGGGTGTTCATCTCCAGAAAGAAGAAGTCTCCACCGTCGGTGTCCGCCCGTCCGGTCGCCAGGAACTCGACCGTCCCCGCCCCCTCGTAGTCGATGGCCTTCGCCGCGAGCCGGGCGGCCTCGAACAGCCGCTCCCGCATTCCGGGGACGGCCTCGACCAGCGGCGACGGCGCCTCCTCCACGACCTTCTGGTGCCGGCGCTGGATGGAGCATTCGCGCTCTCCCACCGCCCACACGGTTCCGTGCCGGTCGGCCATCACCTGGACCTCGATGTGCCTGCCCGTTTCGAGGTAGCGCTCGCAGAAGACGGTCGGGTCGCCGAACGCCGACTGCGCTTCGCGCCGCGCGCCTTCCAGTTGTTCCGGGAGGTCCGCGAGTGCACGCACGACGCGCATGCCACGTCCGCCGCCGCCGGCGGACGCCTTGACCAGCACCGGCAGATCGGCTTCGGTGACGGCGTCCGGATCGAGTTCGGCCAGCACCGGGACCCCGGCGGCGGCCATCAACTTCTTGGACTCGACCTTGGAACCCATCATCTCGATGGCGGGCGCGGGCGGTCCGATCCACGTCAGCCCCGCATCGTGGACGGCGCGCGCGAATTCCGCGTTCTCGGACAGGAACCCGTAGCCGGGGTGGATGGCGTCGGCACCGGCGAGGAGCGCCGCCTCGATGACGAGGTCACCGCGCAGGTAGGTGTCGGCGGGACTGTTGCCCGGCAACCGGACCGCGGCGTCGGCCTCGGTGATGTGCGGGCTGAGTGCGTCGGCGTCCGAGAACACGGCGACGGTCCCGATGCCTGAGCGGCGGCAGGTGGCGAAGATGCGGCGGGCGATCTCGGCGCGGTTGGCAACCAGTACGGACTGGATCATGGCAGGGGCGAGCGGAGCGACGGGGTCGGTCATCAGTGCCTCACATTCGGAAGACGCCGAAGTTCTCGGCGCCTTCGATCGGGGCGTTGGCAATGGCCGACAGGCACATTCCCACCACGGTGCGGGTGTCGCGCGGGTCGATGACGCCGTCGTCGTAGAGGCGACCGGACAGGAACATCGGCACCGATTCGGCCTCGATCTGGTTTTCGATCATCGCGCGCATCCCGGCGTCGGCCTCTTCGTCGAACGCCTGCCCCCGCGCCTCGGCGGAGGCCCGGCTGACGATGGAGATGACACCGGCCAGTTGCGCGCCGCCCATCACGGCGGATTTGGAACTCGGCCAGGCGAACAGGAATCGGGGGTCGAACGCGCGCCCGCACATCCCGTAGTGGCCGGCGCCGTACGACGCACCGAGCAGGATCGAGATGTGCGGGACGGTGGAGTTGGAGACGGCGTTGATCATCATCGACCCGTGCTTGATCATCCCGCCTTCCTCGTACTCCTTGCCGACCATGTAGCCGGTCGTGTTGTGCAGGAACAGCAGCGGGGTGTTCGAGCGGTTGGCCAGCTGGATGAACTGGGTGGCCTTCTGCGATTCCTCGCTGAACAGCACACCCCGCGCGTTGGCGAGGATGCCCACCGGATACCCGTGCAACTCGGCCCAGCCGGTGACGAGGGACGATCCGTACATCGGCTTGAACTCGTCGAAGTCGGAGCCGTCGACGATGCGGGCGATGACCTCGCGGGGGTCGAACGGGATCTTGAGGTCGGCGGGGACGATGCCCAGGAGTTCCTCGGGATCCTCGAGCGGTTCGACGACCTCCGCGCGCGGCGCCGGGCCCTGTTTCTTCCAGTTCAGGCGTTTGACGATGCTGCGCCCGATCCGGATGGCGTCCTGCTCGTCGACGGCGAAGTAGTCGGCGAGACCGGACTTGCGGGCGTGCATCTCGGCGCCGCCCAGGGTTTCGTCGTCGGATTCCTCACCGGTGGCCATCTTGACGAGCGGCGGTCCGGCGAGGAACACCTTGGACCGTTCCTTGATCATCACGACGTGATCGGACATGCCCGGGATGTACGCGCCGCCGGCCGTCGAATTGCCGAAGACGAGGGCGATGGTCGGGATGCCCGCCGCGGACAGCTGGGTGAGGTCGCGGAACATGCGCCCACCGGGAATGAACACTTCCTTCTGCGTGGGAAGGTCGGCGCCGCCGGATTCCACGAGGGAGATGACGGGAAGCCGGTTCTGCCGGGCGATGTCGTTGGCGCGGAATCCCTTCCGCAGCGTCCACGGGTTGCTGGTTCCGCCGCGGACCGTCGGGTCGTTCGCGACGATCAGGCATTCGACGCCTTCCACGACCCCGATTCCCACCACGGTGCTGGCGCCGACCGGGAAGTCGCTGCCCCACGCCGCGAGCGGGCACAGTTCCAGGAACGGCGAGTCCGGATCGAGGAGCAGTTCGATCCGCTCCCGGGCGAGGAGTTTGCCGCGCTTCTTGTGCCGCTCGGTGTACTTCTCGCCGCCGCCCGCGAGCGCCTTCGCGTGCTCGGTGTCGATCTCGGCGAGTTTCTCCGTCATGGCCCGGGCCGCCGCGGCATACTCCTCCGAACCGGTGTCCAGGGCGGATGTCAACGTGGTCATGCTTGATACCCCAATCGCTTGGCCGCGAGCCCCGTCAGGATCTCGGTGGTGCCGCCACCGATTCCGAGGATCCGCATGTCGCGGTATTGCCGTTCCACTTCGCTCTCCCGCATGTAGCCGAGGCCGCCGAACAGCTGGACGGCCTGGTTGGCCACCCACTCCCCCGCCTCGACGGCGGTGTTCTTCGCGAAGCAGACCTCGGCGATGAAGTCCTCGTTCGACACGAGCGACCGTTCCACCAGCGCCCGGGTGTAGACGCGGGCGACGTCGGTCCGGCGGGCCATCTCGGTGACCGTGTTCTGCACCGACTGCCTGCTGATCAGGGGACGGCCGAACGTCTCCCGGTCGCGTACCCACTGCAGCGTCAGGTCGAGGCACCGCTGCGCGCTGGAGTAGGCCTGCGCGGCGAGGGCGATGCGCTCGGTGAGGAAGGCCTGGGCGATCTGCGCGAACCCGCTGTTCTCCTCGCCGACGAGGTTGGCGGCGGGTACCCGCGCGTCGACGAACGACAGTTCGGCCGTGTCCGACGCACGCCAGCCCATCTTGTCGAGTTTGCGCGCCACCTCGAATCCGGGTGTGCCCTTCTCGATCACGAGGAGGGAGACCCCGGACGCGCCGGGGCCGCCGGTGCGGACGGCGGTGACCACGAAGTCGGCGCGGACGGCGGACGTGATGAACGTCTTGGACCCGTTGACGACGAAGTGGTCGCCGTCGCGGACCGCGGTGGTCCGCAGGTGCCCGACGTCGGAACCGCCGCCGGGTTCGGTGATGGCGAGCGAGCCGATGAGTTCGCCGCGCAGGGTGGGGCGGACCCACTTCTCGATCTGGTCCGGATCGCCCGCCGCGGCGAGGTGCGGCAGTGCGATCCCCGACGTGAACAGGGAAGCGAACACACCGCCCGACGCACCCGCCTGGTGGAATTCCTCGCAGATCAGCACCGCGTCGACGAGGTCACCGCCCTCACCTCCGACGGATTCGGGGAAGCCGGCGCCGAGCAGTCCCAGTTCGGCGGCCTCACGGTGGAGGGTGCGGGGCAGTTCGCCGTCGCGCTCCCACTCGTCCAGGTTGGGCAGTATCTTTCGTTCGACGAAGCTGCGCACGGTCTTGCGCAGGTCCTGCCGCTCCGGTGTGTCCCACACGCTCACAACGGTGTCCCTTCGGGTAGAAGTGCTGTGGGTATGTCGAGGTGCCGGGACCTCAGCCATTCGCCGAGGCCCTTGGCCTGCGGGTCGAACCGAGCCTGGGACGCGACGCCCTGCCCGAGGATTCCCTCGATCACGAAGTTGACGGCGCGCAGTTCCGGCAGCACGTACCTCGTGACGGTGAGATCGGCGGCCTCCGGGAGCAGGCGCTTCACCTCGTCGACGGTCAGTGCGTGGACCAGCCACCGCCACTGCTCGTCGGTGCGCACCCACACCCCGACGTTCGCGTTGCCGCCCTTGTCGCCGCTGCGTGCCCCGGCGATGGTGCCGAGCGCGATCCGGATCGTGGGTTCGGCGCCGCGCGGCTCCGGGAGCGCGGGCTCGTCGACGTCCGCGAGTTCCCGGACGTCGGTGGCGGGTTCGATGTCGACGCGGGTACCGTCCGGCAGCACCGCGACGTGTGGCACCTCCTTTGCGTACACGTAGCCGGGGGTGAACACCCCGTAGGGCTGCCCCTGACCGGGCGGTGCCGTCAACGTGAATCCGGGGTAGCTGGCGAGGGCCATTTCTACTGCGACGGAGGAGAATCCGCGACCGACGGCGTTGGCGTCGGGGTCCCGGACCACGCAGCGCAGCAGCGCGCTGGCCGCCTCCTCGGTGTCGGCGTCCGTGTGGTCGGTGCGAGCGAGCGACCAATCGAGTTCGGCGGGCCGGGTGGGCAGCCACCCCTCGAGTTGCCGCTTCACGAGCGCTGCCTTGGCCTCGATGTCGAGGCCGGTGAGCACGAACACGGCCTCGTTGCGGAAACCGGCGAGCGTGTTCAGCGACACCTTGAGCTGCGGCGGCGGCGCCTCCCCGGTGACGCCGCTGATCCGGACCCGGTCCGGGCCGTTTTGTGACAGTGCGGCGGTGTCGATCCGCGCGGTCACGTCGGGACCGGCGTAGCGGCCACCGGTGATCTCGTACAGCAACTGCGCGGTGACGGTGCCGACGGTGACGGCGCCGCCCGTGCCGGGATGCTTGGTGATGACGGACGACCCGTCCGAGTCGATCTCGGCGATCGGGAATCCGGGTCGGTCGAGGTCGTCGATCTCGGTGAAGAACGCGTAGTTGCCGCCCGTCGCCTGCGTGCCGCACTCGATGACGTGCCCGGCCACCACGGCACCGGCGAGCTGATCGACGGCGTCTCGCTGCCAGCCGAAATGCGCGGCTGCAGGGCCCACGATCACGGACGCGTCGGTGACCCGCCCGGTGACGACGACGTCGGCGCCGGCGTTCAGGCATTCGACGATGCCCCACGCGCCGAGGTAGGCGTTGGCGGTGAGCGGGCTGCCCAGCCCCAGTTCGGCGGCCCGGCCGATCAGGTCGTCCCCTTCGACGTGGGCGATCTTCGCCTGCAGCCCCAGCTTGTCGTTCACCTCCCGCAATGCGTCCGCGAGACCGGCCGGGTTGAGGCCGCCGGCGTTCGCGACGATGCGGACTCCCCTGTCGAGGGCCAACCCGAGGCAGTCCTCCGCCTGACGCAGGAACGTCTTGGCGTAGCCGCGGTTCGGGTCCTTCATGCGGTCGCGGCCGAGGATCAGCATGGTGAGTTCGGCGAGGTAGTCGCCGGTCAGGTAGTCGAGTTCGCCGCCCTCGAGCATCTCGCGCATCGCCGACAGACGATCGCCGTAGAAGCCGGAGCAGTTGCCGATCCGCACGGTCATCGGGTTCCCGCCTCACGGCCGCCGCCCGCCGGGCCCGCGAAGGCCTGAGCGATGTTCAGCCACGCGTCGGCGTCCGCGCCGGTGGCCTCGAGGGTGAGGTCGGCACGGTTCGCGCGCTGGGTGACGAGAAGGCAGAAGTCCTCGGCGGGACCGGTGACCTTCTGCGCGGCGTCCTCGGGACCCCACGTCCAGACGGACACCCCGTCGGGGGCGGTGAGTTCGACGCGGAACTCCTCCGCGGGCGGGGCGAGTTCGTTGACGGCGTAGGCGAAGTCGCGGGTGCGGACGCCGAGGTGGGCGATGCTCTTCAACCGCTCGGTGGGCTTGCGAGGCACTCTGAGCGCGTCGGCGACATCCTGGCCGTGCGCCCAGGTCTCCATCAACCGGGCGGTCGCCATCGACGCCGCCTTCATCGGCGGGCCGTACCAGAGGATCTTCTGCCCGGGCGGCACCGCCAGGAGGGCCTCCGCGAGTCGGTTCCGCGCCGAACGCCACGCCGCCAGGAGTTCCGCGGGTGCGCGCCGGGCGTGTTCGGCGGCGCCGGCGTCGACGAATCCACCGGGGTTCGCGGCGGCCACCGTCAGCTGCTCGGTGAAGCCGTCGGGGTCGGTGATCGCCAGCAGCGCGGCCTCGTCGGTCCACAGCAGATGCCCGATCTGGTGGGCGATGGTCCAGCCCTCGGCCGGTGTCGGATCGGCCCAGCGGGTGTCGGGGAGGTCGGCGACGAGCGCGTCCAGCGAGTCGTTCTCGGCGCACAGATCATCGATGAACCTCTGCAGTTCAGCCATGCGACCAGCATCACACCGACCCGATAAAAAAGCAAGCACGATTGATTGTTATTCGGCTGCGGTTCGCTCGGCGAGCTGACATCCTGGTCACGTGATCCGACAGATGCTCACCCAGGCCGCGCTCAACCCACTCCCCACCCCGCGCACCCTGGCAGCCCGACTGGTCCCGGGAACGGGCCACACCGTCGCCGGCAAGCGGATCCTCGTCACCGGCGGTTCCTCCGGCGTCGGCGAAGCGGCGGCACGCCGGCTCGCGACCCTCGGCGCGGAGGTCGTCCTCGTCGCCCGTCGCTCCGACGCCCTCGAGTCGGTGCGCGATGACATCCTGCGGTCGGGTTGCGACGCCCACGCCGTCCCGTGCGACCTCACGGACCCCGAGTCCGTCGACGCCCTCGTCGCGCGGGTGCTCGGGGAGATCGGACCCGTCGACGTACTCGTCAACAACGCCGGACGGTCGATCCGGCGGACCGTGGAGGACTCGCTGGACCGCTTCCACGACTTCGAACGCACCATGGCGGTCAACTACTTCGGCTCGACGCGGCTGACCCTGAAGTTGCTCCCGTCGATGCTCGAGCGCGGCGAGGGGCACGTCATCAACGTCGCGACGTGGGGTGTGCCGGCCGGGGTCATGCCGAAGTTCTCGGCCTACCACGCGTCCAAGGCGGCCGTCGGTGCGTTCGGCCGCAGCCTCGGCGCCGAACTGCGCGACCGCGGGATCTCGGTGACCACCCTCGACTTCCCGTTGGTCCGCACACCGATGATCGCGCCCACCACGGACTACGACGCGATGGCGGCACTGACTCCCGAGCAGGCGGCGGAATGGTTCGTCACGGCGGTGCGCACCCGCCCGATCGAACTGCTCCCCGGTTACGCCGAAGTGTTCCGGCTGCTCGGCATGTTCGCGCCGTCCGCGACCGACGCACTGGTGCGGCGCACCGGCATCTGAGCGGGTGACAGACTGGGACGGTCTCGAATCCGCGCTCACACCCGAGGGAGTCGTCCATGACCGACGCCGTGCTCACCACCCGCGAAGGCGACATCGTCACCTGGACGCTCAACCGCCCGGAGGCCCGTAATCCCATCTCCGAGCCGGACGTGATCGAGGCGCTCGAGAATGCGGTGGCCGAGGTCAACGGTGATCCCAGTGTGCGCGCCGCGATCGTCACCGGTGCCGGTTCGGCGTTCTCCTCCGGCGGCAACGTCAAGCACATGCGCGACCGCGCGGGAATGTTCGGCGGCTCCCCCGCCGACCTGCGTCAGGGCTACCGGCACGGCATCCAGCGCATCCCGCTCGCCCTCTACCACTGCGAGGTGCCGACCATCGCCGCCGTCAACGGACCCGCGATCGGCGCCGGCTGCGACCTGTCGCTGATGTGCGACATGCGGATCGCCTCCACGGCCGCCGTGTTCGCCGAGAGCTTCGTCAAGGTCGGACTCGTTCCCGGCGACGGCGGCGCCTGGTTCCTTCCGCAGGCCGTGGGGATGGCGCGGGCCAGCGAGATGGCGTTCACCGGCGACGCGATCGACGCCGCGAAGGCGCTCGAATGGGGACTCGTCTCGCAGGTCGTCGAACCCGGAGAACTCCACGACGCGGCACGCGCACTCGCCGACCGCGTGGCGGTCAACCCGCCGCAGGTGCTGCGAATGACCAAGAAACTGCTGCGCGAGGGCCGTCACCAGAGCCTCGAGAGCCACCTCGAACTGTCGGCGGCCATGCAGTCGCTCGCCCACCACACCGCGGACCATCACGAGGCCGTCGGCGCGATGCTCGACCGTCGCACTCCGAACTTCACCGGCCGGTGACCCCGGGCAGCGCACACCCGTGACAGCCGCGCCGCGCAGTCAACTTCTCCCCGTCGTCTCGGTCCTCGGATCGGTACTGTCCGTCCAGTTCGGTGCCGCATTCGCGAGCACGCTGTTCGATGCGGTCGGCGCGGGCGGCGCCGTGTCCCTGCGCCTGACGATTGCGGCGATCATCCTCGGGGTGATCGTGCGACCGCGGTGGCGACGGTGGACACGCACACAGCAGCAGGGTGTTCTCGCACTCGGAGTAGCACTCGCCGTGATGAACTCGGCGTTCTACGAGGCACTCGCGCGGCTCCCGCTCGGCACGGCGGTCACCATCGAATTCCTGGGTCCGCTCACCCTCGCCGCCGTGCTGTCGCGGAGACTGCAGGACGGTGTGTGGGTGCTCGCGGCACTGACCGGGGTGGTCCTGCTCGGCCTGCGCGAGAACTCGGGCGCCGAGTCCCTCGACCTCGTGGGAGTGGGCTTCGCGCTCGTCGCCGGAACGGCCTGGGCCGGCTACATCGTCGCCGGCTCCCACCTCGCCGCGAGGGTACCCAGCGCGGACGGCCTGGCCGGGGCGAGCATCGTCGCCGCGGTGCTGACGATTCCGCTCGGCGCGGTGTCGGGTGGCACCGCACTGTTCGACCCCAGGATCCTGGCCGTCGGCGCGGCGGTGGCCCTGCTGTCCTCGGTGATTCCGTACTCGCTCGAACTGCGGGCGCTGCGGGTGATGAGCAAGAAGGTGTTCGCCGTACTCATCGCGCTGGAACCGGCGGCCGCGACCCTCGCCGGGGTGATCGTGCTCGGGCAGGTCCTCGGACTGCAGTCGCTCGCCGCGATCGCGCTCGTCGTCGCGGCGGGCGTCGGATCCGTGCTGAGCAACCGGTAGCGACACGGACGACCGGCCCGGCTGGCAGGATCGACCCGTGAGCACCGCGAACCTGACCCGAGCCGAAACCGCCGAACGTTCCCGCGCGATCGACGTTCTCGGCTATCGAGTGGAACTGGACATCCTCGGCGCCGTCGACCCGGAGGTCGGGACGTTCGCGACCACGACCACCGTCGAGTTCACCGCGAGCACGTCCACGACCTGGCTCGACTTCCTCGGGGCCGGCGTGGAGTCCGTGACGGTCAACGGAGCAAGCGTCCCCGTCGACTACGACGGCGCCCGCATCGCGTTGAGCGGGCTGCGGGAATCGAACGTCGTGACCGTGGCCGCCCGCGGCGAGTACAGCCGTTCCGGTGAGGGCCTGCACCGATACCTCGACCCGGCAGACGGGCAGACGTACCTCTACACGCAGTACGAACCGGCGGACGCGCGGCGGGTGTTCGCGTGCTTCGAGCAGCCGGACCTGAAGGCGCCGTTCACGTTCGTCGTCACCGCGCCGCACGGGTGGGAGGTGGTCTCCAACCGGGAGATCGCCGAACGGGTGGACACGACCGACGGCCAGGTCGTCACGTTCGCGCCGACCCTGCCGATCTCCACGTACATCACCGCGATCGTGGCCGGGCCCTACCACCGGGTGAACTCGGAGTGGAGCGGCGGCGATCTCACGATCCCGCTGGGTGTCCTCTGCCGGGCGTCGCTCGCGCAGCACCTCGACGCCGACACGATCTTCGAGATCACCCGGCAGGGGCTGGGATTCTTCGCGGACGGTTTCGACTACCCGTACCCGTTCGGCAAGTACGACCAGGTGTTCGTCCCCGAGTACAACCTCGGGGCGATGGAGAACCCGGGCTGCGTGACGTTCACCGAGGCGTATGTGTTCCGCGGCGCCGCCACGGATTCCCAGTACGAGGGCCGCGCGAACACGATCCTGCACGAGATGGCCCACATGTGGTTCGGCGACCTCGTCACGATGGTGTGGTGGGACGACCTGTGGCTCAAGGAGTCGTTCGCCGACTACATGGGCGCTCTTGCCAATGCGGAGGCCACCCGGTGGACCGACGCGTGGGTGGCCTTCGCCAACCGCCGCAAGGCCTGGGCGTACCTGCAGGACCAGTTGCCGACGACGCATCCGATCGTCGCGGACATCGTCGACCTCGAGGCCGCGAAACTGAACTTCGACGGCATCACGTACGCGAAGGGCGCCAGTGTCCTCAAGCAACTCGTCGCGTACGCCGGGCGGGAGGCGTTCTTCGAGGGGGCGCGCCGCTACTTCCGCGCCCACGCATTCGGAAACACCACTCTCACGGATCTGCTGACGGAGCTGTCGGCGACGTCGGGCCGGGACCTGACGAGCTGGGCACGCGCCTGGTTGCAGACCACCGGGGTGTCGGCGCTGAGCCTGGAACGGGACGCCGACGGGCGCGCCGCGATCGTGCAGACCGATCCGCGCCCACATCGGCTCGGCGTGGGACGCTACGACTTCGACGCGGCGGGCGATCTCGTGTGTGTACAGCGGGTCGAGGTCGACCTCGCGGACGCCCGCACTCCGATCGACCTCGACGACGCGCCGCTCGTGGTGCTCAACGACGCGGACCTGACGTACGCGAAGGTGCGGTTGGACGAACGATCGCTGAGCACCGTCGAGCGTTCCCTCGACCGGGTGCGGGACCCGCTGGCGCGCGGCCTGATCTGGTCGTCGCTGTGGAACACGACCCGCGACAGCGAACTGGGCGCGACGCGGTATCTGTCGATGGCCCAGCGGTTCTCCCCTGCGGAATCGCACCTGACGCTGCTCACGTCCGTGCTGGCCAACGCCCCGTACGCGATCGAGCACTACCTGCCCGAGAGTGCGCGCGGCGCCGCGCGCCGCGGGTGGCTCGACCACACGTGGCGTGCATTGTGGGACGCCCCGCCTGCGTCGGGGAGCCAACTCGCCTGGGCACGTACGGTGGCGGCCGCCGCCGAGGTGGACGACAGTCGCGCGGAGGACATCCGGTCGCTGCTCGACATCGACGGGCGGGCACCGACCGGGTTGTCGCTCGACCCGGACCTGCGGTGGGCGCTGAGGGGCGCGCTCGCCGCCACCGGGCACGCCGGCGACGCGGACCTCGACGGTGAACTGCGCCGCGACGACACCGGTTCCGGCCGCACCGCGTACCTGCGGGCGACGTTCTCGCGACCGGACCCGGACGTGAAGGCGAAGGCCTGGGACGCGATCTTCCACGACCGCACCTTGTCCAACGACCATCTCGGCGCGATCATCGCCGGGTTCCGCGCAGGCGCCCGGCACGACCTCGTTGCCAGCTACGCCGCCGACTACTTCGCGTCGATCCGCTCGGTGTGGGAGACGCGCAGCATCGAGATCGCCCGGCGGATCGTGGTCGGGTTGTTCCCGGCCGCGACGAACCTCGACGCGGCGGACGCATGGCTCGCGAGTAACACCGATGCGCCCGCCGCGCTGCGCCGGCTGGTGCTCGAGCAGCGGGATCACCTCGCGCGGGACCTGCGGGCGCAAGCCTTCAACTCGGAGGTCACCGGCTGACCGACCCGGTCCCGATCGCGGTGCGGGCGGTCCAGCGTTCCAGGACACCCCGCCACAGCCCCGATGCACTGTCACCCGCCCACGCGACATACCCGTCGGGACGCACGAGCAGTGCGGGCCCGGCATCGGTCCTGGTCACCGCGTGAATGCCACCGGGAACAGGCACCCCCGGCTCGGTGACCAGGACGAATCCGCCCGAGCGCAGCACCTCGTACAGCCGGCCGGCGTCGGTGGGCACGTCCTCGGCCCGTCGGCCGACCAGGGCGCTGTCGCCGGCGTCGTGGCCGTAGCCGATTCCGATACCCGAGAACATCCGCGCCACCGCGTCGCCGATCGGCGGAAAGCCGAGAAGCGCTGCCACCGCGCCGTTCCGCAACTTCCGGAGAATCCACGGCCGCACGGTCATCATGCGCATCGTGGCACCGCTCGACCGCAGCACCAGCCGCCCCACCGGGTGCCGTTCGGAGTGGTAGGTGTCGAGCACCGCGTCGTCCGCGCCGCCGAGAACGGCCGCGAGTTTCCAGCCGAGATTCATCGCGTCCTGAATGCCGGTGTTCATCCCCTGGCCGCCTGCCGGTGAATGCACGTGGGCGGCATCGCCTGCGAGGAACACCCGGCCCGTCCGGTACTGCGGGACCTGCCGTTCGTCGCTGTGGAATCGCGACTGCCACCGCACGTCGCCGAGTCCGTAGTCCGTGCCCATCGCGAGTCGGATGGTGCTGCGCAGTTCCTCCCGGTCCACGGGGGCGCTGTCGTCCACCTGATGTCGGCGGTTCCAGGCGATCACGCGAAACAGGTTGTCGCCGTACGGCGCGATGAAGGCGAATCCGTCGCGGACGGCGTTGACGGTCACGAGGTTGTCCGGCGGGTTCGCGAGTTCGACGTCGGCGAGCATGATCGACCGTAGTACGGCCCTGCCCGGGAACGGTTGCCCGATCATCGTCCGCACCACGCTGTGCGCGCCGTCCGCACCGACCGCGTACACCGCGTGGAACGTGCTGTCGCGTCCCGATCCGTCGTGGCCGTGAACGCGGACGCCGTCCCCGTCCTGCTCCACCCCGGTGACTGTGAATCCCCGGACGAAGTCGGCGCCGCGCTCCCGGGCGTGCGACTCGAGGAGGGCGTCGACGTTCTGTTGGGGCGTGACGAGGACGTACGGGAAGCGGGACCGCAGGCGCCCGAGGTTCAGAGCTGCGCCGCGCCACAGTTTCAGGCCCGGTGAGGCGGCGCCGGTGGCCACGAGACGGTCGGCGAGTCCGCGGGCGTCGAGCAGTTCGAGAGTGCGGGCGTGGACGCCGAATGCGCGGCTGAGGGTCGACGGCGCGGCGCGTTTGTCGAGCACCGTCACGGATCGGCCCGCCGTCGCCAACTCGGCCGCGAGCATGCATCCGGTGGGCCCCGCGCCGATCACCACCACGTCGATGTGCTTCATGACGCCCGCCTCCGATCGAAAGGTTCCCAGCAAGTCAACAACTGTTGACTTTGACGGTAGACGCATCCCGACGTCAGGTCAACAGTTGTTGACTACACTTCGGGAATGCCCGAACGCCGCGCCCGCTCCGCCGTCGCCACCCGCGCCGCGATCCTCGACGCGGCCCGCGCCCGGTTCGGCGCCGACGGTTACGAACGCACGACGATGCGCGCCGTCGCATCGGACGTGGGCGTCGACCCCGCACTCGTGGTCCGGTACTTCACCAACAAGGAGTCGCTGTTCGCCGAGGCCGCCGAATTCGACCTGCACCTCCCCGACCTCCACGACGTTCCCGTGCACGAACTCGCGACCGTGCTGATGCCGCGCTTCTTCGCGGTGTGGGAGAACGACGGCGCGTTCCTCCCCCTGCTCCGCGCGGCGGCCAGCAGTCCGCGGGCCGCCGAGGCGATGTTGCAGGTCTTCGCCCGCCAGGTGGCGCCCGCACTCGCAGCGGTCGCGGCCGATCACGCCGACGAGCGCGCGGCCCTCGTCGGGTCGCAGGTCCTCGGACTCGCCTTCTCCCGCTACGTACTCCGGGTGCCGCCCCTCGCGGGCATGACCCACGAACAACTGATGCGGTGGGTCGGGCCCGTGCTCGAGTACTACCTCACCGCGGAACCCCGATAGCCCCCTACCGGTGATGCCTGCCGCCGTTCAGCATCCAGCGGGCGTCGAGTTCACTCGTGCTGCGGCGGTGCCGCCGGATGGTGAACGACGTGATCGGCAACCGCTCGACGACGCTCGCATCGGCCCGCGGATCACCCGCAATCCCCTGTTCGAGAACCGAATACGCGGTGTGGTTGACCGAATGGACGGCCAGCCGGAGGGCGTCGAGCGCCGTCGGCCTCGGCCCGAACGCGGCGAGCGTGTGACCGCCGTCCACCGCGGTCTCCACCACTGCGTAGAAATGCCAGTCTGCGCCCGAATCGCCAGTCATGTTGCGCCTCGCTCGATGTGCTTCTGTGAGCTGTGCCATGACCGTATCGCGAGGGTACGACACGTTTCCGGCGGCGCGCCGGTCAGGCCACGGAACGACGGCCGATCCCGAAAAGCTTCTGTGGGGCATCGATTCCCTCGAGCCGGTGACTGCCCGCCGGTTCGCCCCAGAACTCGTCGCCGTCCAGTTCGTCGTAGAACTCCCCCGTCACGACCACCTCCTGGGACGGCGCGACCGTGACGACGCGCCCGGCCATGGCGACCGGCCTGCCGAACCAGTCGCCTGCGCTCGGTACCGCCGTGCCCCAGGCGATCCCGGCCCGCAACTGCGGGAGCCCCTCGGCGCGCGCGGCCTGCACGAGGTCGAGCGCGACGTGCGCCAGCGCGTTGGGATCGGGCGAGACCATCATGACGGCGTCCCCGATCGTCTTCACCAGACGCACCGGCGGCGACACCAGATCCGTGGCCACCCGGTCGAGGCGCTCGGCCACCCGGCCCAGATCGGCGGGCTCCGCCTGCTCCCCGAGCAACGTGAATCCGACGAGTTCGGCGAAACAGACCCCGACGTCCTGCGCACCCCGCACCTGGAGGTTCGAGTCGCCCGCGATCCCCACCGCGTCGGACCGCAGTTGATGGCGCAGAGCCGTGGCGATGAGGTGCGCCAGGATCTGCGCCTCGAAATCCACGATGCGACGCATCTCCACCGCGTACCGCAGGGCCACCTCGGGGTGTTCGCGCGACGCCTCGAGCCGCTCCTGCAGGAGCGAGTCCGCGGCGCCGGCGACCGTCCAGAGGTTGCGGCCGAGGACCCGAGCGGCGGCGAAGATGGCGCTCTCGTCGAGCCCCAGATCCCGGTACTGCTCGAGTCCGCGCGCGAGGTCGAGGTCGCCGTCGTCGTAGAACGTGCCGTCCGCCGACGCACCCCGGCCGATCGCCCGGAACCACCGGCGGGCGTCGTCGACGGTGACGCCCACCTTCCCGGCGATGTCGTCGATGCTGTACCGGCCCTTCGGCGACAGCGCGTGCTCGAGCAGCAGGTGTGCGAGGCGATCGCCGCGCGCGGCGCCGCGAAGGTCGTCGATCGACGCCCCGTCCTCGATGAGGGTGTTCAGCACCCCCATGCGCGCGGACCGGTCCGGTCCGCTGAGCCCGTCGAGGAGGCCGGCTCGCTCGAACTCGTGGAGCAGCGACGGCGGCGGACCGGGACGTCGCAACGGGCGGGTCGGCGGGGACACCAGACGTCCCGTCCGGGGCGGGATCCGTCGGGGCTGTCGCGGAGTGCGCACGTCCTCATCGTCTCAGGAACGACGTCGCCCTTCGCCGGAATCCTCCGAACTCACTGTCCCCAGGACCGCGACCGAACTAGATTCGGTATGTGCCGATTCAGAGTCTGTTACTGGACGTGGCGGAGGGCCATTTCGCCCGCCGCGGCGTCCTCGGCACCCGGCTGGCCGACATCCGGCACGAGGCCGGGGTCAGCGTGGGAGCCGTCTACCACCACTTCCCGAACAAGGAAGAGCTGTACGTGCAAGTCTGGCTGCGGGCGCTCGCCGGGCGTCGACGAGCGGGCCGACCCCACCGCGGTCGCGCCCGAACTGGCGCGCGCCGCGTGGGATTCGCTACGGAATCAGGAGTAGAGGGACACGATCACGCAGCCGCGCCGGCCGCGGCGCGCGGGATGACACGATGACACCATGGCTGACTCCGTCGATCGCAGATCCGTGGACAGGGCGCGTGAGCGCATCACCGGCCTGATCCGGCGGACACCCACGTTCCGCACCACCGTGCCCACCGTTCACGGCGCCGTGCCGGTGATCTTCAAACTCGAATTCCTGCAGTACGGCGGCTCGTTCAAGGTACGGGGCAGCCTCAACGCGCTGTTGCACGCCGAGGAGGACGGCCGCCTCGACGACGCAGGCGTCGTCATCGCATCCGGCGGGAACGCCGCCATCGGGGCTGCGTGGGCGTCACGGCTCCGTGGTGTGAAGTGCACGGTGGTCGTCCCCGTCACGGCACCCGACGTCAAGATCGACAAGCTCATCGCGCTCGGCGCGGACGTGCGCACGGTCGGCGACCGGTACGCCGAGGCGGCCGAGTACGCGAGGGAACTCGCCGCGTCCTCGAACGCACTCGCCCTGCACGCCTACGATCTCCCCGACATCGTCGCCGGGGCGGGCACCATCGCACTCGAGATCCAGGACGACGTCGCCGAGCCGCTCTCCTATGTGATCGCCGTCGGCGGCGGCGGACTGCTGGCCGGCGTCATCGCCGGCAGCGGCGAGGACGACAGCATCTTCGGCGTGGAACCGCGCGGAGCGGCGACGCTGCACTCCGCGGTCGCCGCCCGGGAACCCGCGGACATCGACATCGACAGCATCGCCGGCGATTCGCTCGGTGCCACCCGGATCGGGTCCATCGCCTGGGAGACGGTCCGCTCGCGGCCCGTCTCCAGCCTGATCGTCGACGACGAAACCCTGATCGACGCGCGAACGCTGCTGTGGGAGGAATTCCGGATCGTCGTCGAGCACGGCACCGCGGCGGCGCTCGCCGCGATCGTCACCGGACAACTCCGCCCCGCCGGCGACACACCGCTCTGCGTGGTGCTGTGCGGCGCCAACACGTCGCTGACCAGTTACTGATCCGGCCGGGGCCCTCAGCCGCGTGGTTTCAGACGGCTGTTCGGCAGTTCGGGGGCGGGCAGCGGATCACCGTCGTAGCCCTCGACCGTGCCGAACCGGGGGTCGGCGGGGACGGCACCCCGGAGTTCGGACTGCCACTCGCGGCGGTAGCCGACGATGTCCTCATGGCTGCGGCCGAGGAAGTTCCACCACATGATCACCTGCTCGCCGAGCGGCTCGCCGCCGAGCACCAGCAGCCGCGCCCGGGTACCGCCCGTGTTGCGCAGCACCACCAGCGACTCGCCGGGCGGCTGATAGCCGAGTTCCGCCCACCGCAGCGTGGTCCCACGCAGCTGCACCTCACCCTCGTCCACGAGCACCCCCACCTCGAAGCCGCGCTCGATGTCGAGGGTGAGATCCGCACCCGGCTCCAGCAGGATCTCCGCACCGAGCAGCGGTGTGAACGTGCGCACCGGCGACGTGGAGCCCACCGTGCTTCCGAGGAACACCCGCACCGTCGCCCCGCCCCGGACGACCGGGTCGGGCGCGTACGTCTCGAATGCCGGCTCCGCGTCCTGCGCCGACGCCGGCAACGCCACCCACAGTTGCGCGCCGTGCAGGATCCGCGTCTGCGGTGTCGACACCTCGGAGTGCGCGATCCCTCGCCCCGCGGTCATCAGGTTGACCTCACCGGGACGCACCATCGCGTGCGAGCCGATGCTGTCGCGGTGTTCGATCTCGCCGGTGAACAGCCAGCTCACCGTCTGCAGTCCCGTGTGCGGGTGCGGCGGCACGTTCATCCCGCCCGTCTTCGCGACGTCGTCCGGACCGTAGTGGTCGGCGAAGCACCAGGCGCCGATCAGCGAACGGTCGCGTTGCGGGAGGGTGCGCCGGACCGGCATCGCGCGGGGGCCGCCGAGCGGGACCTCGCGCGCGCCGAGCACCTGGATGCCGCCGCCGTCGGGGTGCGACTCGCACCGCTCTTCCACCGTGTTCGTCTCCAGATTGCTCACTGCTCCATCGTGCCTTTCGTCAGTCCTGTGCGCCGCGCAGTTTCGCGCAGAGTTGGGTGAGCGTGTCGAATTCGTTGTCGGACAGTGCCGGGCCCACGTGCCGCCGGATGCTCGCCGCGTGCCTGCGTCCGACGGACTTCTGCACGCGCGCACCCTCCGCGGTCAGTGCGACGACGGTCCCGCGGCGGTCGCCGGGATCGCACTCCCTGGTGACGTACCCGGAGCCGGCCAGCCGCTCGACGAGCCTGCTCAGCGAGGGCTGGCTGAGCAGGATCTCCCGATTGAGGTCGTGCAGGCGCAGTCGGCGCTCGGGCGCCCGGCCGAGGGTGAACAGCACGTCGTACTCGCGCATGCTCAGCTCGTCCCACACGTCGTCGGCGGCGAGGTTCCGCATCACCGCGACCTGCGCGCGGAACAGCGCCTCCCACGCCTCGGCCGCCCGTTCGGTCCTACTGACGGGCGGCATCGACCGGCTCGCGATCGGACTTCATCGACGCGTGCGTCGGCGGGTTGTCCGGCACCCCGGCAGGCCTGCGGGCGGCGAACTCCTTGCGCAGCACGGGCACGACCTCGCCGCCGAGCAGGTCCAGCTGCTCGAGCACCGTCTTCAGGGGAAGTCCCGCGTGGTCGACGAGGAACAACTGGCGCTGGTAGTCGCCGAAGAAGTCGGCGAACGTCAGGGTCTTCTCGATCACCTGCTCAGGCGTGCCGACGGTCAGCGGGGTCTGGTCCGTGAAGTCCTCGAGGCTCGGCCCGTGACCGTAGACCGGGGCGTTGTCGAAGTAGGGCCGGAACTCGTCGACGGCGTCCTTGGCGTTGCGGCGCATGAACACCTGCCCGCCCAGTCCGACGATCGCCTGGTCGGCGCGACCGTGACCGTAGTGCTCGTACCGCTCGCGGTAGAGGTTGATCAGGGCGATGTAGTGCTCCTTGGGCCAGAAAATGTTGTTGGCGAAGAAGCCGTCGCCGTGGAATGCAGCGATCTCGGCGATCTCCGGGCTGCGGATCGACCCGTGCCAGACGAACGGCGGGATCCCGTCGAGCGGGCGCGGCGTGGACGTGAAGCCCTGCAGCGGGGTGCGGAACTGCCCCTGCCAGTCCACGACGTCCTCGTCCCACAGTCGGCGCAGCAACCGGTAGTGCTCGAGCGCCAGCGGGATGCCCTGCCGGATGTCCTGGCCGAACCACGGATAGACGGGGGCCGTATTTCCGCGGCCCATCATCAGATCCACCCGGCCGTCCGCGAGGTGCTGCAGCATCGCGTAGTCCTCGGCGATCTTCACCGGGTCGTTGGTGGTGATCAGCGTCGTGGACGTGGACAGGATGATCTTCTCGGTCTGCGCGGCGAGGTAGCCCAGCATGGTGGTGGGCGACGACGGCACGAACGGCGGGTTGTGGTGCTCTCCGGTGGCGAACACGTCGAGTCCGACGTCCTCGGCGTGCTTGGCGATGGTCGTCATCGCCGTGATGCGCTCGTGCTCGGTGGGGGTGCGGCCGGTAGTGGGATCGGCCGTGACGTCGCCGACGGTGAAGATTCCGAACTGCATAGCTGTTCCTCTCGCGTCAGAACTCCATGCATTTGCATGAACTTATTGCAACATTCAACCACTTCGGCCTATTCCGGAAACGGCCGAGGGGGGGAAAGGGAACGGGGTTTTCGCCCCCCGCGAAATTTCCCTGGGGAGAAACCGAACCATTTCCCCCTACCCTCCGGGTACCCCCCCCCCCCCAAAT
>NZ_JBHVEY010000008.1:83644-249280 GCF_042802055.1 Rhodococcus sp. NPDC057529
AGGGGTGTTTCCTCTCGGGGAAGGGCTCGGGGTGGTTGAGGGAATTGGTGAAAACCCCAACTCACTTCGTCCTGTTCAGGAAGCGGCGGAGGGAGGAAAGTCGGTTGCTCTTCCCCCCCTCGGCGACGTTCGCTCGGGACGAGCCCGATCAGTGCATCATGACCGTCGGGGCACCCTCGGCCTCGAGATGCGGGTTGACCGACTTCTTCCGCGGCAGCATGAACGCCGGGATGAGCGTCAACGCGATCAGCACGGTGGCGACCAGGAACGTGTTGCCGAACGCGTCGGCGGCCTGGCTCAGCACCTGGTCCACCATTCCGGGAGGCTCCTGTGCGGCGACCTCGGGCACGTGCTGCATCGCGACCGTCTGACTGTCGAGACCGCGATCGAGCAACTGGTTGGTGAGGACCACCGACATGACGGCGGTACCGATCGAACCCGCGGTCTGCTGGACGATGTTCATCAGCGTGGAACCGCGCGCGACCTGCTCGTTCGACAGTGTCACGATCGCCGCGGTCATCAGCGGCATCATGGTGCAGCCCATGCCCATGCCCATCACGAACAGCGCACCCATCAGCAGCCAGGTCGGCGAATCCGCCGCCACCTGTGTGAAGACGCCCAGGCCGATGAGGATCAGCGGCAGACCCGTCAGCACGATCTTGCCGGGGCCCATCTTGTCGACGAGTCGTCCGGCCACCGGCATCGTCAGCATCGCGCCGATACCCTGCGGAGCCATCAGCAGGCCGGCCGCGAGCGTGGTGTGCCCGCCGACCTGGATGAAGTAGCTCGGGAACAGCAGACCGGCACCCATGAACGCGACGATGAACAGCGAAGTCGTGATGACCGCGACCGACAGCTGCCGGTTCTTGAACAGGTGCAGGTCGATGAGCGGGTGGTCCTTGCGCAGCGCGTGGAAGATGAATGCGACGATCAGGACCAGGCCGATCACACCGGGAGCCAGCACGCGGGCCGAGGCGACGGTGCCCACCTCCGGGATGGACGACACACCGAACAGGAACAGCGCCAGACCCGGCGACAGCAGCAGCATGCCGAGAAAGTCGAAGGACTCGGACGGCGAGGCCTGGTCGGACGGCAGGATGATGAACGCGGCGGCCAGGGCGATGATGCCGATGGGCAGGTTGATCAGGAAGATCCAGTGCCAGCTCGCCGCCTCGATCAGCCAGCCGCCGAGGATCGGGCCACCGATGGGGCCGAGCAGCATGGGGATACCGAGAACGGCCATGACCCGGCCGACGCGGTCGGGGCCCGCCGCCTTCGTCATGATCGTCATGCCGAGCGGCATCAACATGCCGCCGCCGAGCCCCTGCAGGACGCGGAAGCCGATGAGCGACGTGATGTCCCACGCGAAACTACACAGCACCGAGCCGAGCACGAACAGCACGAGGGCCGTCATGTAGAGGCGTTTGGTGCCGAAGCGGTCGGCCGCCCACCCGGTGACGGGGATGACGGTCGCCAGGGCGAGGGTGTACGCGGTCATCGTCCACGCGACGGTGGCGTACGAGGTGTCGAACTCGGTGGCGAACGTCGGCAGCGCGACGCTGACGACGGTCACGTCGAGGATCGACATGATGGCACCGAGCACCACCACGGACGCGATCTTGAGGACCGTGCCGTCGAGCTTGTCGGGCGCCGCGTTCGCGGCGGTCGGCGATGTCATCCGAATATCTCCTGGTTGAGTTCTCGCAGGGACTCCCCCGCGAGGATCGGTCGTAGTGCCTCGATCAGCCGAGTCCGCTCGCTCTCCGGAACCCGCCATGCGAACCGTCGCAACTGATCACGCTTGCATTCGATGTGCTGGTTGGCGACCTTATGCCCGGCCTCCGACAGGGAGACCCGTTTGACCCGCCGATCCCGCTCGTCCTCCCGGCGGACCACGAGACCCAGCTTCACGAGCTGATCGACGTTTCGACCCGCCGCGGCAACCGAGAGCCGCAACCGCTCGGCCACTTCGTTGATCGGAAGCGGCTCACCGTGCTGAGCCAGCGCGAAGAGCATGCGCACCTGCGAAAACGTGAGGTCCAGCTCGATGAGGTTGTCCATCGACTCCGACTCCCCCGCACTCAACAGCTGGGTGAAGAAGTCGTTGAGTAGTTCGAAGAGAAGATCAGGAGAATTGTCGGGCACCCTCGAATGCTAGCGCTCATGCAACTATTGCCCAAGAGCAACTAAGGCGCAACCGAATAAATGGTGTCAGGTATCACAGTCCCCGGCAGCGACCACGACCTGCGGGTTCAGTCCTGGACGAGCACCGCATTGTCCAGCACGAGGCCGGCCTGGGCCAGCACCCGGACGGCCTCATCGAATGCGTCGCCGCCGGCACCCGGCATCCCGGATCGAATCCGCTTCCGCCGACACCACGACACCAGGGACTTCGGGCCCGTCAGCGCCGTCACCACCACTGCGCGCATGCTCGAAACACTAGACGCGCAGGGGTGACGGGAGGCGTCATCGAGCGAACAGCCGCTTCCGTCTACGGGCGACGGTCACCATCTCGACCGTGTCGGTCATCTTCACGCGCGGCCGGGCCGATCCCGCCGCGCGCGATGTCTCCGCCTTGTCGATGGCGCGCCAGCCGGCGAAGCCGATCTGTTCCGGCTGGCGCCGCTCGACGAGCTTCTTCACGTCTTTGCGGGTCCCGACCGTGCCGAGGAGTTTGCCGGACTCGAAATCCGCGAGCAGCGAGGACACGGTCTCCTTGGCGCACGCCTTGTTGGTGCCGATGACCCCGCTGGGACCGCGCTTGATCCACCCGGTGACGTACACCCGGTCGGTGACCCGCCCGTGCTCGTTGGGGATCACGCCGCGCCTGTCGTCGAAGGCGACGCCGCCGACGGGATTGCCGCGATACCCGATGGAGCGCAGCACGAGCGAGGTCTCCAGCGAACCCTCCTCACCGCGGGCCCGGGCGGACAGCGCGCCGGATTCGTCGACCACCAGTTCGTTGCGCCCGTAACGCAGGGCCTCGGCCTTGCCGGTGCCGGTGACCTCGATCGGCGACGTCAGGTAGCGGAACACGATGCGTTTGTGACCGGGGCGGGGCGCGCGCTGCGCGAACTCCCGCGCCAGCCGGACCTTCATCGCGGTCGCCGGATCGTCCAGCAGCGCCGCGCTGGCCGGGTCGAGGTCGAGGTCGGCGTCATCGATGACGAGGTCCACGTTCTCGAGGTCGCCGAGCGCCAGGAACTCCGGGTTGCTGTACGCGGCCTGAGCCGGTCCACGCCGGCCGAGGAGCACGACCTCCTCGATGTTGCTGCGCCGCAGCGCGGCGAGGGCGTGATCGGCGATGTCCGTCCGCTCCAGCTCCTCGACGTTCATCGTGAGGATGCGGGCCACGTCGAGCGCGACGTTGCCGTTGCCGACGATCACCGCGCGCGTCGCGGACAGGTCGAACGTACGCCCCGCGTAGTCCGGGTGGCCGTTGTACCAGGCCACGAACTCCGTGGCGGCGTGCACGCCGGGGAGATCCTCACCCGGGATTCCCAGCCGCCGGTCGCTCGACGCCCCGACGGCGTAGATGACGGCGTGGTGATTCTCCAGCAGCTCGTCGTGGGTGACGTGTTTGCCGACCTCGACGTTGAGGTGGAACTCGAAGTTCGGCCGGTCGAGACTCCATTCGAACATCCGGGTCACCTCTTTGGTGCCGGGATGGTCGGGGGCGACGCCGGCGCGGACGAGTCCCCACGGGGTCGGCAGCTTCTCGAACATCTCGACCTCGACGTCCGAACGTTCGAGCAGTTCACCCGCGGCGTAGCAGGCGGCCGGACCGGCGCCGACGACCGCGACCCGCAGCGTGCCCAGGTCGCGCCGCGGCGGGGTCGCGGGTGTGAGCGGGATCCACCCGGTCGGCATGGGGTTGGTCGTGTAGTACTCGGCGTTGATGTCCTTGTAGCGGGTGAGCGAGCCGAGGAGCTTGTCTTCGGGGAAGATCGCGTCGACCGGACAGGCATCGACGCAGGCCCCGCAGTCGATGCAGGTTTCCGGGTCGATGTGCAGCATCTCGGTCTGCGCGAATTCCCGTTCCTCCGGCGTCGGATGGATGCAGTTCACGGGGCATGCGGAGACGCAGCTCGCGTCGTTGCAGCACGCCTGGGTGATGACATATGCCATTGCGGTTTCCTCACACCTGTCCGGACCGTCGAACTCGTTTATGTTACACGTAGTAACAGTTATATGAACTGTACTGAGAATCGCGTCCGCAAACAAGCACCGGCGCCGGATGGAAGAATCAGGGCCCCGTCCACGAGCGAAGGAACCGCACCTTGGCACTCGACCGACCCCTCGCCGCCCCGCCCTCACGCGGCCGCTTCTTCGAGACGTCCTGGCCGGTCCGCACCGGCGACATCGACGCCGCCAAACGACTCCGCCTCGACGGCATCGCGCGCTACCTGCAGGATGCCGGTCTGGACAACCTCGACGCGGTCGACGCCGCCGACAGCCACCCCCTGTGGATCGTCCGGCGCACCGTCATCGACGTCCTGCGGCCCGCCGTGTGGCCCGAACGCGTGCACCTCCGGCGCTGGTGCTCGGCACTGTCGACCCGCTGGACGAACATGCGGGTGCAGATCCAGGGTGAGGCCGGCGCGCTGATCGAGACCGAAGGGTTCTGGATCCACATCAGCGGGGAAACGGGCATGCCCACCCGCATCGACGACGGGTTCATCGAACGCCTCGGGGAGTCCGCCGAGGAACACCGGCTGAAGTGGAAGCGGTGGCTCGTCGAGAATGCCCCCGCCGCCGACGAGGACGGGATCGAGGACAGCGAGTTCGTCCTGCGCCGCACCGACATCGACCCCTTCGACCACGTCAACAACGCCGTCTACTGGCAGGCGGTCGAGGAACTGCTCGCCGACCACGAGCATCCCGGCGGCGGCCGACTGGTCGACAATCCTCACCGCGCGGTGCTCGAATACCTCGCGCCCATCGTGTCGACCGACAGGATCGTCCTGCGCAGGCGCCGGGACGACACGTCGCTGACCGTGTGGTTCCTGGTCGACGACGCGCTGCGGGCGGTGGCCCACGTCGGGCCGCTCACCCCCTGATCAGGCGGGGGGAGCTAACGTCTCACCATGGCCTCGCACAGCCCGTCGCGGAACCGCACGCTGATCCTCATGCGCCACGGCAAGTCGGCGTACCCGGAGGGGGTCGCGGATCACGAGCGGCCGCTGGCGCCGCGCGGGCGCACGCAGGCGGGGCTGGCCGGCGAGTGGCTGCGGTCCACTCAGCCGCCGATCGACGCGGTGCTGTGCTCGACGTCGCGGCGGACCCGGGAAACGCTGGAGGCGACCCGGGTCGGCGCTCCCGCCCGGTTCGCCGAGGAACTCTACGGCGCGTACCCGTCGGAGGTGCTGACGGAAATCGTGCGGATCGAGCCGTCGGTGCGCACCCTGCTGGTGGTCGGGCACGCCCCCGGGATGCCGTCCACGGCGCTGGATCTGGCGGGCAATCCCGACACCGGGGACGCCAACCTGATGCGGGAGAAGTTCCCGACGTCCGCGCTCGCCGTCCTCACGGTGCCGTGCGAGTGGGACGAACTCACGTCGAGCGCGGCGTCCCTCGCCACGTTCCACGTTCCGCGGTAACGGCCTCAGAACAGCTTCCGGCCGACGACGGCGACGACACCGAGGATCAGGACCAGCACCAGCGCGGACCAGAATCCGAACAGCCACCAGACCACGCCGAAGACGACCAGCGCCGGCGCGACGGTGATGAGTGCGATCGTGGGGCTCTCCCGCACGACTTCGAGTGCCGACTCGGCCTTCACGCGATCGATCTTCTTCTCGGACATCTCGTCTCCGTTCAGCGAACCACGCATATCGGACAGGTGATGTCGAGGATAGTCGTCACGGGGCGAGTGCCGGCTGGTGCTCCGGCGCCGCTCGACGGCTAGCTGCCCGGGAACGTCACGACATCGAGGTACAGCGGCATTTCATCGGAACGCGATCCGGTCTGCGCCCCCGCTTCGTCGACCACCGGGGCGCCGGCGGTCGCGGCGGCCTCGAGACTCTCCCCCGTCACCCGGCCGTCGAGGTCGAAGTTCTCGAACTCGAACGGAATGCCGTTCGACGCCAGGAAGTCCGGCCCGTCCATCACATGGAAGTGCAGGTGCGGCGCGTCGGTGTTTCCGCTGTTGCCGAGCAACCCGATCTGCTCGCCCGCCCGCAGGTTCTGGCCGACGCTGATGTTGTCCACGCTGCCGGGCTGCAGGTGCGCGTAGAACGCGAATCGACCGTCCCCGATCGCCTGCACGACGTGGTTTCCGCCGTACTGGTCGAGCGGCAGTCCCTGCGGACTGGCCCCCGGAACCTGTTCGGACAGATTGCCGACGACGGCGATGATCTCGCCGTCCGACACGGCGCGGACCGGCGCGCCGTAGTACTCGTAGCTCGACAGCTGCTTCTGGTCGCCGGTGTAGATGCGACCCTGCTCGTCGAGCTGAACGAAATCGATGGCGAATCGCTCGGCCGCCAGCATCCGGCCGTTGATCGGCAGCACGGCGGCGCGGTGCGAGGTGACCGTGCAGCAGCCGGTGCCGTCGAGCCACCGCGGACCGTCGAGCGGCGACCGGATCCGGACGGCCTCGCGGGTGTCGACGTCCGTGTCCGCGACGTTCTCGGCGAGTTGCTTCGGCACGAGCGACGTCGCCTGCGGGAAGTCGACATTCACGACGTGGTCGAGGCTGCGCGGCACGTCGTCGGGACTGTCGAGGGTCGCGTCGATCCACACCAGCCCCTGCTGTCCGGGGGCGAGGACGTTGCCTGCCTTCGGACCGCCGCCGAGCGCCTGGAACCACGGTGTCAGCGCATCACCGCTCAGGTCCACCAGCGTGCGGCCGTCACCTTTCACCTGCAGCGACGTGATCGTCGCCGGCTGCGAACCGGTGTTCGTCAACCGCAGTTCGTAGGCGAGGTGCACGCGGCCGTCACTGCCTGTCACGGGGATCGGTGCGGCCACCACGTCCGCGACCACCGGAGTGATCACCGTGGGGGTATCGGACGAGGCCGGCGCCGCGGACGACGTCGCCTCGCTCTGCTGGGTGTCCGAGGCCGTGCAGGAGGTCGCGACTCCCACGACGGCGGCGAGTGCGAGCGCGACGGCGAACCTCGACCGGGCCATCATTCGACGCTAGCAACGGCGAACATCCGCCGACAAGGCTCGACACGGGTGTCGGCAGTGGAAACGGATGAAGGCCCCACCCCCGAAGAGAGAGGGGTGGGGCCTTCGTCCGTTGGTGAGTGCTCGGCGAGTCCGGGGACTCGTCAACCACTCACGGGCGCGGAGCGCCTACCGGTAATCGTTGCTGAAACCGTAATCGTCCAGCGGCACCGCGGCACCGGTGTTCTGGCCGAAGCCGTCCGGGCTGTAGTACTGGTCGTCGTACGACGGAACCGCGTACGCAGCAGCGCGGGCCTCTTCGGTCGGCTGAACCTGGATGTTGCGGTAACGGTTGATACCGGTACCGGCAGGGATCAGCTTTCCGATGATCACGTTTTCCTTCAGACCGATCAGCTTGTCGCTGCGGCAGTTGATCGCCGCATCGGTCAGCACGCGAGTGGTCTCCTGGAACGACGCCGCGGACAGCCACGAGTCGGTCGCCAGCGATGCCTTGGTGATACCCATCAGCACCGGACGTCCAGCTGCCGGCTCGCCACCCTCGGCGACGACCCGGCGGTTGGCCGCCTCGAAGTCGGCACGCTCGGTCAGCGAACCGGGCAGGAACTCCGTCGCACCCGAGTCGATGATCGTGACGCGACGCAGCATCTGACGCACGATGACCTCGATGTGCTTGTCGTGGATCGACACACCCTGGCTCCGGTACACCTCCTGGACCTCGTTGACGAGGTGGATCTGCACCTGACGGGGGCCCATGACACGCAGCACCTCGTGCGGATCGGCAGCACCTTCCATGAGCTGCTGACCGACCTCGACGTGGTCACCGTCGGCCAGAAGGCGTTCGGTGCCGTCGTCGTGCTTGAAGACACGCAGACGCTGACGCTTCGAGAGCTTGTCGTAGACAACCTCTTCGCCACCGTCGTCCGGGACGATGGTGATCTTGTAGAAGCGGTCGCCGTCCTCGAGCTGCACACGGCCGCTGACGTCGGCGATCGGGGCCTTGCCCTTGGGGACGCGGGCCTCGAACAGCTCCTGAACACGCGGCAGACCACCGGTGATGTCGTCTCCGGCGACACCACCCTGGTGGAACGTACGCATGGTCAGCTGAGTACCGGGCTCACCGATGGACTGTGCGGCGACGATACCGACGGCCTCACCGATGTCGACGAGCTTGCCGGTGGCCATGGAGCGGCCGTAGCAGGTGGCGCAGACGCCGGTGCCGGTGGTGCAGGTGAGCACCGAACGGACCTTGACCTGCGTGATGCCTGCCTCGAGCAGCGCGTCGATGGCCGGGTCGCCCAGGTCGTGTCCACGCTCGACGATGACGTTGCCGTTCTCGTCGACCGCGTCGGCGGCCAGGGTGCGGGCGTACGTGCTCGTCTCCACGTGGGCGTCGCGGATCATCGATCCGTCGGCCTGCTTCTCGGCGATCGTGGTGACGATGCCGCGCTCGGTTCCACAGTCGACCTCGCGGACGATGACGTCCTGCGAGACGTCCACCAGACGACGGGTCAGGTAACCCGAGTCGGCGGTGCGGAGCGCGGTGTCGGCCAGACCCTTACGGGCACCGTGCGTGTTGATGAAGTACTCGAGAACGGTCAGGCCTTCCTTGAAGGAAGACTTGATCGGACGCGGGATGAACTCACCCTTCGGGTTGGTCACCAGACCCTTCATGCCGGCGAGCGAGCGAACCTGAGTCATGTTGCCGGCGGCGCCGGACTTCACGATCATCGGGATCGGGTTGTCGTCGGGGAAGTGCGCCTCCATGGCCTTACCGACCTCGTCGGTGGCCTCGGACCAGATCTTGACCAGGGCGCTGTTGCGCTCGGTCTTGTTCAGAGCACCACGCTGGTACTTCTTCTCGATCTGATCGGCCTGAGCCTCGAAGGACTCCATGATCTGAGCCTTCTCCGGCGGCACGAGGACGTCGGAGATCGAGACCGTGACACCCGAACGCGTGGCCCAGTAGAAGCCGGCGTCCTTCAGCTTGTCGACGGTCTGCGCGACCACGATCATGGGGTAACGCTCGGCGAGATCGTTGATGATCGTCGCCTGACGCTTCTTCGGCATCTGCTCGTTGACGAACGGGTAGTCCGCGGGGAGCAGCTCGTTGAAGAGCACGCGACCCAGCGTCGTCTCCGCCGTCCAGCCGTCACCGTAGTTCCAGCCCTCGGGGAACAGGTCCGCTTCGATGTCACGGGGCGGGCGCTGCTGCGTGAGCCGCACCTTGATCTTCGCCTGCACGACCAGCGCACCGCGATCGACGGCCATCTGAGCCTCGGCGGGCGAGGAGTACACGCCCTGCTCCGCCTCGTCACCGGTCGACGCCGCGAGCTCGCCGGTGGCACCCTCGTCCAACCGGGTCAGGTGGTACAGACCGGTGACCATGTCCAGACGGGGCATGGCGAGCGGTCGACCCGACGCGGGCGACAGGATGTTGTTCGACGACAGCATCAGGATGCGTGCCTCGGCCTGCGCCTCCGCGGACAGCGGAAGGTGCACGGCCATCTGGTCACCGTCGAAGTCGGCGTTGAAGGCCTCACACACCAGCGGGTGGAGCTGAATGGCCTTGCCCTCGACCAGCTGCGGCTCGAAGGCCTGGATGCCCAGACGGTGCAGCGTCGGTGCACGGTTCAGCAGCACGGGGTGCTCGGCGATGACCTCTTCGAGGACGTCCCACACCTGCGCGCGCTGACGTTCCACCATGCGCTTGGCGGACTTGATGTTCTGCGCGTGGTTCAGGTCGACCAGGCGCTTCATCACGAACGGCTTGAACAGCTCGAGAGCCATCAGCTTCGGCAGCCCGCACTGGTGCAGCTTGAGCTGCGGGCCGACGACGATGACGGAACGACCCGAGTAGTCGACGCGCTTACCGAGCAGGTTCTGACGGAAACGACCCTGCTTGCCCTTGAGCAGGTCGCTCAGGGACTTCAGCGGGCGGTTACCGGGACCCGTGACGGGGCGGCCGCGACGGCCGTTGTCGAACAGCGCGTCCACGGACTCCTGCAGCATCCGCTTCTCGTTGTTGACGATGATCTCGGGGGCACCGAGGTCGATCAGTCGCTTGAGGCGGTTGTTGCGGTTGATGACGCGGCGGTACAGGTCGTTCAGGTCGGAGGTGGCGAAGCGGCCACCGTCGAGCTGAACCATCGGACGCAGCTCCGGCGGGATCACCGGGACGGCGTTGAGAACCATGCCCATGGGCGAGTTCTGGTTGGCCTGGAAGGCAGCGACGACCTTGAGACGCTTCAGCGCGCGGAGCTTCTTCTGCCCCTTGCCGCTGCGGATGGTCTCGCGGAGGTTCTCGGCCTCGGCGTCGATGTCGAAGCTCTCCATGAGCTTCTGGATCGACTCGGCACCCATGGCGCCCGTGAAGTACTCGCCGTAGCGATCGACGAGCTCGCGGTACAGCAGTTCGTCGACGATGAGCTGCTTGACGCTGAGCTTGGTGAACGTGGTCCAGATCTCGTCGAGACGATCCAGCTCGCGCTGCGCGCGGTCACGGAGCTGACGCATCTCGCGCTCGCCGCCGTCCTTGACCTTGCGGCGGACGTCGGACTTGGCGCCCTCCGCCTCCAGCTCGGCGATGTCGGCTTCGAGCTTCTGAGCGCGGGCCTCGAGGTCGGCGTCGCGCTGATCGGCGACGGTCTTCTTCTCGACCTGCATCTCGGCTTCGAGCGTGGACAGCTCGTTGTGACGCAGTTCCTCGTCGACACCGACGATGACGTACGCGGCGAAGTAGATGATCTTCTCGAGATCCTTCGGCGCCAGGTCGAGCAGGTAGCCGAGACGGCTGGGCACGCCCTTGAAGTACCAGATGTGGGTGACCGGGGCAGCCAGTTCGATGTGACCCATGCGCTCACGGCGAACCTTGGCGCGGGTCACCTCGACGCCGCAGCGTTCACAGATGATGCCCTTGAAGCGGACACGCTTGTACTTGCCGCAGTAGCACTCCCAGTCCCGGGTGGGGCCGAAGATCTTCTCGCAGAAGAGGCCGTCCTTCTCGGGCTTGAGCGTGCGGTAGTTGATGGTCTCCGGCTTCTTGACCTCGCCGTAGGACCAATTGCGGATGTCCTCTGCACTGGCGAGGCCAATGCGGAGTTCATCGAAGAAGTTGACGTCGAGCACGTAACTTCCTTTCCCCAGAGGGATTGTGGATCAACGGTCACCCGCCGATTCCTGACTGCCAATTCAAATGTGAACTACGCCCCCGGGCCACGGATTTCCGTGACCCGGGGACCGAAAACTAGTTCGCGAGGTCGTCGACCGTCGCCGCCTCGTTCCGGGACAGGTTGATGCCCAGGTTCGCTGCGGCCCGCTCCAGGTCCTCGTCGTCGCCGTCCGCCATCGCGATGGCCGCGCCGTCCGAGGACAGCACCTCCACGTTGAGGCAGAGCGACTGGAGCTCCTTCAAGAGCACCTTGAACGACTCGGGGATACCCGGCTCGGGGATGTTCTCGCCCTTGACGATGGCCTCGTACACCTTGACTCGACCCACCACGTCGTCGGACTTGATGGTGAGCAGTTCCTGCAGCGTGTATGCCGCGCCGTAGGCCTGCATCGCCCAGCACTCCATCTCACCGAAGCGCTGGCCACCGAACTGGGCCTTACCGCCGAGCGGCTGCTGGGTGATCATCGAGTACGGACCGGTCGACCGAGCGTGGATCTTGTCGTCGACCAGGTGGTGCAGCTTGATGATGTACATGTAGCCGACCGAGACCGGGTACGGGAACGGCTCGCCGGAACGGCCGTCGAACAACGTGGCCTTTCCGTCGGACGCGACCATGACCTCGCCGTCGCGGTTCGGCAGCGTCGAACCGAGGAGACCGGTGAGCTCGTCTTCCTTGGCGCCGTCGAACACGGGGGTGGCGATGTTGGAGTCGGAAGGTGCCGACAGCATCTCCTCCGGCAACTGCTCCGCCCAATCGGGCCGGGAGCCGTCGCCGGCGATCTGAACGTTCCAGCCGGTCTTGCCGATCCACCCGAGGTGGGTCTCCAAGATCTGACCGATGTTCATACGACGCGGAACACCGTGGGTGTTCAGGATGATGTCGATCGGCGTGCCGTCGGGCAGGAACGGCATGTCCTCCTGCGGGAGGATCTTGCCGATGACGCCCTTGTTGCCGTGGCGGCCGGCGAGCTTGTCGCCGTCCTGGATCTTGCGCTTCTGTGCCACGTAGACGCGGACCAGCTCGTTGACACCGGGGGGCAGATCGTCGTCGTCGTCGCGCGAGAACACGCGGATGCCGATGACCTTGCCGGTCTCACCGTGGGGAACCTTCAGCGACGTGTCGCGAACCTCGCGGGCCTTCTCACCGAAGATGGCGCGCAGCAGGCGCTCCTCCGGGGTCAGCTCGGTCTCGCCCTTCGGCGTGACCTTTCCGACCAGCACGTCGCCGTCACGAACCTCGGCACCGATACGGATGATGCCGCGCTCGTCGAGATCGGCGAGGACCTCGTCGGAGACGTTCGGGATGTCGCGAGTGATCTCCTCGGCACCGAGCTTGGTGTCGCGGGCATCGATCTCGTGCTCCTCGATGTGGATCGAGGTGAGGACGTCCTCTTCCACGAGGCGCTGCGACAGGATGATCGCGTCCTCGTAGTTGTGGCCTTCCCACGGCATGATCGCGACGAGCAGGTTCTTGCCGAGCGCCATCTCACCGTTCTCGGTGCAGGGGCCGTCGGCGAGGACCTGTCCGGACTCGACACGCTGTCCCTCGTCCACGATCGGACGCTGGTTGGCGCAGGTGCCCTGGTTGGAACGCGCGAACTTGCGCATCCGGTACGTCTTGCGGCTGCCGTCGTCGGCCATGACCGTGACGTAGTCGGCGGAGACCTCTTCGACGACACCGGTCTTCTCGGTGACGATGACGTCGCCCGCGTCGACGGCGGCACGCAACTCCATGCCGGTGCCGACCAGCGGGGCCTCGCTGCGAACGAGCGGCACCGCCTGACGCTGCATGTTCGCGCCCATCAGGGCACGGTTGGCGTCGTCGTGCTCGAGGAACGGGATCATCGCGGTGGCGACGGACACCATCTGCCGCGGCGAGACGTCCATGTAGTCGATCTCGGCGGACGAGACGAACTCGACCTCGCCGCCCTTACGACGGACCAGAATGCGATCGTCGGTGAAGTGACCGTTGGCGTCGACAGCAGAGTTGGCCTGCGCGACGACGTGGCGGTCCTCTTCGTCCGCGGTCAGGTAGTCGACCTGGTCGGTGACCTGGCCGCCCTCGACCTTGCGGTACGGCGTCTCGATGAATCCGAACGGGTTGACCCGTGCGTACACCGACAGCGAACCGATCAGACCGATGTTCGGACCTTCCGGGGTCTCGATCGGGCACATGCGGCCGTAGTGCGACGGGTGAACGTCTCGCACCTCGAGGCCGGCACGTTCACGGGACAGACCACCCGGGCCGAGGGCGGACAGACGACGCTTGTGCGTCAGCCCCGACAGCGGGTTGTTCTGGTCCATGAACTGCGACAGCTGGGACGTTCCGAAGAACTCCTTGATCGCAGCCACGACGGGCCGGATGTTGATCAGCGTCTGCGGCGTGATCGCCTCGACGTCCTGGGTGGTCATGCGCTCACGGACCACGCGCTCCATGCGGGACAGGCCCACGCGGATCTGGTTCTGGATGAGCTCACCGACCGTGCGCAGACGACGGTTGCCGAAGTGGTCGATGTCGTCGACCTCGACGGGCACCGCGACGCCGCCGGGGGCGGTCATCTCGGTGTCACCGGCGTGCAGGCGCACCAGGTACTCGATGGTGGCGACGATGTCTTCCTCGGTGAGGGTCGACGCGACGATCGGCTGCCCGGTGTTCAGGCCCAGCTTCTTGTTGATCTTGTAGCGGCCCACGCGAGCCAGGTCGTAGCGCTTGTCCTTGAAGAACAGGTTCTCCAGGAGCGTCTGGGCGCTCTCCTTGGTCGGCGGCTCGCCCGGACGCAGCTTGCGGTAGATGTCGAGCAGCGCCTCGTCGGTGCCTGCGGTGTTGTCCTTCTCGAGGGTCGCCATGAGGATCTCCGAGAAGCCGAAGCGCTCGGCGATCTGCTCGGTGGTCCAGCCGAGGGCCTTCAGCAGCACGGTGACGGGCTGGCGGCGCTTGCGGTCGATGCGGACGCCGACCGTGTCGCGCTTGTCCACGTCGAACTCGAGCCATGCACCACGGCCCGGGATGACCTTGACGCTGTGCAGGTCCTTCTCGGTGCCCTTGTCGACGGAGTGGTCGAAGTAGACGCCGGGGGAACGCACCAGCTGCGAGACCACGACACGCTCGGTGCCGTTGATGATGAACGTGCCCTTGTCGGTCATCATCGGGAAGTCGCCCATGAAGACCGTCTGGCTCTTGATCTCACCGGTGTTGTTGTTGATGAACTCCGCGGTGACGAACAAAGGCGCCGCGTAGGTCATGTCCTTGTCTTTGCACTCGTCCGTCGAGGCCTTCACCTCGTCGAAGCGCGGGTCCGAGAAGGACAGAGACATCGAGCCCGAGAAATCCTCGATCGGGGAAAGCTCCGCGAGAATGTCCTCGAGACCGCCGGAGATTGCGCTGTCGCCACGAGCGGCGGCGCGTTCGCGCCAGCTCTGCGCACCGATCAACCACTCGAACGAATCGGTTTGTAGATCAAGAAGCCCGGGAACTTCGAGGGGTTCGCGAATCTTTGCGAACGAAACCCTCTTCGGGGCTCCGGGGATTCCGGAAACTGCCTTGGTCTGGCTAGAGACTGCCAAGATGCGTCCTTCCAGCACCTCACGCGGGCCGCTCTTGCTGTTGCGACCGCCGCTGTATCTGCTTCGAATTTCGCTGGTCACAACCCGAACGAAACTCGTCACAGTTGCTGAAGAGTGAATCACTTCGCAGCGGTACGGACGAGAGGTGGACAGGAGGCAGCCAGCGCAACGTCCAAAAGTACACCCAAACTCAGTAGATGTCGAGTCGGGCACCCGAAACAGCACCCAGCCGGGCGCTCGGCCACGCGTCACTGCGCATGTTCACGCATCAGAGTGACGCGTGATCATCGCGGCGTCAAGAGTCTGAGGGCGTGTCGTGTCGTTTCGCGAGGCCCGCGGCCCGTTCCCGGCGCCCCTTTCCAGCCGTCGGCGGGCGGTGAACAATATGCGCACGCGATCGCCGTCGATTTCTCGAGGGAAGCAGAGCCGTGACGCGCTGGAGTTCGTTCGTCGTCGCCCGACCGAAGCTGGTTCTCGCCGCCACCGTGCTGCTGGTGCTGCTCGGCGGAGCGTGGGGTTCGGGGGTGTTCGACCGGCTGAGCCTCGGCGGGTACACCGACCCGGGCAGCGAGTCCGCGCGTGTCGAGCGACTGATCGAGTGGGCGTTCGGCAGGCAGACCCCCGACCTGGCGGTGACCTACCACGCCCGTCCGGGTTCGACGATCGACGACCTCGGCCCCGAAGTGTCCGCCCACCTCGCGCGGATCGACCCCGGCGTGCTCGCCGGCACTCCCCTGTCGTACTGGTCCGCGCCGCCGCAGGCGAAGGAGTTCCTGCGGTCCACGGACGGTACCGAGGGACTCGTGGTGCTGTCGCTGAGCGGCGACGAGAACACCCGGATCTCCGCCTACCACGACCTCCGGCCGCTGCTGGTCATCGACGGCACGGCCGCCGAGTTCAGCGGTTTCAGCGCCGCCGCCAACGCGTTCAACGAGGTGTCCGAGAGCGACCTGCTGCGGGCCGAGGCGGTGTCGTTCCCGATCCTGCTGCTCCTGCTGCTCGTCATCTTCGGTGGCCTCGTCGGCGCGGCGGTACCGCTGTGCGTCGGCGGTCTCGCGATCCTCGGCGCCCTCGGCGCCCTGCGGGTGATCTCGTACTTCACCGAGGTCAGCGCATTCTCGGTGAACATCGCCAGCCTCGTCGGGCTGGGCATGTCGATCGACTACGGACTGTTCGTGGTGACCCGGTTCCGTGAGGAGCTGCGGTCCGGCGCCGGCACCGACGACGCCGTCCGCCGGACGCTCGCCACCGCGGGCCGGACCGTGGGGTTCTCCGCGCTCCTGCTGGTGTGCGGTTTCGTGGGCATGCTGGTGTTTCCCCAGGCGATCGTCCGGTCGTTCGCCTACGGCGGGATGGCGGCCATCGCGATCGCCGCGGTGCTGACGCTGTCGGCGCTGCCCGCCGCCCTCGCGCTGCTCGGGCCCCGCATCAACTCGCTGACCTGGCGACGGGGAGTGGTCGAGCGCGGCGAGGACCGGGCGCACCGATTCTGGGGCGGCGTCGCCGCGCGGGTGATGCAGCGGCCCGTCCCGATCGCGACGGCGATCGTCGCGGCGCTGCTCGTGCTCGCCGCGCCCCTGACAGGCGCGTCGCTCGGCGATCTCGATCACACGGGACTGCCGGTGGGGCACCCGCTGCGGGTCGCCGTCGACGATCTCGCCGCCGATTTTCCGCTCGCCAACAACGGGGCGACGCTCGTGCTGCAGGGCAGCGACGGCAAGGCGCCGCCGCCGGCCGCCACGGCAGAGTTCTTCGCAGCGACGGCCGCGGTCGACGGCGTCCAGCGGGTGGTCCCGGTCGGCGCCACCGACACGTTCGTCGCCATCCGGGCCGTCTTCGACGACGCGGACCGGACCGCGGGGGCGATGGCGACGGCCGCCGCCCTGCGCACCCTCCCCACCCCGGACGGCACCGAGAAGATGCTGGGCGGGTTGAACGCCCTCACCGCCGACGGACTGGACGCGATGGGCGCCCGGTTGCCGTGGATGATCGGGATCATGGTGGCCGTCACCTTCGTGCTGATGCTGCTCGCGTTCCGGTCCGTGGTGCTACCCCTGAAGGCGATCGCGATGGCCACCCTCAGCCTCGCCGCCTCGTTCGGTGTGCTCACGTGGATCTTCGAGGACGGTCACGGGGCCGAGTTCCTCGGGGTGACGCCGGGGCCGCTGCCCGCGACGATGGTGGTCCTCATCATCGCGGTGGTGTTCGGGCTCTCCACCGACTACGAGATCTTCCTGATGTCGCGGATGGTCGAGGCCCACGACGCGGGCGCGTCGACGGAGGAGGCCGTGCGGATCGGCACGGCGCACACCGGGCGCATCGTGACGGCGGCCGCCGCGCTGCTGATCGTCGTCACCGGAGCGTTCACACTCTCGGAACTGACGATGATGCGGTTCATCGGTCTCGGGATGATCGTCGCGCTCGTCATCGACGCCACCGTCATCCGCATGATGCTGGTGCCCGCGCTGGTGAAGTTGATGGGCGAGGCCAACTGGTGGGCGCCGAGATTCCTGGCCCGGAAGCCGGCCAACCCCGGATCGACCGCGGGATCGAAACCGTCACCACAGCAAGGGATCCCCATACAATCCTGAACACGATCCGGTCCGGGGAATCGATTCACTCCGCCGGAGAACCGAATTCAGGCGTCCCGCCCGCTGCGCACTCGAATTCCGTTCCGGTTCAACCCCTTCCGGGTGTCGATCAGCCCTCGCTGTCGGAGATGTCGGACAGCACCCATTTGCCGTCGATCTTCTCCATCTTGATCGACAGCGGGGTGGCGGCACTGCCCTGAGCGACGGCGTCACCGGTGGCGCTGACGTTCATGTGCGCGAGGAGTTCGGCGCGGTCGCCGTCGAGCACCGTGACCCCGATGTCGGTGACGGACGCCTGGGTGGCCGTCTTGGTCTGGATGGCAGCCTGCTTGGTGGTGTCGGCGGTCGAGTCGAACTCTTCCCGCTTGGCGTCGTCGAGGTAGCCGCGCGCCTTGTCGAAGTCCTGATCGATCGTCTCGTAGCTGTAGGTGTACAGCGTCTCGATCGCCTCGGTGCCCGCCTTCGTCACCTCGGCGGTCGCGCCCGCATCGACCCACGCCGTGTTCGAGATGTCCGCCCCGGGTGTGATCGCCGCGACGGCCGCGAACACACCGAGCCCCACCGCCACCGCTCCGAGGATCCCGACGAGCTTCCAGGTGATGCGGCCGGTCCCACCGTCGGTGTCGGTCGCGGTCGCGGCGACGGCGGGCGCCTGCTGCTTGCTCATGCGCGGCTGAAGATTGGCAACCTTCGCCTTGCCCGCCTGCGCGGCCTTCGCCGTCTCGGTGGCGGTGGTAGAGGCCGCCACCGCGGTCGTCTCGGCCTTCTCGGCCGGTTCCACCTTCTTCACCAGATCCGGCTTCTTCACCGTGTCCGGCTTTGTCACCGGTTCCGTCTTGTCGACCGGGGTGTCCGATCGGGGAGGCTTCGACGTTGTCTGACGGGTCCCCGCTACGCGCGGACGCCTGCCCTTTGCAGCGCTGTCCGGCACGTTGTTTCGGCGCTTGGGGGGCATAGTTCACCACTTTCTCATTGCACGACGAGCTGTCGTCGACGTGGACACCGCGGCGACGCGTCGCCGCGGCACATCAGGACTACTGGCCGCTGCCGTCGCCCTCGGGAGCAGGTGCCTGTTCGGCCGGCGCCTGCTCGGCGGGAGCCGGTTCGGTGGGGGCCGGGGCGGGGGCCGCGCCGGCGGCGGGCACCGGACCGCTCTCGAGCGGGATACGACCGCCCACCGGTTCGACCGACGAGGCCTTCCAGACCCCGTCCACGTCCTGGACGTCCATCCGCATCGTCACCTTGGCCTTGTCGAAGCGGTCCGGCCAGGTGGTGGTGACGGCCACGACGACCAGAGCCTTCGCGGTGCCGTCGTCCGTGTTCAGTTCCGTGAGGGTGCCCTGGATCAGTTCGGCCTTGCTCGCCGCACCCGATTGACGCATCTGGTCGGTGAACCCGTCCATCGTCGCCTGGAGGTCCTGGTTCATCTTGTCGCCCGTGATCGACGACTTCATATTCTCGAACGATCCGTCGAGGTCCGCGGAATCGACCGAGTTGAGGTTGATCGCGGCCTGCTGGGCGCCCGTCAACGCGGAATCGCGTGCGTCGGCGATCGGCTTGTCCACGAAGAGCGCTCGCGCCCACCCGAAGCCGAACCATCCGGCTGCGACAACCGCGATCACCACCAGTGCGGTCACCGCAGCAAACGAGGCCTTCAGAGTTCTGTCCTTCCCCGGAGCCGGTTGTCCCGACTCCGGGGGCGTGGTAATTCGCGTCACACCAATACCCTACTGATTGTTTTCTTCAACTCGCCCTCGGCTGGAACCGAATGCTACTTGGGAGTAACCCCGAGGAGCGGCGCGAGCTGCGTTGCGATGGGATTCAAGTTGAGAGTGTCAGGCATGACCTTCGGCTTGAAATCCCACGGCTGGATCGTGTCCGGATCGGCGAACACGATGCGGTCTGCACTTCGCACACCCGTCACGCTTCCCTGGGGAGCGTCGCAGTTGGCCTTCGTGTTGAACGGGAAGTCCTGCTGGGTGTCGTCGAAGTTCGGGTCCTGCCGCTTCATCTCGGCCAGGATCTCCTGCGTCCCTTCGTAACCGAGTGTGCACGACGGCGGATTGTTGGTTTCCAGGACGATGCCCTGATGCACCGTGCCGTCGCCGGGGGCCACGGTCGACGCGGACGCCGCGATGGCGGGCAGGAACATCAGGATCGGCCGCAGCGCGATCGCCTGCGGAGCCAGCTTGTCACCGACCGCGGCGAGATTCGTCAGGTCGGTGGTGAGACTCGGACCGATCTGGTTCACCAGCAGACCGACCTCGTCGCTCGCCGGAATTCCCTTGTCGATGATCGCCCGGAGATCGGGGTCGCTGGTCCGCAGCTGCGCCGCGACCGCGTCGAGGTCGGAGCTGAACTGGACGATCGCGGACGACTGATCGGACTGCGTCGCGAGCACCGTCTGGCTGTCCCGGACGAGTGCCAGTGTCTGAGGCAGAACGTCGAGTCCGTCCTTCGTCAGCGTCGAGAGCGAATCCGCGAGCGTCTGCAGATCCTCACCCTTGCCGTTGAACGCCGTTCCCAGCTGGGTGACGACGGTGCGCAGCGAATCGACCGGAACCGACCGGACCAGACCGTCGGTGGCCATCAGCACCTGCTCGACCGGGACGGGTGTCGACGTGTCGGCCTCGACGATCACCGAGCCGTTTTCGAGGTACGGTCCCTGGTCGCTGTCGGGCTGAAGGTCCACGTACTGCTCACCGATCGCGGACCGGTTGGCGACGACGGCCTTGGCCGACGCCGGGATGTCCGGCCCGCCCGAGGAGATCTTCAACTGGACGTTGATGCCGTCCGCGGTCAGCGACAGGTCGCCGACGCGGCCGACGGGAACTCCGCGGTACGTGACCTCGGCGTTGGTGAAGATGCCGCCGGAGTCCTTGAACTGCGCGTTCACGTCGAACTCACCGAACCCGAGCAGGTTGTCGAGGCGGACGTACTTGGCGCCGACATAGACCAGCCCGAGCATCGCCACGATGGCGAACGCGACGAGCTGGATCCTGACCAGTCGTGACCTCACTGTCCACCCCCGATTCCGAACTGCTCCAGCAGTCCCCCGAGCGGGTTCTGCGGCGGCGGCGCCGCCCCGTCCGATGTGCCGTTACCGGCGGGCGCGGCGCCGGGGAGACCCGGAATCCGCAGGCCTGTCGGGGCGGGGACGATCGGCGGAATCGGCAGCAAGGACACCGTCGGCCACCCCGGCTTCGGGCCGTTGCCGTTGTAGTACGGGTTGGACGGGTCGACGATCGGCTTGGGCTCACCGAACTTCGGCGGCACGTACACCGGGTTGCCCTGTCCGACGCCGAGTGCGCTCAGCGCATCGCCGATCTGCAGGTCGACCGAGAGGAACAGGTTGACCGACCCGCCGAGTGCGATCTTCTCGACGCCGTCCGGGAACGGGACGGTCGGGATGAACGCGAGCGAATTGGGCAGGTTGTCGCCCGAATCGGCGAGTGCCTTCAGGGTCGGCCGCAGCGCGAGGAGATCCGCGATCAGGTTGTCCTTCGACCTGTTGATCACGTCGGTGCCGACGGTGCCGAGCCGGTCCAGTTGCGTGAGCATCTGGGTGAGCTGCGGGCGCTGCTCGTTGAGCACCTCCGCCGCGATCGGCAATTCGTCGAGGATCAGTCCGATCTTCTCGTTCTGTTCGTCCACCCGCGTGGTCAGCGCGTCGAGACCGTCCAGGGCGCGGGTGATGTCGTCGCGCTGCTGGTTGAGACCGTCGATGAGTGTGTTCGTCTGCTCCAGAAGACTCCGGACCCGATCCTCACGCCCGTCGAGGGCGGTGGTGAGTTCGTGCACGATCGGCTGCAACTGGCCGACGCCGCCGCCGTTGAGCAGCAGCGACAGCGCGCCGAGAACCTGCTCGATCTCCGTGGCGTGGCGGGTGCGATCCAGGGGGATCGTGTCGCCGTCCTCGAGCCGCGCGGGATCCTTGTCCTCCGGCGGCTCGGACAGCTGCACGAACTTCTCACCGAGCAGGTTCGTCTGCTCGATGGCGGCGACCGCGTTGGCGGCGAGATCGACGGACGAGTCGAGGACGACCTCCACGTCCGCCGTCCAGCCGTCCGGTGCCACCTTGATCGTTTCGACCCGCCCCACCGGGACGCCGTCGACCTTGACCGCGGATTGCGGGACGAGGTCGAGGACGTCGTCGAACTGGATCGTCAGATGCATGGGGTTGTCACCGACATCGGGACCGCCCGGCAGCGGGACCCCGTAGATTCCCTCCGACGAGCAGGACGTCACTGCGATGGCGACGGCGCACGCACCGGCGCCGAGGATTACCGACCGCTTCATTCGCCCTCACCACCCGTTGCGCCTTCGAATCGCGGCGACACGACACCCGGCACCGTGCCGGGAGTGACCGTCCGCTGAATGTTGTCCGCACTCATGATCCCGAACGGAAGCACGAGCGACGGAGTCTTCGCCGACTGCGTGATCTGCGACGTGATGTTGGTGCAGTTGTCGATCAGCGGCTGCATCTGACGTCCGAGTTGCTCGAATCGGGGATCGCCGGGAACCAGCTTGCCGAGGTCGATCAACTTGCAGGCGACTCCGGCCGGATCCTGCAGATCCGTGAATGTCAGGCGCGAGGCCAGGTTTCCGGATTCCGCGTCGTAGGAGTTGGCCAGGTTGCTGATAGCCAGCGGCAGCAGCGTCAGCGAGTTGACGAGCGACTCCCGGTTGTCCGCGAGGGTCTGCGTCACCGGCACCAGATCGTCCACGTTCTCGGCAAGGATCTCCCGGTTGTCGGCCACGAACTTCGAGACGTCGCCGAGGGCGATCGCCAGCTGGTTCAGGGCGGCGCCGAGGTTCTCCCGCTCCCCCGCCAGGAATCCGGACAGGTCGGAGAGCTGCGAGTTGAAGTCGCGGACCTGCTGATCGTTGGCCGCGAGCGCACCCACGAAGACCTGCAGGTTCTTGACGGTGTCGAAGAGGTCGCCGCGACTCTCGTTGAGCGTGCGGGCAGCGTCGGAAAGCTGGGTGATGCTCTGCCCCAGCGCCTCACCGTTGCCGTCGAGGTTGGCGGCGCCGGTCTCGACGAACTGCGACAGCGCGCCGTCCTTGTTCGCCCCGTTCGGGCCGAGTGCAGTGGAGAGCTCCTCGATGCTCGCGTACAACTGGTCGACCTCCACGGGGGTCGCGGTGCGGTCCCGTGAGATCACCGCGCCGCTCTCCATCTTCTCGCCGCCCGTGAAGGCCGGCGCGAGCTGGATGTAGCGGTCGGACACCACCGACGGCGTGACCTGCGCGGCCTTCGCGTCGGCGGGAATGTCGACGCCGCGATCGACGCGCATGTCGACCTTCACCTGATCGCCCAGCGGCTCCACGCCGTCGACCGATCCGACCTTCACACCGAGGACCCGCACATCCGAGCCTTCGTAGATGCCCACCGATTTGTCGAAGTACGCGGTGATCTTCGTGGTGCCCGCCCGGGTGAACACCCACCACAGGGCGCCGGCGATCACCAGCGCGACGATGACGATTCCCGCGATGAGGGCGATTCCGCCGCGTCCTCCGCGGTCGGCTCCGTTGTCGACGTCTGCCATCAGTTACCCCCCAACGTTCGGACGGGATCGCGCGGACCGGGAATGTCGGGCAGCCCCGGCGGCAGGAGGTTCACCACGACCTGGTCGAACCAGCGACCGTTGCCGACCACGTTCGTGTACAGGCGGACGAACGGCTCGTACAGTTTCATCGCCTTGTCCAGGTTCTCGTTGTTGGCCTTCAGGATTTCGACGACGCCGTCGAGCTGTTCGAGCGCGGGACCGATCGCGGCCTCGTTGTCACGCACGAGTCCGGTCAATTGCTGCGACAGCCTCTGAGTTCCGGTGAGCAGCTGGGAAATCGACTGCTGACGGCTGTTGAGCTCGCCGAGCAGCAGACCGGCGTCGCTGATCAACCGGTTGAATTCGGCGTTGCGGTCGGCGAGGACCTTGGTGGTCTTGCCGGTCGCGTCGAACAGTTTCTGCAGTTCCTGATCGCGGCTCGCGATGGTCTGCGACAGCCTGCTGACACCGTCCAGGGACGCGCGGATCTCCGTGGGTGTCCCCTCGAACGCCTGCGACAGCGTCACCATGCTCTGTGCGAGCTGATCGGAGTCGATGTCACCCACCGTCTGCGCGGCGGCCGAGAACGCCTCGATCACGTCGTACGGAGACGTGGTGCGGTCCAACGGGATCACGTCGCTCGGGTTCAACGTGTCCGAGCCGCGGGGGTCGAGCGCCAGGTACTTCTGGCCCAGGATCGTCTTGATCTGGATGGACGCGGACGTCTCGTTGCCGACCCACGCATCGGACACCTTGAAGGCGACGTCCACACGGTCGCCGTCGAGTTCGACGGACGTGACCTTGCCGACCTTGACACCCGCGATGCGGACCTCGTTGTCGGGTTTGAGCCCCGCCGCCTCGGTGAACTGGGCGTGATAGGTCGACCCGGCGCCGATGAACGGCAACGAATCGAGGAAGAAAGCCGACAGGGTGGCCAGAAGCACCACGAGAATGCCGAGGGCACCAGCCACTGCCGGGCTGCGACGTCTGCTCATCGTGTCTGCAACTCCTGTAGGCCGTCCTGCGTGCACCGTTTCGCCGAGTTCGTATAGATCGGCTGGTTGACGGTGGGCAAGCCCGTGGGCAGGTTCAGTTGGGGCGCGGTACCTGGTCCTGCGACGATGTCGACTCCACAGAGGTAGAACTGGAACCAGGATCCGTAACTGGCTGCCCGGCCGAGCTTCTCGAGCTTCACCGGAAGCGTCTGGAGAACGCTGTTGACCGTGTCGGAGTTACGGTTCAACGTCGTCGCCAGCGTGTTCAGCGACGTGATGGATTCCTGGATGGACGGTCGGGTGGGTTCGAGCAGATCGGCCGTCGCGTCGGTGAGTCCCGCGAGGGACGTCACCGCCGAGCCGACGGTTCCCCGCTCGTTCGCGAGACCCGTGACGAGTTGCTGGGTGTTGACGATCAGCGAATCGAGTTGATCGTCACGCTGATTCACCGTGGCGAGCACGTCGTTGAGGTTGTTGATCACCGCACCGATCACGCGATCCTTGTCGGCGACCGTGTTGGTGAGGCTTGCCGTGTTCTTGACGAGTTCCGTGATGGTTCCCGACTCGCCCTGGAACACCTGGATGATCTGGTACGACAGCTTGTTCACGTCTTCGGCGCTGAGGGTCTGGAACAGCGGCCGGAAGCCGTCGAACAGGGTGGTGAGGTTGACGGCAGGCTTGGTCCGCTCGATCGGAATGGTGTCGCCTCCGTTCATCTTCATCCCCTGCTGGCCCTCGCCCTGTTCGAGCGCGATGTAGCGCTGCCCCACGAGGTTCCGGAAGCGGATGGTCGCGGTGGTGCTGGCGGGCAGCCAGTCCCGTTCCGCCACGGTGAACTGGACCTCCGCCTCACGGTCGTCGTGGATAGCGATCTTCTCGACCTGCCCCACGCGCACACCGGCGATGCGGACCTCGTCGCCCTCGTTGAGCGAGGTGACGTCCGAGAAGATCGCGTTGAACTTGGTGCCACCGCCGCCGCCGAGGTTGGCGATGGTGGCGGCCAGCAGACCGGTCGCCAGGATGGTGACCACGGCGAACACGATCAGCTTGACCAATGGTGCGGTCAGTCCCCTCACTTGAAGCTCACCTCAGTCCCCCTCATGGTCGGCGCGCCGACGAGTGTCGTCCAGCTCGGCACGTCCTCCGGTGCCATTCCCCCGGCCTCGCCGTAGACGACGTCCAACGTGTCCTGTTCCATCGTCGAACCCGCGTAGCTTGCGGGCGTGACCTGGGCTCCGTATCCAGGGACCTGATCGGGGACGCCGGCGGGCGCCGGGAAGAAGTCGATGGTCGACGGGCCGGGATTCCTCGAAGGCACCTGGTAGGCGCCGTCGTTGTAGGACGAGCCGCCCGGGTACTGCGGGAACTTCCCACCGGGAGCGGTGACGTCGTCGTAGCAAGCCGGTCCGCGGTTGTCGAGCAGGCGCGGCTCGTCCTGGTTGGGCACGTAGCGACCCTTCGGGTTGACGAACTGCACGCTGGCGCGCACACCCGGGTGCGGATCGTCCGGTGCCAGCAGTTCACGAGCAACGGGGGCGGACTTCGCGAAGCCCGCGAACGTGCACTCGAAGCTCGGCGAGTAGCGGCCGAGAATCTGCAGTGCCTCACGCGAATCGGCGGCGATACTGACGATCGATTCGGCGTTGGTCTGCAGGAGATCCGCGGTGCTCGACGCGGTTGCGGTCAGCGACACGAGCAGCGTGGAGATCTCATTCTGCTTCTCCACCACGGTGTTTCCGGTGGTCCGCAGGCTGTCGAGGGCGTTGACCAGATCGGGCGCCGCCTCGGAATACGTCTGCGAGAAGTCCGCAAGGCCCCGCAGATCCTCCTGGATAGCGGGAAGTTCGGTGTTCAGCCCGCCGAAGATCTCCTCGAGCCGGTCGAGCGTCAGCCCGAGTTCGGCACCGCGGCCGCTCAGCCCCTGCGACAGCGCGCCGAGCGTGTTCGCCAGGTCCTGCGGCGGAATCGCCTGCAGGAGCGGTAGCAGACCGTCCAGCACCTCGCCGACCTCGACGGCGTTGCCGCTCTTGTCCTGACGCAGCGTGTCACCGGCCTGGATCGGCGGAGCCGTGTCGCCCTCCGGAACGATCAGCGACACGTAGCGTTCACCGAACAGCGTCTTGGGCAGCAGTCGCGCCGTCGCGTTGGACGGGATCAGCGGTGCCTTGTCCGGCTGGATCGCGAGAGCGAGAGTGACCTCGCCCTCCTGGGGGGTCGCCGAACGCACTTCTCCGACGATGAGACCACGGACCTTCACGTCCGCGTTGGGGGGCAGGGCATTTCCGGCACTGTCGGTGAGGAGGTCGATCTTGACGACCTTGGTGAAGGTCTTGTTGAACATGCCGATGGTGAAGGCCAGGAACAACGCGAGGACGAGGAAGAACACCAGCCCCAGCACCCGTCGTCCCACAACAGATGTCGTGTTGGTCATCCGGCCACCCTCACTGTGGTCGTCGTGCCCCAGATGGCGAGGCTGAGGAAGAAGTCGAGAACGGCGATGGTGACGATCGCGGTGCGGACCGCCCGGCCCACGGCCACACCCACACCGGCGGGACCACCCGACGCGTGATAGCCGTAGTAGCAATGGATCAAGATCAGCACGAACGCGAAGATCAGCACTTTCGCGAACGAGTAGAGCACGTCCTGCGGTGGCAGGAACAGGTTGAAGTAGTGGTCGTACGACCCGGTCGACTGGCCGTTGAACACCGTACTGATGATGCGGGAGGCGAGATAGGCCGCGAGCAGACCGACGATGTACAGCGGGATGACGGCGACGAATCCCGCGATCATGCGGGTGGTGACGAGGAACGGCACACTCGGCACCGCCATGACCTCCAGTGCGTCGATCTCCTCCGAGATCCGCATGGCGCCGAGCTGCGCGGTGAAACCACAGCCGACGGTGGCCGAGAGCGCGAGTGCCGCAACGATCGGCGCGATCTCACGGGTGTTGACGTAGGCGGACAGGAAGCCGGTGAGGACCGAGCTGCCCAGCTGTTCGAGCGCGGCGAAACCCTGCAGTCCGACGACGACGCCGGTGAAGCCGGACATCATCGCGATGACGCCGATGGTGCCGCCGATGACGGCGAGCGCGCCGCTGCCGAAGGTGACCTCGGCCAGCAGCCGGAGCACCTCCTTGCGGTAGTGCACGAGAGTGTGGGGTGACCAGGCGATTGCCCTGGCGTAGAACGACATCTGCTCGCCGGCCCGGTCGAGCACGTTGAGCGGCGCACGACCGACCCGGCGTGCTGCCATCAGGGTCCGGTCACCGCGTCCCTTGGCGATTGTCATCGGGTCACGATCCCTTCGCCGGAACGATCTGGAGGTACACCATGGTCAGGATCAGGTTCGCGAAGAACAACAGCAGGAACGTGATCACCACCGACTGGTTCACCGCGTCACCGACGCCCTTGGGTCCGCCCTTCGGATGGAGCCCCTTGTATGCGGCGATGACACCGGCGATGACACCGAAGACGGCCGCCTTGAGCTCGCCGACCCAGATGTCGGGAAGCTGCGCGAAGGCCGAGAACGATGCCAGGTACGCACCGGGATTACCCCCTTGGAGGATGACGTTGAAGAAGTAGCCACCCGCGATGCCGACGACGGACACCAGGCCGTTGAGCAGGATCGCGACGAGAACCATGGCGAGCACCCGGGGCACGACGAGTCGCTGAATCGGGTTGATGCCGAGCACTTCCATGGCGTCGATCTCTTCGCGGATCGTCCGCGCACCGAGATCCGCCGTGACAGCCGAGCCCGCAGCCCCGGCCACCAGTAGTGCCGTCACCAGCGGGGAACCCTGCTGGATGACAGCGAGCACGCTGGCCGCTCCCGTGAACGACTCTGCACCGAGCTGTTTGATGAGCGATCCGGTCTGCAGCGACACCACTGCGCCGAACGGAATCGCGACCATGGCCGTGGGCAGGATCGTGACGCTGGCGATGAACCACGCCTGTTCGATGAACTCGCGGAACTGGAACGGCCGTTTGAACGTGTTTCGTGCGACGTCGACGAAGAGCTCGACGATGTTTCCGGCCTGCGTCAGCGCACCGTTGACCGGCCGCAAGACCGAGCTGCGGGTAACCCCCATCCGATATGCCTACCCTTGCCCGTGAGTGGTGTTTTCGTATCCTTCGCCCCGGTATGCGGGGATGACCTGTGTGTCTTCCTGGCTGTATGCGTAGTCGTAGCCTCCGCCGCCGTTTCCGCCGGAATTCTCGTCGAGGCTTTCCTGGATCGCGATCTGCGCGTTCTCCGGCAACGTGTGCATGATGTGCCGGACCCGTTCCTGACGACGGGCCACGGCCTGCCGGAACGGCATCCCCGGCGTCGCCTTCATCTGCGGAACGATCCCCTCCACATCGTCGACACCACCGGCATGATGCCCGGCATCGACCATCGCCTGCTCCTGCGCCATCTGCGCCTCGTCCTTCTCCTCCGACATCCCGATCGGACCGATCATCGTGCCGTTCAGGAACTGCTTGACCACCGGCTCCTCACTGGTCAGCAACACCTCCCGCGGACCGAACATCACCAGATGCCGACGGAACAACATCCCGATGTTGTCCGGCACCGTCCGCGCCAGATTGATGTTGTGCGACACGATCAGAATCGTCGCATCGATCTCCGCGTTGATGTCGATCAACGTCTGCGAAATATACGTGGTACGTACCGGATCCAGACCAGAGTCCGGCTCGTCGACCAGAATGATCTGCGGATCCAGCACCAGCGCCCGCGCCAGCCCGGCACGCTTACGCATACCACCGGAAATCTCGCCCGGCAGCTTGTCCTCGGCCCCGAGCAGACCGACCAGTTCCATCTTCTCCATCACGATCTTGCGGATCTCGGACTCGGACTTCTTCGTGTGCTCGCGCAACGGGAACGCCACGTTGTCGAACAGGTTCATCGACCCGAACAACGCACCGTCCTGGAACAGCACCCCGAACAACTTCCGGATCTCGTACAACTCCTTCGAGGAGCACTCGAGAATGTTGGTTCCGTCGATCACGATCGACCCCTGCTCCGGACGGAGCAGACCGATCAGCGACTTCAAGAACACCGACTTACCCGTACCCGACGGCCCGAGCAACGCACTGACCTCACCGGCCGGAAGAGTCAACGTGACGTCCTGCCAGATCCTCTGCGAGCCGAAGGACTTGGTCAGTCCCTCGACGGATACCTCGACTCCCACCATTACCTCCGCGACCGTTCGATGCACTCACCCCGTGTGGGTTGGGTCACTCTATCGCATCGACGTGTTACCTGTGACAAGGGATGCTACTCATGAGTAAGGAAGCATGCCAACAGCGGGTCCCACTATGCAAAACAACGCGTCTGAACTGGGATAACGGTAGCGAAATTTTTGGTCGCGCGTCCAGCTTTCGGCCAGGAATCTCGACACTCCGAAGCCCCCGGAAGACGCAAAAAGAGGGCCACTCCCCACAGGTGGGGAGTGGCCCTCTTCGTCTGCTCGGTGAGCAGCGCGGGAGAGACCGTCTTACTTGACGGTGATCTTCGCGCCGGCAGCCTCGAGCTTCTCCTTGGCGGCGTCGGCCGCGTCCTTGGCAACCTTCTCCAGGATGGCCTTCGGAGCACCCTCGACGAGGTCCTTGGCTTCCTTCAGGCCGAGGCCGGAAACGACCTCACGGACGACCTTGATGACCTGGATCTTCTTGTCGCCGGCCGACTCGAGGACGACGTCGAACTCGTCCTGCTCCTCGGCAGCGTCGGCGCCGGCAGCAGCCGGGGCACCGGCAGCAGCAACGGCAACCGGAGCAGCAGCGGTGACCTCGAAGGTCTCCTCGAATGCCTTCACGAACTCCGAGAGCTCGAGGAGGGTGAGCTCCTTGAACTGGTCCAACAACTCTTCGGTGCTGAGCTTCGCCATTGTGGCGGTCCTTCCTGTAAGTCCCATGTCGCTGATCCGCGACCGGGCGGGGTTATAGCAGTGATGCGCGGGTGCGGATCAGCTTTCGGCTGCAGCCTCGGCGGGAGCTTCGGCAGCTCCGCCTTCTGCGGCCTTCTTTTCCTGCAGAGCAGCGGCCAGACGGGCCACCTGCGAAGCAGGAGCGTTGAACAGGCCTGCGGCCTTTGCCAAGTTGCCCTTCATCGCGCCGGCAAGCTTGGCCAACAGGATCTCGCGGGACTCGAGGTCCGCGATCTTGTTGACCTCGTCCACGGACAGCGCAGCGCCGTCCATGTAGCCGCCCTTGATGATGAGCGCCTTGTTGTCCTTAGCGAAGTTCTTCAGAGCCTTCGCAGCATCGACGGGCTCGCCCTTGATGAATGCAATGGCGGTCGGACCGACGAAAAGGTCATCAAGGCCCTCGACGCCCGCCTCAGCAGCGGCACGCTTGACCAGGGTGTTCTTGGCGACGGAGTAGGTGGCACCCTCTCCGAGAGCGCGTCGCAGTGTCGTGATGTTGCCCACCGTGAGACCACGGTATTCCGTGATCACAGCAGCGGTCGAACCCTTGAACTGCTCGGTGATCTCCGCAACTGCGGAAACCTTCTCAGGCTTTGCCATACTTCGCCTCCTCTCATGACAGTCGTTATCCCACTTCGGAACCGCTGCGCACCGCCGGGTATCCCGGAGCACACAATCCACGACATGCAAAACGCCCCGGTGCAGGGCACACGGGGCGTGAAAGGAAGCCATTCGGCCGGGGCGCGAGCCCACGACCGATACGCATCCCCCTACCTCGTCCTCCTGCGTGGGCCGCCGGACATTCCCGGACTTTCAATCACACCCTTGCGGGAGCGATCACCAACGGTCTTGGGTAGAACATGATTTGGGGTGAAGCTCGAATAGTGCATCGAACTCCGCAGGACAGATTACGGCATGCCCTGCTCAACCGCCAAATCGCGGCCGAACCCGAACCCTCGGACGTGATCGGCGTCACGTCCGATGCGTAGATGTGGGCCATCAGACCGAAATTGCGCTCAATTACCTGTTACGCCACGTAACAGGCATGAGTTAGCTTTTTCTCATGACAATCCTCGAAGCCCGAGCCGTCGTGGCCGGGTCCCGGACGCGCCGCTTCCTCGCGCTCGCCGTGATCTGCCTGGCCGAACTGCTGGTGGTACTCGACAACACCATCGTCAACGTCGCCCTCCCGTCGATCGGCGTCGAACTCCGCACCAGCGTCAGCGGCCTCCAGTGGGTCGTCGATGCCTACACACTGACGTTCGCCGGCCTGCTCCTGGCGTTCGGCAACCTCGGCGACCGCTACGGGCGTCGACGCGTCATGGTCATCGGCCTGATCGGCGTCGCCGTCATGTCGATCGCCGGCGCCAACGCCGAGAGTCTGGGCCAGGTCGTCGCGGCCCGAGCCGCGATGGGTGTCTTCGCCGCCGCCGTCTTCCCCGCGACCCTCGCCCTCGTCATCAACATCTTCACCGATGTGCGCGAACGCGCGCTGGCCATCGCCGCCTGGACAGCGATGGCAGGATTCGCGATCGCCATCGGCCCGATGGCCGGTGGGTGGCTGCTCGAACACTTCAGCTGGCACTCCGTCTTCTGGATCAATGTGCCGATCGCCGTTTTCGCGGCGATTGCGACGCTCGTGCTGGTGCCGGAATCGCGCGCCTCCGTCATCGGGCGCATCGATCTCCTCGGCATCGCCGCCTCGATCACCGGCATCACCGTCCTCGTGTGGGCGATCATCGAAGCCCCGCACCACGGGTGGACGTCGACCGTCACCGTCGGCGCCGTCGCGCTCTCGATCGCGGTCCTGACCGGGTTCGTCCTCTGGGAGTTGCGCACCGACCACCCCATCCTCGACCTGCGGCTGTTCCGCAACCGACGGTTCTCCCTGCCCGCGCTCGCGATCGCCATCGGGTACTTCTCGATGTTCGGCTTCCTGTTCCTCATCACCCAGTACTTCCAGGGTGTCCGCGAGTACACGCCGTTCGAGTTCGGTGTCGCGTCGCTGCCGTTCGCGGTGTCGGTGGCGGTCGGCGCCCCGGTCGCCACATTGCTGGCGCAGCGGGTCGGGACGACCCCGGTGATCGTGTTCGGCCTCCTCCTGACCGGGGTCGGCCTGTACCTCGGCGGTCAGGTTGCCGTCGACAGCAGTTACCTGACGGACGTACTCCCGTCGATGGTGTCGATGGCGCTGGGCCTGGCCATCGTGCAGGGGCCTGCAACCGAGTCGATCATGGCGTCGCTGCCGCTCGACGAGGCCGGGGCGGGTTCGGCCGTGAACGACACGACGAGGGAAATCGGAGGAACGCTCGGGGTCGCCGTGCTCGGATCGATCGTCGCGTCGTACTACGCGACGACGATGAGTCCGCTGCTCGACCGGATTCCGGCCGCATTGATGAACGACGACGAGAAGGGCTTCGCCCGCGCCACGGTGCTGAGCGTGCTCGAGATCCGCAAGCGTGAGATCCCGCCGTTCCTGGAGCAGCAGCGTGAGAATCTCATCCTCACCATGAAGACGACGGTCCTGCAGGGGTCGCACACCGCGTCGCTCGTCGCGGCGGGCGCCGTCGTGGTCTGCGCCGTCGTCGTCGCGATCTTCATGCCCTGGGCGCCTGCCCGCACGGATTCCGTGATGCTGGCGTGGCGGAAGAAGACCGAACCGGGAACCACCGACGAGCACTGAATCCGGACAAAGCAGTTCGGCCGGTACGGAAGAATTCCGTACCGGCCGAACTGTGTGAAGCGAGACTTACGCGTCAGCATCCTCGAGAAGGTTGCGGGTGCGGTTCGGGTCCACCGGGATGCCCGGTCCGGTGGTGGTCGAAACGGTGACCTTCTTGACGTAGCGGCCCTTCGCGGAGGACGGCTTCGCACGCAGGATCTCGTCCAGCGCGGCGCCGTAGTTCTCCACCAGCTTGGCGTCGTCGAACGATGCCTTGCCGATCACGAAGTGCAGGTTGGCCTGCTTGTCGACGCGGAAGTTGATCTTTCCGCCCTTGATGTCCGCGACGGCCTTCGTGACGTCAGCCGTCACGGTGCCGGTCTTCGGGTTCGGCATCAGGCCACGCGGTCCGAGGACGCGGGCGATGCGGCCGACCTTGGCCATCTGATCGGGAGTCGCGATGGCGGCGTCGAAATCGAGCCAGCCACCCTGGATCCGCTCGATGAGGTCCTCGGCACCGACGGCGTCGGCTCCAGCTGCCTCGGCCTCGGCGGCCTTCTCTCCGACTGCGAACACGATGACGCGGGCGGTCTTACCGGTGCCGTGCGGCAGGTTGACCGTGCCGCGGACCATCTGGTCCGCCTTGCGGGGGTCGACGCCCAGACGGACTGCAACCTCGACGGTCGCGTCCATCTTGCTCGACGACGTCTCCTTCGCCAGCTTCGCAGCCTGCAGCGGGCTGTACAGCTTGTCGAAGTCGACCTTTTCAGCGGCGGCGAGATACGCCTTGCTGCGCTTTGCCATTTCTTCTGTCCTAACTTCTCACCGCAGCGTGTGTCTTGTCTGCGGTGGTGAATGGTTCAGTAGTGGTCGGGGCCTGGCCGGCCCTCCCACGCTTTCGTCGACGGCGGTGCCGTCAATTGATCGTCGACGGCGGTGCCGTCAATTGATCAGGGCTGACTCAGCCGTCGACCGTGATACCCATCGAGCGTGCGGTGCCTGCGATGATCTTCGCGGCCTGCTCGATGTCGTTCGCGTTGAGGTCTTCCTGCTTGGTCTTCGCGATTTCGCGCACCTGATCCATGGTCACGGACGCGACCTTGGTCTTGTGCGGCTCGCCGGAGCCCTTCTGCACGCCTGCAGCCTTGAGCAGCAGCTTGGCAGCCGGAGGGGTCTTCAGCTTGAAATCGAAGGTCCGGTCTTCGTAGACCGAGATCTCGACCGGCACCACGTTGCCGCGCTGGGACTCAGTCGCCGCGTTGTAGGCCTTGCAGAACTCCATGATGTTCACGCCGTGCTGACCAAGCGCGGGACCCACGGGCGGTGCAGGGTTAGCCTGACCGGCCTGGATCTGAAGCTTGATGAGCCCTGCGAGCTTCTTCTTCTTGGGGGGCATCTCGATTTCCTAATTCTTGCTGGGTGTGTTTCTTGCTACTGCAGTGCAAGTATGGGGCGCTAGATCTTCGCGACCTGCGTGAAGGACAACTCGACCGGGGTCTCGCGACCGAAGATCGAGACCAGGACCTTGAGCTTCTGCTGCTCGGCGTTGACCTCGCTGATGCTGGCGGGCAGCGTGGCGAACGGGCCATCCATGACAGTGACCGACTCGCCGACCTCGAAGTCGACCTCGATGAGCGGCTTCGCGAAGGTCTCTCCGCCGGTCTCGCCGGCCGTGACCGTCGCCGCGGCGGCCTGCTTCTTCTGCTCCTGCTGCGGGAGCAGGAACTTGATCACCTCGTTGAGGGTCAGCGGAGAGGGACGCGACGTCGCACCGACGAATCCGGTGACGCCGGGCGTGTTGCGCACGGCTCCCCAGGACTCGTCGTTGAGATCCATGCGGACCAGGATGTAGCCGGGCAGAACCTTGCGGTTGACCTGCTTGCGCTGTCCGTTCTTGATCTCGGTGACCTCTTCGGTGGGAACCTCCACCTGGAAGATGTAGTCGCCGACGTCGAGGTTCTGGACACGGGTCTCGAGGTTCGCCTTGACCTTGTTCTCGTAGCCCGCGTAGGAGTGGATGACGTACCAGTCGCCGGGGGCGCGACGCAGGGCGGCCTTGAGTTCCGCGACAGGATCCTCGGGCTCTTCAGCGGTCACAGGCTCTTCGGCGGCAACAGCGTCTTCTTCGGCTTCGGCCTCTTCGGCAGGCGCCTCGTCCTCGATGATCTCGTCGGCCGGCACGTCGTCGGCGACGTCGTCACCGAAGATTTCCGCGGCTTCGGTGCCCTCGTCGGCAGCCTCGACATCCACTTCGGCTGCCGCCTCGGCAGAAACACGCTCTTCGGCCAAAGCCTCATTCGTGTCGTTCTCGGGGGTGCTCACTGGGGCACTCGCTTCCTCTCGTCACTCACATACTTCGGATCCACCGGGGCGGATTCCGTCAACCGAACAACCAGGTGACGCCCTTGATGACCGCCAGATCCAACACGCCGATGAACGTCACCATGAACACCACGAATGCCAGGACGACGCTGGTGTAGGTGATCATCTGCTTGCGATTGGGCCAGATGACCTTGCGCAGCTCGGCGATGACCTCGCGGAGGAACCGGCGCAGGCGCTTGAAGATGTTTTCCTTGCGCGGCGTGTCGGCGCGATCCTTCTTCGCCGGCTTGACCTTGGTGGTCGTATCCGACTTCGACTGTTCCGGTGCCTTCACGGAACTCGCGGCGACCTCGGCGCCCGCCGGAGAACGGCGGCCCTGGCGCTTACCGCTGGGCTTTCCCGAGGGAGTGGCGGAACGCGTGGTGGTGGCGTCGGCCGCGGTGTCGTCGGCACTGTCCGGGCGTGTGGACCCTGAAGTGTCGCCGTCGCGCTTGGCGCGCTCCTCGCTCACGTCGTTCCTCTCAGTCGCTGGCATCCGGGGGCAGGGGCGACAGGACTTGAACCTGCAACCTGCGGTTTTGGAGACCGCTGCTCTGCCAGTTGAGCTACGCCCCTTTGGTCGGGAGACCTGGTCCGACTCTAGCCTCGAACCAATTCTTGACCGACCTCTCTGTGATTACATGACACGCGCGCCACCCTTGCCGGCCGTACAGCACCGTAGGGCAGCGCGCAGCGCTGAGTAATCCCAGAAATCTCAGTGTACTTCAAAGCCCCGGAACAAACCCAATCCACCCGGCTGTCAGGCCAGACGGACCGTTGCGGTGGCGCGACCGAAGATCTTCTTTCCCTCGGAACGCGCCACGATCGCGACTACTGCTGTCTTGCTTTCCTCGTCGAGCGACTTCACCTTACCGGTGTACTCGACCTGCGCGGCCTCGTCCTCGCGGACGTAGACCGAGCTCGTGAAACGAACATTGTATTCCTTGACCGCACCCGGATCGCCGAGCCACGACGTGACGAAACCGCCGCCGAGACCCATGGTGAGCATTCCGTGCGCGATCACGTTGTCCAGACCGGCGAGCTTGACGACCTCGTCGCTCCAGTGGATCGGGTTCGGATCGCCGGACACGCCCGCGTAGTTGACCAGGTCGCCACGCGTGAGCTTCACGATGCGCTCGGGGAGTTCCTCACCCACCGAGACGTCCTCGAACTTACGAAGCGCCATGCATGATCACGTCCTTGACTGCGTGAGCGATGTTCTCGTCGACCTCGCCACCGGTACGGGCGACGAGCGTCGTCCACGTGGTCTGGACGAGTTCGTCGTACTGATCGGTGACGATGTTCTTGGTGACGATGATGTCGCTGCCACCCATCTGACGGAACGACTCCAGGTAGACGTCGCAGACCAGCCGGTCGCCGACCTTGATCGGCTTGTGGAACTCGAGCCGCTGGTCGGTCTGGAGGATCTGGCTGGGGTCGTAGCCGGTGACGATCTCCTTGAAGAGGCGTCCCTGAGCGATGATGCCGACGAGCGAGATGAAGGTCAGAGGAGCGAGGAGGCCGTCGTAGCCGAGGCCCTTCGCGGCTTCCTCGTCGTGGTGAGCGGGATGCCAGTCCTGCACGGCACGCGCGTACTCGCGCACCTTCTCGCGTCCGACCTCGTAGAAGTCGTCGACGCGGTAGTGGTGCCCGACCATCGCCAGTGCGTGCGCGGCAGGATCAGCAGGAACAGCCGCGGGCACGTAGGCCTCTGTCTCTGTCACAGTGTCAGTCACGCGAAAGAACCTCTTCTACCCTTGACGTCAGCGCGTGAGGGCAGCCTAGAGGACTCCCTTCGCGAACGCAGTCCTTGTCCGGACCGTGTTACTTGGACTCGCGATGCGACTGGTGAGTTCCGCAGTTCGGGCAGAACTTCTTGATCTCCAGGCGATCGGGGTCGTTACGCCGATTCTTCTTGGTGATGTAGTTGCGGTGCTTGCATACCTCGCAGGCCAAAGTGATCTTGGGCCGAACGTCAGTCGAGGAGGCCACGGGATGCCTTCTTTCGGGTGAATCTGATTACGAACAATCAGGGTGGATCATGCATATTGTGTAGCGGTGACCGGACTTGAACCGGCGACGCAACGATTATGAGTCGTTTGCTCTACCAACTGAGCTACACCGCCTCGGTGTCGAGTGTCGCGCACCAGGCGCTCCACTTCAATCCAGCGAGCCCCCTAACGGAATCGAACCGTTGACCTTTTCCTTACCATGGAAACGCTCTGCCGACTGAGCTAAGGGGGCGTGCTTCGCTCGCACATCGCTGCGCGCTGAAGCCTTGACGAGATTACACAGAAGTTCCGACCAGAAACAAATTGCCTGGTCAGCGGCTTTCGTAAGTCGCTACACCCGGCAGTTCGCGTCGCGGCCCGCACCGGGCCGGGTCAGCAGGTTCTGCACCCGGTCTTCCCACGAACGACAGAACCCCGGTGAGCTGTCGCTCACCGGGGTTCTGTGTGTGGCAGATGTAGGATTCGAACCTACGTAGGCATAAGCCGACGGATTTACAGTCCGCTCCCATTGGCCGCTCGGGCAATCTGCCGGGGTTGCACGAGGAGCGCGAAATCTGTGGGAAATCGCTCTCCGCTGCGGAAAGAAGAATACAACGAACGGCCCCCCGTTTTGCAAACCGGGTGGATACGGGCGGTTGCGAACCGATAGCGTCGAATCTGCTCGCCGGCATTCGGCGGGCCCCCGGCCGGGTCGCGGCGGGGAGAACCAGACGAAACCGGGAGTGTGAAGTGGCTGATTCGTCCTTCGATGTGGTGAGCAAGGTCGAGCGTCAAGAGGTGGACAACGCCCTCCATCAGGCCGGCAAGGAACTGTCGACCCGGTTCGACTTCCGGAACACGGGAGCATCGATCGAATGGTCCGGCGAGGAAACCATCACCCTGACGGCCGACACGGAGGAGCGACTGCTCGCCGCCCTGGACGTCTTCAAGGAGAAGCTGATCCGGCGTGACATCTCCCTGAAGGCGTTCGACGCGGGCGAGCCGGCGCAGTCCGGAAAGATCTACAAGCTGTCCGGCAGCCTCGTTCAGGGCATCACCACGGAGAACGCCAAGAAGATCACCAAGAAGATCCGCGACGAGGGCCCCAAGGGCGTCAAGGCGCAGATCCAGGGTGACGAGCTGCGCGTGAGCAGCAAGAAGCGCGACGACCTGCAGGCCGTCATCTCCCTGCTGAAGGGTGAGGACTTCGGGATCGCGCTGCAGTTCGTGAACTACCGGTAGGCGCTCCGCGCCCGTGCGTGGTTGACGAGTCCCTGCACTCGTCGACCACGCACGGGCGGCGAAGCCGCCTACCTGCCTGCCATCCGCTCGAGGCGCTCGATCCGCTCGGCCATCGGCGGGTGGGTAGAGAACATCCGGCTCATCTTCTCGCCGGTGCGGAACGGGTTGGCGATCATCAGGTGCGACTGTGCGGCGAGCTGAGGCTCCGGCGGCAGCGGCGCGGCCTGAGTGCCACGTTCCAGTTTCCGGAGTGCCGACGCGAGCGCCAGCGGGTCGCCGGTGAGTTCGGCGCCCGACTGGTCGGCCTGGAACTCCCGGGACCGCGACACCGCGAGCTTGACGACGGTCGCGGCGATGGGCCCGAGCAGCGACACCAGGAGCAGCGCGATCGGGTTCGCGCCCTGTCCCCCGCCGCGGCCGCCGAACATGTTGGCGAACATGGCGAAGTTCGCGAGTCCCGACACGACGGCCGCCATCGCGCCTGCCACCGACGAGATGAGGATGTCGCGGTTGTAGACGTGCGACAGCTCGTGCCCGAGCACGGCCCGGAGTTCCCGCTCGTCGAGGATCTGCAGGATGCCGCTGGTGCAGCAGACCGCCGCGTGGCGGGGGCTGCGCCCGGTAGCGAACGCGTTGGGCGCGCTGGTGGGGCTGATGTAGAGCCGCGGCATCGGCTGGTGCGCGGTGGTCGCCAGTTCCCGGACGATGCGGTAGATGACCGGCGCCTGCACCTCGGTGATCGGCTGGGCGTGCATGGCCTTGAGCGCCAGCTTGTCGCTGTTGAAGTACACGTACGCGTTCATGCCCACCGCGAACACGATGGCCAGCAGCAGGATGGTCGGGTTCCGGAACAGGGCGCCGATGAACACGATCAGCGCCGACATGCCGACCAACAGAACCAGAGTCTTCGCCCCGTTTGCGTAGCGCACGTCACGCCTTCCTTGTCGTTGTCACCCCGATCACGGTCGTCCGAATTTCGAGATCGTGATCATTCAACGAAACACGGTGGCGGGACGGTTCCCGTCCGGCGAACGAGATCGGGTGAAGACGAGTCCGGGTACTGACGATACGGCTCAGCCGACGCGCTCGATCGTGTAATCGACGAGCTTCACGAGGGCGTCGTTGGCGGGGCCCTGCGGCAGTTCGGCGAGCTGAGCGCGGGCCTGGACCGCGAACTCCTCGAGCTTCGCCTTCGCGGCGGCCATGCCGGGTGAGCGTTCGAGGAGCGCGAGGGCCTCGGCGACGTCGTCGTCGTTGGTGACGGGGCCGTCGAGGAGCACGCGCAGGCGGTCGGCCTCGGGACCCTCGTCGCGCAGCGCGTACAGGACGGGCAGCGTGTGCACGCCCTCCCGCAGATCGGTTCCGGGGGTCTTGCCGGACTGCGCGGAGACCGAGGAGATGTCGATGATGTCGTCGGAGATCTGGAAGGCGGTGCCCACGGCGTCACCGAGCCGTTCGAGCCGCTTCACGTGATCGGCGTCCGCACCGGAGAACGTGCCGCCGAAGCGCCCGCACGCGGCGATCAGCGAACCGGTCTTCTCCCACACCACCTTGAGGTAGTGCTCGACCGGATCCTGCTCGCCGCGGAGCCCGATCGTCTCGCGCATCTGGCCGGTCACGAGTTCGGCGAACGTCTCGGCGATGATGCGCACCGCCTCGGGGCCGAGGGTCGACACGAGACGCGACGCGTGGGCGAACAGGTAGTCGCCGGCGAGGATGGCAACGCTGTTGCCCCACCGCGAGTTCGCGCTGGGCGCGCCGCGGCGCATCGAGGCCTCGTCCATCACGTCGTCGTGGTACAGCGTGGCAAGGTGGACCAGTTCGACGACGGTGGCCGCCGTGACCACCGACGGGTCGGAGGCCTTCGGTCCGAGCTGGGCGGTGAGCACCGTGAAGAGGGGGCGGAAACGCTTGCCTCCCGCCTTCGCGAGATGCAACGCCGCCTCCGTCAGGAAATCCTCCCCGTCGGAGAGCTCACTGACCAGCAGTTCCTCGACTTGCTTCAGTCCTTCACGGACCGTGGCGGCGAGCTGCGGGTCGCCGAGATCGATCCCGGCGACCGTAGTGCCCACTACAGCGTCGGCAGCGGTGTGTGCTGCGCCCTCGGTGCTCACGTTCTCAGTACCCATTCCTGTCGTCAGTGACGGCGCGGCTCCGCGCCGTCGGTGGCGGCTCGGCTACCACGGTAGTGAACCTAGCGGTTCCGCCGCCCGTCGGCCTCGCCGCGGTCGTGTAGCGAAGCCTGACAGGATGTAGGCGTGGTCGCAGCAGAACAGTCGCCCGCGGGATCCCCGCTTCCCACCGCCACCGACGTCCTCGTCATCGGTGCTGGTCCGGCCGGGTCCTCGGCCGCCGCCTGGGCGGCGCGCGCAGGGCGTGACGTGGTCCTCGCCGACGCGGCGGTGTTTCCCCGCGACAAGACGTGTGGCGACGGACTCACTCCCCGCGCCGTCGCCGAGCTCGACCATCTCGGTCTCGGCGACTGGGTGCGGTCGAAGGGCACCAATCGCGGGCTGAGGCTCAGCGGGTTCGGGCAGGAGCTCGAACTCGAGTGGCCCGGCAGGTCGTTCCCGGCCGTCGGCAGCGCCGTGGCCCGCACCGAGCTGGACGACCGCATCCGCGCGACCGCCGTCGACGCCGGCGCCGTCATGGTGGAGGGCGCCAAGGCGATCGGCGTCGAACACGGCGGTGACCGGGTGACGGCGGTGACCCTGAAAACCGCCGACGGGACCCACACCGTCCGCTGCCGGACGCTGATCGTCGCCGACGGTGTCCGCTCCACCCTCGGCAAGCAGCTGGGTCGCGAATGGCACCGGGACACGGCGTACGGTGTGGCCGCCCGCGCCTACATCGCCACCGACCGCAGCGCCGACCCGTGGATCACGTCCCACCTCGAACTGCGGGACGCCGCCGGGACGCTGCAGTCGGGTTACGGCTGGGTGTTCCCCCTGGGCACCGGCGAGGTGAACATCGGTGTCGGCACCCTGGCCACCGCCAAACGTCCGGCACCCGGCGCGCTGCGCCCCCTGCTGGACCTGTATGCGGCGCAGCGCCGCGAAGAATGGAACTGGGACGGGGAACTGCGGGCCGTCGCGTCGGCGTTGCTGCCGATGGGCGGAGCGGTGTCGCACATCGCGGGCCGGAACTGGGCGATCATCGGCGACGCGGCGGCGTGCGTGAACCCGCTGAACGGCGAGGGCATCGACTACGGACTCGAAGGCGGGCGCCTGGTCGCGGAGGTCCTCGACGCCGACGACCTGACGCGGCTGTGGCCGTCGATCCTGCGGGAGCGGTACGGCCGTGCGTTCTCCGTGGCGCGGCGCCTCGCCGGTCTGCTGACCGTGCCGCGGGTCCTGCCCGCGTCCGGTCCGGTGGCGATGCGGTCCCGCGCGCTGATGACCGTTGCGGTGCGCGTGATGGGCAACCTCGTCACCGAGGAGGACAGCGACCTCACCGCCCGCGCGTGGCGGGCCTCCGGCCTGGTGTCGCAGAAGGTCGACTCGCGACCGCTGTTCGGCTGACGGTCAGCGCGTGGCGCGGTGCAGCGCGACGACACCGCCGGTGAGGTTGCGCCACTGCACGTTCCGCCACCCGGCCGCTTCGATGCGCAGCGCGAGTTCCTGCTGGGTGGGCCAGGCGCGGATGGACTCGGCGAGGTACACGTAGGCGTCGGGGTTGCTGCTGACGGCGCGCGCGACCCGCGGCAGCGCCTTCATCAGGTACTCCATGTAGACCGTCCGGAACGGCCCGAACACCGGCGTCGAGAACTCGCTCACGACGAGACGCCCACCCGGTTTGGTGACCCGGGCGATCTCGCGGAGGCCGGCGTCGAAATCGGAGACGTTGCGCAGCCCGAAGGAGATGGTGGCGGCGTCGAACACGGCGTCGGCGTAGGGCAGGTGCATCGCGTCGCCCGCGACCATCGGCACGTGGCGGCCGCTGCCTGCCTGCAGCATCCCCTTGGAGAAATCGGTGGCCACGCACCAGGCGCCCGACCGTCCGAGTTCGACGGTCGACACCCCGGTCCCGGCGGCGAGGTCGAGGACCCGCTCCCCCGGCTTCAGGGCCAGAGCGGAGCGCGTCGCCTTGCGCCAGCTGCGGTCCTGGCCGAACGACAGGATCGTGTTGGTGAGGTCGTAGCGCTTCGCGACGCCGTCGAACATCGACGCGACCTCGTGCGGATCCTTTTCGAGCGACGCCCGCGAACCGTGTGTAGTTGCCACGCCCGAAACGCTACCAACCGTGCCCGGCACCGGTGTCGGCGCCGGGCACGGTGGCGGGGCGGTCACTTCTTGGAGACACGCACCAGCTTCTTGTTGACGAACTCGTCCATCCCCCACGGACCGAGTTCGCGGCCGACGCCGGAGCGTTTGACGCCGCCGAACGGCAAACCGGGGAGCGTCGTGCCGTGCTCGTTGACGTACGCCATCCCGACGTCGAGCCGGTCGGCCACCTCGCGGGCCCCGTCGAGGTCGCTGCTCCACACCGACCCGCTGAGACCGTAGGCGGAGGAGTTGGCGAGTTCGACGGCCTCGGCGGCGGTGGCGACCTTGTAGACGACGCCGACCGGTCCGAACAGTTCCTCGCTGTATGCGCGCATCTCGGGGGTCACGTCGACGAGCAGCGTCGGTTCGACGTACGAGCCGGGACCGTCGATCTTCTTCCCGCCCGCGAGGAGCGTCGCGCCCTTGGCGACGGCGTCCTCGATCTGCTCGATCAGGGAATCCGCCGCGGTCTGCGACGACAGCGGCCCGAGGACGGTCTTGGCGTCGAGCGGATCGCCCGTCGGTGTGGCCTTGAACGACTCGGCGAGTTTCGCGACGAACTCGTCGTAGTTCGGTTCCGTCACGATGAACCGCTTCGGCGAGTTGCAGGCCTGGCCGGCGTTGGACAGGCGGGCCCGGGTCGCCGTCTTGACGGTGGCGTCCATGTCCTCGGTGTCGAGGACGACGAACACGTCGGAACCGCCGAGTTCGAGGACGACCTTCTTGAGGTTGCGGCCCGCCGTCTCGGCGACGCTGATCCCGGCCCGTTCACTGCCGGTGAGGGAGACGCCCTGGACACGCGGATCCGCGATCATGTCGGCGATCTGCTCGTTGGTGGCGAACACGTTGACGTACGCGTCCTCGGGGAGGCCGGCCTGCCGGAAGATCTCCTCCATCAGCAGCGCCGACTGCGGACAGTTCGGGGCGTGCTTGAGCAGCACGGTGTTGCCGAGCACGAGGTTCGGGGCCGCGAAGCGGGCGACCTGGTAGTACGGGTAGTTCCACGGCATCACGCCGACGAGCGCACCGATCGGCCTGCGGTAGACGACGGATTCGTCGGCGCCGGGCACGTCGAGCCGTTCCGCCTCCAGCAGTGCGGGACCGTTGTCGGCGTAGTAGCGGTAGATCGCCGAGGAGAGCTTGACCTCGCCTTTGGCCTCCCGGACGGGCTTGCCCATCTCGAGCGCGATCATCCGCGCCAGTTCGTCCTCGCGCTCGGCGTAGAGGTCCGCGGTCCGGCCCAGAATCCTGGCTCGTTCCTCAGCGGGTATCGTCCGCCAGCTCAGGTATCCGCTGTGGGCGCGTGCGAGCGCCGACTCCACTCCCGCATCGTCCAAGGTCTCGAATTCCCGGACGGTGTCACCGGTCGCGGGATTGACAGTCTTGTACTTCGCCATACCCCGGCCAACGACGAGCCGGCCCCTCGAATTCCCCGCCGACGCCGAGCCGCCGGTCAGGCGGCTCGGGTTTCGCGAAAGCCCTGACCGCCCGCGACCGCTGCGTAGTGGCCCAGCAATTCGTCGCAGATCGCGGGCCACGTGCGGTGCAGCACCGACTGCCGGGCGGCCTCCCCGAAACGAGCCCGCATGCGACGGTCCCGCAGCGCGTCGACGGCGCTCGGCAGCAGTTCGCCGAACCGGTCGACCGGGAGCAGATAGCCGTTGCGGCAGTGCGCGACGAGATCGCGGGGTCCACCGGCATCCGGTCCGATCACCGGCACCCCGCTGGACAGTGCCTCCTGCACCGCCTGGCAGAACGTCTCGTGCTCGCCGGGGTGGACGAAGACGTCCAGGCTCGCGTAGGCCTCGGCGAGCTCCGCACCGCCGAGCTGGCCGGTGAAGACCGCGGCAGGCATCAACCTCTGCAGGCGGCTCCGCTCGGGACCGTCGCCGACGATCACCAGCCGCACCCGCTGATCGCCCGCCAGCGCGGCGAGCCGCTCGACGTGCTTCTCGGGTGCGAGCCTGCCCACGAACCCGACGACCAGCCTGTCGGAGCCGCCCAGCCAGGAGTCCCGCAGTCCGGTGCTGCGGCGGGACGGCGCGAATCGAGTGGTCTCCACACCGCGTGCCCAGCGGTGAACCCTCGGAATCCGCTGCTCGGCCAATGCCTCGACCGCCGACGTGGACGGCGCGAGGGTGCGTGTGCAGCCCCGGTGGATGCGACGGGTCCACGCCCACGCCGCCCGGCTGGTGATGCCGAGGCCGTAACTTTCGGCGAACCCCGCCACGTCGGTCTGGTACACGGCGACCGTGGGGACGTCGAGCCGGTGTGCCGCACCGAGACCGCCCGCCCCGAGGAGGAACGGCGACGCCAGGTGCACGACATCGGGGTCGAACGACCGCAGCGCGGCGGTGAGCCCGGGCTGCGGCAGACCCACCGGGAGCGAACTGACCTTCGGCACCATCACCGCGGGCACCCGGTGGACGGGCACACCGTCGTGTTCGGTCGGCGCCGGTGCCTGCGATCCGACCGTGTCCGGGGCGACGACCATCGCCTGGTGTCCGGTGCGCTGCAGATGGTCGAGAACCCGCAGCACCGAGTTGGTCACACCGTTCATGTTGGGAAGAAACGATTCCGCGACGATGGCTACTCTCACGCGCTCAGCGTGGCAGTGCCCGTGGTCACAGCAGCGAGATCGACGTGACCGTCGCGCGAAGTTCCGGGAAATTCAGGATGACGTCGCCTGCGTGGATTCCGCCGGGATCTCGCGCCGCCGGAGGTACCAGAGCACCGGTCCCGCGATCAGCCACGTCACGACGATCAGCGAACCGGCGGGGATCACGGCCACGCTGGCGTCGCGTCCGGACACGCGCACCAGGTCGGGGTCGCTGCGCGCGTACTCGACGTCGATTCGCTGACCGACCGTGAGGTTGGTCGGGTACAGCACCCCGAGTTCGGGGTTGTGCGTCACCCCGTCCGGGGTGACGAAGCTGATGGCCGACCGCAACGACCCCGCCGACAGCACCTCCGCCGTGGCCACGCCGCGGTCGGATTGGATGGTGTGGTCGTTGCGCCAGGCCGCGAGGACGAGGAGCACGGCCAGGATGGAAATGCCGATCGCCGCCACCAGCACCCCGCGCCGGACCCGCCGCGTCACCCGCGCATTCACAGTTGTGCCCGCACCGCGGCGTGCAGTTCGCGCAGCCCGGAACGTTCGGTGGTCACCTCGAGCACCCGGATTCCGCGGTCGCCGGGTGCGTCGGGTGTGCTCAGCCGCGTCGACAGCTCACCCAGACCCACCAGGTGATGCTCCACCCGGTAGGCGGCGCAGAGGGCGGCGAGATCCATCCCGTGCGGTGTGCCGAAGACTCGCTCGAACACCCCGGCGTACTGCGGATCGCCCTGTTCGAGCAATTCGAAGATGCCGCCGCCGTCGTCATTGGCGACGACGATCGTCAGGTCCCGGGGCCGCGGTTCGCCCGAGCCGATGAGCAGCCCGGACGCGTCGTGCAGGAACGTGAGGTCGCCGAGAAGGGCCACCGTGCGCCCCTCCTCGTAGGCGAGGGCCGCACCGACGGCAGCGGACACGGTGCCGTCGATGCCGGCAACGCCCCGGTTGGACAGCACCCGGACCTTCGGCGCCGGATAGCTGACCAGTGCAGCGTCCCGGACGGGGTTGGACGCGCCGAGCAGCAACTGGTCGCCATCGGTCAGGGCGTCCATGACGGCGGCCGCCACATGGAGGCCCGTCGCCTTCGGGTGGGCGGCGAGTTGCGCGCGCACCGCCTTGTCGGTGTGCTCGGACAGCGTGCGGCAGCGGTTGATCCAGGCCCGGTCGGGTTCACCGGTCACCACCGCGCGGGTTCCCGTGGCCAGCACGTTCCCGGACACGTCGGGCCAGCGGGGGCCGGTGGTGAGCGCATAGACGGCCACCGCCGGATCGGCGAGGACCTTCGACACGGACCGGTGCAGGGTGGGGCGTCCGGTGATGACGGCCTGCCGCGGCTTGAGCTGGGGCAGTGCCATCGGATGCACCGGGATGCCGTGCAGGGGTGCGGTCGGCTCTGCGACCGTCGGAAGTCCGGCGAGTTCCGGTCGCAGCGCCGATCCGTGCCCGGAGATCACGATGGTGTCAGCGGTGATGTCGAGGTCCATCGCCACGTCGAGCGTCGCGTGCTGGGTGGTGGTCCACGCCGCCCCACCCGGACGTCCCTGCGGGACCGGGCCCTGCGCGTGCACGTCGGGGACGAGCGGTTCCCGGAGCGGGATGTCGAAGTGCACGGGTCCGGCGTTGCCCGACCTCGTGCCGCGCGCGGCGGCGAGGACCCGGCAGACCGCCGACCGCCACTGACTGTTCTGCGCGGCGTCGTCCTCGGCCAGGCCGAGGCTGATGGTCGCGCGCACCTGGCTGCCGAACAGGCCGAGTTGCTCGATGGTCTGGTTGGCGCCGGTGCCGAGCATCTCGTACGGGCGGTTGGCGCTGAGCACCACGAGAGGCACCCGGGCGTAGTTGGCCTCGAGGACGGCGGGACCGAGATTGGCGACCGCGGTGCCGGACGTCATGACGATCGGGACGGGACGCTTGCCTGCCACGGCCAGGCCGAGAGCGAGGAATCCCGCGGTGCGCTCGTCGATGCGCATGTGCAGCCGCAGTCGGCCCTCGAGGTCGGCGGCCTGCAGGGCGAATGCCAGCGGCGCATTCCGCGAACCCGGGCAGAGCACGACCTCGCGTACTCCCCCGCGGACCAGTTCGTCGACGACCGCGGTGGCTTGAGCAGTGGACGGGTTCACGCCATCAAGAGTGTCAGATCCTCCGGCACCCTCGTCCGGCGACCTGGCCGGGTGAGTTCACGGCCACATCCCGGGCGCTGACACCATGTGGGCATGCGCACTGTCTTCGATCCCGCCGAGCTTCCTCCACGCCGCATCTACCAGGTGCTGACCGCCTCGGTGGTGCCGCGACCGATCGCGTGGGTGTCCACGGTCTCCGCGGACGGGGTGGCCAACCTGGCCCCGTACAGCTTCTTCTCGGTGTCCAGCACGCAGCCGCCGGTGGTGCAGTTCACGTCCGTCACCCGCAAGGACAGCCTCCGGAACATCGAGGCGACGGGTGAGTTCGTGATCAACCTGGCGACGGAGCCCCTGGTGGCGGCCGTCAACGCCAGCTCCGCCACCTACGACAGCGACGTCGACGAGTTCGCCGCGCTCGGCATCGAGACCGAGCCCAGCGAGCGGGTCCGGCCGGTCCGGGTCGCGGGCTCGCCGGTCGCCATCGAATGCACCCTGCACGGGGTGACCCCGGTCGGTGACTCGTTCGTGGTGATGGGCGACGTCGTCACGATCGCGGTGCGTCCCGAGGCGCTCGCCGCCGACGGGCTGCCGGACTTCGCCGAACTCGCTCCGCTCAGCCGCCTCGGCCGTAACGAGTGGGGTCTGCCGCCGAAGGTCGTGATGCTGGACCGCCCGCACCGCCCCGAATAACCACTCAATTGGTTAGGCTTACCTGATAACCAGACCGCAACCGGGGGAGCTACCACCGACATGGCCCAGCGCAGCAAGTTCGTCAAACCTCAGAGTCGCCGGATCGCGTCCGCACGAGTGGTCGCAGGCAAGCAGATCAGCCCGAACTTCGTCCGCGTCACCATCGCGGGTGAGGAACTCGACTCCGTCAGCCCCATGGGCTTCGACCAGTGGTTCCGGATGTTCATCCCCCAGCAGGGACAGAGCACGCTGCGGCTTCCGACCAGTGCGAGCAACCTCTGGTACGCCCAGTACAAGCTGATGTCCAAGGACACCCGGCCGGTGGTGCGCAACTACACGGTCCGCGAACTCCGCGTCGCAGGGTCGGGAACGTTCGGCGACACCACCGAGATCGACATCGACTTCGCCTCGCACGGCGACCTCGGTCCCGCGTCGGCGTGGGCGAACGCGGCATCGGCCGGTGACGAGGTGGCGATCCTCGACGAGGGCCTGATCTACAACCCGACTCCGGACGCCGAGTGGCAACTGCTCGTCGGGGATGAGAGCGCGCTTCCCGCGATCGTCGGGATCCTGCGCTCGGCGCCGCAGGACCTGCGGGCCGAGGTGTTCGTCGAGATCCCCGATGCCGAAGACGCTCAGGACGTTTCGGTGGGTGACGGCGTGAACGTGCACTGGCTCGTCCGCGAGGACGCCGACGCCCGCCCGGGGGTGCTCGCACTGAACACGGTGAAGCAGGCGGAATTGCCCGCCGGGCCCTCCTACACGTTCGTCGCAGGCGAGAGCGAGCTGACGACGGCGCTGCGGCGCCACCTCGTGAACGAGCGCCGGATCCCGAAGTCGAACATCTCGTTCACCGGGTACTGGCGTTTCGGTCACGCGGCCAACTGACCACAGGTGAGTGGCAAAGAGTGCCGGGGCACGCTTTGCCACTCACCTGGGTTCTCAGTTGGCGTGCTTCTGGACGAGGGCGCCCAGACGCGGAAGTGCCTCGATCACATTCTTCTTCGCCGACGGGCGCAGCGACGAGTACACCTTCTTGACAGCGCCGCGGTTGCTGCCCTCGATGCGCTCGTCGGTCACGCCGAGCAGCGAGTCCGCGACCTCGTCGCTACGCGCGACCAGGTACTCGGAGAATCCGGCCTCACCGCTGGCGGTGAATGCCTGCCAGTACGGCTCGAGCTTGGTGACGAACGCCGGCAGCAGACCCTCGATGGCGTCCGGCACGATCGACGGTCCCACCTTCTTGACGGTGGCGTATCCACCCTTGAGTGCCAGTCCCGAGGCCCCCGACTTGTCCGAAACCTCCGCGTCGATGAGAGCCTGGACGTCTGCGACGACCGCAGGAACGCGCGACTCGTCGAGCAGGGTTTCGTTCAGAGCTGCAACCACTTTCAATGCCTCCGTATTGACTGAGCGATCAGGTCCGGCCAGACACTATACGAAAAACCGGACGCCGCGTTGTTCGAGCAGGCCATGGCATCGGCGTGCCCGCTCGATCCACCAGCGCGAACGCTCCTCCGACGCGGCGAGAGCCGCGACACGGTTGACGTCGGGTGCCACCGCCTCGACGTCGAGTTCGCCGTCGACCGGTTCGCGGGAGCGGGCCACGTCCGCCTCGAACAGTCCCCCGGTACCGAGGCCGCACGCGAACTCCAATTCCGGGAGAGCCGCGGCGGCAGCGACACCGGCAGCGATGCCGACGGCGGTGTCCAGGGCGCTCGACACGACCACCGGCACACCGTGCGAGGCCAACTCGTCGGCGAGCGACAGCACTCGCCGCATCCCGCCGAGCGGGGCGACCTTCACCACGGCCACGTCCGCGCCGCCTGCCCGCACGACCTTCAGCGGATCCTCGGCCCGCCGGATGCTCTCGTCGGCGGCCACCCGCACGTCGGGTATCCGCCTGCGGACCTCCACCAGCTCCGGCACACTCGCGCACGGCTGCTCGGCGTATTCGAGCGGACCGTCGGCGGTCAGTGCCCGCAGCGCCGCCTCGGCCTCGTCGACCGACCAGCCGCCGTTGGCGTCGACGCGCACGTTCGGGACGAGTGCCCGCACCGCCCGCACCCGCGCGACGTCGTCGTCGAGGGTCTGACCGTGTTCGGCCACTTTCACTTTCGCGGTCCGTGCGCCGGGGTACCTCGCGAGCACGTCGGGCACCCGGTCTGCGTCGACGGCGGGGACCGTCGCGTTGATCGGCACCCGCGTTCGCACGGCGGGCGGCGGCCCGAGCCAGGCGTCCTCGATCGCCGACTGCAGCCAGTGCGCCGCCTCGTCGTCCGCGTATTCGGGAAACGGTGCGAATTCGCCCCATCCCGCGGGCCCGCGCAGCAGCAATGCTTCTCGCGTCGTGATGCCGCGGAACCGCACGCGCATGGGCAGACTCACCACGACCGCGTCGGCCAAAACCTCCCCGACGGAGGGCAGGGACGTCACGGGTCAGGGCTGCCCGGGCAGGAGCACCAGCATGAGTGCCTCGCATTCCGCGAGCAGCGTCTCACCGTGCGTCAGCCGGGCGGTGATGTACGTCTTGCGCCCGTCGACGCGGTCCACTTTCCCTTCGATGGCGAGCGTGGTGTTCAGCGGTGTGATCGCGCGGTAGTCGACGTGCAGGTACGCCGTGCGGCTGATGGGCCGGCCGTACGCGTGGACGATCATGCCCATCAGGTCGTCGAACAGCAGCGGCAGCGTGCCGCCGTGCGCGGCGCCGTTCCCCCCGAGGTGGTAGCGGCGGAACATGCCGGTGCTCCGCACCCCGTCCGGCCCGAACTTCTCGATGTTCCACGGCGGCAGAAGGAGACTCCCCCTGCCGGGCAGTTCGATCGTGCGGCCCGCCGGCGACCGCCCCTCGGGCGCGACGTGCGGCCCGAGCAGTTCGGCCAGCTTCTCCACCTGGTCCGCGGCCGCGGCGAGCACGTCGTCCGGGGCGTTCACGGACACCGCGAGGTCCTGCAACGTGCGCATTCCGTCGACGAACCGGGCCCAGTCCGGGCCGGGCGTCACCGGCTCGTACTTGGGGAACCCGCCATGGTGCTCGTACTCGTCGTCGCCGTCGCGGTCGAGACGGGTGACGTCCGCAGCCTGTTCGCTCATACCTGCACGGTAAACCCGGGCAAACTGCTGCGCGCGCGGACACCCGCCAACGGCACCCGATAACCTCGGAGCCGTGACTTTCAACCCGCAGCACTGGCGACCGGTTCCCGGTTTCGAGAACCTGACCGACATCACCTACCACCGGCATGTCACCCAGGGAATCGTCCGGGTGGCGTTCGACCGTCCCGAAGTACGCAACGCCTTTCGCCCGCACACCGTCGACGAGTTGTACCGGGCGCTCGACCACGCCCGGATGACGTCCGACGTGGGTGCCGTGCTGCTCACCGGCAACGGCCCGAGCCCCAAGGACGAGGGCTGGGCGTTCTGCTCCGGCGGCGACCAGCGCATCCGCGGGCGCAGCGGATACCAATACGCGGAAGGCGAAACCGCGGACACCGTCGACAAGGCGCGCGCGGGACGACTCCACATCCTCGAGGTCCAGCGGCTGATCCGGTTCATGCCGAAGGTCGTCATCTGCCTCGTCAACGGCTGGGCCGCGGGCGGCGGTCACAGCCTGCACGTCGTGTGCGACCTGACGCTCGCCAGCCGCGAACACGCCCGGTTCAAGCAGACCGACGCCGACGTCGGCAGCTTCGACGGCGGATACGGCAGCGCCTACCTCGCCAAGATGGTCGGCCAGAAGTTCGCCCGCGAGATCTTCTTCCTCGGCGAGACGTACACCGCCGAGGAAATGCATCAGATGGGCGCCGTCAACAAGGTCGTCGACCACGCCGAACTCGAGGACGTCGCAATCGACTGGGCCACCAAGATCAACGGCAAGTCCCCGCAGGCGCAGCGCATGCTCAAGTACGCGTTCAACCTGCAGGACGACGGCCTCGTCGGTCAGCAACTGTTCGCCGGCGAGGCAACCCGCATGGCGTACATGACCGACGAGGCGGTCGAGGGCCGCGACTCCTTCCTCGAAAAGCGCGAACCCGACTGGAAGCCCTACCCCTGGTACTTCTGAGAGCCCATCTCTCTACGTGTACTCGACCGACATGCGGTCGATGGTGCCGTTGAACGGGAACGGTTTCCTGTCGTAGTAGTCCAGCGACACCGGGGAACCGAGGCAGGTGCCGACGTCGAGGCAGTCGTTGGCTGTGAACAGCAACGGCGCACTCACCGGCACCTGCCCCTCCCCGACGACACTGCCGTCGACGCAGAGCTTCACGTTCAGCGGGCCACCGGGCCGCGCCTCCACGAACTCCGTGACCACCTCCACCTTCCGTGTGCCCGGCGGAAGCGGAACGGTCGAACGAATCTTCGTGCGCATCAGGATGAACAGGTTGTATTCGTAACAGAGGGAGCCGTCGTCGACGAAGCACGTCAGCCCGCCCGCGTTGCTCCCCAGTGCGTACAGCACTCCGCTCGGGCTCTCCGGCGCGGTGAGGTCGAGGGTGACCCGGTTGTTCCTGTTGCCCAGCGCGGGCGCGCAGAATTCGGGCATGCGGATGGTGTCGCCGGAGAACTCCCAGCTCGTGTACGGCGTCGTGATCCGCTGCTCGGGGTGCAGTGCGACCACCCACAGCCCGCCACCGACGGGGAGCGCATTGTTCTTCGCCGCCTCGATCGCGAACAGTTCCCGCAGTTGCGCCAGCTTCTCCGGATGCTGCTCGGCGAGATCCCGGTTCTGAGTCCAGTCCTCGTCCAGGTTGTAGAGCTCCCACACGTCGTCGTCCGGACTCCAGTCGCGGATGCCGCCCGGCATACCTGCCGCCCAGGGTGCGCGCGGCCCGAACGCGGACGCCATCCAGCCGTCGTGGTAGATCGCCCGGCTGCCCATGATCTCGAAGTACTGGGTGAGCTTCCCACCCGGGGCATCGCGGTCGACGAGCGTCTGCGCGAAGCCGGCACCGTCGATTGGGTCCTGCGGAACACCGTTCACCGTCCGCGGCGGAGTGATCCCGACGATGTCGAACAGCGTCGGCATCACGTCGTTGCAGTGCAGGAAATGCGTGCGGGGTACCGGGTCCGGGGTCACCTTCGCAGGCCACCGGGCGACCATCGGGTTGCGGGTGCCACCGAGATGGGAGGCCAGCAGCTTCATCCCCTTGTACGGTGCGCTACCCGCCCACGCCCAGCCCGCGTGATACATGTTGTCGGTCTTCGGCGACCCCAGGACGTCGAGGCCACCGAGTTCCTCGAGCGCCGCGATGTGCTGCGCGGGTGTGGTCGGAATGCCGTTCTGCGCCAACAGTTCGCTGATCGTGCCGTTCTGGCCCTCACCGGACGAGCCGTTGTCGCCCCAGATGTACAGAACCAGGGTGTCGTCCCGGTACCCCAGGCGGTCCAGTTCGTCGAACAGCCTGCCCACCTGGACGTCACAGTGCTCGGCGTACCCGGCGGCCACCTCCATCAGCCTGCGCTGGAACGGTTTCTCGTCCTCCGGAATGTCGTCCCACGCCGCCATCGTCGGGTCGCGGTCGGTCAGCTCCGCCTCCGGGGGAATCCAGCCCTTCTCCTTCGCCCGCGTGAAGACCCGCTCCCGGTAGGCGTCCCAGCCGTCGTCGAACTTCCCGGCGTACTTGTCGGCCCACGGCTTCATGATGTGGTGCGGTCCGTGCAGGCAGCCGCTGGCCCAGTACATGAAGAACGGCTTGTCCGCCTCGAACGCCTTGTGCCTGCGCAGCCAGCCGATCGCGTCGTCCGCGAGATCCTCGCTGAGGTGGTAGCCCTCCTCCGGGGTCTTCGGGGGCAGCACCACCGTCGTGTTCCGCACCAGGTTCGGTTCGTACTGCGACGCCTCGCCGGCGAGGAAGCCGTAGAAGTACTCGAACCCGAGACCGGTCGGCCAGTTGTCGAACGGACCGGCGGCGGTGGTCTCCTCGGCGGGAGTGTTGTGCCATTTCCCGAATGCGGCGGTGCTGTACCCGTACTGACGCAGCACCTCGGCCCCCGTCGCGCTCGACCGCGGGATGTGACCGGAGTAACCGTCCCAGTCGTTGGCCAGCTCAGCGATCTGCCCGTTCCCGACCCGATGGTGATTGCGGCCGGTCAGCAGCGACGCGCGGGTCGGTGAACACATTGCGGTCGTATGGAATCGGTTGTAGCCGACGCCGTCCTGCAGCATCGCGTCGAGTGTCGGGGTGTTCACCTCACCTCCGAGGCCGCTGGGCAGACCCGGTCCGGCGTCGTCGATGAGGACGATCAGAATGTTCGGGGCGTCGTCGGGAAGCCGCCGCTCCTTCGGACTCGGGCTGTAGACCGACTCCTGCATGGTCCGGCCCGCGATGCTTCCCGACGGCGTCGGCGGGAACGGCAACGCTTCGCCACCCGGTATCGGCTTCCCTGTCACGCTCGAACTCATGGCCCAGTCCCCTCGTCGTCCACAGTTGCCAATCCAGTCCAGCACCGGGAGAACACGCGGGAGTAGACCCTCGGAGGGTGAATTACGCGCCCGGATTCGCCGCCACGGCAGGAGAGGGCGCGCGACGTCCCCGATTCGGGCACACTGACCCACATGAGCATCGACCGCGAGCTCCCCGCGCCGGAACATCGCCGTCCGCCCGGAGTGAGTGACGACACCGTCGCCGCACTCGGGAAGCTGTCCGAGGCCCTCGAAACGGTCGAACGCGCCCGCGGCCACCTGTACTCGTTCCATCAGCTGATCGGCCACGCCGACCTCCAGCTCGGTGAGGCCGTCGACGCACTGCGGGACGCCGGCCACGCCGACGTCGCGGACCGGGTGCAGTCCGAACTGGTCGGCCGCAACGTCGTCGAGGGCCGGTGGACGTTCCAGATCGTCGAGGAGTTCGACGACCAGTACTGGTCACCGCTGCGCGAGCACGAACGTGGCGCACGTCACGAACTCGCGGACGGACGGCGGCACCTGTACGAAGCCGAGATGAAGGAAGATCGACGCACACACGGCCGGACGGGACACGAAGCCCGGCCCGGCGAAGGAGGGTGACGGGTGGAAATCCTCAGCAGCAGGACGATTCTGCGGCCGCGCGACTACGCGACGACACTGAGCTTCTACCGCGACATCCTCGGGCTGGCCATCGCCCGCGAATACCCCGGCGGCACCGTGTTCTTCGCCGGTCAGGGCCTGATCGAGGTTGCCGCGCACGGCGGAACGGGCGAGTCGACGTCCTTCGACGGCGCCCTCTGGCTGCAGGTTCGCGACCTCACCGCAGTCCAGACCGAGCTGGTCCTCGCCGGGGTGAAGATCGACCGCGAGGCCCGGCAGGAACCGTGGGGACTGTTCGAGATGTGGATCGCGGACCCCGACGGCATCCCGATCGTGCTCGTGCAGATCCCGGAGGATCACCCCATCCGCCGCGACTCCCGTCCGAAGGGTGAGAACTGACGGAAGGCCATACGCAGGAGTGATCCTGTACACCTGACATCAGCTGTACTTTTTCGGTTGAAATCCGCACAATCTGGGTGTGACCGCAGAGCTCGTAGTTCTCCTGGTGGTAGTTGTCACCGCCCTCGCTTTCGATTTCACGAACGGCTTTCACGACACCGGCAATGCAATGGCCACCTCGATCGCGACGGGAGCTCTGCGCCCCAAGGTCGCTGTCGCGCTGTCCGCATCGTTGAATCTCGTCGGCGCGTTCCTGTCCGTGGAGGTTGCGGCGACAGTCGCCAAGGGCGTGGTGAACCTGGGAGAAGTGGGCGGTGAGGATCTGCTGCTCATCGTGTTCGCGGGCCTGGTCGGCGGCATCATCTGGAATCTGGCGACGTGGCTGCTCGGCCTGCCGTCGAGCTCTTCGCACGCACTGTTCGGCGGTCTGATCGGTGCGGCCATCGCATCCATCGGCATGAGCGGCGTCGAGTGGGGCGGGGTGCTCAGCAAGGTCGTCGTTCCCGCCGTCCTCGCCCCCGTCGTCGCGGCTCTCGTCGCCACCGCGGGCACCAAGCTGGTCTACCGGATCACGTCGGGCGTGCCGGAGGGCACCAAGGAGCACGGGTTCCGCATCGGCCAGATCGGGTCCGCTTCCCTGGTGTCGCTGGCCCACGGAACCAACGACGCCCAGAAGACGATGGGCGTGATCTTCCTCGCACTGGTCGCGCACGGAAGCCTGTCCGCCGACGACGAGATGCCGTTCTGGGTGAAGCTCAGTTGCGCGATCGCCATCGCCCTCGGCACGTACCTCGGCGGCTGGCGGATCATCCGCACCCTCGGCAAGGGACTCGTGGAGATCGCCGCTCCCCAGGGCATGGCCGCGGAGTCCTCGTCCGCCGCCATCATCCTCACGTCCAGCCACCTCGGGCTGCCGCTGTCCACCACACACGTCGCGACCGGATCCATCCTCGGCACCGGACTCGGACGCAAGGGCGCCGAGGTCCGCTGGGGCATCGCCGGACGCATGGCCGTCGCATGGCTGGTCACGCTGCCGTCGGCAGCGATCGTCGGCGCCGTGTGCTGGGTCATCGCCCACCTGATCGGCGGTCTGCCAGGCGTTCTGGTCGTGTTCGCCGCCCTGATCCTGCTCGCCGGGTTCATGTACCTGCGTTCCCGCCTGCAACCGGTGACGTCCGGCAACGTGAACGCCGAGTGGGGGTCGGGCGAGGCCCACGCTTCGGCCGAACCCACCGAACCGGAAGTGGCCGAGACCGCGGACTCCGCCGGTCCCGCCGCGAACCGCTGAGGGGGCTCCCATGACACTGCTCACCACCACCGTTCAGTCGCTCTGGCAGGTCGTCCTCGTCGGTCTGCTGTTCGGCGCCGGCCTCCCCGCGATCTTCGCGCTCGGACTGCGGTCACTCGGCGGCGTCGACACCGCCGAGGGCACCACGCAGCCGACCGTCGCAGGCCGGATCGGCGCCTATGTCTGTTTCGCCGTGGTGCTGATCGCGATCATCACTGGGATACTTCTGTTGATGAAGGACTTCCTGGCCAGCAGCTTCGGTATCCACATCTTCTGAGCGGCGACCACGAGTCCCCGTTCCATCGACGAAAGAGGCCGAACGCGTGCCCAAGTATTCACTCAGCTCCGTGCTCGACTGGCTACGCGCCGGGTATCCCGAGGGAATCCCGGCGAAGGACCATTTCGCGTTGCTGGCCGTGCTGCGTCGCCGTCTCACCGACGAGGAGATCGAACAGGTCGTCGCGCTGTCGATCGAAACCGCCCACGAGGCGCCGCAACGCCACGTCGACTACGACAACATCCGACGCCTCATCAGCGAGATCACCCACGAGGAACCGTCCGAGGAAGACGTTGCCCGGGTGACGGAGAACCTCGAGGCCGGGGGCTGGCCGGTCGGTACCGACGCCGACAGCGGCGACGACGCCGGCGACACGGAAGAAACCCGCGACGCAGGCTAGCCATGAGCCTTCCACCGTTTCTCTCCTCCATCATCGGCTGGCTGCGTGCCGGCTACCCGAACGGCGTGCCCGAGCAGGACTACATTCCGTTGTTCGCGCTGCTCACCCGTCGCCTGTCGGAAGACGAGGTGGACGCCGTCGCCGACGCCCTCGTCGAGGAGGGCGACCTGCCCATCGAGAAGACCGACATCCAGGTGCTCATCACCAAGGTCACCGACGAGTTGCCGCTGGAATCGGACGTCGACCGGGTACGCAGCAACCTCGCTGCGGGCGGCTGGCCGCTTGCGGGGCCGGCCCAATGATGCGCTGGCCGCTTGCCGGGCCGGCCCAGTGAGCGAATTGCGGGTCCTGCCCGTCCCACCTGGTGCCGGGGTTGTCGGCATCCTGCCGCAACTGTCCTCGATCCTCGACGGGACCGCGCCCGCCGCGCTTCCCGTGCCCGCCGCGGACGAGCGGGAGACCCGGCGGCTGACGGACGCACTGCGGCCCGGGGACCCGATCGACGACGGTGTCGCACTCGTGGTCGCGACGTCCGGGACGACGGGCGTACCGAAGGGGGCGATGCTGTCCGCCGCTGCCCTCCGTGCCAGCGGTGAGGCGACGCATGCGCGGCTCGGCGGTCCGGGTTCCTGGCTGCTCGCCCTTCCCGCCCACCACATCGCAGGCATGCAGGTGTTGCTGCGCAGCGTCCTCGCGGGCGCCGACCCGGTGGTGATCGACGTGTCCGAAGGCTTCGACCCCGGCGCGCTGCCCGCCGCCGTCGAATCGATGCCCGGACCCCGCCGCTACACCTCGCTCGTCCCGACCCAGCTGGTCAAGGCGCTCAACCACCCCGAAGCCGTGACGTCGCTGGCCGCGCTCGACGCCGTCCTCCTCGGTGGAGCCGCCACCCCCGCGCCGGTCCTGCGACGCGCCGTCGACGCCGGGATCACGGTTGTCCGTACGTATGGAATGAGCGAGACGTGCGGTGGATGCGTGTACGACGGGGTGCCCCTCGACGGCGCCCACGTGCGCATCGACGGTGACGGCCGCGTCCTCCTCGGCGGCCCCATGCTCGCGTCCGGGTACCGCGGACTCCCCGGCCATCCCGCGTTCTCGGAACCCGGCTGGTTCCGCACCGACGACGCAGGCACCGTCACCGACGGCGTCCTCGCCATCTCCGGCCGACTCGACGAAGCCATCTCCACCGGCGGACTCACCGTCGTCCCGCAGGTGGTCGAGGCCGCCCTCGTCGCCCACCCCGCCGTCCGGGAATGCGCGGTGATCGGACTCCCCGACGAACGGCTGGGACGCCGCGTCGCGGCCGTCGTCGTCGCCGAACCCGGCACCGCACCGACACTCGCCGAACTTCGCACCTTCGTCGAACGCACCCTCGACTCCACCGCCGCCCCCCGCGAACTCCTCCTCGTCGACGTCCTCCCCCTCCGCGGTCCCGGCAAGGTCGACCGGCGCGCGCTGGAGGCGCGGTTCGGCTAGCGGGTTGCCGTTCGCGGAGGTTTTAGCCAAACGCGCCCGCAATTTCCGCGCGTCTGGCAAATAGCCCCGCGGATGGTGTTGTCCACAGGCTGCGCTCCATCCACAGGCTCCGGATAAGCCCAGGTGAGCCGACTGGTCACGACTGCGGCGTGAGGCACGATGTTCGGCATGACCGACGACGTGGTATTCAGACGAAAGGCCTTGGCCGACGGCGTGACCGACTCCGAGATCCGGCATGCGCGTGATTCCGGGCGCCTTGTGCGGATCGCGGCGGGTGCATACGTCTCTGATGAGCACTTCGCCGGACTCGACGGGCCGGCGCTACACCGCCTCCGCATTGCGGCGGCGGTTCAGTCGCGCCCGCCAGGCGTCGTGGTGAGCCACACCTCCGCGGCGCTGTTGCACGGCATGGATCTCGGGGACATGTCGCTGGAACGGGTGCACCTGACGAGGAATCACGCGTCCGGCGGCGGTCGAACTGCGGGGGTACACGTCCACGCCACACCGTTCGACGCCACCGATGTCGTCACGGTCGGCGGGCTGGCCGTCACCTCACCCGCACGAACTGTGGTGGATACGGCACGCATTTCAACCTTCGACCAGGCTGTCGTCGCCGGCGATTCGGCCCTGCACCGTCGACTCGTCACGCTCCATGAAATTCTGGCCGAGGTCGGCCGGGCCGGATCTCGTAAAGGCATTGCACAAGCGCGGCGGGCAGCGGGCTTTCTCGACGGTCGCAGTGAGAGCCCGGGAGAATCGCTGAGCCGCATCCGCCTCCACCAGCACGACCTGCCGTCGCCCGAACTCCAGCATGTGCTCCACGACAGCACCGGCAAGTTCCTCGGCCGTGTCGATTTCTTCTGGACTGGATGCGGTGTAGTCGGGGAGTTCGACGGCATGGGGAAGTACGGCGCCGACGGTGGCGAAGCTGCCACCGCCGTACACCGGGAGAAGCTCCGTGAGGATGCAATCCGCGACGCCGGCTACGAGGTCGTTCGCTGGACGTGGAGGGACCTGTTCGACTTCGCCGTCGTCAAGGCGCGCTTCGATCGGGCCTGTGTACGTGCGAGGCACCGGAGGTAGGCACATTCGCGGAGACATTCGTCAGATGCCCACGCAATTGCGGCTGATTCCGGCGAATGCCTGTGAATCCGCAGGACAGCAGCCCTCGCGAGTTCGTGCAAGAGTCGTGCAAGCCCGCTGCAAGTGGGGGGCTGCATCGTCTACGGCATGAACCTCACTGCAACTCCCCCAGCCATCGAGGCCGACGGGCTCGTGAAGCTCTTCGGCCGTCAGCGCGCCGTGGACGGCGTGAGCCTGTCCGTGCCGACGGGGTCGGTGTACGGAGTGCTCGGCCCGAACGGCGCCGGCAAGACCACCACGGTGCGGATGCTTGCGACGCTGTTGCGTCCGGACGGCGGCGAGGCCCGGATCTTCGGCCACGACGTGGTGCGTGAACCGAATGCGGTGCGCTCGCTGGTCGGTGTCACGGGCCAGCACGCGTCGGTCGACGAGGACCTGTCGGCGGTCGAGAATCTGGTCATCTTCGCCCGGTTGCTCGGTCTGAGCCGGGGGGATGCCCGACGCAAGTGCACGGAACTGCTCGAGGAGTTCGACCTCACCGAGGCGGCGACGAAGCCGCTGAAGAATTTCTCGGGCGGCATGCGACGTCGTCTGGACCTGGCGGCCAGCCTGATCGCCCATCCGCCGCTGTTGTTCCTCGACGAGCCGACGACGGGCCTGGACCCTCGGACGCGTGCCCAGATGTGGGATACCATCCGCCGGCTGGTCGCGGACGGGTCGACGGTGCTGCTCACCACGCAGTACCTCGACGAGGCGGACCAGCTGGCGGATCGGATCGCCGTCATCGACCGCGGGAAGGTGATCGCGGACGGCACAGCGGACGAGTTGAAGGCGTCCGTCGGCGTCTCTTCGCTGCAGTTGACCCTGGCCGATCGCGGACAGATCAACGACGCGCGTTCGGTGATCGCACACACCCTCGGCGTGGATGTGGCGATCACACCGGAGATCGGCCGCCTCACCGCGCCGATGACCGATCCGTCGCTCACCGTGGAACTCCTGATCCGGTTGCGCGACCACGGGATCGCCGTCGACGAGATCACCGTCCAGAAGCCGAGTCTCGACGAGGTCTTCCTCACCATCACCGGCCACGGCGCAGAAGACACTGCCGCCGACGCCGATACCGAACGGAGCGTCGCATGACCACCACCCTTGAATCCCGCGCACACGCGGGCCCGCAACCGATTCCGGAGGCCCGGAACCGGATCAGCCTCGAACAGTCCGTCGCCAACACGCTGACCATGGCGTACCGGGGACTGCTCAAGATCAAGCACAACCCGGAGCAACTGTTCGACGTCGTCGTCCAGCCGATCATCTTCACGTTGATGTTCACGTACATCTTCGGTGGCGCCATCTCCGGCGACGTGGCGTCGTACCTGCCGATCATCATCCCCGGCATCCTGGTTCAGACGGTGATCACCACGTCGATCGTGACCGGCACCCAGTTGCGGGAAGACATGGACAAGGGCGTCTTCGACCGCTTCAAGTCGCTGCCGATCGCCCGGATCGCGCCGCTGTCCGGCGCTCTCCTCGCCGACGTCGTGCGGTACGGCATCGCCACGACCATCACGTTCACCGTCGGTATCGCGATGGGGTACCGGCCGGGCGGCGGCGTGATCGGCGTGGTGTCGGCCGGAGCGCTCGTCGTCGTCTGCGCGTTCTCGATCAGCTGGATCTTCGCGCTGATGGGCGTCCTGATGAGCAAAGCGTCTTCGGTGCAGGGCATTTCGATGCTGATCCTGTTCCCGCTGACGTTCATGTCCAACGCGTTCGTGCCTGCCGACACGATGCCCGGCTGGATGCAGGCGTTCGTGAACGTCAACCCCGTGTCGCACGTCGTGACCGCGGTGCGGGAACTCGTCAACGACGGCCACTTCGGTGTCCACGTCGTGTGGTCGCTGCTCGGCGCCGCCGTGATCGTCGCGATCATGGCACCGCTGACGGTCCGTACCTACATGCGTAAGGCCTGACACCTCGAGGACGAGCGAGCCGGTGGACGCGGGGTCCACCGGCTCGCTTCGTCTATTTCTCCAGTTCGGGAGCGTCCGCCTGCAACTCCCCCACCTCAGTCTTGAGGATCCGCATCGACCGTCCCAGGCCGCGGGCGGCGTCCGGGAGTTTCTTCGACCCGAACAGCACCACGAGCACCACCGCGATGATCGCCCAGTGGCTCGGGCTCAGCGCCCCCACTATTGCGGCCCCTCACCGTCGGGGTACACGGCGTCCACCTCGACCTCGACGAGCCAGCCCGCGGCGGGCAGGCTCGCGACCTCGAGCGCGAACCGGCTGGGACGCGCGGAGTTCCGTTCCATCGGGGCGGCCGGTTCGGCGGTGCCGAGCGGGACGAGTTCGGTGTCGCCGGTGTCGAGGTTGGTGTTCGCGAAGAACTGCCGGTAGGCGCGGTTCCAGCCTGCGTAGTCGGCGCGGTCGGTGCCGGGGGCGTTGTCGAGGAACACCCGCATGGTCACGACGTCTTCGAGCGTGAGGCCCTGTGCCTCGAGATTGTCGCGAATCCGCTTCAGCGCGTTGATGCCCTGCGCCTCCGTGATGGTGACCCCGGCCGGGAGTGCGCCGCCGGAGAACACGTGAGTGTCGATGTACGACTCGGGGGTGCCCTCGGGTGCGGCCTTGTTGGACGCGCCCGGGCCGATGCCGCTCGATTTGTAGACGGCGGTGCCGCCGCCGATCGCGACACCCTGTGCGATCATCGGATTCGCCTCCCCGGCTTCGAGAACGGACTTGGAGACGAAGGTGCTCGCGGGCGCCTCCGCTGCCGCTTCGTCGGAGGAGCACGACGTCGCCCCGGCGATCAGAGCGGAAGCGGCGAGCGCGGCGGTCACGGCCTTGGTACGAAAAGACTTCACAGTGCACAACTCCTGGTTAGGGGAAAGGGTCAGGCTTCCTGGGCCACGCGCTCGTGGATGTGGGTGACGACGTCGCGGGCGGATGTCAGCGCGCCGTGTTGCCAGGCGATGGCGTTGGACAGGTGGTCGCCGGCGAAGTAGATCTTCTCGACGGGTTCGAGCAGCTTCTCGTACTCGGGGGTGGCGGCGCCGCCGTGCGAACCGCCGCTGCCCGCCCAGTTCGCCCAGGCGCTCTCGGAGTACTTGGTGCGGCGCCAACTGCCCGAGAACGACGAGGAGATGTCGCGGGTGTACTTCTCGCCGTGGATCTCCGAGCCCTCCGCGATCGCCTTGGCGAGCCGCTGGCGGTGGGTGAGCGACTCGAACGCCTCCTGCCGCTTGCCGCTGCTGTAGTAGGCGACGACCACGCCCCGGTCGGAGTTGTAGTGGTCGTACGGGAACATGATCTGCGAGATGTCCTTGTCGGTGTTGGACGCGCCGCCGTAGATGCGGTCCTCCGTCTCCCACCACCGGCGCGAGTACTCGATACCGAGCTTTCCGGACGACGACGGCTTGGCCGCCTTCAGCGCGGTGAGCACGTCGGCGGGCAGATTGTTCTGCAGTCGGCCGACGAGGTGCGGCGGGATCGTGCAGATCGCGTAATCGGCGGTGATCGACTTCCGCGCGCCGCCTGCGGAGTATTCGACGGTGACACCGCCGGACACGTTCTTCATCGACGTGACCTCGGCGCCGAAGACGATGTTGTCGGTGCCGATCCGGTCCTGAAATGCGTAATAGATCCGGTCCATCCCGCCGACCGGGGTGAACATCATCATCGCCTGGTCGTAGCCGAAGTCGAAGCTGAAGTTGCGGCCGATGCCGCTGCGGATCACTTCCTGCATCGCGAACGGCTTCTTCTCGGTGCCGAAGTTCAGGCCGGCTCCGGGCTCGGAATCGTAACCGCGGCGGGATGACCCGAGGTAGCGTCCGTCGTCGGACAGGTCGCCGAAGTCGCTGAGGAACTCCGACAGCGCGTCCTTGTCCTCCCGGGTCAGTACCTGGTCCAGGGCGCCCTGATCGGTGGCCTTCTTCAGCAGCTCGGACATGTAGCCGAACGTGTCGGCCTTCGCCGCCCGGTAGGTGACGGACTGTCCCGACAGCGAGGTGTCGCTCGCGTAGTTCACGAACGTGTTGGCATTCTGGTTTCCGAAGCCCTGGATCTCGACGCCGAGTTCGCGGCAGTAGTCGAGTGTGATGTGGCTCTGCGGGATACGGGTGGCGCCGACGTTGTAGAAGTGGCCGTCCGAGAACGTGCACTTCTGCGTCTCGCCGTTCAGGTCGGTCTCCTCGGTGCCGCCCCGGGCGGTCCAGACGCGGCCGCCGGGCCGGGTGCGGGCCTCGAGAACCGTCACCGTGTACCCGGCCTTCTGCAGTTCGAACGCCGAACACAGACCGGCGGGGCCGCCGCCGAGCACGACCACGGAGTGGCTGCCCTTCACCTTGCCGATGAGGTCGCCGGCCGCGAGCGGCTGGAACGTGCGGGCGGGAGCGGCGGTCGACGGTGCGAGCCCGAGCGTCGACATCGCGCCGTACGCGAGTCCGGCGCCCCCGGTGGCCCCGAGTCCCTTCATGAAAGATCTACGTGTAAATGCCAATTCGCGCTCCCATTCTTGCGCCCGGCGACCCGGGTAACTTGTCCGGATTAATCCTGGGCGGGGCGCGAGTCGGGAAGTTGTCGACGGCGAAACAGTCTGAGGCCACCGAGCGGGAACGGCCGCGGTCCGTTCTCACTCCCGGGTCGGCATTCGACCCGAAACCGAAACTTCTCCGCAACACGATCCGGCTAGTTTCACGCGCATGTCAGCCCTTTCCGACGCCATCGCGCGTTCGTTCGCCACCGGCGAGCCCGCACGTGCGGCCCTGTCACCGTTGCGTGCGCTGGGCAGGCGGCAACTGTCGGGCGTCGAGGTTCTCGCCCAGTCGGTCGCCACGACGGCGCCTGCGGTGTCGATGGTGGTGCTGCCCGTCACCATGTTCACCCACCAGATGCTGCTCAGCGGTCTGATCACGATCGTCGTCGCGACGGTGGTGGTGTCGCTGATCGCGGTGTGCGTCTCGCAGTTCACGCGGCGCATGGCGGCCGCCGGTGGTCTCTACAGTTTCGTGTTCCAGGGCCTCGGCACGCGGGCCGCGCTGACGGCGGGCGTCGCGATGCTGACGAAGTATGTGGGCAGCGCGGTGATGACGCTGTATCACGGCGGTCAGGCCGTGATCGCGACGCTCGGCTTCTTCGGGGTGGAGTTGCGCGGGCCCGCCGAACGCCTCCTCGTGTATGCCGGGATCGCGATCGTCATCCTCGGTTGCCTGGTGCGTGGGGTCCGGTTCGCGGCGCTCGCCATCCTCGCCATCGAATCGTGCTCGCTGCTGTTCATCTCAGGCCTGATGGTCGTGACCGGTGCGGGCGGCCAGCACGCCGCGGTGCCGCCGTCCGATTCCGCGTACGGGCCGCTGCTCATGACGCTGGCCGCGGTGTTCGCGCTGGCCGGATTCGAGAGCGCCACGTTCTTCGGCCCCGAGGCCAAACGGCCGCTCGCCACCGTCACCCGCACCGTGATGCTCACGCCGATGATCTGCGGCGGCCTGTTCATCTTCTCGGCGTGGGCCGCCTGGTCCGGTCGCACCGACACCCTGGTGAACGCGTACCTCCACGGCACCGCAACCGGGGTCGACCCGGCCGTGGTGATCGCCCTGAACCTCGGTCTGGGCACGTCGTGGCTGGCGTCGGCGATGGCGTCGTCGAATGCCGCGTCGCGCCTGCTGTATTCGATGGGAATCGAAACCGTCGTCCCGCGCCTGTTCGCCCGGGTGCACCGCGGCTACCGCACCCCGTACGCGGCCCTCACCGTCGTCGTGTGCGTCGTGTGCGCGGGTGCCGCGACGTTCGGCGTCGTCGGCAAATCGGCCGCGTTCGGTCACGTGCAGTTGATCGCCAGGACGGCGGTGGTCGCGGCGTACGTGCTGGTGGCAGTGGCGTCGGTGCGGTTCCTCAGCCGGATCGGGGAGCACACACCCCTCGTACTGGCGGCCGGAGTCGCGGGCAGCGTCGCCGGCGGAATCGTGCTGGCCTACATGCTGTTCGTGAACGTGGCCCACGGTTTCACGATGGTCCCCGCCGTGGTGCTGGCCCTGTTGCTGTCGGGTTCGGCGTGGCAGGTGTATCTGCGCTGGCGGCGCCCGGCGAGTCTGCGGTCGGTGGGTGTGTTCGACACCGCGGAGACGGACGACGTGCTGCCCGGGGCCGGGGTGTTCGCGACGGATGCCGCCGGGAACCTCGCGTTGACGGCGGCTGGACGCACTCCCGGGTCCCGGTGATGGGCGCCCGAGCCGGGGAGATCGCGGGCCACGAACCACGCGCCGTGCAGAAAGCGCTCGCCCTGCTCGAGGCCGTCGCGCAACTCGGGTCCGGGGCGACGGCGCGAGACATCGCCGCGCACGCGGGGATCCCGCAGGCCACGGCGTACCGGCTGCTCAATCTATTGACCGCCGACGGCTATCTGGTGCGGATCGCGGATCTGTCCGGGTTCGCGCTGGGCCGCCGGACCCGGCAACTGGCAGGGGCCGACGCGGCACCGGACCCGGTCGACCACCACGCCGTCCTCGAGGAACTGCGGGAACAGGTGCGTTTCGGGATCCATCTGGCGTCGTTCGCGGGCAGCCGGGTGCGATTCGTCGACCGGGATCCCGACCACGAACTCAGCGGCGAGAACACGATCGCCGCCCACCTGCACGCGTCCGCGATCGGCAAGGTCCTCCTCGCGTCTCGTCCCGACTTGGTCCCGTCGAGCCTGCGCCGGGTGACGTCGTCGACCATTACCGACTTCGGCACGCTGCGGACCGAACTCGACGCCGTCCGGCACACCGGTTCGGCCCGCGAGGTCGACGAGGTGCGCGTCGGCCGCAGCGCGGTCGCCGTCCCGGTGCACGACGCACGGAACGCGGTGACCGGGTGCCTCGCGGCGATCGGGAAGACGGGACGGCTGGCGGTCGACGACCCGGAGCTGACCGACCTCCTACGCTCCTGCGCGGCGCGGGTCGGCGGCCGGGTGCCCGCCTGACGCGAGGTCGCGACTCACGGCGGCGAGCACGTCCAGAATCTCGGCGTGCACCGCGCGACGAGACGACGCGCCGAACCTCGCCTGCGCCGACGTCCAGCGGTCCGCCTCGACGTTCTCGAGTGCGAACGCGACGTGCCGGTGGTGTTGCAGCGAGACGCTGTCCTGCCGGGCGCGCGCCGGCACGGACAGTGCCAGCAGCGCGAGGCCGCGGTCGGCATCACCGCGCGCGATCTCGAAACATCCGATGCCCGCCGCGACGGCGCCGGTGACCGGCAGATCCGGATATGCGCCCACACCCAGCCGGGACCGCGCCCAGTCCGCGAGCTGCCGAACGACGTCCACCATCATCTCGGACCGGCCGTGCAGCACGTGGGCGGACACCACCGAAGCCGCCAGCAGAAGTCCGTACGGATCGGCGTAGGGCGCGGCCGTGATCCGGGGGTACATCAGGTCCAGCGCCTCCCGGTACCGGGCGAGCCCCCGTTCGACGTCGCCGTCCGACAGATCGGCTTCCGCGAGACTGCCGATGGCGGCTATCCGCCACTCGTCCTGCTGGTCGTCCGTCCCCGCGCCGGGACCGCGATGCTCGAGCAGGGTCTCGGCCAGCACCTTGCGGCCCGCCTCCACGTCGCCGTCCGCGATCAGTGCGGAGGCCTGGAAACCCCACAGCTGATTCGCCTCCTCCTGCGCGCCCAGTTTCCGCAACTTCTCGACCGCGACCTGATACAGCCCCACCGCGTCCCGGTACCGTGCGGACTGGCTGTACAGCGAGCCGAGGAACTGCGCCGCCATCGCCGTGCCCCACACGTCACCGATCGCGGCGCACAGTTCGGAGACGGCCTGCGCGTCGCGCACGGCGCCGCGGAAATCGCCGAGGTTCTCCCGCATGCTGGCTCGCGCTGCCAGCGCCGCCGCATGGGTTTCCCGATCGTGCGAGCGCACCCCTTCCGCGACCGCCCTGGCGTGCCGCCGCCCCGAACCCAGGGACAGTATGACGTTCACCGCGAACGAGGAGACCGGCGGCAGATCGGCGCGCCCGCGGAGGAGGTGCCGCAATCGCGTCCGGGTGCGGGCGAGGGTGCGGGCCTGACCGCCGAACACCAGATGCATCGCCGCGAGCAGGAACGTGTACGCCACCAATTCCGAGTCGACGTCGCTCAGATCCGCGTCTTCCGTTGCCGCGAGGATCCGCGGCGTCCAGTTCATCACCTCCGAGTGCGCGCCCCGGATGGCCCACAGGCCGCCGAGCACCGGGAACACGATCGCGACCGTCTGGGCGTCGCCCCGCTCGACCGCCCACCGGAGCACGGCGAGGAAGTTGTCGTGATCGGCGTCGATGTCGTCGGCGAGCGCGACCTGATCGGCACGGCACCGCACCAGCGCCTCCGACGCGAACGCGTGTGCCCACACTCGCTGGCGGGCAAACACTTCCGGCTCCTCGGCAGCCTCGGCGAGTCGCTCTTCGCCGTATTCCCGCACCGTCTCGAGCATGTAGTAGCGCAGCGTGTCGGGCGTCTCGGACACGGACAGCAGCGATTGGTTGACGAGGCCCTCGACGGCCTCCACGACATCGTCGACGCCGTCCCATTCCGCGATCGTCCGGGCGGCGTCGAGGGTGAACCCCGCCGGGAACCGGCACAGTCTGCGCAGCGCGATCTGCTGTTGCTCGCCCAGAAGCTGCCAGCTCCAGTCGATGACGGCGTGCAGGGTGCGGTGCCGTTCGGGCGACGTCGGGTCGTGCGAGCGCAGCAGCGCGAACCGGTGCTCGAGCCTGCGGCCGATGTCCTCGACGCTCATGCTGCGTACCCGCGCGGCGGCCAGTTCGATCGCGAGCGGCAGCCCGTCGAGGGTGCGGCAGACACTGCGCACGGTCTCCGGGTCGAGCCGCGCCGTGGGTCGTACTGCACGGGCCCGGGCGGTGAACAGTTGCACGGCGGGCGCATCGTCGTCGTCGATCGCCAGCGGCGGCAGCGGGTACACCGCCTCGGACGCGAGCATGAGCGGTGATCGGCTGGTCGCGAGGACGGTCAGCTGAGCGCCTGCGGCCACCAGGTCGGCCACGATCTCGGAGCAGGCACCGACGACGTGCTCGCAGTTGTCGAGAATCAGGAGCATCGGCCCCGCCGACAGCGCTTCCCGGAGCTTTTCCCGCGCCGAATGGATGCGGCTGAGGGTGAGCCGTCCCGGCGCGATGTCGATCTCGCTGAGACCGAGAGTGCTGCTGATCGCCGCCACGACGTCCTCACTGCTGCGCAGCGACGCGAGTTCCACCAGGGCCACGGACGTCCGCGCGGCGGCCCGCGCACCCAGTTCGTGCGCGAGCCGGGTCTTACCCGCACCGCCGGGTCCGAGGATGGTCACGACCCGCGAGGACGTGAGCAGTCCCTCGATCTCCGCCACGTCGGTGTCACGCCCCAGCAGAGCGTTCGGTGCCGCCCGGAGGCCGATCGCCGTGCGGTCCGGCGCCTCGGGGCGCCGGCCGTCCGACTCGGGTGCGCCGTCGCCGCGCAGGATCTCGGTGTGCAGCGCGACGAGGGCAGGCGACGGGTCTGCCCCCAGCCGATCGACCAGGCGCCTGCGGAAGGTCGCAAACACGTCCAGCGCCTCGTTGTCGCGCCCGAGCCCGGCGAGCACGCGCATGAGGTCGGCGTGCGCTCGCTCGTCGAGGGGTTCGGCGAGCACGTGGGCCTGCGCCTTCGGCAGAGCGGTCGCCCAGTCTCCGGCCTCCACCAGCGCCGCCCGGTCCGCGGCCTCGAGCCGGCCCCGGATCACCGCGGCGTCCGCTGCAAGTTCCGTTGCGGCGGCGCCCGCGGGAAGGTCGGCGCCCGGGTCGCCCCGCCACAGCGCGAGTGCGTCGCGGATCTCGTCCGGCCCGGCGCCGCCGCCGTGTCCCCGGCCCTGCAGTCGGCGTGCCACGTCCTCCGCACGGGTCAGGTCGACGGCGTCCCGGGACACGGCCAGCCGGTATCCGGCCGGGCCGATCTCCAGCGCCCCGTCCGGCAGCGCGGCCCGCAGCCGGGAGACCTGTGTGTGCAGCGCGTTCATCGGGGACCGCGGCGGATCCTCGCCCCACACCTCGTCGATGAGGGCCTGCGCGGACCGGCTCCGGCCGGGATCGCGGGCGAGGGCGACGAGCAGGCTGCGCGCGCGGGTGCCGGGCAGCGGTGCGAGCGCGCCCGATCGCCGCGTCGATACCTCACCCAACAACGCGACCTGGATCGGCGCGCTTGCCGGTGCCACCGTCTCGTCCACGCTCATCTGCTGGTCCACCGCGTTCGATGGTATTGCACCGAGCGGACGCGAACTTCTCGAAGTTCGGTGTGGGTGCGGGCGCCTTCTCGCTCGGTGCAAAGATCGGTGCATGGCAACGGCTGCTCAATGGATCGAAGGCGCTCGTCCGCGCACCCTCCCGAACGCGATCGCCCCGGTGCTCGTGGGCACCGGCGCCGCGGCATCGCTCGGCGGCGCGGTGTGGTGGAAGGCGGTATTGGCACTGGTGGTCTCTCTCGCGTTGATCGTGGGCGTCAATTTCGCCAACGACTACTCGGACGGTATTCGCGGCACCGACGACGAGCGCGTCGGACCGCTGCGGCTCGTCGGGTCCAAGCTGGTGAAACCGTCGGCGGTGAAGGCGGCGGCCATCGCCTGCTTCGCGGTCGCCGCGGTGGCCGGCGTCGTCCTCGCCGTCACCACCGCGTGGTGGCTCGTGCTGATCGGCGCCCTGTGCATCGTGGGCGCCTGGTTCTACACGGGCGGCACGAAGCCGTACGGGTACAGCGGCTTCGGCGAGGTCGCCGTCTTCGTGTTCTTCGGTCTCGTCGCCGTCCTGGGCACCCAGTACGTACAGGCCGAGACGATCGATTGGGCCGGTGTGGTGTCCGCGGTCGCCGTCGGGTCGTTCTCGAGCGCGGTTCTCGTCGCCAACAATCTGCGGGACATTCCCACCGACACCGAATCCGGCAAACGCACGCTCGCCGTGAGGCTCGGCGACTCGCGAACCCGCATCCTGCACCTGGTCACGCTGACGGTCCCGTTCGTCGTGACCCTGGTCCTGGTGCTGCGCACCCCGTGGGCGCTCGTCGGACTGCTCGCGCTGCCCCTCGCGGTCCGGGCGAACGCCCCCGTCCGCTCGGGCGGCCTGGGCCTCGCACTGATTCCCGCGCTGCGGGATTCGGGGCTGGCGATGCTGGTCTGGGGCGCCGCCACGGCCGTGGCCCTGTCAGCCGCCTGAGCGGCCCCGGTCAGTCACCGTCCGGCAGCAGGATGCCGAGGACGAAGTTGACGATCGAGATGATCAGGCCACCCCACACGGCCGTCCAGAAGCCGTCGACGGTCAGGCCGTACTCGGTCTGGGAGCTCAGCCACGCGGTGAGCAACAGCATCAGGGCGTTGATCACCAGGGTGAACAGGCCGAGCGTCAGGATCAGCAGCGGCAGCGACAGCAACTTCACCAGCGGCTTGACGAAGATGTTGACGACGGTGAACACCAGCGCGATGCCGAGCAGCACCACGATGTCCCAGCCGGTTCCGTTGCCCGAACTGGAGATGTCGATACCCGACACCCAGGCTGCCGCCAGCCAGATCGCGAACGCGTTGATGACGAGGCGTACCAAGAAGGTCATGCGTGCATGCTGGCACACCGATCGGACAAACGGGAACCGGGCGACCGGTCAGGCGGCGCGGTCGTCGAGCGCCGCGTGCACGCGGCGGCGGAGTTCGCCGACCCCGACCCGGACCTCGAGGATCTCCTTCGTCGTGCCCTCGGCGACGCGCAGCACTCCGAGGAAGATGTGCTCGGCGCCGATGTGATCGTCCTTGCGCGCCAGCGCCTCCCGCAGTGAGAGTTCGATCGCCTTCTTCGCGTCGCGGGTGAATCCGATGTGTCCCGACTTCCGGCCGAACCAGCCGCGCTTCTCCGAGGGCTGTTCCGGATCGAGCACGCCCTTGCCGAAGTTCTGCTCGAGACTCTGCCGCACGGCGTCGAGGTCGATCCCGATCGATTCGAGTGCTTCCGCGTCGGCGTCGCTCAGGGCGGTCCCGTGGGCCGCGACGGTCGATCGCGCGGTGTCCTCCTCGATGCCGGCGTCCGCGAGGATGCCGTGGACGGGTTCGGTTTTCACGGACAGCAGGGCGAGCACGAGGTGTTCGGGCCCGATCTGCGAGGACTTCACGTCGCGCGCTTCCTGCTGCGCGCCGATCACCACGGCCCGGGCGTCCGTCGAGAATCGTTCGAACATGCGCCGTTACCTCCCTCTCCGGTTGTGTTTCTGGTGGACGGCCTGCCTGCTCACCTCGAGGGAGTCGGCGATCGCCTGCCAGGACCAGCCCTGAGCGCGGGCGTTGGCGACCTGGATGGCCTCGAGCCGTTCGAGGAGACGCCGCAGCGCACGCACGGCCCGCAACCCCTCGGCGGGGTCGGGGCTGCCCGCCGCTGCGGCGAGCGTGGTTGCTTCGGTCATGAATGTCAATTTAGGTTGACACCGATCGGGTGTCAACCCTGATTGACAGATTGCGGGAAGGCCGTCAGTACGCCGCGACCGCCCCGTCGACGGCGATCTGCAGGTCCTTCTGCACGACGTGCGCGATGTCCATCGGTTTCGCCGGGAGGTCGAATACCGGCTCCGACACGAACACGCTGGCCGACTTCACGTTCTCGGGGTCGGGCCCGTGGGCGTCCGGCCCGTAACTGATGCCGATGGACAACAGCACGGGCGAGACTCCGCGATCCGCCGCACGTTTCGCGATGTGGCCGATGCCACTGTTGATGTGCTGCAGCCGCGTCGGATCGTCCTCGTTGCACGTGCCCTCGGGAAAGATCGCCAGGTTGTCGCCGCGGCAGAGCCGTTCGGCGGAGATGTCCATCATGAGCCTGCCCGCGTCGGCGACCGCGCGGAGCCCGTAGTTCTTGCTGCGGAACACCGGGATCCCGCCCATCATGTCGACCTTCCTGTGCAGGTCGGGGTCGACGAACAATTCGTCTTTCGCGAGCACCCGGGTGCGTCCGATCGCGCGGCGCAACGGCGTGTTCCAGGCCGTCGCCGCCAGCGTGTACTGATCGCTGTGGGTCACGTGATTGGCGGCGACGATCAGCACCCTGCCCGACTTCACCAGCCCGGCCAGCTGCGCCTTCGCGTCGTCCGCGTACACGATCCGCGGCCGGTACTTCGCGTACAGCGACGCGTACGCCAGCTTGGCGAGCAACCGATTCTGCCGGTGGTCGCGGTAGTACGCGTACACCGCTTCGTAGTTCTCGAGAGTCACCTCGGGCTTGTCCATGCGCGTCCCCGCTCCGTCGTCCTCACGCCAGGCTACCAACCTACGGTTGCGTAGCCTACGGAGGAGTAGGTATCGGGAAAGTGCAGGGAAACTGTGCGAACAGCACGATTTCGGGTACAAAAGACCTGTGATCCGCCCGGCCATTTCCACCGACCTGCCCGCTCTGCAAGACATCGAAATCGCGGCGGGTGCGCCGTTTCGCGACATCGGAATGGACGCCGTCGCCGACGATCCCCCTTTCTCACTCGACGAGCTGACCGAATACCTCCAGCTGGAATGCATTTGGGTCGCGGTCGACGCAGACGACGCCCCGGTGGCCTACGCACTCGTCGCCGTCGTCGACGGCGGCGCGCACATCGAACAGGTGTCGGTCCACCCGGGCCACGCCCGCCAGGGCCTCGGCGCCCTGCTGCTCGACGAGATCTCGTCGTGGGCGGCCGTCCGCGGACTGCCCGCGCTCACCCTCACCACGTTCGTCGACGTCCCGTGGAACGCCCCCTATTACGAGCGGCTGGGCTTCCGCCCCCTGCCGGAGACCGACCTCACTCCGGGCCTGTCACGCATCCGCGACGACGAGGCCCGGCACGGTCTCGCCGCATGGCCGCGGGTCACGATGTCCCGCGCGGTGACCGCGCCGGTGCGTACCGCCGCCACCGCGCCTCAGCCGGGCTGACCCGGCCACTCCCCCGTCGCCGCGAACCGGTCGAGCACGGCGGTCGGACCCGACAGGTCGATGCCCTCACCTTTCACCCAGTCGTCGTCGAAGTAGGTGTCGGCGTACCTTTCGCCGCCGTCGCACAGAACGGTGACGACACTGCCGGACCGTCCGGCCGCGAGCATCTCCGCGACGACGGTGAACGCACCCCACAGGTTCGTGCCCGTCGACCCGCCGACCCGGCGGCCCAGCACCGAACTGGCGTGCCGGGCCGCCGCGATGGACGCGGCGTCGGGCACCCGCATCATGCGGTCGATGACCTGCCCGACGAAGGACGGCTCCACCCGCGGCCGGCCGATGCCCTCGATCCGCGAGGGCATTCCCGTCGCGTACTCGCAGGAGTTGGTCTCGTAGCCGCCGAAGAACGCGGAGTTCTCGGGGTCCACGACGAGAAGGCGCGTCGCGTGCCTGCGGTACCGGATGTACCGGCCCAGCGTCGCGCTGGTGCCGCCCGTTCCGGCGCTCATGACCAGCCACGCCGGCACCGGGTGCTCTTCCTGAATCATCTGCTGGTAGATCGACTCGGCGATGTTGTTGTTGCCGCGCCAGTCGGTAGCCCGTTCCGCGTGCGTGAACTGGTCCATGAAGTGACCGTTCGTTTCCGCGGCGAGCCGACGGGCCTCGCTGTAGATCTCCGGCGGGTGGTCGATGTAGTGGCAGCGACCGCCCTGCGCCTCGATGAGGGCAATCTTCGCGCCGCTCGTGCTGCGCGGCACGACGGCCACGAAGTCGAGCCCGAGCATCTTCGCGAAGTACGCCTCACTGACGGCCGTCGATCCCGACGACGCCTCGATGACCGTCGTCCCCTCGGTGATCCAGCCGTTGCAGATCGCGTACAGGAACAGCGACCGGGCCAGCCGGTGCTTGAGGCTGCCCGTGATGTGGGTCGACTCGTCCTTGAGATAGAGCTGCACACCCCAGTCGACGGGCAGCGGGTACCGCAGCAGGTGCGTGTCGGCGCTGCGCTGCGCGTCCGCGTCGATGAGGCGGACGGCGTTGTCGACCCAGTCCCGCGGCACGCTCCGGTCGATGACGACGCAGTCGTCGACCGTCACCGGGACGTGCCCTCACCGCGGAGCCGGGCACGCAGGTCGGCCTGGTCGGCGCGGCGCTGCGCGTCGAACGTGGCGATCCCCTCGTTGACCCGCTTCCGAAGTTTCGCGAACAGCAGCAGCGACAGCGGGAGCGCGATGAGGACCGCGAAGATCGCGGCGACGAGAAGCGGCACGGCGACCCCGACGAGTGCGGCCACGCCGAGGATGACGGCGCCGATGACGACGACCAGCAGCAGCCGGGCGATCGAATAGATCGCGACGTCGCGCGCCAGCTGCCCCTTGGTCACCCGCCCGCCCTGCTTCGCTGTCGCGCTCGAATTCGCGGGCTCGACCTGGTCTTCTGGCTTCTCGGATGACTCGCTCACGCTCCCAGGTTACCCACCGCCGAGGGGGCTCCTCACACGTCCGACTTATCCGATTTGTCTATTACCTCCCCTTTACCAACATTAGATCGTTCGAGTACCCGGGGTCTCGGATGTCACGATGACCGAGATCAGTCGCAACAGCGGCCGGCTTCAGCACAGATCAGTCGAAAGCAGTGGAGGATCGTCGATGAGCGCACCCACCTACAACGGACCCGGTTTCAGCGGATCCAACGAAGCCCTCATGACCCCGGGCCAGGTGGCTGCCCTGTTCCATGTCGACCCGAAGACCGTGACGCGTTGGGCGCACGCGGGCCGGCTCGGATCGCTGCGCACCCCCGGCGGGCACCGCCGCTTCCGCGAGGCCGAGGTCATGCAGCTGCTCCGCTCCCTGACGACGGAGGCGGGCGCAGGCCGACCGTAGGGCCCCCCGACCGCGACTGCCACTACCCGGGCGCCCCGCGACCCGGGTAGGTGACCTCTGCCGCCGACGCGGCTACGCTCGAGGAATACCGGCTACCCTCGAGCGGTGTAAGGAGGTGCGCGGTGATCTATCTGTTGGCACTCATCGGGCTCGTGACAGTGGCGGTCCTCATGTGGAAGGCGTTCGGCCCGAACACGCGGCCCGTGCTGAGCACGCGGGTGCAGGGACCGGACGACGATCCGGATTTCCTGTGGAAGGTGGATCGGGAGACGCGTCGGAAGAAGTCCGACGAACCCGATGCCGGTCCTGCCGACCCGGCCGGATGAGCAAGTGCCGTGGTGCCGGTCGAGCCGGCACCATCGGCGTCCCTGCCTCAGCGACGGTCCTGTAGCGCGAAACTCGACGCCGGGAAGTCGGAGGCCACCGCGGCGGCCAGTTCGAGGAGCGCGTTGCGCGTATTCGGACGCAGCCGCTCCAGTTCGATCTCGGCCCCCTCTTCGAGGTGCGGGTCGAACGGAATCAGCCGCACCAGGCGGCACCGCTGCTCGAAGTGCTCGACGACCTTCGGCAGGTCCACCTTGCCCGACCTCGGGCGTACTGCATTGACGACGGCCACCGACCGGGCCACGAGTTCGCGGTATCCGTGGGCGTCCAGCCAGTCGAGTGTGGCGGAGGCGCTGCGGGCGCCGTCGACGGACCCCGAACTGACCACCACGAGCGCGTCGGCCTCTTCGAGGATGGTCTGCATCGCGGAGTGCATCAGTCCGGTGCCGCAGTCGGTGAGGACGATGCTGTAGAACTTCTCGAGCATCGTGACGGTCCGCGAGTAGTCGTCGGCGCTGAACGCCTCCGAGACCGCCGGGTCGCTGTCGGACGCGAGCACCTCGAGCCGGTGCCTGCTCTGCGACGTGTAACTGCGGACGTCGCTGTACTTTTCGATGCTCTGCTCGTCGCGCAGCAGGTTCCGCACCGTCGCGGGAGTCTCGAGGGGAATCTTCTGGCTGAGCGTGCCGCGGTCGGGGTTCGCGTCGACGGCGATGACGCGGTCGCCGCGCAGCGACGCGAACGTGGAGCCGAGGGTCGCGGTGGTCGTGGTCTTGCCGACCCCGCCCTTGAGGCTGAGCAGCGCGATCTTGTAGCACCCCTGCAGCGGCTGGTTGACCTGCTTGGTCAGCTCGATCCGCCGCTGTTCCTTCGCGCTGTTCCCGACGTTGACGTAGCGGCCGGACAGTCGGTACAGCGCCTTGCGCCACCCGGTGGTGGGGGCGGGCTTGACCTGCTTGAGGAGCAACGACGTCGACAGGTCACGGGCCGACACCGCGTACTGCTGCTCGGCGTTCGTGGTGTGCGGACGATTCGCAGGCTGCTGGGGCGCCTGCTGGACGACAGACTGGGGTGCGTGCTGGACCGGCGGCTGCTGCGGGGGCGTGAACGCCGCCGGCTGGGGTGCGGGAGCCTGCTGTGCGGCTGGGGTGGCGGGAGCCTGCTGCGGGGCGGGGGCCTGGGACTGTGGCCGCGCGGGTGCGGCGGCGGGGGCCTGGGCGGCGGGCTGCGCGAACGGATTGGGACCCTGCGGCTGAACGTACGGGGCCTGCCGCGCGGCGTTCCAGGCGACGTTCGATCCGATGCCGTCCGCGGGCGGATTCGATGCAGGCCGCACCGGCTCCCAGATACCGGAGTTGTTTTCGGACATGGCTGAACGTCCCCCTCGTGAAGTCTCCATCGTCCCCACCGGTTCTCACCGTTCGGAGACGTCGCGGCGGAAGAATATCAGTCGGTGGCGACGGTCAGTTCAGGCCCGCGTACGAGTGCAATCCCGACACCACCATGTTGATGATGAACAGGTTGAAGAGCATTGCGACGAAGCCCGCGACGTTGATCCAGGCGGCCTTGGTGTCGCGCCATCCGGACGTCGCGCGGGCGTGCAGGTAGGCGGCGTAGATCACCCAGGCGATGAACGACACCGTCTCCTTGGGGTCCCAGCCCCAGAATCGGCCCCACGCGGCCTCGGCCCAGATCGCGCCGAGGATGACTCCGGCGCCGAACAGGGGGAACCCGATGATGGTGGTCTTGTACGCCAGGCGGTCCAGGGTCTGCGCGTCCGGCAACCGCTCCGCGATCCGCGCGAACACACCGGTTCCCTCCTCGCCGCGCGGGTACCGCATGCGCAGCAGGAACAACAGGCTCGCAATGCCCGACACGAGGAACACACCGGAACCGACGCTCACGATGGTGACGTGGATCGGCAGCCAGTACGACCGCAGCGCGGGCACCACGGGTGCCGCGTCCGCGTACAGCACGGTGGCGGCGAGGAACATCAGGATCAGGACGGGAACGAGCAGGAACACCCACATCGACCGGTACGCCGGCTTCGACAGCAGTGTGAGACCGACGACGAGCGCGGCGGCGCAGGCCATCGTCACGAACTCGTACATGTTCCCGAGCGGGAACCGCTCGGTCGCGAATCCGCGCAGCACGATCGACGCGAAGATCAGTACCGTGCCGACGACGAGCACGGCGGCGCCCATGCCGCCGAAACGCTCGGACAGGGGCTTCTTCGGCTGCTCGACCACCCGACCGGGGACGTCGGGCGCCTCGGACGCACGCGCGCCGGATCCGGCCGCCACGAGTTCCCGGTCCTGCACAGCCTGCGCCCGGGTGGACGCGTACTGCACGATGAGCAGCACGAGCGCCAGCACCAGCACGGTGAAGGCTGATCGGAAGGCCCAGTCGCTGTATTGCGCCAGTGTCTCGTTGGTCGTCATCGTTGGCTCTCCTGCGCGTCAGGCTTCGTATCGTCCGTGAGCAGACGGGTGCAGAGCCGGCCGAACTCGTCGCCCCAGCCGGCCTGATCGGTCCGGGCGAGTCCACCAAGCTCTACTACAGTACGTCGTGGCCCCGGCCCGCCGGCGTCCGCGGGGTAGATGCGGGCCCAGATCCGGCGGCGCTTGACCAGCAGCGAGACGAGCAGTCCCGCCATCATCGTCAGGGCCGACACCAGCACCCACTGCTGCGCCGGGTCGTGCGACACCTGCAGGTTCACGAAGTCCACGGCGCCGTCGAACCGCACCTGGGTGCCGTCGGACAGGGTCGAACTCTCCCCCGGCTTCAGATTCACCCGGTCCTGCTTCACGAGACGGCCCTGGTTGATCAGTTCCGTGTTGAGCGAGAACAGCGACTGCGGGTTGCCCGTGTCGAGGCCGGTGTCGCCCTTGTAGATGTCGATGGCGACGGCCGGGTCGTTCATCGCCGGGTAACTCGACGCCAGCAGGTTGCCGTGCAGCAGCGCGGTCGGGGCGAACAGCCCCTCGATCGCGATCTGGTTCTTCCGCCGCTCGTCGGTGTCGGTGTACATGCCGCCGGGCGGGTCGAATCGCATCGCGCCGCTGCTCAGGAACGTCGTCGCGTCGTCGGGACGCCACTGCAGCGTCTCGGTGCGGGTTTCCCCGTTCGGGAACGTGACGGTGAACGTCGGCGCATACCCGTGTCCCTGCAGGTAGACGCGGTCCCCCTCGACGCGCAGCGGATGGTTGACCTGCAACTGCCCGTCCCGCCAGGTGTTCGTCTCGAGGTCGTCGCCGGCCTGGTAGGCGATGTTGGACGTGAACATCTCGGCCTGACCGCTGTCGAGGTAGTCGGCGGCGAAATCCTTCACCTTGATGCACAGCGGCGTCATGCCGGTGCCGTCCTGGGTGTTGCCCGCCTTGAACGAGTCGAACACCGCGGGCGACGTGGTGCAGAACCCCGGACCGTTGTTGGCGACCACGATCACGTTGCCCTCGTAGCCGAACAGCTTGCCGACGGCGATCGCGACGAGCAGCGCGACGAGCGACAGGTGGAAGACGAGGTTGCCGAGTTCGCGGAAGTAGCCCTTCTCCGCGGAGATGGTGATCTCGCCGTCGTGGGCGGCCCGTTCCCCGCCAGCGCGGGTCTCGACCCGCCACCCCTTCAGGTGGGTGCGGATGCGCGCGGCGAGTTCCTCCGGTGTCTCGTCGACCCGGTCCTCGTGGTGGTGCGGCAGTCGCGCGAGGTTCCGCGGGGCGGGCACCGGACGGGTGCGCAGCGCCTTGGCGTGGTCGACGCAACGCGGCAGGATGCAGCCGACGAGGGAGATGAAGAGCAGGACGTAGATCGCGGTGAACCAGAAACTGCCGAACACGTCGAACAGTTCGAGCTTGTCCATCCACGGACCGAGCGTCGGCCGGTTCGCGATGTACTCGTCGACCTTGCCCGCGTTGAGGCTGCGCTGCGGCAGCAGCGCGCCCGGGATCGCGGCGAGGGCGAGCAGGAACAGGAGCACCAGCGCCGTGCGCATCGACGTCAGCCCGCGCCACGTGTTGCGGACCAGCGCGAACGCGCGGCCCGGCAACGATTGACGGGGCACCGGTGCTGCTTCCGGGGCCTCGGGGGTCTGGATGTCGCTCATATGGGCAAAGTCACTTCCGAGATGAAGGCGTCGCGAACCCAGCCGACGAACTGGTCCCACGCGCCGGTGACGAGGGCGATACCCACGGCCACCAGCATGATTCCGCCGAAGATTTGAATCGTGCGCGCGTTGCGGCGCAGCCAGCCGACGCCGCGCAGCGCGCGGGACGAGCCGAGCGCGAGGATCACGAACGGCAACCCGAGGCCGAGGCAGTACGCGACGATCAGGGCCACTCCGCGGGCCGCGGTGGCACCGTCGGTGCCCGCAGCGAGGGAGATGACGCCCGCCAGGGTCGGGCCGAGGCACGGCGTCCAGCCCAGCGCGAACACGGCACCGAGCAGCGGCGCCCCGGCCAGGCTGGAGATGCGCCGCGGCTCGAGCCGGGTGTCCCGTTGCAGGGCCGGGATCAGACCGATGAACACCAGGCCCATGGCGATGGTGACCACCCCGCCGACCCGCATCAGGACGTCGCGGTTGATCGCGAGGGCCGAGATGGCGCCGAACACCGACGCGGTGGCCAGCACGAACACCACGGTGAAACCGGCGACGAACAGGGCCGCGGCGCCCGCGACCCGCAACCGTCCGTCCGACACGGTCTTCGTCCGGGTGGCTGCTTCCTCAGCGGTGACGGCCGGGGCGTCCGCACCGACGACACCCGCGAGATAGGACAGGTAGCCGGGGACGAGCGGCACGACGCACGGCGACGCGAACGACACCAGACCGGCGAGGACGCACGCGCCGAGCGCGAGCAGCAGCGGTCCGGTGGCCGCGGTGGACTGGAAGGCGTCGCCGACGCCGCCGGCGAGAAGGGCGGTGCTGGAGTTCACGATTCCTGCGCCACCCGTTCGACCACCGGCTTCAGGTCCTCGGCGAGCAGTTCCTTCAGGAACACCGCGGCCACGCGGTGTTCCCGGTCGAGCACGATCGTGGTGGGGATGACGCTCGTGGGGTAGTTCTGGCCCAGTGCGATCATCGTCCGCATGGCGGGGTCGTAGATCGACGGGTACGACACCTTGTTGTCGATCACGAAGTCCTGGGCCTTGTCCTGCTGGTTGTCGCGCACGTTGATCCCGAGGAACGACACACCCTGATCCTTGGTTTCCTCGTACACCTGCTCGAGGTCGTTCGCCTCACCCCGGCACGGGCCGCACCACTGCCCCCACACGTTGAGCACGACCACCTGACCGTCGAAATCGTCGAGCGAGGTGGTCTTGCCCTCGGTCATGAGGTCGGGTCCGGACACCGTGCCGATGGTGCCGCGGTCGGCGGGCGGGTCGTAGAAGATCTCCGTCTGCCCGCCCGGCGACACGAAGTCGAACGTGCCGCCCTGGGCCACGGCGTCGTCGCCGGACGCACACGCCGACAGCGACACCGCGGCCGTACAGATCACCGCGAGAAGCCCGGCGAAGCGCCCTCGGTTCATGCCCCGGTCACCCTCGGATCCGACGCGCCCGCGGGCTCCGAGTACACGATGTCGATGAGGGTGTCGCCCTCGTAGACGAGCGACGTCAGCGACGCGAGACCGCACTGGCGGTGCCGCGGATCGTGCCACAGCCGCTCGCCCTGCAGGAACCGGCGGAGGGTCCAGACGGGGAGTTGGTGGCTGACGACGACGGCCTCGTGGCCCACCGCCGACACGCGGGCCGTGTTGACCGCGGCCAGCATGCGATGCGCGATCTGCAGGTACGGCTCGCCCCAGGACGGTGTGAACGGGTCGCGCAGTTTCCACCAGTGCCGGGGACGGGACAGCGCGCCGTCGCCGACGGACACCTTGAGTCCCTCGAATTCGTTGCCGGCCTCGACGAGGTTCTCGTCCGTCGCGATGTCGACGCCGTGCGCGTCGGCGATCGGGGCGGCCGTCTCCTGTGCCCGCTGCAGCGGCGAGGACACGACGTGCGTGATGTCGTGCTTGGCCAGCACCGACGCCACCGCGCGGGCCTGCGCCTCACCCGTCACCGACAGCCGGAACCCGGGGAGCCTGCCGTAGAGGATCCCTCGCGGGTTGTGCACCTCGCCGTGCCGGAGCACGTGCACGATGGTGCGGGTCTGTGTGTGGTCGGGATGATCGGCTTCGGTCACGTTGCGGTTCCTCGGGTCGGGGCGGGAGGTCAGGTGGGTGTCGGCGGCGGGGCCGCCGGCCCCCGGAGGGGAAGACTCGTCAGGGCTGGACGGCCGCGGCGGCGGCCTTCGCGGCGTGCGGCAGGGCGTCGGCGATGATCGAGAACGCTCTGTCGTCCATGGCGGCGGAGACGAACCACGCCTCGAACGCGCTCGGCGGCGGGTACACCCCGCGGGAGAGCAGTCCGTGGAAGAAGGCCGGGAAACGCCAGGTCTGCGCGGCCTTGGCCTCGGCGTAGTCGGTCACCGGGTCTTCGCTGAAGAACACGCTGAGCATGGTGCCCGCGGTCTGCACCCGGTGCGGCACGCTCGCCGCGGTCAGTGCGTCGGACAGCAGCGTCCGCAGGGTGGCGCTGTTGCGCTCGAGGGCGTCGTACACACCCTGGTCCGCGGCGCGCAGGCTCGCGAGCCCGGCGGCGACGGCGACCGGGTTCCCGGACAGCGTGCCTGCCTGGTAGACGGGTCCGGCGGGGGCGAGGTGGGCCATGACGTCGGCACGGCCACCGAACGCAGCGGCGGGCAGGCCGCCGCTCATCACCTTGCCGAACGTGTAGAGGTCGCCGGCGACGCCGTCGAGTCCGAACCAGCCGGCGGAACTGACCCGGAATCCGGTCATCACCTCGTCCATGATGAGCAGCGCGCCGTTGTCGCGGGTCAGCGTGCGCAGGCCCTCGTTGAATCCGGGCTGCGGCGCCACCGCGCCCATGTTGCCGGCGGCGGCCTCGGTGATGACGCACGCGATCTGGCCCTCGTTCGCGGCGAACACCCGGGCGACGGCGTCGAGATCGTTGTAGGGCACGACAATGGTGTCCTCGGCCTGCGCGCCGGTCACACCGGGCGACGTGGGGAGGCCGAACGTGGCCAGTCCCGAGCCGGCGTCGGCGAGCAGCGCGTCGACGTGTCCGTGGTAACAGCCGGAGAACTTGAGGACCTTGGTCCGGCCGGTGAATCCGCGGGCGAGGCGCACGGCGCTCATGGTGGCCTCGGTGCCGGAGTTGACCAGCCGCACCTTCTCCACCGGCGCGACGCGGCGGACGATCTCCTCGGCCAGTTCGATCTCACCCTCGGTGGGCGCGCCGAACGACAGGCCCGTGGTGGCCGCCTTCTGCACGGCCTCGACGACGGCGGGGTGCGCGTGCCCGAGGATCATCGGCCCCCAGGAGCAGATGAGGTCGACGTAGTCGTTGCCGTCGACGTCGGTGAGCGTGTAACCGGACGCTTCCCTGATGAACCGCGGGGTGCCGCCGACCGAGTGGAAGGCCCGCACCGGGGAGTTGACGCCGCCGGGAATGACCAGATCAGCCCTCTCGAAGAGCTGGGCGGAGCGGGAAGCGTGCACGTCGGGGTCACCGGAGGAAACAGTCACGGCCTCCAGTGTCCCAGTTCTGTCGAATTTGCCAACGACAGGGTGTAGTGGGTGGCCAGGATCACTCTCCCGATCCGTCGCGCCGTTCCGAGGTTCACAGGTTGCCGCGGGCCGCCTGTTCGCGCTCGATGGATTCGAACAGGGCCCGGAAGTTGCCTGCCCCGAACCCCAGCGATCCGTGCCGTTCGATCACCTCGAAGAACACCGTAGGCCGGTCACCGAGCGGTGTGGTGAACACCTGCAGGAGGTACCCGTCCTCGTCGCGGTCGACGAGGATTCCTCGTTTCTGCAATTCCTCCACCGGCACCCGCACCGTGCCGATGCGGGCACGCAGTTGCGGATCCTCGTAATAGGCGTCGGGGGTGGCCAGGAACTCGACGCCCTCCGCGCGCAGCGCGTCCACGGTCGCGAGGATGTCGCCGGTCGCGAGGGCCAGATGCTGGCAACCCGGCTCACCGTAGAACTCGAGATACTCGTCGATCTGCGACTTCTTCTTTCCCACCGCCGGTTCGTTGAGCGGAAACTTCACCCGGTGGTTGCCGTTCGCGACGACCTTCGACATGAGCGCCGAGTACTCCGTGGCGATGTCGTCGCCGACGAATTCGGCCATGTTCGTGAATCCCATGACCCGGTTGTAGAACCGCACCCAGTGATCCATCCGGCCCATCTCGACGTTGCCGACCGCGTGGTCGAGCGCCTGGAACAGGCGTGCCGGTTTCCCGGGCCGGGCCGCGTAACCGCTGGAGCGCGAGACGAATCCGGGTAGGTAGGGGCCGTCGTACCGGCTGCGGTCGACGAGGGTGTGCCGGGTGCTGCCGTAGGTGGCGATCGCCGCGAGCCGCACGGTGCCGTGCCGATCCGTGACGTCGCGCGGCTCCTCGAGGATGGTGGCCCCCTGTGAGCGTGCGTGTGCGATGCAGCGGTCGACGTCGAGCACCTCCATGGCGAGGTCCACCACACCGTCGCCGTGGGCCCGGTGGTGGTCGGCGAGCGGACTCTTCGGGTCCACGGCGCCGTGCAACACGAACCGTGCCGTTCCGGATTCGAGGACGAACGACTTGTGCGAGCGCTGGCCGGTCTCCGGCCCGGCATAGGCGGCGAGGGTCATGCCCCAGGTGGAGACGAAATACTGCATGCTCTGCGTCGCATTGCCGCACACGAACACGACGGCGTCCATCGCGACCACGGGAAACGGATCCGACGCGTCGTCGTGTTCGACGAGACCGACCAGCTGCCGGAGCTCGTCGGACTCCAGCTGTGCGGCCACCTCACGGGGCGTCAGGCGAATGTCGGTGGTAGTCATACCTCACTGTGATCCAGCGCACACCGCTGCGCAACGGTGCTTCTTGACGCTGTTCATTCTGTACACAATGCTGGATGAAATAGCGGATCGACCGTACATGTTGACCAGGGACGCCATGAACATCGACCAACTCGACGCCGCACTGCTCGACCTGCTCCACGCCGAGCCGAAGGTCGGGGTACTGGAGGCGTCGCGACGCCTGGGGGTGGCCCGCGGCACCGTCCAGGCGCGACTCGACCGGCTCGAACGCACCGGCGTGATCACCAGTTCGGCACCGACCCTCGACCCGGAGGCGCTGGGGTTCCCGGTGGTCGCGTTCGCGACCCTCGAGATCGCCCAGGGCAACGGGCACGCCGCGGTCGTCGAACATTTGAGCGCCATTCCCGAAGTGCTCGAGGCACACACGATCACCGGCGCCGGCGACGTCCTCGTCCGCGTGGTGGCCCGCACCCACGCCGACCTTCAGCGGGTGATCAACTCGATCGTCGACGGGCACAACGTCCTTCGTTCGTCGACGGTCATCGCGACGCAGACTCAAATCGCGCTGCGGCACGACCAGCTCGTTCGCGCCGCGGTGCCGCCGCCGCGCGTCTAGGGATCGTCCGCACTCAGCTCGTCGAGCAGCGAACTGAGCAGGTGGCAGGCGTCGTCGAATCGGTCGCGGCCGACGAGGCTACCCCAGTGATGCTCGATCTCGGCGACCCGTTCCGCGGCGTCCTGCAGCGCCTGCCGACCCCGCGCGGTCGGGACGACGAGTTTCGCCCGCCGGTCCCGCGTGTCCGGCACCCGCTCGACGTACCCGAGTTCCTCGAGATCGTTGATCAACTCGGACGCCGCGGACAGACTCAGTTCGGCCCGGGCGGCGATCTCGGTCAGCCGGCGCCCGTCCCAGCCGATGTTGCCGAAGATCTGCAGATGCGGTGGCCGGATATCGCCGTACCCGCGCTCCGCCATCGGTTCGCTCAACTCCCGGCGGAACTCGTGCAGCAGGCGGACCAGCAACTGCCCTACCGCCGGCCGATCGGTCGGCAGACCTCTTGACCGTTCCATGACACCGGAGAATACTACGGTTACCGAAGTTTCGGTTTCCGAAGCAATTCTCGACACGTCACTCATCTGGGGCATCCCATGGACACACGAACGCTCACCCGCACGATCCCGACGAGCGTCGGGAACCTCGCCGTCCACGTCACCGGCAGCGGACCGCCGACCGTGCTCTGGCACAGCCTTTTCGTCGACTTGACGACGTGGGCTCCCCTGCGCAGTCACCTGGTCGCGCACCGGCGGCTGATCTCGATCGACGGACCCGGCCACGGGGCGAGCACCGCCGTGCAGCGGCGGTTCACGCTGGAGGAGTGCGCCGCGGCGGCCGTCGCCGTCCTCGACGCGCTCGACGTCACCGAACCCGTCGACTGGGTGGGCAACGCCTGGGGTGGGCACGTCGGACTCGTCGCGGCCGCCCACAGTCCCGATCGGTGCCGCACCGTCGTGACGATCGGGACACCGCTCCAGGCCCTCACCCGCCGGGAACGCGCCAGGATCGTGCCGATCGTGTGGGCCTACCGCATCGCCGGGCCGATTCCACCGCTCACGACCGCGGTGATGAACGTCCTTCTCGGCAAGGAGCTTTCACGAACACACCCGCAACAGTTCCAGGCCGTCTCCCGGACCTTCCGGCAGGCGCCGCGGCGTGGCATGCACGAGGCGATGCAGTCGATCATGCTGCACCGGGAGGGGCTGCACCCGCTGCTCCCCCAGATCGGTGCACCGACGCTGATGATCGTCCCCCGCGCAGACACGATGATCTCGCTCGAGCAGGCACGTGCCGCCGCGGCGGCGATGCCGTACGCCGCTGCCACCACGGTGGACGGCGCCGGCCACGTCACACCGCTCGTCACGGAACCGGGCACCCTCGCCGACGTGATCACCGAGTTCTGGCGCGACCCGGGCCGCACCGTGATCACCGCGCCGGCGGACCTGCCGTGACGAGCGGCCGTCCGGTGCCGGACCCCGCCGGTCCGGGGCAGGAGTCCGTGTGGGACTACCCGCGACCGCCCGCGGTCCGGCGGAGCGACGAGCTGGTGGAGGTGTGGTTCGGCGGACAACTCGTCGCACGCACCCGCACCCCGTTGCGAGTGCTCGAGACCAGCCACCCGCCGACGTACTACCTTCCGCGGTCCTGCTTCACCGACGGCGTCCTGCGCCCGGTCGACGGCAGCACAGTGTGTGAGTGGAAGGGGCGGGCAGATTATTTCGACGTCGTCGCGGGCGGACACGTCGCCGAGCGTGCGGCGTGGCACTATCCGCGGCCGGTCGCCGGCTACGACCTCCTTCTCGGGCACGTGGCGGTCACGCCGGCACCGATGGACGGCTGTTTCGTCGACGGCGAGCGGGCGCGACCACAGGCGGGAGGCTTCTACGGCGGCTGGATCACCGATCGGGTGGCCGGCCCGTTCAAGGGCGGGCCCGGCAGCCGTTTCTGGTGATCCCCCTACCCCCACGGCGGCAGATCACCGACGACGAGGGCGACGAGCAACGGCAGCGGAATCGACACACCGATGATCGCCACCGCCGGCCACGGGTTGCCGGTGAGTCCGTAGACCACCGCCGACAGCACGAACGCGAGAAGCCTGCCGACCGACACGATCACGTGCCTGCGCACCCGAAGCCGATGCTGTTCGTGGAGCGACACCGACGCGGTGGTGATGCTGATCGGATGGCGGTGAGCACTCACCAGGCAGGAGTACCCGGTACCGGCGAACCGAACCGCACAACCCGTCGCGGCGGCCGTCTACTGTCGAGTCATGGCCACCACAGCTGACCACCTGAGAAGCACACTCGACGGACGCTGGCGGGAGGTACGCGAGCGCGTCCGGGCGGAACTGTCCGGCACCCCCGACTTCGCGCCGCACTACACCCCCGACCTCGACGAAGCCCGCGCCAAGACGCTGACACAGTTGCGCCTGCTCGCGAGCAACGGCTACGCGGCCGCCGGATTCGCGAAAGACCACGGCGGTACCGGTGACGCCGGCGCCGCCGTCACGAGCATCGAGATGCTGGCGATGTCCGACCTGTCGCTGATGGTCAAGGCCGGCGTGCAGTGGGGACTGTTCGGCGGCGCGATCGAGAATCTCGGCACGGCGCGTCATCACGAGACGTACGTGAAGCGTCTCGTCGACCTGGATCTGCTGGGTTGTTTCGCGATGACCGAGACGGGTCACGGCAGCGACGTGCAGGCGCTCGAGACCACCGCCACGTACGACCCGGACACGGCTGAATTCGTCGTCCACTCCCCCACACCGTCCTCGCGCAAGGATTACATCGGCGGCGCGGCCCAGCACGCGACGACGGCCGCAGTGTTCGCGCAGTTGATCACGGGCGGCGAGTCCCGGGGCGTGCACTGCTTCGTGGTGCCGATCCGGGACGAGGACGGCAACGACCTTCCCGGCGTCCACACGTCGGACTGCGGCTACAAGGGTGGCCTCCCCGGGGTCGACAACGGCCGAATCACGTTCGACCAGGTGAGAATTCCGCGGGAGAACCTGCTCAACAAGTACGCCGACGTCGAACCGGACGGCACGTACACGTCGCCGATCGACAACGCGAACCGCCGCTTCTTCACGATGGTGGGCACTCTCGTGCGCGGACGCGTCACCGTCGGCGGGTCCGCGGGCGCCGCCGCCCGTGTCGCGCTGGCGATCGCGACCCGTTATGCCTTGCAGCGCAGGCAGTTCAACGCGCCGCAGGCCGAGGACGAAGTGCTGCTCATGGACTATCTCGTCCATCAGCGCCGGCTGTTCCCCCTGATCGCACGCTCCTACGCACTGCAATTCGCCCAGAACGAACTCGTCGCCACGATGCACGAGATCCAGAGCCGTGACGACGCCGACCCCCAGGAACAGCGCGAACTCGAGGGCCGCGCCGCCGGGCTCAAGGTCGCGAACACCTGGCACGCCACCCGCGCGATCCAGGAGGCCCGGGAAGCGTGCGGCGGCGCCGGGTACATGGCCGAGAACCGGCTCACGGCATTGAAGGCGGACACCGACGTGTTCACCACGTTCGAGGGCGACAACCACGTCCTGACTCAGCTGGTGGCCAAGGAACTGCTCACGTCGTACGCGGACGAGGTGCGCGGCATGAGCCCCGTCGAGTGGATGCGGTTCGCGGCCACGACGGTCTCCGACGTCGTCAAGAAGCGCACTGCCGCACAGCAGATCATCCAGACGATTCTCGACACGCGGCAGGACAACGAGGAGGACGGCAGCCTCTTCAACCGCGGCACTCAGCTCACGATGTTCGAGGATCGGGAGCAGTACCTGCTGTCGACCGCCGCTCGCCGCCTTCAGGGTGCGCAGAAGCGCGAGGAGAACCCGTTCGACGCCTTCAATTTCGTGCAGGACCATGTGCTGCACGCCGCGCAGGCCCACATCGACCGGATCGTGCTCGAGGCGTTCGTCGCCGGCATCGACGAGTGCGAGGACGACGAGGCCCGCGACCTGCTGAGCGATGTCTGCGACCTCTACGCGCTGAGCGTGATCGAGGAGGACAAGGCGTGGTTCATGGAACACCGGCAGCTGTCGGTGGAGCGGTCGAAGGCGGTGCAGCGGGGAATCAACGAGCGGTGCCGGTCGCTGCGGCCGCACGCGCAGACGCTGATCGAGGGGCTCGGGGTTCCCGAGGCGCTACTCGGCTCCGCGATGCTCGACGGTCCCGGGACCGACGCCGTCCGCAAGACCCGGATCTTCCGGTGACGCGGCCGGCTCGGCGGGTTCGCCCGCCGGGCCGGGCCGTAGCCGGCGCACCGAATCGATCACCAGCAGTCCGGCGACCGCCACCAGCCCCGCGGCGACGGCGATCCACGACCCGGAATACGCGGTGCCCTCGAACGAGGGCGCACCCGGTGCGACGGGACCGAATTCCGATGTGAACCGGGCGTGGTTCCAGCACCACACCGCGGCGGCGAGGGCGGCCACGGCGCCGAGCCACTCCGCTGCCGCCGTCACGGTCCGGCGGTTCATTCGGCAGATCCTCCCGCCGACTTCGCGAGCAGCGATTCGAGTTGCGCGCGCAGTGCCACATCGTCCTTCGCCCACGCCTGTACGAGGGCGCCGCCCCGCAGTCGCAGTCCGATGCCCTTCCGGCGTCGCGGAACCGCGGACAGTTCGCCGAGACTCCGGGCGGTTTCCCACGGCTGCTGCTCGTACGACTCGGGGTCGGCGGGGGGCATGATCTTCGCGATCTCGGCGATCGGCAGGTCTTCGGTGCCCTGCCGCAACGACGACGTCGTGAGTTCGACGCTCGCATGCCTGCGCGCGGCCACCACCTGCACGTAGACGAACCCGCTGAGCAGCACCGCGAAGAGCGACAGCGCGAACCAGTGCACCACGGGGCCGGTCAGCAGTTCGATGATCAAGGCGATCAGGCAGAGCACCGGACCGAACGCCACCATCCGCCAGCGGGCGCCCGGCTCACTGAACAGGACGGCAGTTTCGCTCACACGCTCATCCTGCGACATCGCGGTCCGCGAGGAAAACGTGGGGCTCGTCAGGAGAGGACGCCGGGGATCACGACGAGCAACAGAGTCAGTAGCACGAAGGCCACGATGATCGCGAACATCATTGCTTCTTTGCGAGACCCGTGTGCTCGATCGTCAGCGCGCATGGAGGAAAGTCCTTCGGTCGAAATGAAGTCTGCCGTTCTACCTCTTGTGACGTACTTCACGGTACATCTTTATATTTCACGAGCAAATCGAAGCTACTCGGCGGAGGGGGGCAACCTCAGGAAGTAGCTGTTGGAATCCTTCCGGTGCATCAGCACGACGGCGCCGACGGCCACCACGGCCTGCAGGATCTGCACGCCGCCGAGTGCGAGCGCGGAACCGCTTCCGTCCGATCCGATGCCGAAGAGCACCGGGATCGTCCACACCACCATCATCACGCACGCGATGGTGATCAGCATCCTGGCCCAGTTCCGGCCCTTCCGCATGAAGTGCACGAACAGGACGAAGAGCCCGGTGAGGATCACGATGAGGACGACCGTGAACCCGATGCCCACGTAGAACAGCTTCTCCACGCTGTCGCGGGTCATGTCGACCTCGCCGGACGTGAAGCTTGGGTTCTTCATCAGTTCGTCGACGAACGTCGACTTCTCCCCCACCACGAGAACCATCGCGCCCAGCGCCTGGATCAGACCGAGCACGGCCACCGCCCACAGCAACTGGGCCGCGGTGCCCACGTCGACCGGTGCCGGACGTTCGGGCTTCGGCTGCGGCACCGGCGGGGGGTACGGGAAATTGTGCGGAGGCGAGCTCTGCTGATGCGGGGCCTGGTGCGGCGGTGTCGGTGGCCACTGCTGGGTCATGGCACCACCGTATCCGCCGACGGCTCGATCACAACCAGCCCGCCGCTTCGGTCGCCCAGTACGTCAGCACGACGTCGGCGCCTGCGCGGCGGATGCTGGTGAGCGATTCCAGGATCGCGGCGTCCCGGTCGATCCAGCCGTTCTGCGCGGCCGCCGTGATCATCGAGTACTCGCCCGAGATCTGATACGCCGCGACGGGCACGGGAGAACGGTCCGCCGTCTCGCGCAGGATGTCCAGGTAGGACATCGCCGGCTTCACCATCACCATGTCGGCACCCTCGTCGATGTCGAGTTCCACCTCACGCAGCGATTCGCGGCGGTTCGCCGAATCCTGTTGGTACGTGCGGCGATCGCCCTGCAACGACGAACCGACCGCTTCACGGAACGGCCCGTAGAACGCGGAGGCGTACTTCGCCGAGTACGCGAGCTGACCGACGTCGGTGTAACCCGCGTCGTCGAGCGCCTTCCGGATGGCGCCGACCTGACCGTCCATCATTCCGCTCGGGCCGAGCAGATGCGCACCGGCCTCGGCCTGCGCGATCGCCATGTCGACGTACCGCTGCAGCGTCAGGTCGTTGTCGACCGCACCGTTCGCGTCGAGGACACCGCAGTGGCCGTGGTCGGTGAACTCGTCCAGGCAGGTGTCCGCCATGATCACCGTCGCGTCGCCGACTTCGTCTGCAAGCCAGCGCAATCCGCGGTTCAGGATGCCGTCCGGATCGGAGGCGCCCGAACCCTCGGCATCCTTGTCGTCGGGACGCGGCACCCCGAACAGCATGAGCCCGCCGAGTCCCGCCTCGGCCGCTTCCGTGGCCGCCCGCCGCAGCGAGTCGGGGGTGTGCTGGAACACGCCGGGCATCGACGAGATCTCACGCGGCTCGTCGATCCCGTCCGCGACGAACATCGGCAACACGAGATGCCGTGGCTCGAGCGAAGTCTCGGCCACGAGTCGGCGCAGCGCCGGCGTCCTGCGGAGCCGGCGCGGGCGGTGGGTCGGGAACAAGGACATGCCCTCCTTCGTCGGGCCTGTGAGTGGTTGACGAGTCCCTGGACTCCTCAACCACTCACAGGCGCGTAGCGCCTATCGCCGAGCGCGGGACTTCTTGCGCGGCGGGGGCAGTGCACCCTCGGCGCGCAGGCGCGCGGCGTGCTCTGCGAGAGCCTCCACCAGCGGGCCGACCTGAGCGGTCTCCGGCTGCACGTCCACCCGCAGACCGAACTCGATGGCCGTCTCGGCGGTCTTCGGACCGATGCAGGCGACGAGGGTGCGCGCGTGCGGCTTTCCGGCGATGCCGACGAGGTTGCGGACCGTCGAGGACGAGGTGAAGCAGACGGCGTCGAACCCACCGGTCTTGATCATCTCGCGGGTCTCGGCCGGCGGCGGCGCGGCCCGGACGGTGCGGTACGCGGTGACGTCGTCGATCTCCCAGCCGCGTTCGCGCAGGCCCTCGGCGAGCGTCTCGGTGGCGATGTCGGCGCGGGGCAGCAGAACCCGGTTGACCGGGTCGAAAACGTCGTCGTACGGGGCGAATTCGGCCAGCAGGCCTTCGCTCGACTGCTCACCGGACGGCACGAGTTCGGGGTTGATTCCGAACGAGCGCACCTTGGCGGCGGTGGCCTCGCCGATGCAGGCGATCTTGACGCCGGAGAACGCGCGGGCGTCGAGCCCGAACTCCTCGAACTTCTCCCACACCGCACGCACCGCGTTGGTGGAGGTGAAGACCACCCACTGGTAGCGACCGTCGACGAGGCCCTTCACGGACCGTTCCATCTGCGCCGGGCTGCGGGGCGGCTCGACGGCGATGGTGGGCACCTCGATCGGGATGGCGCCGTGGGTGACGAGGCGGTCGCTCATCTCGCCTGCCTGATCCTTGGTGCGCGGCACCAGGACCTTCCAGCCGTAGAGCGCGCGCGACTCCCACCACGACATCTTGTTGCGCTGGGCGACGACCTTGCCGACCGTCACCACCAGCGAACCGACCAGTTCCGAACCGGCCTCGTTCAGCGTGGCCAGCGTGGCTTCCACGGTGCGCTGCTGCCGGGTGGTGCCGCGGACGGTGATGGCGGCCGGGGTCTGCGGGGCGAGGCCGTGCTCGACGAGGGCGCTCGCCGTCTCGGCGAGGTGGCCCGACGTGGCGTGCAGGACCAGCGGTCCGGGTGCCGCGGCCAGGGCGGCCCAGTCGACCTCGCCGCGGACGTCGGCCTCGGTGTGTCCCGACCCCAGCGCCATACCGGCGTAGGAGGGGACGGCGGACGCGGACGGCAGGCCCGGCAGGACCTCGAACTGCACCTGGGTGCGCGCGACGGCGGTGACCTCGGCGATCACGGAGTCGGTGGTCAGCGGGTCGCCGGACACCAGACGCACGACGTCGTGGCCGTTCTTCGCCTCCTGGACGAGGGTCTTCGCGACCTCGGCCGGCTCGCCCAGTGCGGGACGGACCTCGGCGAGCGGCTCACCGGTCTCGGCGTCGACGCCCAGGTCGGTGCCCACCAGGACGGTGACGCCCTTGTCGACGTCGGGGTCGGTGAAGGCGAGGGTGGCTGCGGCAAGGACGTCCCGTGCGTGCACGGTGAGCAGTGCCGGATCGCCCGGTCCGGATCCCACGAACAGGATTCGTCCGGGGGTGTTCTTACGGACTCGGCTCATCGGTAATTCTCCAGTGCGATCATGTGTCGAGATGGGTACAGGAAGCGGATCGGCCGATCAGTCGGCCTTCGCACATCAAACATCGGCATCACCGGCCTCGGTGACATTCATCAGCTCCCGCGCACCGAGCTCGAGAAGCTCCCGCGCGACGGAGCGGCCGAGTTCTTCGGCGTTCTCCGGGGAGCCCACGGCTCCCGTGCGTATGACGTCGGAACCGTCGATGGCCGCGGCGCAGCCCCGGACCGACAGTTCGTCGAAGATGCGGCCGTCGTCGTCGAGGGATTCGACGACCTCGGCGATGGCGCCGACGGGCGCGGTGCAGCCGGCCTCGAGTTCCGCGAGCAGGGCGCGTTCCGCCGTGACGGCGGCGCGGCTGTTCGGGTCGTCGAGCTCGGACAGGATCGCCACGAGTGCCGTGTTGACCGACAGGCATTCGACGGCGAGCGCGCCCTGCGCGGGTGCGGGCAGCATCTGCACCGGTTCGAGCGACTCGGTGATGAGATCCAGTCGCCCGATCCGCGCCAGCCCGGCCCGGGCCAGGATCACGGCGTCGAGTTCGCCGGATTCGACCTTGCCGAGGCGCCGCTGCAGATTGCCGCGCAGCGGCTGGATGTCGAGGCCGAGGCCCAGCGCCCGCAACTGCGACGTGCGCCGGGGTGCGGACGTGCCGACCTTCGAACCGGCGGGCAGCTCACCGAGGACCAGTCCGTCGCGGGCCACGAGCGCGTCGCGGGGATCCTCGCGCGGCGGGATGGCCGCGATCGTGAACCGCTCGTCGCGGGCGGTCGGCAGGTCCTTGTAGGAGTGGACGGCCACGTCGACCCGGCCGTCGGCAAGCGCTTCCCGGAGTTCGGCGGTGAAGACACCGACACCGATCTTCTCCACCGATTCCATGGACTGGTCGCCCTTGGTCTTGATGATGACGAGTTCGGCGTCGTGCCCGGCCGAGATCAGTGCGTCGCGCACGGTTCCGGCCTGGGTGGTCGCGAGCTCACTGCCACGGGTTCCGATCCGCAGCGTACGGGTGCCGACGGCGCTCATGCCTGCGATTCCTTCCCATGGTTGTCGTCAGTGACGAAGCGGCGCAGGAGCGGGTCCTGGCCTGCGAAGAAGCCGTCCGTGATGTCGATAGTGCTCAGGTCGGCGCCACCGAGTTCGGTGGGCTTCGCGACGGCCTCGACGGATCCGGGGCTGAGTTCGAACAGTTCGCGCAAGGCGGCGGCGTAGGAGTCGCCACCGGGCGCGGAGGCGAGCTGCTTCACCCGGACGGTGGGCGCGTGCAGGAGCTTGTCGACCACTCGCCGCACCGTGCGGGCCACCTCGTCGCGCTCGGGATCGTCGAGTCCGGGCAGACGCGAATCCAGTCGCATCAGCTCCGCCTCGACCACGTCCGCCGCGCGCTGGCGCAGGGCCGTGACGGTCGGCGTGACCTCCGCCAGCCGCTGGCCTGCGAGGTAATTGGCGAGTTCGGCGGCGACGATCGACCGGGCGGCGTCGGCGTCGGATGCGGCCGCGCCCGCAGCGGGATCGCGCTGCAGCGACTCCATGTCGAGGACGGTGACCCCGGGCAGACCCGACACGGCGGGTTCGACGTCGCGGGGCAGTCCGAGGTCGCAGATGACGAGGGGGCGTTCGGAGTCGCGGCCGGGCTGTGCCAGCGCGCGGTGGGTGTCCGCGAGCGTGACGACGGCGCCGACCGCGCCGGTACAGGTCACGAGGACATCTGCCTGGGCCATCGCGTCCGGGAGTTCGGCCAGTTCGAGGGCCTCCGCTGCGACACCGTTGGATCGGGCCGTGTCGGCGAGGTGCTCGGCGCGCTCCGTGGTGCGGTTCACGACGATGATGCGGCCGATCCCGGCACGCGTGAGGTGTGCGACGGACAGCCCGCCCATCGATCCGGCGCCGACCACGACGGCGGTCCGTCCGGTCAGCCCGCCCGCACCCACGATGCCGGCGGCGCGGTCGAGGGCCACCGACACGACGGACGCGCCCGCGGAGTCGATGCCGGTCTCCGAGTGCACCCGCTTGCCGACGCGCAGCGCCTGCTGCGCGAGTTCGTGCAGTGTGCGGCCCGCGGCCTGCTGGGCGTCTGAGGACGCGTACGCGGTCCGGATCTGCCCCAGGATCTGCTGCTCGCCGATCACCATCGAGTCGAGACCACTGGCCACGGCGAACAGGTGCTCCGCCGCAGCCTCGCTGTAGCGCACGTACGCGTGCCGGTGCAGATCGGTCAGATCCAGCCCCGAGTGGTCGGCGAGCAGTTCGCCGACCTCGGCGAGCGCACCGTGGAACGCATCGACGACGGCGTAGATCTCCACCCGGTTGCAGGTGGAGACGATCATCGCCTCCGAGATGTGCGACGACGCCAGAAGCTTGTCCGTCAACTTCGGGCGATCGGTGTCGGTGACAGCCACCCGCTCGAGAACCGGCACCGGGGCCGTCCTGTGCGAGACCCCGACAAGCAGAACACTCACGGCGCGATCACTGATCCGTTTCTTGGTGCGGTGGACGGGACAGCCGAATGTCCGATACGGACGCGCGGAGCGGTGGGTACCGATTCCGTGTTACGTGCGCTGTTGAACGAGAGGACCTGCATTTCGACCGCGAGGTCGACGCGGCGCATCTCGACGTGATCGGGGACGTCGAGGGAGGTGGGTGAGAAGCTGAGGATGCAGCGCAGTCCGGCGCGCACGAGGCGGTCGGCGACTTCCTGCGCCGCCTCGTCGGGGGTCGAGATGACGCCGATGGTGGCTTCGAGTTCGGCGCAGGCCTGCTCGAGTTCGTCGACGTGCCGCACGGTGAGGTCGCCCACCGGCGCGCCGACCCGCGCCGGGTCGCTGTCGAACAGCCCGACCATGGAGAACCCGCGCCGGCCGAAACCGCCGTAGCCGGCGAGCGCCTGGCCGAGGTTGCCGACGCCGACGAGCACCACCTTGTGTCCGCGGTCCAGGCCGAGCGCCCGCTCGATGCGGGCCCGCAGGCGCGTCACGTCGTAGCCGACGCCGCGCACACCGTTCGGGCCCAGGAAGGAAAGGTCCTTGCGGAGCTTCGCGGAGCCGACACCGGAGGCGGCGGCGAGTTCCTCGCTCGAGACGATGATCGTGCCGCGTTCGGCAAGCACTCCGAGGACCCGCAGGTACGTCGCGAGGCGCGTCACCGTAGCCTGGGGGATGTCCCGCGATTCGGCGAGCGGGGCCGCGCCGGCGACCGAGGGGGCCGGCGACCCGACCACAGACTGCCCGACCGCCCCCGTGACGCCAGGGGCCACAGACCCATGCGTCTGGTGCGTTTCGGTCACGTCGTTGGCTCCTCGTCCGACCGGCATTCGATGCCGTTCTTCACGATGCTCCGGGGAATTGTTCACACCACGGTAACTGCTTGTGAACCCATGCACAAAGTCGCTGCGACTGCGCGACATGCGGTCCTACCTGCACGGCATCGGAAGATCCCACTTTTAGGGTTCCCTTACTTGCGTAAATCCGAGCGAAGGCGCTCTTCGTCGACCTCCCAGTAACTGTGCTCACGTCCGTCGAGCAGCACGACCGGCAATCGGTCGCCGAATTCGGCCCGGATTTCGGGGTCCGTGGCCGCCGCCTCGTCGACGTCTATGCACGTCAGTTCCAGCCCGAACTCCTCGCACAGAACCAGCAACCGCTCGCGGGCCGGCACGCACGCACCGCACCCCGCCCGCGTGAGAAGCGTCACCTCGTGTCCAACCGTGCTCATGCCCCGCCACTTCCTTTCGACGCCTCCGGTGGAGTCACTGTGCCGTTTCGGGGTCCACGGACGCCAATCGGCTCGGAGATGAACGTCACACAGTTCCCCCCGCGGGGCCATCCACCCGCCCCGTCCCCGATTCGGGGGATAGGCTGCTCCCAGAGGCTTCTGCGATACGGGAGGTGCGAGTGCCTGCGCGATCACTACCGAACGGCTCGGGTTTCGGTTCAGGTCTGGCGGGGATCATCCTCCCGGGCCGACGCCAGTTCAGGAATCCGCTGGGACCCAGCGAAGCCGAGGTACGTGCCAACGTCGCAGGCGAGGCGAGCGCCGACGCGGCCCTCGCGCTTCACGTCGCGTCCGGCGAGGACACCGAACTGGTCGAACACGACGTTCCCCTCGATCTGACGGCCGCCGCGTTCTTCGACGTCGACAACACGATGGTCCAGGGCGCCTCGATCATCCACTTCGCGCGGGGGCTCGCCGCCCGCAAGTATCTGAAGACATCCGACCTCGTCGACTTCGCGTGGAAGCAGGTCAAGTTCCGCGTCACCGGCAAGGAGAGCAGCGACGACGTCGCCTCCGGCCGCGAGAAGGCGCTGTCGTTCGTCTCCGGACGGTCGACGGCCGAACTCGCCCGGCTCGGTGAGGAAATCTACGACGAGGTGATCGCCGACAAGATCTGGCCCGGCACCCGGGCGCTCGCGCAGATGCACCTCGACGCCGGACAGCAGGTGTGGCTCGTCACCGCGACCCCCGTGGAACTGGCGCAGGTCATCGCGAAACGCCTCGGCCTCACCGGCGCCCTCGGCACGGTCGCCGAGAGCGAGGACGGGATGTTCACCGGACGTCTGGTCGGCGACATCCTGCACGGCCTCGGCAAGGCGCATGCCGTGCGCGCCCTGGCGGTCCGCGAGGGCCTCAACCTCAAGCGCTGCACCGCCTACTCGGACAGCCACAACGACGTGCCGATGCTGTCGCTCGTCGGGACCGCGGTCGCGATCAACCCCGACACCGACCTGCGCGAGCTCGCCAAGAACCGGGGCTGGGAGATCCGCGACTTCCGGACCGGACGCAAGGCCGCCAAGATCGGCGTCCCCACCGCGCTGCTCCTCGGCGCGGCAGGCGGCGCACTCGCCGCCGTCGTCGCGCGCCGCCGCGAACAGGCGGCGTGAGCCGCGCGCCGCGGCTCAGCCCAGGAACACGTTCCGGCGCTTGGCGAGGAGCCGGTACAGCGTCTGCTGAATGGTCTCCCGGACGTGGTCGGTGACCTCGAACAGTTCCATCGGGTCGTCGGCCGCCGACGCGTCGTACGTGTCGGTGACGATCGGCTTGCCGAACTCGATGTACCACTTCGACGGCAGCGGCACGAGGCCGAGCGGGCCGAAGTGGGGGAACAGCGGGGTCACCGGGAAGTACGGCATCCCCAGCAGTCGGGCGAGCGTGCCGAGTTCACCGATCTTCGGGTAGATCTCCTCGGACCCGACGATCGAGCACGGAATGATCGGCGCACCGGTCCGCATGGCGGCGGACACGAAGCCACCGCGGCCGAACCGCTGCAACTTGTACCGTTCGCTGAACGGTTTCCCGATGCCCTTGAACCCTTCGGGAAACACGGCCGCGACCTCCCCGTCCTGCAGCAGGCGGACGGCGTCCGGGTGGCACGCGAGCGTGTGCCCGGCCTTGCGGGCGACACCGCCGACCAGCGGCATCTCGAACGCGAGGTCGGCGGCCAGCATCCGCAGCGGGCGATGCGCGGGGTGGTGGTCGTGCACGGCGACGGAGGTCATCAGGCCGTCGATGGGCAGCACACCGGCATGGTTGGCGACCACCAGCGCGCCGCCGGTCGACGGAATGTTCTCGATACCGCTCACCTCGACGCGGAACCATTTGTCGAACAGTGGGCGCAGGATGGGGAGCCACACGTTCTCGGCGAAATGGGGGTCGTAGCCGAAGTCGTCGACGTGATAGTCGCCCGAGAGCCGGCGGCGCACGAACTCGGCGGTGTTGACGATCTGCTCGGCCAGGGCGTGGCGGACGGCGTCGACGGCCGAGGACTCGGTGACGGGCTCGGGTGGGGTGATCACGGCGGGTGGCGGCATGGCGGACGGATGTCTGCTCTCGCTCTGTTCACGCCTCGAACGTCCGATAGCGGTCCCGCGCGCGGCTGTCGCACCGTGCAACGGAATGACCTTCGCCACTTCGTTCACCTCTCCCCTTTCGCCGTGCCGGTAAGAGCGAGTAGTGCGTTCTCTGCTGCGTCGACCCATTCGTTCTTGATGATCGCCTTGACGCCGGCAGCACGAGCGAAGTCGTCGAGCGCCTGCATCGAGGTCCACCGTGGCTCGAAGGATAGTTCGGTTCGCATGCGCGTGGTGTCCAGTCCGCAACCGAAATGGAAGTATTCGAGTTGCTCGGTGGTGTACGACCGCATCACCGGCCCCATCAGCGCACGCCCGAGGTTACGGAACAACGCGAAAGGCATCGGAACCTCGATCCGCCCGGCGCGGCGGATGGCCTGCGACATCATGACGACGCCGTCGCCCGCGACGTTGAACGTGCCCGGCGGACCCGACACCGTGGCCCGTTCCAGTGCGGCCAGCGCGTCCTCCTCGTGCAGGACCTGCAGGCGTGCGTCCCGCCCGAGTATGGTCGGCACGACCGGTGACGTGAGGTACTGCGCGACCGTCGCGTTGAGTCGCGGCCCGACCAGCGGTGCGAGGCGGACGATCGACACGCCGATGTCGGGGCGCCTGCGTCCCATTCCGCGCAGATACCCCTCGATCTCGATGCAGTCCCGCGCGTAGGCGCCCGCGGGGCGGCGCCGGGCGCTCATCTCCTCCGTGAACTTGGCCGGGTCCTTGGCGCTGCAGCCGTAGACGACGGAGGCCGAACGCAACACGACCTTACGGACGGACGGAGCCTTCTGGCAGACGGCGAACAACTGCATCGCGCCGATGACGTTCATGTCCTTCATGGCCGCGCGACTACCCGACTTCGGCGGGCGCGCCAGCGTCGACGCGTGCACGACGGTGTCGACCTCGGCGTTGCGAATCACCTTGCCGATCAGAGGATTCCGGATGTCGGCGCGCACGAACTCGGCACGGCCCATGCGGCGCAGCATGTCCTTGCTCGGCGACACCGCGTCCACCGCGATCACCCGCTCGATGGCCGGATTCTGAGCGAGCCGGGTGACGAGATATCCACCCAGAAACCTGCTGGCCCCAGTGACCAGCACGACGCGCGGCACCGCCGTCCGCGTAGTACTGTCTTCGTCACTCACAACCACAAAGACCCCCGATCACGTAGCGAGTGACGTCAACGATACGTGCAGGAAGGTGATGGCGCTTCGCACAACGACAATTGGCCGGTCGCCCACTACGCGACAGGAGCGGCAGGAAACGAAGGATGCCCGCCACCAAAAGGTGACGGGCATCCGGACGCAACTCTTTACTTACCGAGTTTCCTGCGCTGCACTCGGGTGCGGCGAAGCAGCTTACGGTGCTTCTTCTTCGACATGCGCTTGCGTCGCTTCTTGATCACTGAACCCATAGCGGGTGTCCCTCACGTTCTTCTCTAGCGTTCCTGCGCACGCCGATCACGTACGCTCGCGCCACTCTGGCGCCTGGGCCTCGTTTTAACTAGCTCAGCGCCTTACGACACCAGCTGGCTGGTACGACAGTCGCTAATCGTACCGGTGCGGGTCCTCTCCCCGAAAACGAGGTCGAAGTGACCCTCTTCGTGCCGATCGGTCAACCGGCGTCGAAGTACGAGGTTTCGAGGTAGTCGTGCACTGCTTTCGCATGCACTCTGAACGAGCGGCCCACGCGGACGGCGGGCAGTTCGCCGCTGTGCACCAACCGATACACAGTCATCTTGGACACTCTCATCAGCGTCGCTACCTCGGCGACGGTGAGAAATTGCGTTCCGGCCAGTGCCGGTTGTCCGTCCGGGGCCGAGCCCTTGGACGGCTTTTTTGCAGACGTCATCAACCACTTACCTCCGGCACGTCTCGCGCCGCCGGCTTCCCCTCCGGCGGAACAGACACGCACGTGCTACTTCGAGCTTAGCGGGACGGATGGGGTTACTGCGACGGGTGTGGGCAATCGAATATTCATTCGGTCGTCGTGCCGAGTTCGGCAGAACGAATTTTCGCGGCTTCGAGGGCGTCGAAAAAAGCTGTTCGGAGACCGTTTCCCTCCAGCCGGCGGATTGCCGCCGCGGTGGTTCCGCCGGGCGAAGTCACGGCGGCACGGAGTTCGGTCGCGCTCTCCCCCGACCTGTCGAGCATGGCCGCGGAGCCGACCATGGTCTGCACGACCAGTTCGGTCGCGGTCGCCCGGGTCAGTCCGAGCCCCACGCCCGCGTCGATCATGGCCTCGGCGACCAGGAAGAAGTAGGCCGGACCGGAGCCGGAGACGGCGGTGACGGCGTCGATCTGCGATTCGGGGACGACGACGACCTTGCCGACCGACGACAGGACGCCCCGGACCAGGTCGAGGTGTTCCTTCTTCACGTGTCTGCCGGGCGCGAGTACGCTGACGCCCTCACCGACCAGCATGGGTGTGTTGGGCATGACCCGGACCACCGGGAACCCGGCAGGCAGTCTCGTCTCGTAGAAGGCGGTAGGGATGCCGGCAGCGAGCGAGACGAGCAGCTGCTCGCGCTCGCCGTCGAGTTCCACCTTGGACACCTCGGTGAGCGCGGACTCGACGTCTCCCGGCTTGACGGCCATCACGATGACGTCGGCGCCTTCGGCGGCGTCGGACGGGGTGGTGACCCGCACCGAGTACGCCGCAGCCAGCTCGTCGGCGCGCGCAGGGTGCTGCTCGGCCACCACCAGATCCTTGACGGCGTGACCTGCCTGCAGAAGCCCCGAGATGAGGGCCTCGCCGATCTTGCCGCCTCCGATTACCGCAATTCTCGTCATGGCGAACAGCCTGCCACGCCGCTGTGCGGCGCCTTCCTAGCGGGGGATCATCGCCAGCTGCCGGCTCTGCACGACGATCGCCCCGGTCGAATCGAGGACGGTGTGGTCCTCCTCGAACCATGCGCCGCCGAGCACCGTGCTACTGGCCATCACGCGCAGCCAGCCCGGTGCGGGCTGCCTGCGCAGGTAGGTGGTCAGCTGGACCGTGGGTGCCCAGCCGAACATGCCGCGGTTCATCGTCACGGGGGCGCTGATGTCGCCGGTCATGATCGCGAACAGCGCCGCGGTGTCGGGATCGCTCTCGTCGCCGGCTCGCGGTCGCACCCACATGCGGACTTCGGGTTCGCCCTGGTTGCCGGTCAGGAAGTGCGCCGACGTCCCGTCCACCCGCATGTCGCAGCCCTGCGCCACGTGGACGATCTGCCCCATCGGGTGGTCGGCCGTGAGCACGACGGCGTCGGCGGGCGGCTCCACCGGGAGCTGCGCCAGGGCGTGGTCTCCGCTGTACTGCGGTTCGCCCACGTCAGGGACGCCGAGCGTGACCGACGCGTGCACGGCCACACGGTCGCCCTGCGTCAGCTCCACGTCGACGAACGACACCTGCTTACCCTGCTTGCGCACCGTCGTCGACAGCGTCACCTCGCCCGGATCCGGGGCGGACAGGTAGTTGGCCCCGACCGCGAGGGGCTGCACCCGGGGCAGCCCGGCATCGCCGGTCTCGTCGAGCAGTCGCCTGCGGGCGGCGGCGGCGCAGAGCGACATCATCGAGCCGCCGTGCACCTTGGGGCCGATCGTCCAGATCGGGTCGATCGACGCCCGGTACGTCCCGTCACCGGCAGCGGTGAGGACGTTGAGATCGTGGAAGGGAGTTGAGCTCACTGCTGGTCCTGTTCTTCGGGGTTCCGGAAGCGCTTCTGCGCGACGTCCTGATGCGCGAGCCTGCGCATCGCGGCGATCACGGGCTCGTAGACAGCCGTGCCCAGCACCGCGTACCGGATCGCGTCCTCCGCCGAAGCCGTGGGCATGAGCCCGATGTCGATCTCGGCGATCCCGCGCACGTGGCGCCCGTAGGCGTCGAGTCGCTCCTCGGTCATCGGGATGCCGGCTTCCTCGAGTGCCACGAGGGCACGTTCGAGCTGACCGACCGCGACGTACCGGGGGTCGTACACCTGCCCGAGCCTGTCGAGGACGGCGCGGGCCCGCGGGAACTCGTCGGAATCGTCGGCTGGTGTGTCGAGGTAGGGCGGGAGTTGCGCGATGGCCTGGCCGAGGACGTCGAACAGCGAGCCGTCGGGATGGTCGACGAGGCGGAGTATCTCCCGGATGCGGGGAATCGGCAGTCCGGCTCCGGCCAGCGCCTTGACGAGGCCGAGGCGCTGCACGTGCTCCTCGCCGTACCGGGCCTGGGTGGCGCTCGTCGCCTCGCCGGGCATCAGCAGACCTTCGCGCAGGTAATACTTCACCGTCGCGAGCGGAACGCCGGTGCGGGCGACCAACTCGGAAACGCGCACGGCCCCTCCTTCGGCAACTCGACTGGATACTAAAACTATCCAATGTGACCCCGAGCTTACCGCAGGAGAAACCCGGCAGACGCCTCAGGTGTCGTCGTGATCGCCGCCGGAGTGGCTGCGCGGCGACCCCGACGCGGCGCGGCCCGGTTCGAGGTGGTCACGGGCGAACGCCAGCGCCTGCGCGAGCATCGACGACCGTTCCCGCTGCGTGCGGGCGTTCTGCGTGTTGATCTCGACCACGGCCTGCCCGTCGAACCCGGTGTCGACGAGGTGACGGCACAGCTGCGCGCAGGGCTGGGCGCCGTGACCGGGAATGAGGTGCTCGTCCATCGACGCACCCCGGCCGTCGGCGAGGTGGAGATGCGCGAGACCCTCCCCCATCCGCTCCGCCAGTTTCATCGCATCCATCCCGGCCGTGGCCGTGTGCGACAGGTCGAGCGTGTAGTGGGCGTGCCCCGAATCGGTGGGGTCGTAGGACGGGCTGAACGCCGACAGCGCCGCCCCGGGCCCGCCGCGCCGCCGCAGCCGCTCGGCGGACCTCTCCTTGCTGCCGAAGAAGCCGTCCGCCCGCATGGGGAACATGTTCTCCACCGCGACGATCACGTCGCTGCGCTGTTCCAGGCCGGCCACTTGATCGGCGAAGCCGTCGGCATAACGGCGCTGCCAGCGGAACGGGGGGTGCACCACGACGCTCGTCGCCCCGAGCGATTCGGCGGTGCGCACGGATCGCTCCAGCTTCGCGACCGGGTCGGCGCCCCACACCCGCTGCGAGATGAGCAGGCACGGCGCGTGGATCGCCTGAACCGGGATCGCGTACCTGCGCACCAGTCCGGCCACCGCGCCGGCGTCCTGGCTGACCGATTCGGCCCACACCATCAGTTCGACGCCGTCGTATCCCAGATCGGCCGCGTACCGGAATGCCGCCTCGGTGTTCTCCGGGTACACCGAGGCCGTCGACAGGCCCACCAGTACCTTCCGCCCACGCGGTGACCGTCGAACCTGCTCGTGCCCGCTGTCCCCGACCATGAGCAACTCAGCCCGACGCAAGCATGAAGGCTAACGGCCCCAGAGTGACGATCATCCCGACGACGACGGCGATCACGAAACTGGTGATGTCGTCGGTGCGGCGCAGGATGCGGACCATGGCGACCAGGCCCACGATGACGAGCAGCGCCAGAATCAGCGCGACCCACGGGAAGACGTCCCACAGCTTCTCGAAACCCTTGAAGAGCAGGGCCCCGGCGATCACGGCCACCACACCCTGACCGATGAGGACGGCCCACTCGCGGGTGGAGTTCTCGCCGGCCTCGTCGTTCCTGCCCGCCTTCGCGGCCTCGGCCTTCTCGGCCTTCGCCTCCTTGCGGGAACGGCGCGGGGTCTCGGTCTTGTGCGTGTCGTCGTCGCGCTGCGCGGTGTCCGCCTCGTCGGTGGCGGCCTCGATGAGGTCCGTCTCCTCGGCCGCGTTCGCCGCATCCGAGTCCCGGGACTGACGCATCAGGTCGCCGGCCAGCGTCGATCCGGACAGCAGCGCGGGTTCCGGCTTCGCCGTGGCGGGGGCCTCCGGCTTCGGCGTCTTCGCGAACTTCGACGCGCCGTTCGACGCTGCTGCCGTACCCGCCTTCGCCGATGTTCCGGGTTTCGCCGGGGCTTCGGGCTTCGCGGTGGGCTTCGCTGGTGTAGTGGACTTCGCGGCCGGTTCGGCCTTGGCCGGGGTGTCGGCCTTCGGCGCCGGTGTCACCCGCGGAGCGGCGACGGTCGGGGCCGGTTCCGGCTTCTTCACGACCGGGGCGGCCACCGTCGGAGCCGGCGTGGCGGCCTCCGGCGCGGGCGGTTCCTTCCGGACTGCGCGGCTGACCCAGGTTCCCTGGTGATCGCGCGACGTGCCGCCCGGCACCACGGCGCGGCCACGGCCGGCGGGACGACTGGCGATGGGTTCGTCGTCGTCATCGTCGCTGTCGTCGACTGGAGCCTCGACAGCGGCGGTGCGCTCGTCAGCCCGCACCGACGATGCTGCCGGCGCAGACGGCGTCGCCGGCGCGGGCGTGCGCGACGGCTCGGGCGCGGCAGGTTCCGGCTCGGAATCGGATTCGAGTGCCCGCGATTCGGACGGGTCCCGCACCACCGGAATTTCACCGGTCAGCTCGGCGACGGAGATTCCTCCCGCGACGCCACGCCGACGCCGTCCGCCCCGGGACTCCACCTGCTGCCCGTTGCGTTTGAGCAGCTCTGACACAGAGATCTGCTGACTGTCCTCGGTCATCGAGCACCCACCATCAATTCACCGCCCATTTCCGTATCGAGCTTGCGGAGGATCAAACCCTCGCGCAGAGCCCAGGGGCAGATTTCGAGTTCCTCCACGCCCAGTGCTCTCATGCTGGCCTCCGCAACGAGTGCTCCGGCCACGATCTGCTGCGACCTGTCGGAGCTCACCCCTTCCAATTCTGCACGGTCCGAGGCCGTCATCCGCGAAATGAAAGCTATGAGTTGCCTGAGACCGCTGGCGGTGAGGGTGCGCTTGACCCGCGGGCCCGCGCCGGACGGTGCGGCGCCCGTCAGCCGGGCCAACGACCGGAACGTCTTTGACGTGCCGACGGCCCGGTCCCACTGCCCCGCCGTGCGCAGTTCCTTCGACGGGACGGTCAGTTCGGCGTCCAGCCAATCCCTCAGCACCGCCACACGACGCTTGCCCGGCGGGTCGGCCTCGAGCCAGTCCCTGGTGAGCCGTCCCGCGCCGAGTTGCAGCGACAGGGCGACGTCCGGGTCCTCGTCGCCGCCCGTCGTCAGTTCGAGGGATCCGCCGCCGATGTCGAGGTTCAGGATGCGGCCCGCGCTCCACCCGAACCATCGGCGCACGGCGAGGAACGTCAGCCGGGCCTCGTCGACACCCGACAGGACTTCGAGCGTCACCCCGGTCTCGTCGTGGACGCGCGCGAGCACGTCGTCCGAGTTGTTGGCGTCGCGGACGGCGGACGTCGCGAAGGCCATGAGTTCACCGCACCCGGAGGTCCTCGCGATGCTGGCGAAATCTGCCACCGTCGTGACCAGGCGATCTGCACCCTGAGCGGTGATGTCGCCCTTGTCGTCGGTGTTCTCCGCCAGCCTCAGAGTCGACTTGGTCGAACTCATCGGTGTGGGGTGGCCGCCCCTGTGGGCGTCCACTACGAGAAGATGGACGGTGTTGCTTCCGACGTCGAGTACCCCTAGTCGCACATTGACACGGTACTGGGTCTACCGTCGGGCTTTGTGACAGCACGTAAAGCAGGGCGTTCACACAAGATGACACCCAGCCCCGAAGTACCCCTCGACTTCGCTCGCGAATGGGTCGAATTCCCCGATCCCGACAACGCCGAGCACCTCATCGCCGCGGACATGACGTGGCTGCTATCCCACTGGACCTGCGTGTTCGGCACTCCGGCCTGCCAGGGCATCATCGGCGACCGGCCGGACGACGGCTGCTGTTCGCACGGCGCGTTCCTCTCCGACGAGGAGGATCTGGAGAAGCTGAACAAGTCAGTGAAGCTGCTCACACCCGAGGACTGGCAGTTCATGGAGAAGGGGCTCGGCAAGAAGGGGTACATCGAGGAGGACGACCTCGAGGACGAGCCCGCGCTGCGCACCCGCCGGTATCACGGCGCCTGCATCTTCCTGAACCGTCCCGGCTTCGAGGGCGGTGTCGGTTGCGCGCTGCACTCGATGGCGCTCAAGCGCGGAATCGAGCCGCTCGAGGTCAAGCCGGACGTGTGCTGGCAGCTCCCGATCCGCCGCACCCAGGAGTGGGTGGAACGCCCCGACGGCGAGCAGATCCTCAAGACCACCATCACCGAGTACGACCGGCGTGGCTGGGGCGAGGGCGGCGCGGACCTGGATTGGTACTGCTCGGGCTCACCCGACGCTCACGTCGGCGCCAAGGCCGTCTGGCAGTCGTACGCGCCGGAGCTGACAGAACTGCTCGGCAAGGCCGCGTACGCGGAATTGGCGAAGCTGTGCAAGCGCAGGGCAGGCCTCGGACTCGTCGCAGTCCATCCCGCGACCGTGGCCGCACAGCGGAAGGCCGCCGGGTAACGGACCGGACCCAGCGGTCGATTTAGCCGTCACGGCCCCATTCCGGGCACAGCCACGACGGGAGAGAACATGTTCGCTCGAATTCTGACCGGTGCCCTGTTGACCGCCGCGGCAACGCTCGCCCTTGCGCCGACCGCGTCCGCCGACCCGACCCCGGACTGGAACACCTTCTACGACAAGACGACGAACTTCGTCGCACCGTTCGATCCGGGCGCCTTCGGCGACAAGGGTGACCGGGCGCTCGTGCTGAGCCCGTACGGCACCGGCCGGGTCATCGAATGCAAGGGCGACGGGCACTACGTCGCGGTCTACTGCAGGCAGTTCGACGACCAGGGCCGCGAGCACGCGATCACGCAGATCATCTCGGCACCGTTCCGCGGCGTCTGGGTGTACAACCCGTTCTGACCGACGCCCGTTCCGGCAGACGCCCACGAATTCGTCAGCCGCACCGGCAATTGCCTGTGCGGCTGACGAATTCGTGCGCAACCGTGTCGGGCCGGCGTCCGCTCACGCCTCCAGTTTGTAGCCCAGCCCGCGGACGGTGACGAGGTGTTCCGGCTTGGCCGGGTCGGTCTCGATCTTCGAGCGCAGACGCTTGACGTGCACGTCGAGGGTCTTGGTGTCGCCGACGTAGTCCGCGCCCCACACCCGGTCGATCAACTGTCCGCGGGTGAGCACGCGGCCCGAGTTCCGCAGCAGGTACTCGAGGAGGTCGAACTCCTTGAGCGGCAGCGTGACGGCCTCGCCGTTCACCTGGACCACGTGCCGTTCGACGTCCATCCGGACCGGTCCGGCCTCGAGGACGGCCGAGTCCTGCGCGACGTCGAGTTCACTGTCGACGCCCCGGCGCAGCACCGCGCGGATGCGGGCGATCAGTTCCCGCGCCGAGTACGGCTTGGTCACGTAGTCGTCGGCGCCGAGTTCGAGGCCCACCACCTTGTCGATCTCGCTGTCCCGCGCCGTGACCATGATGACGGGGACGCCGGACCGGCTGCGGAGTTGCTTGCAGACGTCCGTGCCGCTCATGCCGGGCAGCATGAGGTCGAGGAGGACGATGTCGGCACCGGCCCGGTCGAACTCGGCGAGCGCGGACGGTCCGTCGCCGACGATCGTCGTCTCGAATCCCTCCTTGCGGAGCAGGAAGGCCAATGGGTCGGCCAGTGACTCCTCGTCTTCCACGATCAGCACACTTGTCATCGCTTGGCCTCCATACCGGTTTCTCTCCTCCCGACAGTTCCGCCGTCGGCGTCCCCGCCGTTCGTCTCTACTGTCTCGATGTGTGCAGGAATCTGCAGGGTAAACGTCGAACCCGTTCCGGGCTTGCTCCACAGGTCGATCGATCCGTTGTGGTTGGCGGCCACGTGCTTGACGATCGCGAGGCCGAGTCCCGTCCCGCCGGTCGCCCGGGCCCGCGCCTTGTCGACGCGGAAGAAGCGTTCGAAGACGCGTTCCTGGTCGGCCTTGGCGATGCCTTCGCCGCGGTCGGTCACCGAGATCGCCACGTTGTCGCCGCGGATGGACCGGCTCACCGAGACCGGGGATCCCTTCGGCGAATAGGCGATGGCGTTCTGCACCAGGTTGGACAGTGCGGTGACGAGCAGCGCGCGGTCGCCGAGGACTTCGTAACCGCTGTTGTGGTCCGTGGTGACGGCGATGCCTGCGGCTTCGGCGGAGATCTTGCAGCGCTGCAGTGCCTCGTCCACCACCTCGTCGACGGAGACGGCCTCGAGGTCGGGCAACTTCTCGGCGCCCTGCAGCCGGGACAGCGCGATCAGTTCGGTGACCATCTTGCCGAGGCGCACGGATTCACCGAGCACGCGTTCGCCGAAGTGCCGGACCGAATCGGGATCATCCGCCGATTCGAGGAGTGCCTCCGCGAGCAGACCCATCGCGCCGACGGGCGTCTTGAGTTCGTGGCTGACGTTGGCGACGAAGTCGCGACGGGTCGCTTCCATCCGCACCTGCTCGGAGTCGTCGTCGGCGAACAGGACCACGAAGTTGTGGTCCTCCTTGCTGAGCAGGCGTGCGGTGCCGCGCACCGCGATCCGGTCGCGTCCCCGCTGCGGGGTCTTGGTGCTGAGGTCGACCTCGACGGGTTCGCCGGTTTCGAGGACGCGGAGCGCCGCCACCCACGCACGGTCATCGACGAGACGGTTCCGCACCAGGCCCAGCTCTTCGGCGCGGGGGTTGAACAGGACGACGTCGTGGAACTGGTCGACGACGGCGATACCGCTCTCGGACGCCAGCACGATCAGGTCGAGGACCTGAGACATCGTGAGCCCCGACGTCTCTTCCATTCGCTGCGCCTGCCGGGTGGACAGCATGGGGATCAGCACGCCACCGACGAGGTAACCGACGAAGCCGCCCACGATGGCAAGCAGGACGGCTTGAACAACACTCACGCCTGAATCGTACGTTCGCGCGGCGGGCCGGTTACGCAGGGTCCAGGCATTTCCGCGCACGTCACACGCGGCAACCGGAGTCTTCGTCCGCAGTTAACCTGCTGTTGGCCGGACGTCCCGCGAACGGGACGTCCGGCCGGTTGCACGGGTTACTTCCCGCCCTGGTTCGCGACCGCGGCGGCGCCGGCGGCGGCGGCCTCGGGGTCGAGGTAGGTGCCGCCGGGGTTGAGCGGCTTCAGGTTCTCGTCCAGGTCGTAGCGCAGCGGGATGCCCGTGGGGATGTTCAGCCCGGCGATGTCCTCGTCGGAGATTCCGTCGAGGTGCTTGACGAGGGCGCGCAGCGAGTTGCCGTGCGCGGTGATCAGGACGGTCTTGCCGGCCTTCAGATCGGCCGAGATGGTGTCTTCCCAGTACGGGATCAGACGGACGACGACGTCCTTCAGGCACTCCGTGAGCGGGACCTCGTCGAGGTTCGCGTAGCGGGGGTCGGTGTCCTGGCTGTACTCGCTGCCCGGCTCGATCGTCGGCGGCGGGGTGTCGTAACTGCGGCGCCACAGCATGAACTGCTCGTCGCCGTACTTGTCCTTGACCTGCGCCTTGTTGCGTCCCTGCAGGGCGCCGTAGTGGCGCTCGTTGAGACGCCAGTCGCGGATGACGGGAATCCAGTGCCGGTCCGCCGTGTCGAGCGCGATGTTGGCGGTGCTGATGGCGCGGCGCAGCAGGGACGTGTACAGCACGTCGGGGAGCAGGTCGTGCTCGAGCAGCAATTCGCCGGCGCGCTTGCCCTCGGCGATGCCCTTATCGGTCAGGTGGACGTCCACCCAGCCGGTGAACAAGTTGAGCGCATTCCATTCGCTCTCGCCGTGGCGGAGCAGCACAAGGGTTCCGGTACTCATGCCGTTCATCCTGGCATGCCTGCCGGAACCCTCGCGCCGTGAACCCCTGCCGTCAGGTCCGGCGGGCCTCGCCGGCCCGGAGGTCTTTGCGGAGGATTTTGCCTGCGGCGGACTTGGGGACGAGGTCGATGAACTCGACCCTGCGGACCTTCTTGTGCGGGGAGACCCGGTCGGCGACGAACGCGATCACCGCCGCCTCGTCCAGATCCTCGGCACCGGGCTGGGTGACGACGAACGCCTTCGGCACCTCCTCACCCTCCTCGTCGAGGACCCCGATGACGGCGGCGTCGGCGATCTGCGGGTGCGTCAGCAACAACGCCTCCAGTTCGGCGGGCGGCACCTGATACCCCTTGTACTTGATCAGCTCCTTCATCCGGTCCACGATCGTCACCACCCCCTCCGCGTCGACGGTCGCGATGTCCCCGGTGTGCAGGAACCCGTCCGCGTCCAGGGTGTCCGCGGTCGCCGCCTCGTTGCCCAGGTACCCGGCCATGATGTTCGGGCCCTTGCACCACAACTCCCCCGGCGCACTGACCCCCACGGCCGGGTAGTCGACCTCCTGCCCGGTCGCGGGGTCGACCAGTTTGCATTCCATGTTCGCGATCGTCGGGCCGACCGAGTCCAGGGCGATGTCGTCGCGGTCGAACGGGATCGCGTGCGAGACCGGACTCATCTCCGACATCCCGTACCCCTGCCGCACCCGGCAGCCGAGCCGGGTCGCGACGGCCTTACCCAGTTCCTGATCCAGCGGGGCGGCACCGGAGAACACCGAATGCACCGAGGACAGGTCGTAGTCGTCGACCAGCGGGTGCTTGGCCAACGCCACCGCGACCGGCGGGGCGATGAACACATACGTGCACCGCTGCCCGGACACGATCGACAGGAACTCGACGAGGTCGAACTTCGGCATCGTCACCAGGGCGGCCCGGTTGAACAGGGCCGCGTTGAGCAGCACCGTCATCCCGTAGATGTGGAAGAACGGCAGCACCGCCAACAGCCGGTCGTCGGCGCCGATGCCCATCCGCGGGTCGATCTGACACACGTTCGCGACCAGGTTGCGGTGGGTGAGCATCACCCCCTTCGGCCGGCCGGTGGTCCCCGACGAATACGGCAGCACCGCCAGCTGGGTGGCCGGGTCGAACGAGACGTCCGGCGCCTGATGGCCCTCGGTGAGCAGATCCGTCAGCGACGGGTGCCCGTCGGCGCCGTCGAGGACGATGACGTTCCCGGTGGGGATCCCGACCCGTGCCGCCGCGTCCGTCGCTTGCGGCAGCAGGCCGGAGACGGTGAACAGGAACTTCGCGTGCGAGTCGGTGAGCTGTTTGGCGATGTCCTCGGCGGTGTAGAGGGCGTTGACGGTGGTGGCGACACCGCCGGCGCGCAGGATGCCGTGGAACACCGCGGCGAACGCCGGCACGTTCGGTGAATGCAGGGCCACCACCTCACCGACCGCGAGACCGCGGGCCGCGAGCGCCCCGGCGACCCCGCCGATCTGCGCCACCAAAGTCTGGTAGGTGGTGACCGCACCCGAGGCACCGTCGACCAACGCGGGCCGCTCCCCGTCCGCCGGGTCGAGGTGACCGAACAGGAAATCGTAGACACTGCGGTTCGGGATCTCGACGTCCGGAAACGGGCTCTTGAAGCTCACGTGGGTCACTCCCTCGAAGTGTTGCAGAAGCAGTTGTGACTCCAGTCACAGGGTCGCCGCAACTCTACCCGCGCGCAATTCCCGTCCGCGGGAGGTCAACCCATACTCAGGACTGCGAGTCCTCGATGAGATGTTCGAACGGTTTCAGGTTCGCGAGCGACTCGCCGCGCGAGACACGCCATTCCCACTCCCGCTTGATGGAACCGGCGAATCCGAGTTCGAGAAGGGTGTTGAAGTCGCCGTCGGCCGCCTCGAGCACCTGCCCGAGGATGCGGTCCAGTTCGTCCGCGGTCACCGCGTGCTCGGCGATCTGACCGACCAGGTAGATGTCGCCGATCTTGTCGATCGTGTACGCCACCGAATACAGCCGGCGGTTGCGTCGCAGCAGGTACTTGTAGACGCCCTCGAAGTTCTCGTCGGGCTTGCGGCAGACGAATGCCTCGACGCGCAGGCCGTGCTTGCCGACTGTCAGGAGCGTGGTGGTCTTGAGCTTGCGCTCGCCGGGCAACTCGACGACGAAGTGTGTCGAGTCCTTCCTCGTGAAGTCCAACTCCCGGTCGGTCAGGGCGGATTCGATCACCTCGGCCAAATCGGTCATGCGCGCACTCCCCCGACCCTGCGCAGCTTCCACAATCCGCGTCCGCGACGCGGGGAGAACTCGCTCGGGCCGTGTCCGTAGTTGTAGTTGACGGTCGCCATCCGATAGCTCTCGAGGAGTCCGTCGGCGGTGTGTTCCCAGGAGAAATTCTCGGCGTGCCGCGGAGCCTCCGCGGCCAGCGCGGCCAGCCTGCCGGGCGCAGACACCAGAGACTGCAACGCCGTCGCCCAGTCCTCGGTGCGGTGCCCGTCCACGAGCAGCCCGGTCTCACCGTGCCGGACCGCGACGCCGAGTCCACCCACGTTCGCGGCGATCACCGGTGTGCCGCAGGCCTGCGCCTCGATGGCGACCAGCCCGAACGATTCCGAATAGCTGGGCACCGCAACGAGATCCGAAGCCCGGTACACATCGGCGAGCCGATCGGGCGCCTGCGGCGGGAGGAACGTGACCCGCGCGGCGATGCCGAGCGAGGACGCGAGTTCGATCAGCGCGTCCGGCCGGGCCAGTCCGGATCCGGACGGCCCCCCGACCACGAGCACCCGCAGCGACGACTCGGGATCCCGGGCGATCAGTTCGGCGGCGGCGCGGAGCAGTACGTCGGGGGCCTTGAGCGGCTGGATGCGTCCGACGAACGTCACGACGGTCTCGCGAGGGTCGAGCCCCAGTTTCGCGCGGGCGGCGTCCCGGTTGCCGGGGCGGTAGCGCGTCAGGTCGGCGCCGGGCGCCACCACGTCGATCCGGTTCGGGTCGGCGCCGTAGTGGCGGACCAGCTGATCGGATTCGTCGGTGGTGTTGGCCACCAGCCGGTCGGATTCGGCCACCACCTGCTGTTCGCCGATCTGACGGGCGGCCGGTTCGGGGGTGTCCCCCTCGGCGAGCGACAGATTCTTGACCGCGGCGAGCGTGTGCGCGGTGTGCACCAGCGGCACACCCCACCGGTCGCGGGCGAGCCAGCCGACCTGCCCCGACAGCCAGTAGTGCGAGTGCACCAGGTTGTAGTAGCCGGGTTCGTGGCGGGCCTCCTCGCGGAGCACCCCGGCCACGAACGCGCAGAGCTGCGTGGGCAGGTCCTGCTTGTCGAGTCCCTCGAACGGGCCGGCGACGACGTTGCGGACGAGGACGCCCGGCGCCGCTTCCTGGACGGGGGCGTCGGAGGACGACGTGGCCCGGGTGAAGATCTCCACCTCCACGCCGCGGCGGGCCATCTGGATGGCGGATTGCAGCACGTAGACGTTCATGCCGCCCGCGTCTCCGGTACCGGGCTGCGCCAGCGGTGAGGTGTGGACCGAGAGGACGGCCACCCTGCGGGGGCGCGAGTTGTGCAAGGGCGTCACCACTCCATAGTGCTCCCCCACCGATCGGCCTCTTTAACCGAGGTTGTCGACGAACGTGCCGACGTCCTTCACGAAGCGGCCGGGATCCTCGACGAACGGCCCGTGGTCGCAGCCCTCCCAGAACGACGCCCGCGCCTGCGGGATCAGGTCAGCAGCGTGCCTACCAGCCGAGACGTCGACGACGGAGTCCTCGGTGCCGTGCAGGACGAGTACCGGGACGTCGAGCGACCGGAGCAGGTCGTCGTGGCTCGCGGAGCGGTGGAACAGGGCGGCCCGCACGTGCGGCGGGGTGGCGAGGCTGGCGCCGAACAGCGCCTGCGACTGCGCGCCCTTGCCTTCGGGAGGTCCGGTGAGCGCGGTGCCGAACGCGCCCAGCGCGCGGATCGCCTCGCGCGGCTCCTCGGACATCGCGCCGGGGATCGCGGCGCGCATCGCCGCACCGACCTTGCCGCCGGCCTCCCCGCGACCGATGCTGGTGATGGCCCCGACGAGGACGACGCCGTCGACGGCGGACGTGCCGTGGGACTCCAGATAGTCGCAGATCACGAGGCCGCCGTAGGACCAGCCGAGGAGCACCGCACCGGACGTGACGCCTTCCGCCGTGAGCACCGCGTCGACGTCCCCGGCCCAGATCGCGGAGTCGTCGTAGCCGGCGGCCGGGGCGCCCGAGTAGCCGTGTCCGCGAAGGTCGACGGCGATCACGCGGTAGCGGGCGGCGAGTTCGTCGAGCACGCCGGTGCCCCAGCACTTCGACGACTGCGCCCAGCCGTGCAGGAGAACCAGGGCCCGCGCGTCGGGGTCACCGGTCACCGAGTAGACGAGGGGCGTTCCGTCGATGCCGACTGCTTCACGAATAGCCATGGGGTCACCATAGAGGCCAGCAACGCGGCGACCGCCGCCACCGCGTACCCGGCGGTCGTGCCGAATTCGTCGATCATCCGGCCGGCGAGCGCCGACCCGACGGCGACGCCGACACCGAGCCCGGTGACGATCCAGGTGATGCCCTCGGTGAGCGCGCCCGCGGGCACGATCTGCTCGACCAGACCGGTGGTGACGATCATGATCGGCGCCACCGTCATTCCCGCCACCGCGTAGGCGACGGCGAGCGCCGGAATGCTCCCGGCCAACAGCAGCGGCACCATCAGCACCGCCACCGCGAGGACCGCGACCATCAGCTGTTTCCGGAGCGACACCGACACCCGGATCGCACCGAACACGAGGCCCGCCGCCGCGGACCCGGCCGCGAACAGGGCCAGCACCACGGTGGCGGAGGCGGGTGCATCGTGGCTCCGGGTGAAGGCGATGGCCCCGACGTCGATGACGCCGAAGATCGTGCCCATCGACACCATGACCGCCACCAGGATCCACAGCGCGGGCGTCCGGACGACGGACGGTGTGCCGCCGTCCGGCGACGAGTGCACGGGCGGCTCGGTGCCACGCTGAGCGACGAGCGCGAGGGTGCCGACCACCAGCAGCACGAGTCCCGCGAGCGGTCCCGCCTCGGGGAACACCGTGACGGAGAGCCCGACGGAGACCACCGGTCCCGCGATGAAGCACAGTTCGTCCACCACCGCCTCGAATGCGAACGCCGTCCGCAGCAGTGGCGTCCCGCGGTACAGCTCGGTCCAGCGGGCGCGCACCATCGCACCGATCGTGGGCATGCAGCCGGCCGGGACAGCCCACACGAACAGCACCCAGTCGGGGGTCCCGAACCGCACGCACAGCAGCATCGCGGCGAGGGACGTCGCGCTGATCCCCGACGCGACGGGCAGCACGCGGGACTGCCCGTAGCGGTCGACCGCACGGGACACGACCGGCGTGATGAACGCGTAGGTCAGCGCGAACACCGCGGCCAGGGCGCCGGCGAGCGCGTAGTCTCCGCGCAGTTCGGACAGCATCGTGACGATGCCGATGCCGACCATGGCGATCGGTACGCGCGCGACGAATCCTGCTGCCGAGAACGCTGCGGAGCCGGGGGCGGCGAAGATCTGACGATAGGTACCGAGCACGCGTCGAGCCTCACAGATCGTGGCCGCGACTTCCAGCACGTGCAAGTATTGCGCTCATGAGTGTCCTGGTGTGTTTCCACGCCCATCCCGACGACGAAGTGTTCACCACCGGCGGCGTGATGCGTCAGGCCGCCGACGCCGGTCACCGCGTCGTCGTGGTCACCGCGACGGACGGGGCGCTCGGCGAGGCGCCCGAGGGGATTCTGATCGACGGCGAGTCGCTCGCCGAGCGTCGGCGCCGCGAACTCGAGGAGTCGACGTCGCTGCTCGGCGCCCAGCGTGTGGTGTTGCTGCACTACGCGGATTCCGGGATGGCGGGAACGCCGGAGAACGAGAATCCGGCAGCGTTCTGCAACGTCGACGTCGAGGAGGCCGCTACCCGGCTGGCCGCGATCCTCGTCGAGGAATCCGCCGACGTGGTCACCATCTACGACCCCAACGGTGGTTACGGGCACCCCGACCACGTCCAGGTGCATCACGTGGGCCTCCGGGCCGCCGAACTGGCCGGTGTGCCGCACGTGTACGAGGCCGCCGTCAGCCGCGACCACATCCGGCGACTGATGGCCGCGAATCCGGAATGGTCCGAGAACGCGCAGCCACCGGACCTCGACACGTTCGGCCTTCCGGACTCCGAGATCACCACCGTCGTCGACGTCACTTCGGCGATGGGCGCCAAACGCGCCGCGATGCACGCGCACGCCACCCAGATCGGGGACTTCGGCCCGTTCCTGCAGATGCCCGAAGAGCAGTTGCAGGCGGCGTTCGGTCAGGAATGGTTCCGCCGGCGCGGGGCGCCTGCGGGGCTCGCGGAGTCGTCGCTGCCGCTCTGACCGGAACTGCCTCCGCGGATTCGGGTCCGCGCCTAGCATCCACGGGTATGGACCCCGCTGATCTCGTCGCGACCATGCCGTTCGTCGTGCACACCGGGTCCGCAAGGGCACCGTCACCGCGACCGCGCGTCCGCTGAACCCGTGTCGAGACTGCTGCGGGCGTACCGGTCCACGGGTGCGGATCTGCCGTTCGGCAACGTCCTCGCCGCGCACGACGTCGCGATGGAAGGCTATTTCTGGCGGTTCACCCAGCCCGCGACCGGACAGGTCGTCATCGCACTGGCCGGAATCAACAGGGCCGCGGACGGCCACTGGGCGACGCTCGGTCTGGCCGGTCACCCCGCGAGGTTCCTGCGGACCGCCGCGCATCCGGAGGGCTACGCCAACCCGGCCGGACTCGGCGCGTTCGCCGGCGATCAGTTCCGCGGGTCCGTCGACCGCGTGCGGGTGGATCTCGGGCCGGACGCCCGCCTCGACGTCCGGATCGGCGCCCAGGTCCCGTGGCCGCGGCGCAGGCTCGGCGGGTCGAGCGTGTTCCAGACCGTGCCCGCGCTGAACCAGTACTGGCATCCGTGGTTGCTCGGCGGACGGGCCGAGGGAACCGCGGTGCTGGGCGGCACCGAGATCGACCTCGACGGCGCCCAGGTCTACGGCGAGAAGAACTGGGGCAGGGGCGGATTCCCCGACTCCTGGTGGTGGGGCCAGGCCCAGGGATTCGCCGACCGGCAGGCGTGCGTCGCGTTCGCCGGCGGCGAGATCACCGCGGGCGGGCTGCGCACCGAGGTCACGGCCGTCGTCGTCGCGCTGCCCGACGGCACGGTGTTCCGCCTCGGCAATCCGGTCACCTCCCCCGTGCGGGCGCACGTGACGGACGAGCGGTGGTCGCTGTGCGGCCGCGGCCGCACATGGAGCGTCGAGATCGAGGGCGCCTCCCCGCTGCGCTCGGCCCACGTGCTTCCGGTTCCGCTCCCCGCCGAGCGTCGCAACATTCCCGGCGCCCTCGAGCACCTCGCGGGTTCGATGAGTGTCACGGTGCGCCGCCGTGGTGAACTCGTCTGGGCGAACGAATCGCCGCTCGCCGCGTTGGAGCACGGCGGGATCGAGCGGGCGCGCGCGGAACTGCGCAGGCGGGGTGCGCCGCCGGACGCGACGTCGGCTCCGCCCCTCAGCTGATCACCTCGAGTTCGGGTGGCTGCAACGCCTCGACGATCTCGTCGGTCTCCGCGTGCAGAACCCCGATCCGTCCGGCCTCCTCCAGGTGACGCGCGTCGACGCCCGAGATCGCATCGGCGGCGACGAGCACCTTGTAGTCCCGTTCGCTGGCGTCGACGATCGTGGCGCGCGGACAGTTGGGGTAGTTGCAGCCCGCGATCACCACGGTGTCGACCCGCCACCGGCGCAGGTGCTCGTCGAGCCCGGTGCGGTAGAACGCACTCCACCGCGGCTTGAACAGGACGTGTTCGGTGGGCGATACGGCCTGGACGTCACCGGCGAGGAGCGATTCGGGGCCGAGGACTCCCGGTAGGCGTCCACGAGACGTGCGATCGCGGGCAGCACCGCCGACGTGCCCGGGATCGGGGCCCTCCCGCCGTCCACGAAGTCCACCTGCATGTCGACGACGAGCAGCGCGGACCGGCCGAGATCGGGCGCGAGGAACGGATCCGAGTTCTGCCGCCAGTGGGTCACGCAGCAAATCTAACGCTCACGCGGATTCTGTAGCCGGAATCACAGGGACCGGACCATGGGCATGGAACGCGGGTTTGGGACCATGGAACGGGTGGGGTAGTGCGAGAAGGGTCCCGACCGATGACTGTGAGCGATGAGAACTGGCCGATGATCGGCGCGACAGGGGCGCGTTTCGGTTCGGCCGGCCGGCGCCGAAGCGACAGGAAAGAGCAGTCGCCGACGGCAGAGCCGAGCCCGTCGCAGTCGGTCGAGTGGGTGGAGCCCGGCCGGGCGGAGGCCGTTCCCGAGCAGGTGGAGGCCCCGTCCGAACCCGCCGGCCGAGCGCCCGAGACGGCCGAGTCCACGGAGTGGGCGGAGCCCGAGGAGACGGTCTCCATCGTCCGGCCGTTCATTCTCACGGGCGGGCGGACGGAGTCCGGGATAGATCTGCCGTTGGAGGCGGTCATCGTCGCCCGCGCCGACGGGGACGCCGTCGTGGACGCGATGCCGGCGCCGGACGAACTGCGCCGTGTCTTCGCGCTGTGCTCCGAACCGCGGTCGGTGGCCGAGATCGCGTCGCTCGCGTCGATCCCGCTCGGGGTCGCGCGGGTACTCGTCGGCGACCTCGCGGCGGCCGGAGCGGTCACCGTGAACGAGACCGCCGGATCCACCGGCCCGGATCGGAAGTTGATGGAACGCGTCCTCGACGGGCTGCGCAGACTCTGAAGCCCCGCTCGCCGGGGCAGATGCCCACGAATTCGTCAGCTGCACAGGCAATTGCCTGTGCAGCTGACGAATTGCTGTGAAACTACGGCGATGTGCGGCGCATCGCTCCGACGGGGTCGGAGTAGATGGCGCTCAGCGACACCACCGTCGACGCGTACTCCTGCACCCGGTTGCCGAATCCGGAAATGCGAATGTCCCTGCGCTCCAGCGACGATGCCTGCGCGAACGCCTCCGCGACGTGCGGGATTCCGGCAGGGTACTCGGTGAACGCCTGACCGCCGAGGATCACACGGTCCGGGTTGAACAGGTCCCGCAGCATCGCGACCGTCTTGCCGAGCACCTGCGCACGTTCGACCAGGATCTCGTGCGCGGGAACGGAACCCGAGGATGCCGCCTTGTAGAGCGCGCTCATCGTCGGACGCTGGTTCGACTCGGGGAGGATGCCGGCGTCGAGCGCGGCGGAGATGACCGCGCGATCGCTGATCGTCGCCTCGAGGCATCCGCGTGAACCGCACGAGCACTGCGCCGACGAACCGGTCGGCAGGTGCGCGATGGAACCGGGACCGCTCGACGGGGTGTGGACGCGGCCGTCGATCGTGATCGCGATTCCGGCCGTCTCACGGGCGTAGAAGTACAGGCCCGTTTCGCCTTGCGCGACACCGTCTTCGCTGTCGGGGCTCAGCAGCAACTCGGATGCGGCCATCGCCTCGACGTGCGCCGCGACGGAGACGGGCAACCCGAGTCCGGTCGCGATGATGGCGCCGACCTGAGCGGACTTCCACCCCAGCCTGGGGTGGTCGACGACACCGGTCTGCGCATCGACGCGTCCGCCGAGCGCGACACCCGCCCACAACGGGCGACGACGGTGCCAGCGGGACGCGAAGGCCCGTGCGCTGCGGGCGATGCCGGTCAGCGCGTCGGCGGACGCGCCCTGCGGGGTGGGCACCTCGACCGCGCCGAGGACCTTTCCACGGAGGTCGCTGGCGATGATGCTGGTCACGACCGCACCGATGTGGATGCCCACGGTCAGGTACGGCTCGTGGTTGACCTCGAACGGAACACGCGGACGACCGATCGCGCCGGACGGCGTGAGGTCGCCGCGTTCGCGCAGCAACCCGAGGTCGAGGAGCGCCGACACCTGACGGTTGACGGTGGCGATGCTCAGCCCGGTCGCCTTCGCGGCGACGTCCCGCGACAGCGGCCCACGGGACCGGGCCACCCGCAGAACGCCGGCGGCGGGGCCGTCGCTGATCCGCAGTTCGGGAGGAACGATGTGCAGACGGGGTCGGGACACGGGCCGCTGGAATCGAGATGCGGATCCGGTCCGGGTAGGGCTGGAAAGGGTGGGGGTAGACACGTGGCAGTCCTTGCATGCGGAGGCGGTGCGCACCTTCGTCCGAACGCTGCATCGGTCCCGGGTGGAGATGGGGACGACCGAGGACGATCGATCAGGAGAAGACGGCGCTAATTAGCTGCAGATGCTGAGACAGCGACAACACAGTTCCCGCGCCAAGGGCAGCCGCGAACCCAGCGCGGAGGTCACGTAGGTGACCCGCGGAGCGGTCGACTGGCCTGAGGACATGTCACGAAAGTAGCAGCTTCGGTCGGTTTCACCAATCCGAAGGCGCGATGGCGTGTACGGGCGCGCCACCCCATTCCCCAGTTCCCGCTGCTGCAGGGCGGCGGCATCCGCAGCAGCGGGAGACCGACGCCACTCTTGACGGCCGACCGTGTCTCACGACACAATACACCGGGATACCAACCGAACGTACGGTTATAGGAGCGAGATGTATCGATGTGATCGTCACTGGTCGGCACACCGGGTCCGGAGTTGTCGATGAAGACGACGAGGGCGGTCCTCGCCCTCGGAACGGGACTCACCGTGCTGCTGACGGCCTGCACGGCCACCGGAACGCAGGAGTCCGCCGCCGGAATCACCGTCAAACGGGACGGTTACGGAATCCCACACGTGTACGCCGACACCACGCGCGCGCTCTACTCCGGATACGGCTACTCCGTGGCCGAGGATCGCCTGTTCCAGATGGAGATGGCCAAGCGGTCGTCGATCGGCACGGCGGCCGAGGTGCTCGGACCCGACTACGTCGAGATCGACAAGACGGCGCGGGGGAGCATCGATCCGCAGTCGATCAAGGATCAACTCTCCCGACTGCCGCAGGACGAACGCGACATCTTCGACGGCTACGCCGAGGGGTTCAACAAGCGGATCGACGAGGTCGCCGCGGACCCGGATCACCTGATGCCGAAGCAGTTCCTGGACGGCGATTTCCGGCCGGAGCACTGGACCGGATACGACGTGGCGATGGTCTGGGTGCAGACCATGGCCAACAGGTTCTCCCAGTCGAGCAGTGAACTCGCGAACCTCCAGGTCCTGAAGAGCCTGCAGGCGAAGAACGGCGCGGAGAAGGGCCGGCAACTCTTCGACCAGCTGATCTGGGCCGAGGAAGACCCCACCGCCCCGACCACGGTCCCCCGCGACAAGTCGACGTCGCCCGGCGACGAACCGCACGCGATGACCGCGGAAGCCGGGCTCTCCGACGTGACGCAGGCACTCCCCGACGCGAATCTGACTCGGATGAAGAACGCGGGCGGCGGCGACTGGCCGCACATGAAACCCGAGGCCAGCAATCTGTGGATGGTCGGCGCCGACAAGACCACCGACGGCACGTCCGTCCTGATGAACGGGCCGCAGTTCGGCTGGTTCAACCCGTCCTATGTGTACGGCGTCGGTTTGCACGGCGCCGGTCTCGACGTCGCAGGCAACACGCCCTATGCCGTCCCGACCGTTCTGTTCGGCACCAACAAGACGATCTCGTGGGGAGCGACCGCCGGGCCGCTCGACGTCAACGATGTCTACCAGGAAGTCCTCGACCCCTCGAACGAGCACGCATACCGATTCGACGGCGAGTACCGCCCGATGGAGATCCGGAACGACACGATCAAGGTGCGCGGCGGAGCGGACGTCGCGTACCCGGTCTACTCGACGGTGCACGGCCGGGTCACCAGCTTCGATACCGCGAACGGAACTGGGTACTCGCTGAAGGAGAGCTGGGCGGGGTACGAGATCCAGTCGCTGGTCGCCTGGATCGACATCATGAAGGCCACCAACTGGGACGAGTTCCTCGAGCAGGCGAAGAAGGTCGCCATCACCATCAACTGGTACTACGCCGACAATCAGGGAAACATCGGCTACGTCTCTCCCGGTCGACTGCCCGTCCGCCCGGCCGGCCAGGACCTGCGGCTTCCCGCGATCGGTGACGGCAGCATGGAGTGGGAGGGCATCCGGCCCTTCGAGGACAACCCGCAGTCGTACAACCCCGAGCAGGGCTACCTGGCGAATTGGAACAACCAGTCCGCGGCAGGCGCGCTCGCCGACGGCTACAACTGGTCCCCCGTCGACCGCGTGCGGGCCATCACCACCCGCCTCGAGGCCAAGGACGAATTCACTCCCGGCGAGATCTGGGACATCAACAGGCAGGCGTCGTTCGCCGACCTCAACATCGACTATCTGCTGCCGTACCTGGATCAGGCCACCGGGCAACTGCCGGACGGCGACCCCGTCGCCTCGGGCGTGAACCTGCTCCGCAACTGGGACGGGCAGGCCACCGACGACAACGCGGACGGCGTCTACGACGGACCGGAACCGGTGATCATGCGCACGTGGCTGCCGATCCTGTTCGATGCGGTGATCCGCGACGACCTTCCGGAAGACGTGTACGCGTCGTATGCGGCGAAGGTCTACCCTGCCGCGGGCACCGCACGTCCCGCCGAGGCGACGAAACTCGTCTACAACGCCTTGCGCGGCGACGAGTCCGGCGTTCCGCAGACCACCGACTTCTTCAACGGAGCGGATCGCCTCTCCGTCCTCCGTTCGACGTTCGGCCAGGCGATGGACCGGCTGCGCGCCGAGCAGGGCCCGGACCCCGCCGGCTGGACGTTGCCGGTCGGCGCGAACCGGTTCGACTTCAAGAACTACCTGGGCGTTCCCCAGGCCGGTAGCGACGAGATTCTGTCGCTGTCGCCGTACATGAATCGCGGAACCCAGAACGACCGCATCGTGCTCGGCGACGGCATCGCCGACCTCTGCACCGTCGGGCCGCCCGGCCAGAGTGGTTTCATCGCACCGGACGGCACGCGGTCGCGGCACTACAGCGACCAGATGGACATGTATCGGAACTTCCAGTGCAAGACCGATCCGCTGACCGAACAGTCGGTTGATGCGAACAAGTCGGGCGAGGTGACGTTGAACTAACGGATTCGGCAGTTCGGTACGCACTCCTCATCCCCTGCCGGGGCGGCACGTCCGCCGCCCCGGCGCCCTCGAAGGACATCGACATGACCTCCACGCAGATCTCCGTGACACCGCAGGCGCCCGTCCGGCCGCTGAAGGTGGCCGGCGCCAGTCTCATCGGGACCGCCATCGAGTGGTACGACTACTTCATCTACGGCATGGCGGCCGCGATCGTGTTCGGCCCGCTGTTCTTTCCGTCCTTCTCCTCGATCGCGGGCACCCTGGCCGCGTTCGCGACGTTCTCCGTCGGCTTCATCGCGCGGCCGATCGGCGGCGTCGTGATGGGCCACTTCGGTGACCGCATCGGACGCAAGTCCATGCTCGTCCTGTCGCTGATGCTGATGGGCGGCGCGACCGTCGGCATCGGACTGCTGCCCACCTACGCCACCATCGGCGTCTGGGCGCCGATTCTGCTGGTCACCCTGCGTTTCATCCAGGGAATCGGGGTCGGCGGAGAGTGGGGCGGCGCCGTGCTGATGGCGGTCGAGCATGCGCCCGCCAACAGGAAGGGCTTCTACGGGAGCTTCCCGCAGATGGGTGTGCCCGGCGGTCTGATCCTGGCAAATCTCGTGTTCCTCGGGGTGTCGACGAGCCTCAGCGAAGAAGCGTTCCTGGCCTGGGGCTGGCGGATCCCGTTCCTGGCCAGCGCCGTGATGGTGCTGATGGGTCTCGTCATCCGATTCACCATCACCGAGAGCCCCGACTTCGAGAAGGTCAAGGACACGCACCGCGATCAGCGACTGCCGATCGTCACCGTGCTGCGGGAGAACCTGCGCGAAGTGCTGCTGTCCGCGGGCGCGTTCGTCGGCATCAACACCGTCGGATACATCTTCATGGCGTACCTGCTGTCCTATTCGACGAAGGTCCTGGGCATGAGCAAGACGCTCGTGCTCGTCTTCACGCTGGTCGCCTCGTTCGTGTGGCTGATCGTCATCCCCGTCGCGTCGATGCTGTCCGACCGGTACGGCCGCCGGCGACTGCTCGTCACCGGTTCGGTCGGGCTGACGGTCTGGGCGGCGGCGCTGTTCCCGCTGATCGACCTCGGGAACCCGGCGGTGATGATGATCGCGCTTCTCGGCACGGCCGTGTTCATGGGCATCGTGTACGGGCCGATCGCCGCACTGTTCACCGAATTGTTCAGCGCCGAAGTCCGGTACAGCGGTGCGTCACTCGGCTATCAGATCGGTTCGGTTCTCGGTGGTGGGCTGGCCCCGACGGTGGCCGCCGCGCTGTACGCGAGGTGGGGTTCGTCGGCGCCGATCTCCGTGTACCTCACCGCGGTCACGCTGCTCAGCCTGCTCTGCGTCGTCGCGATCACCCGGAAGGTCCGCGCCTCCGCGTAGCGACGACACGATGGACCACGGTCTCCGCCACGCCGCCCGCCGGTGCGGCGGAGACGTCGTCGTGCGCCCACCCGTTGCGATCAGGGTGACGCAAATCCTTCCGGCGACACGCTCCCCGATGGTTCGGTTACAGGACTCCACACCGTCTCCGGTATCCGAAAGGCCCACCATGTCCATCGATTTCGCGCCCGAGCACGTGACCGACGCCGAGGGGTCCCCGAACGCGGCGAGCGTCGTCAAGCTGGGCGCCCACATCGGCGCCCGGATCGACGGCGTCCGGCTCGGCGGCAACCTCGACCCCGCCACCGTCTCGCTCATCCGTCAGGCCCTGCTCGAGCACAAGGTGATCTTCTTCCGCGGCCAGGAACATCTCACCGACGACTCGCAGTACGAGTTCGCGGAGCTTCTCGGCTCCCCCACGACGGCGCACCCGACCGTCACCTCGCGCGGCACCAAGGTGCTGCCCATCGACTCCGACTACGGCAAAGCCAACAGCTGGCACACCGACGTCACGTTCGTCGACCGCATCCCGAAGGCGTCGATCCTGCGCGCCGTGGAACTCCCCACGTACGGCGGCACCACCACCTGGGCGTCGGGTGTCGCCGCCTACAACGCGCTGCCCGAGCCGCTGAAGGTCCTCGCCGACAACCTGTGGGCGACGCACACCAACGTCTACGACTACGCGGCGACCAGCGCCGAACGCGCGCAGGACGAGAAGTCGCAGGAATACCGCGCCGAGTTCCAGTCCACCTACTTCGAGACGGAGCACCCGGTGGTGCGGGTCCACCCCGAGACCGGCGAACGCACACTGCTGCTCGGTCACTTCGTCAAGAAGCTGGTCGGCCTGAGCAGCACCCAGTCGCAAGCGCTGTTCAAGGTCCTGCAGGATCACGCCATCTCCCTCGAGTTCACCACCCGGTGGAACTGGCAGTCGGGCGATGTCGCGATCTGGGACAATCGTGCCACTCAGCACTACGCCGTCGCCGACTACGACGACCAGTACCGGCGACTCAACCGCATCACCCTGGCCGGCGACGTCCCCGTCGACGTCCGGGGCGAGCGCAGCCGCAGCGTCGCAGGCGACGCGAGTGACTACTCCGTCATCGACGAGCCCTAACATGTCGGCATGACCTTTTCACCTGACACCCGCATCGCCGTCGTCACCGGAGCGAGCTCCGGAATCGGCGAAGCCACCGCCCGCACCCTGGCCGAACAGGGATTTCATGTGGTGATCGGGGCGCGGCGACTGGATCGTCTGGAGAAGATCGCCGACGACATCGGCGGTACCGCGCTCGAACTCGACGTCACGGACCAGGATTCCGTGGACGCGTTCAGCGCGGTACTGCCGAGGGTCGACGTGCTCGTGAACAATGCGGGCGGTGCCAAGGGACTGGCCACCGTCGCCGAGGCCGATCTCGACGACTGGCGGTGGATGTGGGAGACCAATGTTCTGGGCACCCTTCGGATCACCAAGGCGCTGCTGCCGAAGTTGATCGAGTCGGGTGACGGTCTGGTCGTCACCGTCACGTCGCTGGCTGCGCTCGAGGCGTACGACAACGGTTCCGGGTACACGACGGCCAAGCACGCGGAGGCCGTCCTGCACCGCACGCTGCGCGGCGAACTGCTCGGCAAACCGGTCCGTTTCACCGAGATCGCCCCGGGCGCAGTGGAAACCGAGTTCTCGCTGGTGCGCTTCGAAGGCGACCAGGACCGCGCCGACAAGGTCTACCAGGGCATCACCCCGCTGGTGGCCACGGACGTCGCGGACATCATCGGATTCGTCGCCTCCCGGCCGTCCCACGTGAACATCGACCAGATCGTCGTCAAGCCACGAGATCAGGCCTCGTCCGGACGTTTTCACCGTACGACGTAGGCGACTTCGCGGCGATCCGCCTGTCCTGGTGTTCGAGGAACAGGACCACCGCCCACAGTCCCGCCACGATCGTCACCAAACCCAGCAACATCCATCCCATCCCACAGCCCCCTGCCGATCAACGACTTTCGACCGAAACGGACTGTCGGGGTCGTCCGTCGACCCCTCGACAGCGGACGACTCCCCACAGTTGTGTCACCCGAGAACGCGGCGCCGTTGACGCGTCCTCATTCAGGTAGACGCAACGGAGTCGGCTTCGGTTCCACCGAGTGTGAAGAAAGTTTCAGAGCGGCCGACCCGTAGGTGAGCGGCACAGTGTGCCCGAGCACGCTGTGCCGCTCACCTATGCGAGGGCCGACAGGGACTGCCAGTCGGGCCAGCTGATCGCCCAGTCGTAGATGTCGCCGTCGGCGGCCGACAGGTCGATGGACGTCCCGGTCACCTCGACGGGGTCGCCGTACATCGCGGTGCCGAAGTACTGCTGGGCGTCCTCGAGGGACAGGTTGATGCAGCCGTTGGTGACGTTCGACGAACCCTGGACGCCGATGGTCTCGGGGTTGGCGTGGATGAACTCGCCGTTGTTGGAGATGCGGACCGCCCAGCGTTCGCGGACGTTCTCGTAGAACGGCGGGTTGGACATGAGGAAGTCCTCGTGCTTCTCGGTCACCATGTGGATGCCGCTGCGGGTGACGTTGCGCGCCTCGTTGCCCTCGCCGTAGCTGACGGGGATGTCCATGATCGTTTCGCCGCCGCGCACCACCTGCATGCGGTGGCTGGGGGCGTTCGCGATCACGATCTGACTGCGCCCGACTGTGAAGTTCAGCGACAGGTCCTGCTCGCCGTAGGCTCCCCCGCCGAAGTCCACGCCGTACAGCTTCGCGTCCAGGGCGACGGTGGTCCCGGGCGCCCAGTAGTTCTGGGGACGCCAGTGCGCGCGCGACCCGTTGTCGTCGGGCAGCCACGCCCAGGAGCCGGGGGTGGGCGGGTCGGTCGTGACGGTCATCGCCTTCTCGACCGCCGCCTTGTCTTCGACGGAATCGTGGAACTGCACGATGATCGGGGCGGCGATCCCGACTTCCTGGCCGTCGCCGATGTTGAGTGTGGCGCCGATCGTCTCGTCCGGTTCGAGTGTGGTGAAGCTGCCGTCGACGGCGGCGGACTTGCCGTCCGTGCCGAGTGCCGTGCCCTTCCAGGTGTAGGTGGCGCCGTAGCCCAGCGCCTCCCCGACGGTGAACGTGGTCCGGTCGGGTGACAGCACACCCTGCACGGCACGCCCCTCGGCGTTGACGAGGGAGATGTCGGTGAACGTGCCCTGCGACGCGGTCGCGGAGATCGGCGCCACCGGGCTGACGTCCTCGGTGCCCGACGCCGGATTCTGGGTGACCTCGACCGCCGGTTCGGGAGGCGCGGTGGCGGTTCCCGACTCGGAGCCGACCGTGCATCCGGTCAGCAAAACTACAAACGCGAGCAGCGCCGTCGCGATCAGCGCGACGCGCGACCGACTTGTCCGAGAACCCAGTTCATGCACAGCTAACAGGTTACCTGCGCTACGGACCTGTCTCAGATCGCGCAGCCGACCGTCACGGGTTCGGGTTCGAGCCGGACACCGAACGCCGACTGGACGCCGTCCCGGACGTCGCGAGCCAGTGCGAGCAGGTCTTCGCTCTTCGCGGCGCCCCGGTTGGTCAACGCGAGTGTGTGCTTCGTCGACAGCCGCGCGACGGCGTTCTCGCCGGGATACCCCTTCGAGAAGCCGGACCGCTCGATCAGCCAACCGGCAGACAACTTGGTTCCGCCGTCGGCCGGGTACTGCGGAACGGTGACGTCGCCGAGGCGGGTCTCGATCGCGGCGAGGACCCCCGCCAGTTCGCCGTCGGAGACGACGGGATTGGTGAAGAACGAGCCCGCGCTCCAGGTGTCGTGGTCGTCGGGGTCCAGCACCATGCCCTTGCCCCGGCGGAGATCCAGCACGGCGCCCCGGACCTGCGCCGACGGCAACCGGTCGCCCTCGGAACCGTCGAGGGCCGAGACGAGTTCGCGGTAGCGCAGCGGCTCGGAGAGCCCGTCGGGATGCACGGTCAGTTCGACGGCGAGCACCAGTGCGGCGTCGGAGTGCTTGAGGACGCTCGTGCGGTACCCGAGGCCCAGCGCGCCGGGTTCGACCCAGCGTGCCTCACCGGTGCGCCGATCGAGGAGGTGCACCCGCCGCAGCATCGACCCGATCTCGACGCCGTACGCGCCGACGTTCTGCACCGGGGTGGCCCCGGTCGACCCGGGGATCCCCGACAGGCATTCGAGCCCGCCCAGTTCGGCGGCGACGGTCTGCGCGACCACCTGATCCCACTCGGCGCCCGCCTCCGCAGTGACGAATCCCTCCTCCAGACCGACAGTGGTGTTGCACACACGCACCACCACGCCGTCGAATCCGTCGTCCCCGACGACGAGATTGGAGCCGCCGGCGAGGATCAGCGTCGGGATGTGCGCGGCGTCGAGAAGCCGCACCACGTCGACGAGGACCTGCGTGGTCGGGCACTCCGCCACGATCCGCGCCGGCCCGCCGACCCGCAGCGTGGTCATCCCCGACAGTTCGAGGTTTTCCGACACGAAGGCACCCGAATCGACGAGTTGACTGACAATGCTCACATCCCACACAACCGCAAACGGTAGCGTGGCCGATCGTGAGCCGCCGCATCGAGCATTCGTCGTCCTATGCGTTTCCCGTCGCCCAGGTCCATGCGGGCCTGATCACCGAGCAGTACTGGCGCGACCGTCTGGACAAGGTCGGAGGACCGGGGGCCACCCTGGAGCAGGTCACGACCGGCCCGGGCACCATCTCGGTGGCCATGTCGCAGTCGATTCCCGCCGAGCACCTGCCCAGCATCGTCTCGAAGGTCCGTCCGGGCGACCTCGTGATCAAGCGCACGGAGACGTGGGGCACGCTCGACGGCGATCACGCCGAGGGCACGTTCACGGCCGAGGTCGTGGGTGCGCCCGCGACGATCTCCGGAACCCAGACGCTGAAGGAAGACGGTTCCCGGGCGAACGTGCAGGTCGAAGGCAAGGCCGAGGTCAGGATCCCGCTCATCGGCGGCAAGATCGAGAACGCGATCGCGGACGAGGTCCTCCGCCTGATCGCGAAGGAGCAGGAGTTCACCGAGCAGTGGCTCGGGAGCTGACCTGGGGCGGGTGTCCATTGTGTCGGGTCCCAGCCGGTAACCTAGGCGATCATGGCTCGCCGCATCGACTACTCAGCCCGTTACAAGCACACCCCCAAAGAGGTGTACAACGCGTTCACCAACCGTGACTACTGGGATGCGCGCATCGAGGAGATGCGGAAGTACTCTGAGAACCACATCGAGCACTTCGACGTGAACGACGACGGGATCGACATCGTCCTGCACCACATCCTGCCGCGGTCGGAACTCCCCGAGATCGCGCAGACCGTGATGAAGAAGGACATGGTCATCACGCGCAAGGAGTCGTACACGCCCTTCGGTGAGCCGACCACGGGCACGTACGAGGCGTCGATCCCTGCGGGTCCCGGCAGTCTGACGGGCACCATGAAGCTGTTCGCCACCGAGACGGGGTGCACGTTCCGCACCTCGTCCGAGGCGAAGGTGTACCTGCCGTTCATCGGCGGGAAGCTCGAGCAGCTGATGCTGGTCAACCTGATCGACCTGTTCCGCGCCGAGGCCGAGATCACCGAAACGTGGTTGTCGCAGCACTAGCACTCACAGCACGGATTTCCCATGACTTCAGCGACGCTGAGGCGGCCCCACGGTGTCATCACCCGGGGTACGACAGGCATCAACCGGCTGCGCCGCAGCGACCGCTGGCTCGTCCACGACGCGCTGGTGCGCCGGACGCTGCACGCGTCCGCTGACCCGCTCGTCGTCGACCTCGGGTACGGCGCCCGGCCGCACACCACGTTCGAGCTGGCCGACCGGTTGACCGCCGTGCGCGGCGACCGCCGGGTGGTCGGGCTCGAGATCGACCCCGAGCGTGTGGTCGAGAGCAGGAACGGTGTGAGTTTCGCCCGCGGCGGGTTCGAGCTCTCCGGACTGCGCCCCGTCCTCGTCCGTGCGTTCAACGTGCTGCGGCAGTACCCCGAGGATGCGGTCGGGCCTGCCTGGGCGCGGATGCAGTCCGGGCTCGCCCCGGGCGGGTTGATCCTCGACGGCACGTGTGACGAGCTCGGCCGCCGCTGTGCGTGGGTGCTGCTCGACGCCACCCGCCCGCTGTCGCTGACCCTGGCGTGGGATCCGTTCGCGGTGGACAAGCCGTCGGACATCGCCGAACGACTACCCAAGGCGCTGATCCATCGGAATGTCCCGGGTGAGCCGGTCCACGCCCTCCTCGCGGCGGCGGATCGCGCGTGGGCCACCGCGGCGCCGCACGGCTCGTTCGGACCGCGGGTGCGGTGGCGGGCCGCCCTCGAACTGCTGCGCGCGCAGGGACTTCCCGTGCAGCCGCAGCGCCGCCGGATCCGCGACAACATCCTCACCGTTCCGTGGGATCTGGTCGCACCCGGTTCCGGCACGAATTAATTCACGCGACATCCCCCGACGCGCCCCGTAGAGTCGGTTCACGAAACATGTTGTGCCGGTGCGCAGGCGAGGGCTACTTCGACTCTGGATCGCGTGGTCGCCGGTTCGAATCCGGTCAGGGACGCAGGTCCCTGTAGCTCAGTGGTAGAGCGCGTCCGTGCCTCCGCCGACTCCGAACTCGGCACGACATGTGTGCGCGCCACCCGGTGCGCAGACGACGGATACTTCTCTGGCGAAGTGCGTGAGCACGCGGTTCGACTCCGCACCCCGTCGTCGCCTCGACCTCGGGTGGCGCGCACCCACGAGCACCGACACCTCCCGGAAGGAGGAACAACCATGAGCAAGTTCAACCCGAAGATACTGCGCCGCAACAAGGCACGGAGCCCCATCACGTCGGGGACGCAACCGTCGGGCCGCACCTTCGAGGGCGGCAGCGGCTACGCCCGTGACGCGAAGAGCGAGCTGTTCCTCCTCGCGGTCACGAACATGGTCGGTGAGCACACGTTCTACGAGTCGGCTTCGGACCGCGACGGACGGTTCGTCGCGCTGGTCCACGAGGTCGCACTGTCGGACCCGGAGTGGACCGCCCGCCTGATCGGGTGGCTGCGCCGCGATGCGCATCTGCGTTCGGCGTCGGTGGTGGCCGCAGCCGAGTTCGTCCGGGCCCGGCTGGGTGCCGGTCTGCACGGCGGCAACCGTGCCGTCATCTCCTCCGCGCTGGAGCGGGCCGACGAGCCGGGCGAGATCCTCGCGTACTGGATGTCCCGGCACGGCCGTTCGATCCCGAAGCCGGTCAAGCGCGGTGTCGCCGACGCCGCCGCCCGGCTGTACTCGGAACGTTCACTGCTGAAGTGGGATTCCGAGGCCAGGGACGTCCGCTTCGGCGACGTTCTCGAACTCACCCACGCGTCGCCGTCGGCGGCGTGGCAGGGCGAGCTGTTCCGGCACGCGATCGACCGTCGGCAGGGTCGCGAGAACGCCGTGCCTGCCGGTCTGCGCATGCTCACGGAACGGGCGGCGCTGGCGGCACTCCCGCCGGAGGACCGGCGTGCCGTTCTCCGGACCCCGGAGCGGCTGTCGGCGGCCGGCATGACATGGGAGTCGCTCGCCGGCTGGCTGCAGGGACCGATGGATGCCGCGGCCTGGCAGGCGGTGATCCCGTCCATGGGTTTCATGGCGCTTCTCCGTAACCTGCGGAACTTCGACGAGGCCGGGATCCCCGACCACGTCGCGGAGCAGGTGGCGGCCCGGATCGCCGATCCGGGGGAGGTCGCGAAGTCGCGGCAGCTGCCGATGCGCTTTCTCGCGGCGTACCGGAACGCGCCGAGCCTGCGGTGGGGGCACGCGCTCGAGCGTGCGCTCGGGGCGTCGATGTCCGCGGTCCCGTCGCTGCCCGGCCGCACGCTGGTTCTCGTCGACCGGTCCGGATCGATGTTCTACAGCCGCGTCTCGGCGCGGTCGGAACTGACGAGGGCGGACGCGGCCGCTGTGTTCGGCACCGTGCTGGCGGCACGTGCCGAGCGGGCGGACCTCGTCGAATTCGGCACGGACAGCCGGACCGTGCCGTTCGTGCATCGGGCGGTGCTGCGGGTGGTCGACAGCTTCGGCGACCTGGGCGGCACCGACACGGCGGCGGCGGTGCGGAAGCATTACCGCGGCCACGATCGCGTCGTCGTCGTCACCGACGAGCAGGCGGCGTGGGGCGATCCGACCCGGCACGTCCCGGCCGATGTCCCCGTCTACACGTGGAACGTGGCGGGCTACCGGCACGGTCACGGGCCGACGGGGTCCGCGAACCGTCACACGTTCGGCGGACTGTCGGACGCGGGGTTCTCGATGATCCCGCTCCTGGAAGGCGCCGGGGACGGCGAGTGGCTGTTCTGAAGGCCGGAGCGTTCCGTCAGGTGCAGGTGGCCAGTGCGTGTTCGACGCGCTGCGCCACCTGCGCCGGCAGGGATCCGCATTCGCCGTGCAGTGCGCGGGCGTTCAGTCGCCCGATCGCGACGCCGTCGGCGACCACCTCGTCGAGCAGTTCCTGCGAGATTCCGCTGGCGGCGAGGTCGAGTGCCGTGCACAGCGGGGTGGTGATGCGCAGCGGGCCGACCTGCTCGCAGTCCTCCGGGCGCAGCGACCGCCGGTGCAGCGCCAACTGCTGCGTCGGCGAGGGCGGCGACAGCACCGTCGAGAGGTGGATGAACCGCGGGTACAGGTGCCCGAGACCGTGAAGTTCGGCAGCACTCTGGTGGGAGACCGCGGCAGCGGCACCGAACCAGGTGCACCACTTCGCGAACTCCTCGAGATCGGAGTGCGGACAATCCTTCAAACGGAACAGGTCTCGCTCGATCTTGACCCACGAGCCGTCGGCGAGTCGCTCGCCGATCTCGTCGGCAGCGAACCCGAGGCGCAGCGCCTGCGCAGTGGTGAAGAAACCCGCCTGAGCCGTCGCGACGCGTGTCAGTTCTTCACCGACACCTTCGCGCTCCGGGTCACCGGGACGTGGAGCCAACCATCCGGACATTCCCCTACATTACTGGGCAATTGTGGCGGGTATCACAATTTCTGCGGATCTCGGCGACCCTCCGCCGACGCATTCACAGAATTTGTTCAGAGTTGTCGGGAAGAATCCGTGTAATGGCAGCCCGAACGAACTCCGCACCCCGAAGTAACCGTGTGCTCGTCATCTCTCTGGTCGTCATCGCCGCGCTCGTGGCGGTACTCGTCGGCGGCGAACTCTTCGTCCGCCACCGAGTGAAGACCTGCATGGCAGACCAGTTCGAGAGCCAACTCGGCTCGCAGGTGGACGTGGGGCTGAGCTGGAAGCCGGTCCTGCTGCAGTCCGTCGACAAGAACGTCCCCTACATCACCATCGACAGCGACGACACCAAGTTCGGCCCCGCCCAGGGAATGCAGGTGCACGCCCAGGTCAACGACATCCGGATCGAGAACACCGCGGACAGCAGCGGCACCATCGGCAGTTCCGACGCGGACGTCACCTGGTCGACCGCCGGCATCCTCGCCACGCTGCAGCAGCAGGCGTTCGGCTCGCTGATCAGCGGTGTCACCGCCGATTCGAGCGCGGGAACCCTGAAGTTCTCCGTCGGGCCGGCCGGGCTCGCGGATCTGACCGTCAAACCGGAGGTCGTGAACGGAACCGTGAAGGTCGACACGGTGGGCGCCGCGATCCTCGGCTTCGGGCTCCCCACCGACCTCGTCGACGGGGTGGTCCAGATCCTGACCTCGAGCCTGCAGACCTACCCGCTGGGCATGCAGCCGACGTCGCTGAAGGTCACCGACGACGCCATCGAGATCACCCTCGAAGGCGGCGCCTACACGATGCCTGCCGCCCCCACCCAGCAACAGCAGCAGGAGCAGCAGAGCAGCTGCGGCCTCCTCGTCTGATCGGCGGCCGGGTCAGTCGGGCAGTCCGTCCAGGACGGCGCGGGTGCCCGACAGTCCCAGCCGCGTCGCACCGGCCGCGATCATGTCGAGCGCGGCCGCCGCGGTGCGGATCCCGCCGCTCGCCTTGACCCCGATCCGCCCGCCGACGGTCTGCGCCATCAACCGCACCGCCTCCACGGTCGCTCCCCCGGCCGGGTGGAACCCGGTGGACGTCTTCACGAAGTTCGCGCCCGCCCGCTCGGCGGCACGGCACGCTTCCACGATCGCCTCGTCGCTCAGCGCGGCGGTCTCGAGGATCACCTTGAGCACGGTGCTGTCGCCGACGGCCTCGCGGACGGTGAGGACGTCGGCGAGCACCGCGTTGAAGTCGCCCGCCACCGCGGCGCCGATGTCGATCACCATGTCGATCTCCTGGGCGCCCTGATCCACTGCGAGCCTGGCCTCGGCCCCCTTGACCAGCGAGTGGTGCTTCCCCGACGGGAACCCGACCACCGCCGCGGTCACCAGTCCGGGCGCCTTGACGGGCAGCATCGACGGCGACACGCAGACTGCGAGCACACCGAGCGAGCGCGCCTCGTCGATCAGCGCCTTCACGTCGTCGGTGGTGGCCTCGGGCTTGAGGAGTGTGTGGTCGACGAGGTCGGCCACCTGGGAGCGGGTCAGTGCAACGTCGGACATGCCTGTGAGCTTCGCACAACGCCTTCCCTGGCCCGCTGCACGGCCTAGCATCGCCGTATGAGTGATCCGGGATCGGTCTTCGACGAGGCACGGCTCGAGTTCGACCGGCTGACGACGACCGTGTGGGGGCCGGCCGGGCAGTCCCTCGCCTTCCAACTCGGTTTGCGTCCCGGGGACGCCGTCCTCGACGTGTGCTGCGGCGCAGGGTCTTCGGCGCTTCCCGCGGCCACCGCGGTGGGTCCGTCGGGCCTCGTTCACGGTGTCGACCTGTCCGACGAACTCCTGGAGGTGGGGCGGCTGAAGGCGTCGGACCGCGGGCTGCAGAACATCGAGTTCGTCCGCGCGGACGCCACCACGTGGGAGTCGCCGAGCACCGTCCCGGCGGCAGGCTACGACGCACTCGCCTGTTCGTACGGCGTGTTCTTCCTGCCCCACATGGACGCCTCGTTCACGCGGCTCACAGGCCTCGTCCGGCCGGGCGGCAAGGTCGGAATCACGGTGTGGCGGCGGGGCGCGTTACGGGACTTCGCCGAGGCGCTCCACGACGCTGTCGCCCGGCACCGGGAACCGGAGGCCGACTCCGGCGGGTCGCCGTTCGACGCGCTCGAACACATCGACACCCCGGACGGGCTGCACCAGTGGCTCGGCGAGCTGGGCGCGCACTCGACCGAGGTCCGGGAGCTGTCCAACATCATTCCCGCGACACCCGAGTTCGTGTGGGACCTCGTGATGGGCGGGAACCTGCGCCGCGCGCTGTCCCCGTTCGACGACCGGACGGTCGAGCAGATCCGCCTCGATTTCCTGGAGTTGCTCACCGAGCGCGCGATCCACGACGTCGACGCCGGCACCCTCGTCGGCACCGCCGTGGTGAACGGCCGGAGTGCGACCTGAAAGACTGTTGCCCATGAGCGCTGCTTCGACCGAGGACCACCGGTACGTTCTTTCTCTCGGCTGCCCCGACCGCACCGGCATCGTCGCCCGGATCTCGACGTTCCTCGCCGAGGTCGGCGGTTGGATCGTCGAGGCGGCGTACCACGCCGACGCCGACACCGGCTGGTTCTTCACCCGTCAGGCCGTGCGGGCGTCGTCCGTCGACATGTCGATCGGGGAACTCCGGGAGCGGTTCGCGGCCGTCGCCGCCGAACTCGGTCCGGAGACGGAGTGGACCGTGTCCGACACGGGCGAGCGCAAACGGGTGGTGCTGCTGGTGAGCAAGGAGGCGCACTGCCTCCACGACCTGCTGGGCCGCGCGGCCGGAGGCGAGTTGCCCGCCGACATCTGCGCGGTGATCGGCAACCACCGCGACCTCGAGGCGGTCACCCGGCAGCACGGCATCGACTTCCACCATGTGCCGTTCCCGAAGGATCCCGCCGAGCGCGGGCCGGCGTTCGAGCAGGTGCGTGAACTGGTCGACGCCCACGACCCCGATGCCGTGGTGCTGGCACGGTTCATGCAGGTGCTGCCGTCGCAGCTGTGCGAGCACTGGGCCGGCCGGGCGATCAACATCCACCACAGCTTCCTGCCGTCGTTCGTCGGCGCCCGCCCGTACCACCAGGCATTCGCCCGTGGTGTGAAGCTGATCGGCGCGACCTGCCACTACGTGACGGCCGAACTCGACGCGGGCCCCATCATCGAGCAGGACGTGATCCGTGTCGACCACGCCGACGAGGTCGCGGACATGGTCCGGCAGGGTCGCGACATCGAGAAGCTGGTGCTGTCCCGCGGCCTGCGCTGGCACCTCGAGGACCGCGTCCTCGTGCACGGCCGTAAGACGGTGGTGTTCAGCTAGTTTCGTCGCCGAGGCGGGCACGCCGTCCGGACCCGTCACCGCGGAGAGGTACCGACATGATCGACGTCGCAATCGCACAGTTCGCATCGGGTGCGGACAAGCACGACAACCTCGGGCAGATCGCGACGTTCGCCGGGGAGGCGGCCGCGGGCGGCGCCCGGGTGCTGGCGACCACCGAATACGCGATGTTCGCGCTCCCGGCGATCGACGAGCGGTTCGTGGACACTGCCGAATCCCTCGGCGGTGAATTCGTGACCGGCCTGCGCGAGATCGCCGTCCGGCACGGGCTGACCCTGGTAACCGGGATCAACGAGGCGATCCCGGGCGAGCGCCGGATCTTCAACACCCTCGTCGCGGTCGACCCCGACGGGGGCATCGCCGCCACGTACCGGAAGCTGCACCTGTTCGACGCATTCGGCTACCGGGAGTCGGAGTTCGTGCAGGCGGGGACCATCGGCGATCCCGAGACGTTCACGGTCGACGGCATCACGTTCGGCATGCAGACGTGTTACGACCTGCGGTTCCCGGAGGTGACGCGGCGCATCGTCGACGCGGGCGCCGACGTCCTGGTCCTGCCGGCCGCGTGGATGCCGGGCCCGCTCAAGGAGGACCACTGGACCACGCTCGTCCGCGCCCGGGCCATCGAGAACACCCTCTACGTCCTCGCGGCCGATCAGTGCGCTCCGGTGGGTTCGGGTGCGTCCATGATCGTGGATCCGATGGGCGTGGTGATCGCGTCCCTCGGCGAACGGACCGGGACCGCGATCGGCACCGTCTCCGCCGAGCGCATCGCCGAGGTCCGCGCCAAGAACCCGGCGCTGACGCTGCGCCGCTTCGAGGTGGTGGCCAAGCAGTAGATTCAGCGGAAGACGTCGGGCAGGCCGTCGGACACCGACTGGGGGAAATCGGGTTGCCGCTTGTCGAGGAACGCCGCGACCCCTTCACGGACATCCGCCGACGTTCCGCGGACGTGGATGGCGATCGACTCGGCCCGGTGCGCGACCTCTGGGCTGTCGGCGCCGAGCATCCTCCACATCAACTGCCGGGTCAGCGCGACGGAGACCGGCGAGGTGCCCGCCGCCAGTTCGCGCGCCACCTCGATCGCCCGCGGCAGCACTTCGTCGGCGGGGACGACCTCGCGGACGAGGCCGCGTTCGAGCGCCTCCGCCGCCGACACCATCTTCCCTCCCACGGCCCACTCGACGGCGGTCGAGATCCCGACGATCCGGGGCAGGAACCAGGTGGAACAGGCCTCGGGCACGAGCCCGCGGCGGGTGAACACGAAACCGAACTTGGCTGTGTCGGAGGCGATCCGGATGTCGGCGGGCAGTGTCATCGTCACCCCGACTCCCGCTGCAGGACCGTTGATCGCCGCGATCACCGGCTTCGTGGACCGGTAGATCCGCAGTGACGCCTGACCGCCCGAATCGGGTGGCGCCTCGCCGCTGTCCGGGTCGTCCTCCGTGACGAACGTGTCGCCGCCCTTCGCGAGGTCGGCCCCGGCGCAGAAGGCCCGGCCGGTTCCCGTGAGGACGATCGCACGGATGGTGTCGTCGGCATCGCATTCGTCGAAGACCTCGATGATGCGGTCCCGCACCTCGAGGGTGAAGGCGTTGAGCCGATCCGGGCGATTCAGCCGCACGATCGCGATCTCACCGTCCCGCTCGAGGTGGACGACGCTCTCGGTGGCGATACTCGTCATGAACTGTTCTCCTTTCGTCGTGTGTGGTCCCGTGTCGCGCGGTGTGTCAGCGCACCTTCGAGAACCGTTCGGATACGTCGCGGTACTCGGATCTGATCGCGGTCTTCGACAGCTTTCCGCTGGGGAGACGCGGCAGGGGTTCGTTGCGGATCACGACGTACCGGGGCACCTTGTAGTCGGCGACGAGGCGGTCGCAGTGCTCGACGATGGCGACCTCGTCGACGTCGCCGGTCACCGTCACGATCGCGGCGGGGGTCTCACCGAAGCGTGGGTCCTTCGCGGCGATCACCGCCACTTCCTCCACTCCCTCGATCTCACCGATCACGCGTTCGAGTTCCACCGGAGAGATGTTGATTCCCCCGGTGATGATGAGGTCCTTGAGCCGGTCGACGAACTGGAGGCGCCCTTCGGCGTCCCGGGTTCCCAGATCACCGCTGTGCAGCCAGCCGTCCCGCAGTGCGGCCGCGGTGGACTCCTCGTCGTTCCAGTAGCCGGGCGTGACGCCGGGCCCGCTGAGGAGGATTTCGCCTTCCTCGCCGGGGTCGGCTTCGGTCCCGTCCGGGCGGACGACTTTCATCTCGGTGAAGATGGAGCCGTTTCCGCACGTCCCGGGGTGGTCGAATGCCTCGCTCACCAGCGTGGCGGTCGCGACTCCCCCGGCCTCGGTCATTCCGTAGATCTGCCGGAGCGCCACCCCCTTGTCCGCCCACCGCTGCAGCAGGGCGGGTGCGACGGCGGCGCCGCCGACGATCGCCGTGCGCAGGTAACCGAGATCCGCGTTGTCGAATTCCGGGGCACGGGAGATGGCCTCGAAGATCAACGGGACACCGAACAGGGCCTGGACCTTGTGTTCGCTCAGCAGTGCCGCCGCGCGTCCGGGCTTCAGCTCGCGCTCGATGATGATGGTGCCGCCGAGCACGGTGGTCATGAGAAGGCCCCACACGAGGCCCGGGGTGAAGACGAGCGGCAGGACCAGCAGTGTCGTCGCCCCGGGCCGCAGCCCCTCTTCGGTCAGCGACGCCTCGAAGACGATGTTGAGCAGGGTGCGATTGGTGCAGATCACGCCCTTGGAGAGCCCCGTCGACCCGCTGGTGAACAGCAGCGCCGTCGGCGCTTCGGGACCGACGTCGATCCGGAAGTCGTCCACACCGCCACCGCGCAGCGCCGTGAACTCGTCGAAGGGCAGCGAATCGAATGTCGCGCCGAGAGCGCGGGTCTTCTCGACCGCGTCGCCGAATTCGGCGGGCGCCAGCACCAGCCGGGCTCCCGCGTCGTCGACGACCTTGCGGAGTTCCGCGGGCTTGAGCCGGGGGTTCAGCGGGACGAGGACCGCGCCCGCCTTGAGCACTCCGAGCGCGACCGCCGGCCACTCCAGCGAGTTCGGGCCGAGGACACCGACGCGGTCACCCGGCTCGATCCCGGCCTCGACGACCCGGCGAGCGACGCGGCTCGACCAGTCCTGCAGTTCCCGGTACGTGAGCGCGTCGTCGTCGACGACGATCGCCCGCTGGTCGCCCTTCGTCGCCGCCCACCAGTGCAATGCCGACCCGATTGTCGCAGCCATCTCCACTCAACCTTCCGCCGTCGCCGCCGGGCGACATCGATGTCACGGCAGGCGCCTCGCGCCACCGCTACAAACCTATGATCTATAGATTAACTGATGCTGCACCGAATCGGACACCCCGATCGGCACGTTTTCTCGAAAAGTGTTCCGCTCGAACGATTGCCAACCCGGCCGATCCCGCCGCCGCACAGCCCACCCAGAACGCGATCACGAACGCCCGCTCCGATGCCAGGTCCGTGCCGGCGACCGTCACGGACGCGAGCAGTGTCGCGACCAGAGCGCTGGCGAGCGAACTGCCGAACGTCCGCGCAATCGCGTTGACGCCGTTGGCGACCCCGGTGAATTCGGAGGGCACGGCGTCGACGAGCAACGCGGGCAGCACCGCGTAGGACCCGCTCACGAAGACGTTGATCACGACGAGCGCCACGACCACCTGCCACAACCGGGAGTGGGCCAGTGCCAGCATCGCGAATCCGGCCACCCCGATCCCGCAGGCCGCGACGAGCACGCGGTCGGCGCGGAAGCGGTGAATCAACCGGCCGCTCGCCGACGCCGCCACCACCCCCGCCACCGAACCGGGGAGCAGCACGAGGAGGCTGGTGCGCAGCACCGAGGCGTCGAAGCCGTATCCGACGGCGGCGCGCGAGGCCTGCACGAACTGCGCCGAACCGAGGAACTGGATGTACATGGCCATCCCGACGAGAAACGCGGCGAGGTGCGTGCCCGCAACTCGCCGCCCGGTCAGCAGCATCGGCGGGACAAGGGGCGCCCGGGTTCGTCGCTCGTGCAGGTACCACCCCGCCGTGACGGCGATCCCCAGTGCCGCCACGCCGATCGTCGCAGGTGAGGCCCAGCCCCACCGGCCGCCTTGGGCGAGGGCGATCAGGATCGCGGACAGGCCCACGGCCATGAGTCCGACGCCGACCGGGTCCATACCGTCGCGGGTCCGCGCCGCACCGCCGCGAGGTACGGTCACCCAGGCGACGACGAGGGCGGCGAGGTTCAGCCCGACGAGCAGGGCGAACACTCGCCGGAAGTCCGCGCCCTCGGTGTGCAGGACGCCGGCGGCGACCATGCCGAGCCCCCCGCCCACGGCCAGGATCCCCGACATCAGCCCGATGGCCCCCAGGAGCCGGCGCGGGTCGAGACGCCCTCTCAGCACGGCGACGCCGATCGGGAACAGCGCGAACGACACCCCTTGAAGGATGCGGCCGAGCACGAGGACCGGGAGTTGCTCGGTGACGGTGCACAGCACCGAACCGAGGAGCACCAGGACGAGCGTCCCCAGCAGCACCGGGCGCGGACCTTGCCGATCGGCGAGTCTGCCGAGAACCGGAGTGCACACTGCCGCGGCGAGCAGGTTCGCCGTGACCACCCAGCCCGCGGCGGCCGAATCGACCCCGAGTTGCGACGCCATCGCGGGGAGCAGCGGCACGACCGCCGTCTGGATGACGGCCGTGGTCATGACGACGAAGCACAGCGCCGGGACCAGCAGCCGATCGCGTGTCCCGGACCGTCGGACCGGGAGCGTGACCGACTCCGCGCCCGTCGCCACCATCCTCAGAGGTCCAGGATCAGCGTGGGTGTGCAACTCCGCGACACGCAGATCATCATGGCGTCGTTCTCCGCCTGTTCGTCTGCGCTGAGAACGGAGTCACGGTGATCGGGGGTGCCGCCGAGAACCGCGACCTCGCACGTTCCGCAGGTGCCCTCCCGGCAGGAGAAGTCGACGTCGAGGCCTTCCCGGAGGACGGCGTCGAGAACCGTCTCGTCCGCGGCGACCTGCACCGTGCGCCCGGATCGGCCGAGTTCGACCTCGAACGCGCCGTCGTCGCCTTCCGGAAGCGCCTTCGGTGCGAAGCGCTCGACGTGCAGGGTGACGTGCGGACGTTCCCGGCACGCCGATTCGACGGCCTGCAGCAACGGTTCCGGCCCGCAGCAGTACACGACGGTTCCGGGCTCGGCCTCGTCGAGGGCCGTGGCGAGGTCGAGGTGTCCGTACTCGTCCTGCGGGCGGAGGAGCACCCGATCCGGGTGTGCGTCCGCGAGTTCGCCGGCGAACGCCATGCTCGCGCGGGTCCGCCCGCCGTAGAGCAGGCGCCACGGCGTTCCCTTCGACTCCACTTCCCGCGCCATGGGAAGCAGGGGCGTGATGCCGATCCCGCCCGCTACGAACAGGTACGAGTCGGCGTCGACGAGGGCGAAGTGGTTCCGGGGACCGGCCACGGTGACGACGTCGCCGGGTTCGAGCTTGTCGTGGACGCGGATCGAGCCGCCTCGACCGTCGGCCTCACGGAGCACGGCCACGGTCAGCGACGTCGTGTCGCCGGGATCCCCGCACAGCGAGTACTGGCGGGTGGTCGTGTCGTCGAGGACCAGATCGATGTGCGAACCCGGGGTCCAGGCCGGGGCCGCGGCACCGGACTCGTCGACCAGCGTGAGTCGCACGACGCCGTCGGCAAGCGTTTCCTTACCGGCGACCTGCATCTGCAGCCGGTCCTGGTTCGCGGTGCTGGTCATGTACCTGTCTCGTTCCACTCGACTCCACTTGCTCGTAAATCTTATGTCATTAGATTAATGTCACGCAAGACGCACGTCGGAGATGTTGCCCCGCGGCAGCACCTGCGATAAACCTATGTGCATTAGAATTTTGGATGGGAGACCTCGCTCATGAACCCGCAGGCAACCGAATCGGTGCTCGACCTGTTCCGCCTGACCGACGCCGTGGCCGTCGTCACCGGCGCGGGCAGCGGCCTCGGCGCAGGTTTCGCGTGCGCGCTCGCCGAGGCGGGCGCGGATGTCGTGATCGCCGCACGACGGCGCGACCGACTCGACGCGGTCGCCCGATCGGTGACCGAACGCGGTCGCGACTGCCTGGTCGTCCCCACCGACGTGACCGATCCAGAGCAGTGCGACGCGCTCGCCCGGGCGGCGATCGAACGGTTCGGCAGACTCGACATCCTGGTGAACAATGCCGGCGTCACCCACGCCGCACCCGCCACCCGCGAGCGGCCCGAGGACTATCGGGCAGTGCTCGACGTGAACCTCTTCGGCGCCTACTGGGCCGCACAGGCCTGCGCCCGCGTGATGGGTCCCGGTTCCAGCATCGTCAACATCACCAGCATGCTCGGCCTGGTGAAGTCCGTGCTCCCGCAGGCCGCGTACTCGTCGAGCAAGGCGGGGCTCATCGGCTTGACCAGGGATCTGTCGAACCAGTGGTCGGGGCGCAAGGGCATCCGGGTCAATGCGATCGCACCGGGATTCGTCGACACCGACATGATCGGCGAGATGTCGGCGGAGACACTCGCGGCATTCCTCCACGACTGTTCACTCGGACGGACCGCCACCCAGCGCGAACTCGACGCGGCGGTGGTCTTCCTCGCCAGCCGGGCCTCGGGCTACATCACCGGTTCGACGCTCGCCGTCGACGGCGGAACCTCCGGTCACTGACCGACGAAAGGCGACAACGACCATGCCGATCACCACGATGCGCACCGAACTGCGAGGCGACGGAGTCACACTCGTCGCGGACCGGTGGGAGCCGGCGTCCACGAGGAAGGGAATCGTCCTGCTGCTGCACGGTGGTGGGCAGACTCGTCATTCGTGGCAGCGCACCGGAATTCGACTCGCCGACAACGGCTGGTGCGCCCTCGCGATCGATGCCCGCGGTCACGGTGAGAGCGAGTGGGCCGACGACGGCGACTACGGCAGCAACGCCCATGCGCGCGACGTCGCGGCCGTCGCCGCCGGTCTCGACGAACCACCGGTCCTGGTCGGCGCGTCCATGGGCGGGATGGCGTCGTTGCTCGCACAGGGCGACCACGGCATCGGCCGCGCGCTGGTCCTGGTGGACATCACCCCCCGCGCCGAACCCGGCGGCCTCGCCAAGATCACGTCGTTCATGGAGAGCGGCCTCGCCGGTTTCGACACCCTCGACGACGCGCTCGACGCCGTCGTCGCCTACAACCCGCACCGTCGTCGTCCGCCGCGCGTCGAGGGACTTCGCAAGAACCTTCGCCTCCGCGACGGGCGCTGGTACTGGCACTGGGATCCACGGATGATCACGTATCGGGAGAACACCGACGCCCACGCCGAGGTCCGGGAAGCGCGGGCCCGTGCCGCGGCGCGCGAAGTGCGTGTCCCGACCCTCCTCATCCGGGGCGCGCAGTCCGACGTCGTCAGCGCGGACGGCGCCCGTGACCTGTTGGAACTGATCCCGACGGCCCGCCATATCGATGTCGGAGGGGCCGGGCACATGGTCAGCGGCGACGACAACGACCTGCTCAGCGGCGGCCTGCTCGACTTCCTCGACAGCGACGTCGCCTACACCCATGAGGTGACCACGACCGACTACGATTCACCTCATCATGACTGACAACCATCCGAGCGAACACCCTGACCGGAAAGCCTGACATGCCCCGACCATCGAAGCCCCTGATCAGCCGCGCGGCTGCGGTGCAGGCGTCCATCGAGATCATCGATTCCCAAGGACTCGAGGCATTCAGTCTGCCGCGACTGGCCAAGCACCTCGGAGTGCAGGCGCCGTCGTTGTACCACCACTTCGCGGACAAGAGCGAGATCCTCTCCGCCGTGGCTCGGCACATCGCCGGCGCATCCGTGGTCCGTCCCCGCCGCAAACCCGGTCCCGACTGGCCCGAGTTCTTCGTGGCGTTGAGCATGAATTTCCGCCAGGCCATCCTGCGGCACCGGAACGCGGCGCCGATCCTCCTGCAGTATCTGCCCCGGGACCTCCTGATCGGCACGTACGAGGACACAGCGCGATTCCTGCTGGACTCCGGTGTGCCGACGCATCTCCACGTCCAGATTCTGGACGGGATGGAGACGTTGTCGATCGGCGCGGTCCTCACGGAGGCGATGCGCAAGCCGAGCACCCGGGCAACGATCTTCCCGAACGTCGACCCGGAGTCTCAGCCACTCCTCGCCGAAGCGCTTGCCGCCAACGAACTCTCGTCGAAGCGATTGTTCGAGGAGATGATCCGCAGCTTCCTGTACGGCGTGATGCGAAACGACGCTGCCGCCGCGAACGCACCGCAGGAACGCTCCGCCTGACACGCCGGCGCCCGACGAGGCGAAGGCCCCTGGGACACGAGTTCCAGGGGCCCTTCGTCATCTCGGTGCCGGCGATCCGCTACCCGATGGCGGGCAGATGCACCGTCTTGGTCTCGAAGAACTCCTCGAGACCCTCGACGCCGCCTTCACGTCCGACGCCGGACTGCTTGTAGCCGCCGAACGGCACGGTGAAATCGATGATGGCGGCGTTCACGCTGACCGTTCCGGTCCGGATACGCTGCGCCACCTCGAAACCGTGCTCGAGGTCGGCGGTGTACACCGCGCCGGACAGTCCGTAGATCGAGTCGTTGGCGATGGCGATCGCCTCCTCCTCGTCCTCGTAGGTGATCACGGAGACGACGGGACCGAAGATCTCCTCCTGCGCGACGCGCATGTCGTTGCGCACGCCGTCGATCAGGGTCGGTTCGACGAAGAAGCCGTGGTCGACTCCTGCGGGACGACCGCCTCCGAGCACGACGGTCGCGCCCTCCTCTTTCGCCGAGGCGATGTAACTCTCGACCCGGTCACGCTGCCGTTCCATGGCGAGCGGGCCGAGGAATGTCGTCTGCTCCCACGGGTTTCCCATGGTGAGGAAGCCCAGTGCACCCTTCAGCGCCTCGACCGCCTCGTCGTGGCGCTTGCGTGACACGAGCACCCGCGTCAGCGCGATACACGCCTGACCGCTCTGCATGCAGCCACCCATCGGGAGCGACTGCATGACGTGCCCCAGGTCGGCGTCGTCGAGGATGATCGCCGCCGACTTGCCACCGAGTTCGAGCGACACCCGGGCGATCCGCTCCCCGGCGAGCGACATGATGCGCCGCCCGGCGAGAGTGCTTCCGGTGAACGTGATGTGATCGACGTCGGGATTGGTGACGAGAGTTTCGGATACCTCCCGGTCGGCGCAGAGAACGCTGACGACGCCGTCCGGAATCTTGCCTTCGGCCGTCAGTTCCCCGATGACGTCGGCGAACACGGACGGCGACAGCGGGGCTTCCGGCGCCGTCTTGAGGATCACCGAGCAGCCTGCGGCGAGGGCGGGGGCCACCTTGAAGGCGATCGTTCCGATGGGCCCGTTCCAGGGGATGATGGCTGCGACGACCCCGGTCGGTTCCTTCAGGATTCGCGAGACCCCGCCGTCGGCGCGGGTCCGGTCGTCGCGGGTGGAATAGTCGCGGGCCACGGCCGCCACGGCGCGGAACAAGCCGGCGGTCATCTGCTGGGTCGGGCCGCTGACCGCGACGGGGATGCCGACCTCGATCACGCCGAGCGGGGTCAACTCCTCCACGCGGCTCTCGAGTCGCGAAGCGATCTCGTCGAGGACGTCGGCGCGTTCGGCCATCGTGCGCGACGCCCACTCACCGGAATCGAATGACGTGCGAGCGGCCTGCACGGCGCGTTCGACGTCTTCGGTTGTGGCGCTGCGGATTCGCGCCGCCTTCTTCTCGGTGAACGGGTCGACGAGGTCGATCCACTCGTCTCCCGTCGACTCCACCCACCGGCCGCCCACGAACACCTGCTCGCGATCGGCGATCTTCGGAGGCGCTGCGGCCGCCGACTCTGTTGTCGTCATGGTCGAAAATTCCCTTCGCTCAGCGGTTGTTGTAGCCGGCATCGACCGGCAGGGTCACGCCCGTGACGTACCGCGCCTCGTCGGAGGCGAGGAACACGATGGCGTTGCTGATGTCGACGGCCTCGATCAGCTCGACCGGCATCGGATTCTTGTACGATTCGTCGTTCGCGACCTCGGGGTGCGAGTTCACGAACTCGCCGTATTCGGCGTTGGCCACCATCGGGGTGTTCACCCCTGTGGGATGCACGGTGTTGACCCGGATGCTGTGCTTCGCAAGCTGCTTCGAGTACAGGCGCATGAGACCGACGACGCCGTGTTTGGCCGCGGAGTAACCGGCCTGGCCGGGGAATGTGTTGAGCCCGATGCTGGTCAGGCCCGCGGCGGAACTGGTGATGACGATCGACCCGCCCTCGCCCCGCTCGATCAGCCCGGGGACCGTCACCTCGAGTACGTGCCACACGCCGGTGAGCATCACGTCGATGGCGTCGTGCCACGCCTGCGGCTGATTTCCGGGTCCGATGACGGGCATGATGCCGGCGTTGGGCAGGACGATGTCGACGTGTCCGAACTGTTCGATCCCGGCGTCGTACGCGCGCTGGACGTCGGCGCGGTTCCGAACGTCGCCCACCGACGTGACGATGGAACCGCCGGCCTCCTTGACCAGGCGTTCGGTCTCGGCGAGGTCGTCCGTGGTCGCCATCGGATAGAAGACGGTGTCGATCTGCTCGCAGATGTCCATCGCGATGACGGAGGCGCCCTCCTCCGCCAGTCGCACCGCGTGCGAACGTCCCTGTCCGCGTGCCGCACCGGTGACGAACGCGACCTTCCCCTCGAGTCGTGCCATGACGTGTCCTCTCGTTCAACCGAGCCTGAGATGTCGGTGATGTGCGCCGAAATGTCGCGCGGCGTGCGCGCGATGTGAGCACTGGATGTGGGTCTTGGGTTCGAGGGCCGTCGGCCGGACGCCCTCGAAACGGACACTGCTTGTGAGCCGTGTCACAGGACAGTAGCGTGACATTCGCCGCTCGTCAACAGTGACACAAATATCGTTCTCCGTCTCATGCCTCAGAGGTAGCCGGGAGCCTCGTGCCACTCACCGACCTGGTAGCACGTGTGCGCATCCTCCTGCTCGAACGACAGCAACCGGCAGAGCCGGACCGCACCGTCGTCGTCGGGATCGATTCTCATCAAGGCGATCTGGGCCCCCGCGTCGCGCAGCACCTCGAGCGCCCGCACGAGCAGCGCCGCACCCAGGCCGCCGCCCCGTGCCTCCTTCTCGAGCACCAGTGCACGGATCCACGCCGCCCGCAGTTCGAGGTGCGTGTGCAGCGACGGGTCCAGCCAGACGAACCCCTGGGGCCGGCCGGCGTCGCCGGACGCGAGTACGACGGACCCGGTTCCGTGGGCACGGCTCTCCGACAGCTTTTCCAGCTGAGCGGCCGGAATTCCCGAACGGCCCAGCACGTCGTCGAGAGCCGTCACCGACTCGGGGGCGTCGAGCCCGCGCGGCGCCTCCAGCACGGACCCGGCCGGGAGGGGCACCGGGTCGAGCGGAACCGCGAACGGCCCGGTCAGGCTGCGGAACAGCGTCCACAGCCGGCTCACCGACGAGATCCGGAACCGTCGGGTCAGGCGCTCGGCCGCGGGATGCGTGCCGAAGGCCCAGGCGCGCAGCGCGCGCGCACCGGTCCCCATCCAGCCGTCCGGCCGGTCCACGTCGAGGCCCAGCTCCTCGACGAGCAGGGTCGCAATCCCCCGCGATCGATAGTCGGGGTGCACGACGAATTGGACGGCCCCGAGACCGTCGTCGTCCACGGCGATATTGAGGTACGCCACCACGACGAGCGGAACGTCGTCGACAGCGCTCAAACCGCGACGCGCCTTGACGGCAAGATGCGATACCCGCATCCCCGGCCGCGAACGTGCCGTGACGTCACGCGGTTCGATGCGCGAGAACCCCGCTTCGTCGTCGTATTCCGCGGCCGCGCCCACCAGGGCGAGAACTTCGTCGCGGTCGTCGTCTGCGAGTTCCTCGCACCACTGACAGGAAATCATCCGTATCACTCCTCATCGGACAGCGTCACCTAAACCTAATGCTCATTGATAACACCCGCAACGGCCGGACCTGCGAGGGTTTACACATAAATCTATGTGAGTTAGATTTAATGGGTCGATCCACACCGCATTCGGAGCCGGTGACGGGTAGCGGCGACAATGCCGGGCCCATCGACTCCGCACGACACTGGAGGAAACGCAATGACCGAGGTCGGAGCACCCCGCGAGGAACGCATTCGCCGCGCCCTGGATCACCTGCGCAACGACACGACGGACGAATTCGACCACATCACCTGGTTCCAGCCGGAGGAATTCACCGATCCGGCCGTGGCCAAGCGGGAACGTGACCTCATCTTCGGACGTGTCCCCTCGATCGTCGCTCACGGCTCCGAGATCCCCCGCGCCGGCGACTTCTTCACCCTGCAGATGCCGCGGAACAACATCATCGTGGTCCGGCAGCGCGACGGCGGCGTCAAGACGTTCGTCAACCTCTGCCGGCACCGTGGCGCCCTCCTCGAGAAGGAGGAGAAGGGCCGCTGCCGACTCTTCTCCTGCCCGTACCACCGGTGGTCGTACGACACGGACGGCAGTCTCCGGACGATTACCCGCGACAACACGTTCGGCGAGACCGACACCGCGAACATGGGCCTCGTCGAGCTGCCGACCGAGGAGCGTCACGGCTTCATCTGGGTCGTGGACGATGCGAACGCCGAGATCGACGTGGCGGGCTGGCTCGGCGAAGAGATGGACACGATCCTCTCCGGGTACGGCCTCGATTCCAAGATCGCCGTGCAGTCCGAGGGATTCGACGAACCGGTCAACTGGAAGATCATGCAGGACGCCTTCCTCGACGGGTATCACATCCAGTACGCGCATCCGAATACCGCAGCCAAGCACATTCACACCAACGTGATGGCATTCGAGGACTTCGGCAGGCACTGCCGCTTCATCGCCCCGCGCAAGTCGATCGATCGGTGGATCGAGGAGGACCCCGGCGACCGGAGCCTCGCCAAGGACATCACGGAAACCCATTTCCTGCTTCCCAACAGCACCCTGCTGCGGCAGCCGGATCACTTCCAGCTCCTCACCTTCCGGCCCCACCCCACCGATCCGCAGCGCTGCCGCATGGAGATGCGCTTGATCGTGCCGCCGGTGGCGGACACCGAGATGACCGAGGAGAAGTGGACTCGCCTGTGGAACAAGAACTGGGAGATTCTCCTCGCGGTTCTCCACGCCGAGGACTTCCCGCTCCTGCGGGACTCCCAGCACGGCATGACCAGCGCCAACGCCGGCCGAATGGTGCTGGGCCAGAACGAGGTCGCCAACCAGGTGTTCCGGCGTGAGACGCAGAAACTACTGGCAACGAACTGACAACACATGACGTGCGGGGCGCCCACCGGGCGTCCCGCATCAGGAGGAAGACATGCAGAGCGATCTGTTCGACCGGGACCACGAGTTGTTCCGCGAATCCGTGCGGGGATTCGTCGACAAGCACGTGGTGCCCCAACTCGAGAAATGGGATGCGGATCGCCTGATCGATCGCGAGACCTGGCTGGCAGCCGGTCGCCAGGGCCTGCTCGGACTGCCCGTCCCCGAGGAGTACGGCGGGCCCGGCGAACTGGACTACCGCTTCCGCTTCGTGATCCAGCAGGAGATCGCCCGGGTCGGCGCGTCGGCGCTGCAGTCCGGATTCTCCACGAACGACGACATCGTCCTGAACTACCTGCTCCGCCACGCCGACGGCGAGCAGCGTCGGCGCTGGCTGCCCGGATTCGTCACCGGCGAGACCATCGGCGCGATCGCGATGAGCGAGCCTGCCGCGGGCAGCGACCTGCGCGCCATCCAGACCACGGCGGTTCTCGACGGCGACAGCTGGGTGATCAACGGGTCCAAGACGTTCATCACCAGCGGAATCCTCGCCGACCTGGTGATCGTGTTCGCGAAGACCGATCCTTCCGCCGGCTCCCGCGGCTTCAGCCTCTTCGTCGTCGAGGACGGGACGCCGGGATTCGCCCGGGGCCGCAAACTGGATAAGCTCGGTCTGCACGCCCAGGACACCGCGGAGTTGTTCTTCGAGGACGTCCGCGTCCCCAAGGAGAATTTGCTCGGTGAGATCGGTTCGGGGTTCGCGTATCTGATGCAGAGCCTCCCCCTCGAACGACTCGGCATCGGGATCGCCGCGCAGGTGTCCGCCGAGGCGGTCCTCGGCTGGACTCTCGACTACGTCAAGGAGCGGACGGCCTTCGGCAAGCGGGTCGGGGAATTTCAGGGCCTCGGGTTCACCCTCGCCGAACTGCAGACCGCCGTCGAGGTGTCCCGCGCGTACATCGACCGGTGCGTGCGCGAGCACAATGCGGGCACCCTCACCGCCGTGGATGCGGCGAAGGCGAAGCTCTGGGCCACGGAACTGCAGGGCCGCGTCATCGATGCCGGGGTGCAGTTCCACGGTGGCTACGGCTACATGATGGAGTATCCCGTCGCCAAGGCGTACATCGATGCGCGGATCCAGCGGATCTACGGCGGCACCAACGAGATCATGAAGGAAATCATCCATCGAGACCTGATGAAGGCCTGAACGATTCCGGCAGGAAGGGGTGCGGCGAAGAAGTATTCGCCGCACCCCTTCTTTCATGCCGTTCCCACCCGTGCACACCCGTGCACACCCGGGAGGAAACTACACTAGTTAGTTAAAACGGTCGCTCGGCGGTAAAGGAGTCGGACGCGATGGGTGCACGCGCACGCACGGCGGCAGTTCTCGGAGCCCTGGCAGTCCTGGGCACTCCCGCGGTGGCAGACGCCGCCCCGGACAACGCTCCCGTCGGGCCCCCGCAAACGGGGTGGCCTGCCGCGTGGGCCTATTCCATCGAGCACCCCGATGCGATTCCGCAGGGCATGAACGATTTCTCGTGCCGGCCGGACGCCGCTCATCCGCGGCCCGTCGTCCTCGTCAACGGAACGTTCGAGAACAGCTACGCCAACTGGGCGATGTACTCACCCCAGCTGAAGGCCGACGGCTACTGCGTCTTTGGCCTCGACTACGGGGGGCCCGGACACCGGCCCGTTCCATCAGACCGGTGACATGCGCGTGTCCGCCCGGCAGGTCGGCGAGTTCGTCGAGACCGTCCTCGCCGCCACCGGCGCCGACCGGGTCGACCTCGTCGGGCACTCCCAGGGCGGACTCGTCCCCCTCTACTTCATCAACCACCTCGGTGGAGAGTCGAAGGTCGGCACGATGATCGGGGTCGCTCCCGCCACCAACGGCATCAGCGCCTACGGAATCCTGCATTTTCTCGCCGCGCATTCGCAGGCGAAAGATGCGGTCGGGAAAGTGATTCCGGCGGTCGACGACGGGACGGCGGGTTCCGCGTTCGTCACGGAGACCGGCGAGGGCGGCATGACCCGCCCGGGAGTCGAGTATGCGACCGTCAGTTCGCGGCACGACCTCGTCGTGCAACTGAGCGAGTCGCAACTGCCGCCCGGGCCGAACGTGTCCAACGTCGTGGTTCAGGACTTCTGCCCCGAGAATCTGACCAATCACGGAACGATGGTCTACGACGACATCACGCTCCGGATCGTGCGCAACCTTCTCGACCCGGAGACGGCCGTTGCCCCCGCCTGCCATCCCGTGGCGCCTTTGCCCTGAACCACGACCTGCGTTAGACCGCGACCTCGGACGACGACGCGGCCCGCTCCGCACCGTCCCGCGCGCGCGTTGTGCGCGACACCGAGACCCATGCGGCGGCGACGCCTGCCACCGAGATCGCCACCAGCAGGATGCTCAGTGCTGCGGTGCTGCCGCCGTCGTTGAACGCAAGTTGCACGGCGAGGACCGGCACGAGCGCGGCGCCGAGGGCGTTCCCGAGTTCACGGCCCAACCCGAGACCGCTGAAGGCGTGCCGGGTCTCGAAGAGTTCGGTGACATACGCCCCCATCGGCCCGAAGATCGCAGCGACGCCGACCCCGTTCCCCAGCACCAGGACCAACCAGAACGCGGCGGTACCGCCGCCGTGCCCGACGAGCCAGAATGCCGGGAAGGCGAGCAGCGCGGAGAACACGAATCCGGAGATGATGACCGGTCGCCGGCCCACCCGGTCGGACAGCATCCCGAACAGGGGAATGAATGCCGCACAACTCAATTGCGCGAGCACCAGGCCGATCAGGATGTCGGTCTGCCCCATGCCCAGTTGGTTGCGGCCGAACGTCAGCATGAAGACGAGGTAGAAGTACCCCAGCCCGGCCTGCCCGAACACCATCACGAGTACGGACAGGATGGCGCGGGGCTGGCTGCGGATGACGTCGAGCACGGGCGAGGTGGTCTTGCCGTCCGTCTCCTCGATGTGGCGGAACGCCGGGGTCTCCGGCAGCCGGGCGCGCAGCGACAGGCCGTACAGCAGAATCAGTCCGCTGAGCAGGAACGGCAGGCGCCATCCCCAGGACATGAATGCTTCCTCGGGGAGCGCGGCCGAGACGATCAGCAGGGCGCTGGTGCCGAGAACGCCGCCGATGGACGCCCCCGCCCCGGGCAGGGATCCGAGAAGTCCCTTTCGGCGTTGCGGCGCGAACTCCACCGCGACCAGGGTGGCGCCACCGTATTCGGCGCTGGCGCCGATGCCCTGGAGGATCCGGAGGAGGACGAGGAGGGCCGGGGCCAGCCAGCCGATCTGCTCGTAGCCGGGCAGCAGGCCCACGAGCATCGTCGCGGCCCCCATCATCACGAGGGTGAAGACGAGGATCTTCTTCCGTCCGATCCGGTCGCCGAGGCTGCCGAGGACGACGCCGCCGATCGGCCGGACGAGGAAGCCGACCGCGAACGTCCCGACCGCTTGCAGCGTGGCCAGGAAGGGACTCGCACCGGAGAAGAAGACGCTCCCGAACACCACCGACGCGGCGGAGGCGTAGAGGCTGAAATCGTAGTATTCGAGCAGAGTTCCGACGAAGGCGGCTCGGCTGGCTCGCTTCGAGTCGCCGGCGGACCCGGACTCGGAGACCGTCGTGGCGCCGCCTGCGGCGGTTGATGGGTTGGTCGTCATGCACACACTCCGTGTCGTGCGGTCTCGAATAGTTCGAGAATGATTGTGACGGATGCCACGTTAACCAACGGCCATTAGTTTTGTCTACGTTGTACCTTCGGGTCTTTCGGCCTCACCGGAACACCGGTGACATGGGCGTGATTCGACAGCGGCCCAGGGTAACCCGGGTCGCTGTCGAATCCACTCGCGTGTCACCGCGCGGCGGAGGCGGCCACCCCGAGCGGGGGATCCGTGACGGGCGGTTGCAGGATTCCCTCGTCCACGAGGCGATCCACCTCGGTGGACGTCATGCCCAGCAGCTCCTCGCAGATCTCGCGGGTGTGCTGCCCGGCGAGCGGGGCCTGGCGCAGCGGCGGATCGGAAATGGCCGAGAAGCGGGCGATGCGGGCTGCCGTGGGCAACGCCTTCGGGAGCAACGCGTGATGGGTGACCGTGTAGGCGTCGCGGGCCGCCAGGTGTGGATCGGTGAGCAGTTCGGGAAGGCGCAGCATCATCCCGGCGGGCACTCCCGCCGCCTGCAACTGCGCGACCGCCGCTGCGGGAGAACGCGTCTGCAGCCACTCACCCAGCACGGCGTCGACGTCCACGCGGTTGCGGATCCGCTCGGCCCGGGTGCGGAACGCTGGAACGTCCGCCAGTTCGGGCGTGCCGATCGCGGCGCACAGTCGCACCCAGTCGTCGTCGTCCCTGACCGACACGACGCACCATTCGTCGTCACCCGCACAGGCAAACACCCCGGCCGGCGCGGCGAACGGGTCCGCGTTGCCGGGCGCGGAGACGGTGCCCGGTCGGAGCGATTCGGTGACGAGTTGAGCACCGAGTTGGACGAGCGCGGTGTCCGCCTGCGCCACCTCGAGCGCTGCGCCCCTACCCGTGCGGGTCCGCTGGATCAGGGCGGCGAGCACCGCGATCGCCGTGACGTGGGCGGCGATGTGATCGGGATAGACGGTCGAGCCGTCACAGAGCAGATCCTCGTTCCCGGGGTACCGCCACAGGGCGGACACACCGCACGCGGCACGCACCAGCGGGCCGTATCCGAGTCGGTTGTTCCACGGCCCGGTACTGCCGAACGCGCTGCTCTCGGACACGATGACGCGGGGGTTGAGTGCGGCGAGTTCGTCGTACGACAGGCCCATCGACGCGAGTGTTCCGGGCTTGAAATTGGCCAGGACCACGTCGGCCTCGGCGACGAGGCGGCGGAACAACTTCCCGCCCTCCGCGCTGCGCAGGTCCAGACCGAGGCTGCGCTTGTTGCGGTGCCCCCAGGCGACGGACGCGGCCAGCGCCGCACCCCGCTTCGACTGCCGGAGACCGTCGGGGAACTTGGCATTCTCGACCTTGATGACATCGGCGCCGTAGTCGGCGAACTGGCGGCTGAGTTCGGCGCCGAAGACGATCACGCCCAGGTCGAGAACGCGGAGGCCGTCCAGTGGGCGGGTGCCCCGTTGCCGCGTCCCGGACGCCTCGCCCGCCGGTGCCTCCCGCGTCGCCCGGGGCTGGGCGTCGTGCTCCCCGACCTCGGGCGCCGGGGTCCTGATTCCGACGCGGGCGCCGTCGATCGACACGTATCCCGTCGGAACCCGGGCGTGCACCCCGGCGGCGATCTCCATGTCCGCGAGGGCACCGGCCACGTCGAAGTGCTCGGTGGTCAGTACTTCCCCGAGCGAGAGGACACCGCCGACCGGCACTCCCCTGGCCGCACCCTCGGCGACGAGTTGGTCGCGGGTGCGGGTCGCGAACAGCGCCTCGATGAGGGGGTGCAGGGTGTCGGCGGCGGCGAATCGGGCCGGGATCGTGTCGTACTTCGGGTCGGCGAATTCCTCCGGCTCGCCGAGCCATGCGAACATTCCCCGCCACTGCCGCTTGGCCAGCAGGCAGATCCGCACGTAGCCGTCGGCGCAGGGGAACACCGGGTAGAAGTTCGACGCGTCCGGCCGGTTCCGGGGGAAGTCGTCGGAACGCCCCGCGGCCGCGGAACCCTGCGTCCCGAATCCGGGATCGAAGCCGTGCACGAGCGCCTCGAACGCGGACAGATCCACGACCTGCCCGCGGCCGGTGCGGATCCGGTCGTAGTAGGCGAGCAGCGCCGACCAGGCGGCGTGCATCCCCACGGTCTCCTCCACCAGGCCGGCGGGAGGAAGGAGGGGTTCGGCTCCGGGAGCACCGGAGCGGGACAGCACACCGCTCAGTGCGTACAGCACCTGTTCCGTGGCCGCCCAGTCCCGGTAGGGTCCGGTCTGACCGAAGGGTGTGACCGACACGCACACCAGTGACGGTGCGAGAGCGGAGAGTTCGGCTGCGCCCACTCCCCGCTCGCTCAACGCGCCCGGCGCGTGCGATTCGATCAGGATGTCGGATTCCGCGGCGAGTTCCCGCAGCCGATCGCGGCCCGCGGGGTCGTCGAGGTCCACGACGATCCCCCGCTTGTTCGCGTTGCGCAGCGCGAACGGGATGCTGACCCCGTCCACCACGGGCTCGGCGCGGCGTGAACGCGCGCCCCCCGGGCCTTCCACCTTCGTCACCTGCGCGCCGAGGTCGGCGAGGTACCGGCCACACGACTCACCGAGGCCGTCGGTGAGGTCCAGTACACGGACACCGGTCAGCGGTAGCGTCATCGCCTGCTCCGTTCGATCAGATCTGATGGTGAATGAAAAGCGTTTCGAGTCAGCGTGTTCCGAAGTACACGGACTTCGTCGCGAAATACGGGTTCAGGCCTTCCGGACCGAGTTCACGTCCGAGGCCGGACGACTTGACGCCGCCGAACGGCGCGTCGAGGTCGAGGGCGTAATGGTTGACACCGACGGTCCCGCTGTGGATCCGGGAGGCCAGGGCGAGGCCGTGCTCCTCGTCGGAGGTCCAGACCGTGCCGCCCAGACCGTATTCGGAGTCGTTGGCGATCGCCACGGCCTCGTCCTCGTCCGTGTAGGGGGTGATCGTCAGAACGGGCCCGAAGATCTCCTCCTGGGCGATGCGGGCGGAGTTGTCCACGTCCACGAACACCGTCGGCTCGACGAACCAGCCGAGCGGCTGCGAATCCGGTACGCCCCCGCCGGTCGTCGTGCGGTAGCCCGCGCTGCGCCCGTCCTCGATGTAGCCGAGCACGCGCTCGCGCTGGGCGGCGCTGACCAACGGCCCGATCGCGGTGGCCTTGTCGAGGGGATCCCCGACGACGAGACCCCGGACCGTCTCGGTGACCGCCTCGACGACCTCCTCGTACCGGGCACGGGGGGCGAGGATCCGGGTACTCGCATGGCACGTCTGGCCGTTGTTCACCAGCGACACCTCCGCGAGGTTCGCGGCGAACACGGACAGGTCGGCGTCGGCTGCCACGATTGCAGCCGATTTGCCGCCGAGTTCGAGCGTGACGGGGCGCAGCAGCCTGCCACACACCTCCCCGATCGCTCGTCCCGCCGCCGTCGAACCGGTGAACGCGACCTTGTCGACCCCCGGGTGCTGCACCAGGTAGGCGCTCGCCTCGCGGCCCGCGGGCACGATGTTCAGGACGCCGCGAGGCAGACCGGCCTCCTCGGCGGCATCCGCGAACGCGAACGCGTCGAGCGCGGTTTCGGGGGCGGCCTTCAGAATCACGGTGCAGCCGGCCGCGAGCGCGGGCGCGATCTTCATCGCGGCGAGCGGCTGCGGGTAGTTCCACGGGGTGATCGCGGCGACGACGCCCACCGGCTCCCGCCGGACCACCGTGCGGCCGCCGAACGCGCTGGGACGGACGTCCTCGGACGCCGCGTCGCGGACGAGCGCGGCGTAGTAGCGGATCATGGCGGCGGGCCCGAAACCGTTGACCCCGGCGGAGAGTGAGATCGGCATCCCGTTCTCGCGGCTCACCAACGTCGCGGTGTCGCGACCACGCTTCTTCAGCGCGGACGCGAACGCGTCGAGAAGGTCTGCCCGAGCGCGGTTGTCGAGCTGCCCCCACGGTCCGCGGAGTGCGTCGCGTGCGGCGGAGACGGCGGCGTCGATGTCGGCGGCCGAAGCGAGAGCCGAACGCCCGAGCACCTTCTCCGTGGCAGCCTCGACGACGTCGGCCGCGGCACCCTCCTGCGGGGCGACCCACCGGCCACCGATGAACAGGGCGTCGCGGTCCACGGTCATGTTGTCCATGTCGATCCTTCTCACAGAGTCGGGGTGCTACAGCACGTCTTCGTGGGCGAAGAGCGTCGAACTGACGAGCGGTGCCATCGGGCCGCCGATGAACAGCGACGTCTTGGCGTGCGCCACGGGATTGGTCGACGTGCCGCGGATCTGCCGCACGGCCTCGACCGCCAGGCCCATTCCGTTGACGAACGAGTCGGCGATGTTGCCGCCACTCGTGTTCACGGGGAGCTTGCCCACGCCCGCGGTGAGGTTGTCGACGGTGAGGACCTCGCCTGCGGCGGGGCCGGACGGCGCCAGGCCGTGGTCGATGAGCGCGGCGACGGCGGGCCCGCTGAAGTTCTCGTACACCTGGACGACGTCCACGTCGTCGGGGCCCAGACCTGCTGCGGCCCAGAGTCGGTCCGCGACCCCGGGCCGTCCGGCGGCGCCCGCGAAACCCGCTGTGGCGTACTGGTCGTCGTTGTCGATGATCGAGGAGTAGCCGCCCGGTGCGCCCTGCGCGCCCGCGAGAACGTACGCGGGATCGGGTCGCAGCGACTTCGCGCGGTCGGCGGAGACCAGCACCAGTGCGACGGCGCCGTCGCTCTCCCGCGAGCAGTCGTACAGGTGGAACGGTTCGGTGATCAGGCGGGACGACTCGTACGTCGCCTCGTCGAGCGGCTTGCCGTAGCCCTGCGCGGTCGGATTGTTCTGGGCGTGCCGGTACGCGGCGAGCACCAGTGCACGCATCGTTTCGCGCGGCACCCCGTCGTGCTCGAGCAGTCGCTGTGTCCGCAGCGCGCACACCTGGGCGGGCGATCCGACGCCGTGCGCGAGGAAGTGCGGGCCGTAGTGGTACTTCGCGTAGCCGAGGCGACCGGTATCCGCCTGTGCCATCGAGCGGCAGACGACGACGCACTCGGCCTGCCCGGCAGCGATCGCGACGGCGGCATTGTTGATCGCGGCCGCGACCGTCCCGCCGCCGCCGCCCCACATCATGTTCGACCATCGGACGTCGTCGACGCCCAGTGCGCCGCCGATGACCGCACCGTCGTGCCCGCCGCCCGCATACGACACGAATCCGTCGAGTTCGCGCGGCGAGATGCCGGCGTCCGAGCATGCCGCGAGGATCGCCTCGAGCGTCATCCTCAGTTCACCCGCCGGGGCCTCGCCGCGGCGGTAATGCAGTTCGGACACGCCGACGACGGCGGCCGCCCCGCGCATGGTGAGTGCACTCATGCCTGCGCTCCTTCGGTGGATCGACGCCAGCGCAGCAGCGGCCAGGTCGCGCCTTCGTCGTGCTCGATGTGCCCGACGACCGGGTCGCCGATGCGGATGGCATCGGTGTCGTCGCCGGTCAGGATTCCGAGTACCCGGCGGTGCCCGGCCTCGGGAAGTTCCACCAGGATCGTCACGTACGGGACGCGGTCGGCCAGTTCGGTGATGAACGGGTACCAGCTCCGCGACCAGCTGTACACAGTCCCGGTGGGCGTCACGGATTCCCAGTTCGGGTCGAGGGTGTGGCAGGATCCGCAGACCCATTGCGGTCCCCAGATCCAGGTCTTGCAGTTGCCGCAACGCTGGAGTCGCAGCTCACCTCGGGTGAGTCCGTCCCAGTACGGTTGGTCGAGGCCGTCGGCGGACGGTCCCCACGGTTCTCCCGTCATGCCGGACGCCCTCCTTCGGCGGGGAAGTTCTCGAGCGCCGCGGCCAGCCAGCGGCCTTCGTGACGCTCCCAGATCGACCGCAGGCCGATCGTGCCGCCCGGGGTCGTGTACACCGTCTCGCCGATGCGGCGGTCGCCGTCGGCCCGGACGTCCTTGATCTCGAACCCGTCGACGTCGCCGCGGGGAACGGTGACACCGTCGAACACGGCGGGCAGGTTCTCCTGAACCATGTCGGCGAGTGCGGACTTCATGTCTCCGGACACCACGTATCCGACGTGCCGCTCGTACAGTTCGCGGAAGTCTTCGACAGACATTCGAAACTCCTTTTCTCCATGAGAACCTCACGCCTCACGGCGGATGCCCTCGATTCCTATACCTTATGTCGTTAGGTAAACCGGAGTCAATCGTCCGCGAACCGGAACGTGCCGTCGGCGGCGACGACCGCTGTGTCCCGCGCGACGTCGACGCCGACCAGACGGGTCAGCGCGCCTGTTTCCGTCGTGGTGGCCAGCGTGCGTTCGCCGGTGCCGGTCCGCACCGCCACGAAGCCGCGCTCCGGGGCGCCGTCGCGACCGTGCACCACCGTCCAGGACTCGATCGAGCCGGACCCCTCATAGCTGGTGAGCGCCGTCGTGGTCGGCAGCGCGTCGACGTCGGCCTGAACGTCCTGGCGCCGGAAACCGCTGCGCGGCGGCTCCGTCCGGTAGACGCCGAACGCGTGCTTGGTGAGGTAACCGCCGTTCGCCGTGATCAGTCCGTACGTTCCCGGCGCCTCGCGCAGCCGGGTCGCCAGGGTGGCGATCGCGTGGGTGCTGTAGTTGTTCCACGGACCGCCCGCGAACGTGAGGCCGCCGGTGAGCGTCAGCGGTCGACCGGGATCGTCGACGGGCAGCCCCAACTCGGCCGCGGCGACCTGGACGGCCGACGGGAAGCACGAATACACGTCCACGTGCGCCAGGTCGTCCCGCCCGATTCCCGACAGTTCCAGGGCGCGCGCCCCCGCCAGCCGGATGGCGGGTGACCGGTCGAGCGCTTCCCGTTCGGCGACGTCGTACGTGTCGTGCGCCTCGGTGCCTGCATGCGGAAAGACCCAGTTGTCGCGGGGAATCCCGAGGCGGGTGGCGACGCCGACGGAGCAGAGGAGCAGCGCCGCGCCCTGCTCCACCATGTTGTTCGAGTTCATCAGCTTGGTGTACGGCCGGCTGATCCACCGATTGTCCTCGGACGGCGTGACGATCTCGTCGGCCGTGTACTCACGGCCGGTCCACGCGTGCGGGTTCGTCGCCGCCACCTTGCTGAATCCCGACCAGAGTGCGCCGATCGCGGCACGGTGCTCGTCCTCCGACCGGCCCGACGAGATCCGCAGCGCCTGCTCGAACAGGGGGTACACGTACGCGGGCCGGTCGAGCCCGATCCTGGACTGACCGTCGAAGACCATCGGCACCTCGGGGACGAGGACCTCCGCGGATGGAACCGAGTCGTCCTGCACGGTCCACTCCGGGCGAACACCCTGAGACCGCAACTTCATCCGGGTCCGCCAGGACTCGGCACCGCCCACCAGGACCACGTCGGCCCGGCCCGCCGCGATGTCCTCGGCCGCCTGGTTGACGAGGACCTGCGGGCCGCTGCCCCCGCTGCCGGTGTACCCGGTGTGCCGGACGGCGGCGCCGATGCGTTCGCCGACCAGCGCCCCGGGGTCGCGGTACCGCCACGACAGCATCCCGATCAGCCGGACCGAGTCGACGAGTTCGAGCAGACGCGACGATCCCGCCTCGGACGCGGCGGCGCGGGCCGCTGCGACGATCAGATCGACGGGTTCCACTCCCCCGGTCCGCTCGTTGACCTGTCCGCCGCCGACGAGGATCGGGGTGCGCGGATCGAGTGTCACGACATCACCGCCTCGAGGATGCGTTCCCGGTTCTCCGGCCTCGGCCAGCCGCCGAGGATCAGGGTCGTCAGGCAGGTGGGTTTCCAGCGGTTCACGATGTCCTCACAGATCTTGTCGGCAGGCCCGATCAGCGCGACGTCCTCGACCATCTCCGTCGGAACGGCCTGCGCGGCGAGATCGGCCCGCCCACGCAGGTACAGCTCCTGGATCTCGGCGCAGGCGTCGGCCCAGCCCATGCGGGTGAAGACGTCGTTGTGGAAATTGGCGCCCTTCGCGCCCATGCCACCGGCGTACAACGCGACGACGGGTTTGATCTTGGCCGCCGCCTTTTCCACATCGTCGTTTTCGACCAGCCAGCACACGTTGGCGATCTCGAAATCCGACGGCGACCGGCGGGCCCCGTCCCGGCCGAACCCCTCGGCCAGCGCGGCGCGGTAGAACTCGTCGCTCTTGGGCGAGAACCACAGCGGGGTCCAGCCGTCCGCGATCTCCGCGGCGAGCGCGACATTCTTCGGACCCTCCGCCCCGAGATAGACCGGAATGTCCTCGCGCAGTGGGTGAACGATCGACTTCAACGGCTTTCCGAGACCACTGCCACCGTCCAGCGGTAGCTGATAGTGCCTGCCTTCGTAGGTCACCGGCTTCTCCCGGGCCCACACCGCACGCATGATCTCGACGTACTCGCGGGTCCGCTCGAGCGGCCGGGGATACGGTTGCCCGTACCAGCCCTCGACCACCTGCGGTCCCGACGCGCCGATGCCGACGATCACCCGGCCCCCACTGAGGTGGTCGACCGTCTGCGCCGCCATCGCCAGGGCCGTCGGCGTCCGGGCCGACATCTGGCAGACCGCGGTTCCCAGTTTGATCGTGGACGTGCGCGATCCCCACCAGGCGAGGGGGGTCAGCGCGTCCGATCCGTAGGTCTCCGCCGTCCAGAAGCTGTCCACGCCGAGCGCTTCGGCTTCGGCGAGCATCCGGTCGACGTTGCGCGGCGGCCCGGAGCCCCAATATCCCGCGGCGATACCGACCTTCACCGTCGACCCCCGTCCTCGTCTCGACTCGTCACAGTTGTCGTCCTTTAGTGGTTCTGATAGACCGGCGGGCGCTTCTCGAGAAACGAGTACACGGCTTCGCGGTGGTCCTTGGTCATGGCGGCGAGGATCTGGGTCCGGTTCTCCAAGTCGATCGCGGCGCGCAGGCTCGAAACCTCGAGGTTGGACCACATCACCTCCTTGGTCATCCACACGCCGAACGGGCTGTTGCGCGCGATGTTCTCAGCGGTGTCCAGCGCCGAATCGAGCAGCCGCTCCGCCGGTTCGACGGACGAGACGATGCCGACGCGCTCGCACTCGGCGGCGTCGACGGGGCGACCGGTGAGGAGAATTTCCGCCGCCCTGGAGAATCCGATCATCCGGGGCAGCAACCAGCTGACGCCGATGTCGCAGCTGGACTGCCCGCGGTTTATGAACGACGCATGCAGCGCCGCGGTATCGGACATGATCCGGACGTCGGCCATCAGTGCCAATGCCATCCCACCTCCCGCGGCGGCGCCGTTGATCGCGGCGACCACCGGCGGCCTGGCACCGCGGAACGCCTCGACGAGCGAGGCGATGTGCTGCTGAACACGCATGCCCGCCTGCGCCCGGCCCTCGCCGCCGGTCGCGCCCGGTGGGGTGCCGTAGCCGCGCAGGTCGATTCCGGCGCAGAACGCCCGCCCGTTCCCGGTCAGCACGATCGCGCGGATCTCGGAGTCGTGGCGGACGTCGGCGAGCACCGCGTGCAGCGCCTCGACGAGCGGGGCGTTCATCGCATTCAGGGCGTCCGGGCGGTTCAGGCGGATCAGCAGAACGCCCGGCCGCGGCTGCTCGGTCAGTATCAGTTCGGACATTCGGGGCCTTCCCCTCGTGTGGTTCCGACGGCCTCCGCTTCGTGTCGGTACCGTCGACATATCAAGCTAATACCTTTAGGTTAATACCTCAAGATCCACAGTTCGGACGGATGGCGCGAAAGGACAGAACACAATGGCGGAACTGCACGGCAAGGTCGCGGTGGTGACCGGCGGCGCGAGCGGGATCGGGGCGGCGACCTGCGCACTTCTCGCGGAGCGGGGTGCGCGGGTGGTGGTCACGGACATCGACGACGAACGCGGCGAGGCGGTCGCGGCCGCCCTCGGCGAGCACGGTGTCTACCTGCACACCGACGTCACCCGCGAGGAGGACGTCGCGGCCGCGGTCCGCGCCGCGACCGAGCGCTTCGGACGCCTCGACGCGATGGTCAACAACGCCGGCCGGGTCGGGTCCTGGACGTACGTCGCCGACACGACCGTCGACGAGTGGGACTCCTCGTTCGCCGTCCTGGCGCGCAGCGCCTTCCTCGGCACCAAACACGCCGCCCGGGTGATGCGCGGGCAGGGGTTCGGCACCGTGGTCAACGTGTCGTCCGTGGCGGGCGTGCGCACCGGCTTCGGCCCGCACCCGTACGGCGCCGCGAAGGCCGCCGTGCTGCAGATGACCCGCAGCGCCGCACGCGAACTCGCGGAATTCCACGTCCGGGTCAACGCGGTCACGCCCGGCGGCGTCGCCACCCGCATCGTCGGTCACGGCGCCGGCCTGGACGGAGACGCGCTGGACGCCAGCGTCGACAGCGTGCGGCAGGGTCTGGCGACATTCCAGCCGATCCCCCGCGCCGGCGAGGGCCACGACATCGCCGGCGCCATCGCCTATCTGGTCTCCGACGACGCAACGTTCGTGACCGGGCAGAACCTCGTCGTCGACGGGGGCCTGACCCTCGGGAAGGCGTGGCCCGCCACCTACAGGCGCTGACGCACCCGTGCGGAGGGGAGAGAGGGCTCTAAGCCCTCCACACCCACCAAAAACAAAAAAAAAAGCAGCAAAACAACCACTAAAAAAGACCCCCCCCCCCCCACA
>NZ_JBHVEY010000008.1:249290-391170 GCF_042802055.1 Rhodococcus sp. NPDC057529
CAGACTGATGGACAGGCGATTAACACGCCTGACGACCGCAGATACCCCTGTGATTTTGTCATCTTTCGCGTCCTCCACCCACCCCCTCACGGGCGCCGGAGGCGCCTACACCGGACCGCCGAGCCAGACGCCCACCTCTTCACCCGACACATGGCGCGCGTCGTCACTGGCGAGGAAGGACACGGTCGCCGCCACGGACTCTGCCGGGATCCGCGGCCAATGGGCGGCCAGGGCGTCGACGGCGGCGTCGCCCCCGGAACTGATGATGTCGGTCTCGACGAAACCGGGGACGACGGTGTTGACGGTGATGCCGCGCCGCGCGACCTCGAGTGCCAACGTCCGGGTCATTCCGGTCAGACCGGCCTTCGCCGCCGAGTAGGCGCTCATCCCGGGCGACGGCCGCCGTCCGCCGGACGGGCTTCCGAAGAAGACGACGCGGCCCCAGCCGTTCTCGTACATCGCAGGCAACGCGGCGTGCGTGCAGTAGAACGCCCCGCTGAGGTTGACCGCGATCACGCGATCCCAGTCGTCCGGTTGCTGCTTGCGGACCGAACCGGCGAGGTTCATGCCCGCGTTGTTGACCAGTACCGTCGGTGCCCCGAGCGTGTCGGCGGTCCGTGAGATCAGTTCCTCGGCGGACGCCGCGTCCCCGATGTCCGCCTTGATCGCCGCCGCGGGGCCGCCGCCCGCGACGATCTTCGCGACCACGTCGGCCGCATGCGTCTCGCTGCGCGAATAGTTCACCGCCACAGCGAAACCGTCCGACGCGAGTCGCTGCGCGATTGCCGCACCGATGCCCCGGCCACCCCCGGTGACGACGGCGACCTTCTGTTCACCCGCGTTCGTCATTCAGCGCACCTTCCGGTGAGAGTCCGGCACGTCCGCGTACGTGTCGCGCAGTTCCCGTTTGGCGATCTTGCCGCTGGCCATCCGCGGCAACGGCTCGTCCAGCAGCACGACGTAGCGCGGGACCTTGAAGTCGGCGAGGCGCCGATTGCAGAACTCGACGACATCCGCCTCGGTCAGGCCCGGCGCCGCCTTCACGAGGGCAGCCGGAGTCTCTCCGAACTTCGCGTCGGGCACGCTGATCACCGCGACTTCCTCGACCTCGGGGATCTGATTGATCACCGATTCGATTTCGGCGGGCGAGATGTTGAGCCCACCGGAGATGATCATGTCCTTGAGCCGGTCCACGTAGGTCAGGTAGCCGTTCTCGTCGAGCTTTCCGAGATCTCCCGTGTGCAACCAGCCGTCGATCAGCGTGGCTTTCGTCGCGTCCTCGTTGCGCCAGTAGCCCGGCATCATTCCCGGACCGCGGAGGAGGATCTGCCCGGTTTCACCGGGCGCGCAGTCGTTTCCGGACGCGTCGACGACTCGGATCTTGGTGAAGATGCCACCCCACCCGCACTTGTCCGGATGCTCGGCCGCCTCGTCGCGGGGCATCACGGTGGCGGAACCGCCGATCTCGGTCTGCCCGTAGATCTGCCGCAACTGCACACCCCGGTCCTGCCAGATCCCCAGCAGGTGCGCAGGCACCCGGGCACCGCCCACGTGGGCGGTGGTGAGGTGGCGGAGGTCGGCGTCGGCGAATCCCGGGACCTTCGCGATCTGCTCGAACAGGATGGGTGGACCGGTGAGCGTCGTCGCCTGGTCCTCGACCAGGACACGCAGGGCTGCCTGCGGGTCGAATCCCGGTTGCAGGAAGAGCGTGCCGCCGTGGATGACGGTGCGGGAGATGCCCCAGATGATGCCCGCCGCGGTGAACAACGGCAGCACGAGCAGAGGACGCAAACCGTTGGGCAGGATGGGTTCCATCAGCGACCACTCGTGCATCTCGCCCGCGATGGTCGCGTGGGTGAACACCACGCCCTTGGGCCTGCCCGTCGTACCACTGGTGAAGACGATCGCGGTCGGGGTCGAGACGTCGACGACGGGAGTCGGGAACGTACTGTGCTCCCCGCCGCGCAGGGGCCGCACGTCGTGTTCGAGGACGGCGATCGAGAACGTGTCGTGCGCCTTCAGGACCTCCTCGAGTCTCGGAAGGTACGCCTGATCGCAGTAGACGACCTTCGGCTCACAATCCTCGACCAGCGCCGTGAGCTCGCCGGCGAGCATCCGCTGATTGAACGGCGCGGCGATGGCGCCCACCTTCATCGCCCCCAGCGCCGCCGCGCACCATTCGAGGGTGTTGGTTCCCACGAAGCTGACCCGGTCACCCGGCAGGACGCCGCGCGCCGCGAGGTCGTGGGCGACGCCGTCGGCCCACCTCGACAGTTCCGCGTACGTGACGACGTCGCCGTCGAAATCGATGGCCGGTTGGCCCGGGACGATCCGCGCCCAGAAATTCAGCGCGTCGATCACGGTTCCGCTCATTCATTGCCTCCTGTGTGCCCGGCCGCGACCGGTGGGATCGAAACCGAAGTTCTCCGTGACTGTGCCGCCCGTCACAGCTGCTAAATCTAAAGGTTGTTGTTAAATCCGGCAAGGTCTGCGCTTCGCGCCCGTGAGTACTTGTTAACCGCCGGACGTTAACAAGTACTCACGGGTGCCGGAGGCGCACCACCTCGACGTTGATGCCGGTGAGCTGCGACTGGTTGCTCAGCGGGTCGTAGCCGTCCGGCCCGGTGGGCGCGAGACGGTTGACGTTCACACCCGGGTTGCGCCTCGCGACGTCCAGCCCCCGGGCCGTGCGCTGCCCCCAGCCGTGGGTCATCGCCACGACGCCCGGCCGGAGGGTGTCGTCGTAGATCAGCATCGCGTCGACGTCGCCGTGGCGGTTACGCACGGTGACGTCGTCGCCCTCGACGAGATCCCGGCACCGCGCGTCGTCCGGGTGCATCCACAGCGGATTGCTCTGGTGGACGCCCTGTTTGAACACCGGAAGATTGTGCAGCCAGCTGTTGACCATGTAGTGGGTGCGCCGGGTGATCAGTTTGAGCTGGTCGGCGGGCTCGGCGGCCAACTCCTCGAAGATGCGTTCCGCGGTCCCGTACGAGCGCTGGAACAGCGCGGGACAGCAGTCGATCAGGCCGTCGTCGTGCTGGACCGCGATGCTGAACACGTGCGACGGTTCGGCCTCCGGCAGCACCGCGGTCTGGCAGGGCAGGGTCGCGAGGAGTTCGATGCTCAGACCCGAGTCCCGCATCATCGCGTCGACCGCGGCGAACGGATTCGGGTCGGGGTCGTCGAGCAGCGTCGGGACGCCCATCGCCTGCTGGATGCGAGACAGGATCCACCAGTCGTCGCGGCGCTCCCCCTTCGCGGGGACGACGGCGGGCGTGTACTGCACGTACGGCTCCATCGCCACGCCCATCGTGTTGAGGAAGTTGACGTCCTCCCGTTCCAGCCAGTCCGTAGCCGGCAGAACATAGTCCGCCATCTCACCGGTGACCGTGCGGTACAGATCGACGGTCACGATCAGGTCCAACTGCTCGAACGCCCGGCGCAGGCGGTCGTCCCCACCGACCGACAGCAGCGGGTTGCCCGACACCACGATCAGCGCGCGGACCGGGTCGTCGGGATTCTCGATGAAGTCCGGCAGGAGCGCGGCGGGGAGATCACCGCCGACGGTCCGCATCTCACCGAAGGGACCCTCGTAAAACGGGTCCTCCCGTTTGCGCTTGGAACCCTGCACCACGTCGGCGACGCCACGCGAGTAGATGTTGCCACCGCGCCTGCCGAGGTTGCCGGAGAACAGGCTGACCATGGTGAGCATCCAGTAGGCCAGGGTGCCCTGACGGCCCTGGTTCACCCCGGTCGCCATGTAGACGCTTGCGCTCGGTGCGGCGCAGAACTCGTCGGCGACCCGCCGGATCGTGTCGGCCTCGATGCCGGTGACTCCGGCGATCCGGTCGACGGGATACTGCCGGACGAAGTCGAGCAACTCGTCGACGCGGCGAGCGTGACGTTCCACCTCGGCCCGGTCGTACCCGATCCGGAAGACGATCTCGTGCAGGATTCCGGCGAGGAAGTAGAAGTCGGTGTCCGGCTTGATCAACAACACGTCCCCGGTCTCCGGCGACGACGACTCGATGCGGCGCGGATTGACGAACAGCACTGTCCCGCCGCGGCTCTTCACCGCGCGGATCTTGGCCATCGGATCCGAGATGTGGATCAGCGTCATGTGCGAGACCTGCGGGTTGCTGCCGACGCACAGGAAGTAGTCGGTGTGCAGCAGGTCGGGAATCGGATGCGCCATCGACGCCCCGTAGATCGCCTCACTCGCAGCATATTTGGCCGAGGTGTCCTGGGTTCCCGCACTGAAGCGCATCCGGGTGTCGAAGCCGCGCGCGATCGTGGCGGCGTTCGCGTAGTAGGCGCCGTTGAACGCCGACGGGTTTCCCTGGTAGACGGCAAGGGCACCCCGGCCGTATCGGCGCCGCACTTCCGCGAGCCTGTCGGCGATCTCGCGCGCCGCGACGTCCCACTCCACGGGTTCGAAGTCGCCGCGCTCCTCGCTCCGCGGATTCTTCCGCTTCAGCGGCCGGTCGAGGCGATCCGGATCCTGGTGAACCTGGAGGTAGTGCACGCCCTTGTGGCAGGAGAACCCCTTGTGCACGGGATGATCCCGGTCCGGCTGCAGCCGGACGACCTCGTCACCGTCCACCTCGGCGAGCAGGCCGCACCCCGGCTCGCAGATCCGGCAGAACGTGTGGACCTTCCGCGTCACGATCCCACCCGTGCGGCTCTCGCGACATCGCCTGCCGCGGGGGCGTCGACGATCTTGACCCGAGGACGTCCGACGGCCCGCCCCTGCTCGCGCTCGAAGCGGTCGATCGCGCGCCAGTCCGCGCCGCCGAGCGCGTCGGGCCTGCGTTCGCGCACCAGCGCCGCCAGGTCCGCAGCGGCCGAGGTGGGGGCGGCGAGCAGTCCCGCACGGTGATCGGCGAGGAGTGCCTCGACGGTCTCCGCCGCGCAGTAGCGATTGGTGCCGATCACCCCGGTGGCACCGCGCTTGATCCACCCCGCCACGTAGTGCCCGGGGACGGTCTCCCCCGTCCCCGGCAGCACGACGCGGCCCGCGGCATTGGCGACGGTTCCGGCGGCCTCGTCGAACGGGAGGCCGTCGATCGGCAACCCGCGGTACCCGACCGCCCGGAGGATCAGACCGCACTCGATCCGGTCCACGGTGTCACCGTGGGACACCAGAAGCGACTCGGCACGGCCCGCGCCGAGCACCTCTCGTGGGGAGGTATCGAAGCGCAACACGATGCGCTTGTTGCCCGGCGTCGGCTCCCGCCGGGAGTAGTCGGCGAGGATCCGCAGCTTGGCCGGTGCGTCAGGTGCCGCCGTCACCGGACCGTCGACGAGGACGTCGATACCCGGCAGCGAGCCGAGCGCGAGCAGTTCCGGCGTGGTGCAGGCCGCGTGCTCGGGTCCCCGCCGACCGAGCACCACCACCTCCTCGACCCGGCTGCCGGCCAGGGCGGCGAGGGCGTGGTCGGCGATGTCGGTGCGGCGCAGGGTGTTCACATCGGAGACGAGGATGCGGGCGACGTCGAGCGCGACGTTGCCGTTGCCGACCACGACGGCGCGGCGCGCGGACAGGTCGAACGTGCGGTCGGCGTGATCGGGGTGGCCGTTGTACCAGGCGACGAACTCCCGGGCGGCGTAGCTGCCCGGCAGATCCTCGCCGTTGATGGCGAGGCGCCGGTCCCCCGACGCACCGGACGCGTGGATCACCGCGTGGTGGTGGGCCAGCACCTCGTCGATCGTCATGTCCCGCCCGACCTCGACGCCGAGGTGGAAGGTGAAGCCGTCGCGTCGCGCGGTGCGGTCGAACACCCGGTCCACCGCCTTCGTCTGCCAATGGTCCGGTGCGACGCCGAACCGCACGAGTCCGCCTGCGACGGGCAGCCGTTCGAACATGGTGACCTCGGCGGCGATGTCGCGGCGAGCCAGCAGTTCCTCGGCGGCGTAGAACGCCGACGGTCCGGATCCGACGATCGCCACCCGCAGCGCAGGGGGATGGGTGACGCCGGTGGTCGCGAGGGCGAGCGGGAGCGGCTGCACGTGTGCACCCGGCGGGGTGCTGCGTGGATTCCGCTGGAAGTACTCGGCGTTGATCTCCCGGTACCGGTCGATGTCGGGTGCGGGGGCGTCGCCCGGGACGATCGCGTCCACCGGGCACACGTCGGAGCAGGCGCCGCAGTCGATGCACGCGCCCGGATCGATGTACAGCATCTCGGTGCGCGTGTACTCCCGCTCGGCGGGAGTCGGGTGGATGCAGTCGACGGGGCAGACCGCGACACAGGTCGCGTCGTTGCAGCAGTTCTGGGTGACCACGTACGCCATCAGGGATGCTCCTCGCTGGTGCGCGTCACGGTGACCGGGACGCCGTTGAAGATCGGGGACGCCGTCAGCGCCTCGAGGTCGGTGGTGTCGTCCACCAGGGCGTTGTAGTTGCTGCCGGGCACCGAAGCCGACCGGGACGTCCGCAGGCCCGGCCCGTGGTGGCCCCACCCGTGCGGCATGCTCACCACCCCGGGACGCAACGCGTCGTCGATTCGTAGTTCGGCCGTCACGGTGGTGACCTTGGACGTCACCGCCACCCGGTCGCCGCCGACCAGGCCGCGCTCGGCCGCGTCGCGCGGGCTGATCAGCAGGGCGCACTGGCCGCCGTCCGGTTGGGGCAGGGCATTGTGCAGCCACGAATTCATGCCGCGCCGCTGACGCCGGTTGATCAGCAGCAGATCCGGGGCGGACCGGGTCATGCTCGCCCGCACCCGTGGCAGATCCGCGACGATCATCTCCGGCATCAGGTCGATCCGCCCGTCCGGGGTGCGCAGCACCTCCGGGACGCGCGGTGTCAGCGACCCGTAGTCGATGCCGTCCGGGTTGGCCTCCAGCAGTGCGAGAGTCAGCCCGTCCGGGTCGAGCCCGAAACGGTCTCCGTAGGGTCCGCTGCGCAGACGCAGGTCCAGTAATCGCTGAGGGCCGCGCCGGTCGGTGACGGCGTGCAGAACCTGGTCCATCTCGCGGCCGGCGAGTGTCGCGGCGCGCCGGGCGGCGACGGCGGCCACCTCGTCGTCCATCTCCTCGACCGGACGCTGCGGGGTTCCCTGGGCGATCGCGGCGATCCGCAGCAGGATCTGCCATTCCGCCAGCTCATTGTCGGCGAGGTCGAGTAGGGGTGGGGTGTACCGCGCGACGTTCCGGATCTGGAAGTGCGCCAGTGTCACGTCGTGGTGGCCGCGGGTCGCCAGCGGTGGCGGCGGCAGGATCACGTCGGCGTGGCGGGTGGTCTCGTTGAGGTAGCAGTCCACCGACACCATGAAGTCGAGGGCGCCGAGCGCCTCCTCGATCGCGCCGCTGTTGGGCAGGGACCGGGCCGGGTTCCCGGCGAGGGTGATCAGCGCCCGGGTACGGCCCGGTCCGGGCGTGAGGATCTCCTCGGCGAAGCACACCGCGGGCAACTCCCCCATCGCCTCCGGCAGCCCCCGCACTCGCGAACGCCACCTGTCGAACATCAGCTTCGGCGGTCTGGTCACCGGCCAGGTGTTCTGCCCGCCGGCCGGCGGCAGCGCGAACATCGCCCCGCCGGGCCGGTCCAGGTTGCCGGTGACGGCGGTGAGCACCTCGACGAGCCAATTCGCGAGGGTGCCGAACTCCTGCATGCACGTCCCGATCCGTGAATGCGCCACCGCTGCAGGCGCGCCCGCGAACCCCCGCGCGACCGCGCGGATCATGTCGGCGTCGACTCCGCACGCGCCGGCAACGGCGTGGGGGTCGAAGTCCGCCGCCATCGCGAGAGCGGCGTCGAGGCCGTCCACCACCGCAGGCACCCGGTCGGGCCGGGACAGTCCCTCGGACGCGATGACGGACAGCACGCCGAGCAGGAACAGGGCGTCGGTCCCGGGCCGGATCGGCACGTGCAGATCCGCGACCTCGGCGGTTCGGGTGCGCACCGGATCCACCACGACGAGGGTGCCGCCCCTTTCGCGCAACGCCTGCAGGCGCTGGTGCATGCCGGGCGCGGTGACGGTGCTGCCGTTGGAGACCATCGGGTTCGAGCCGAGGATCAGCAGGTAGTCGGTGCGGTCGAGGTCCGGCAGGCTCATCCCGAGCCCGGTGCCGTACAGCAGCATGTGCGCGAGGTTCTTCGGCCAGGTGTCGACGCTGGCCGGCGAGTAGATGTTCCGGGTACCGACGGCACCGATCAGCTCACCCAGGTAGAACGTCGAATCCAGGTGGTGGGCGGCCGGATTCCCGTGGTAGACGGCGCAGCTGCCCGGGTCGCCGGTGACGAACTCCGGTAGCCGGCGCTCGATCTCAGCGAACGCCTCGTCCCAGCCGGCCTCGCGGAACCCACCGTCCGCGGTGCGCAGGAGCGGGGTCCGGATCCGGTCCGGGTCGCCCTCGATGCGGCCGAGACCGAGCCCCTTCGCGCAACTGTGCCCGGCGCTCATCACGTCGTCGGGGTTCGGCGCGACCCTCGTGATGGCGCGACCGTCGAGTTCGACCAGCAGCCCGCACGTCGACTCGCACAGCGGGCAGATCCGGTGCCCGGCAATCGGTTCTGCCGTCGTCATCACACGTCCTGTTCGATGGTGGTGGGCTCGACCGCGACGGGAACCGCGGTCATGGTGGGCATCGCGTTGATCGACTGGACGCCGTCACCGGTTCCGGTCAGCGCGTTCACGTTCACTCCGACGTCGTCGCGCGGGTCGACGCTCCCGAAGCAGTGCGTCATCGATACGGTGCCGCGGGCCAGTGTGGCGTCCGCCCGCACGGTCGCACGCAGGTGCCCGGACGCCGAGCGCACGATCACCGCCTGCCCGTCGGCGATGCCCGCGGCTGCGAGGTCGTCCGGGTGCACGCTCGCGGGGTTGGCGCCACCCGGAACGAGTCCCGGCACGCGGGTACCGGTGGAGTTGACGGTCTCCCGGATCCGCCGCACCGTCAACAGGAGCGGGAACTGTGCTGCGACAGCCCTGTCCGTCAGTGCTGCGTGCAGTTCGGCGCGCACGTCCTCGGGCATCAGTGTCAGGCGGTGCCCGGCATTCTCCTCGGCCGCCGGACCCACGACGGCGCCGCTGCGTCCGGCGACGTGTCCGTGCGGGGCGGCGACCAGGTCCGCGAACGGGACGCGCCCCCGCTCGGCCGTCATGGCCAGCAACTGCTCGGGCGTCGGTGGCGCGGCGGGGTCGAGGATGCGACCGGCGAACTTGACGGGCTGCCCGGAGGCTGCGGCGAGGTCGAGGAAGAATCGCCAGTCGTCGACGACGCCGGGCGGCGCGGTCACGACCGCGGGGGTGTACTGCGCGAACGGCTGCGGGAAGAACGGCTCCATGATCGCGGTGTGATCGGCACGCTCGTACATCGTGGTCGGGGCGATCACGTAGTCGGCGAGCCGTGCGGTGTCCGACATGCGCGGGTCGACGCACACCAGCAGGTCCAGTGATCGCATCGCGCGCAACGCTTTCCCGCGATCGGGCAGCGCCGCCGCCGGGTTGCCGCCGGAGACGATCAGCGCCCGCACCCGGTCGGGGCCGGGTTCGAGGATCTCGTCGGCGAGGATGCCGGACGGAAGTTCGCCGCGGATCGCCCGGACCCCGCCGATCCGGCTGCGGAATCCGTGCTCGAATGCCCGGGTGGCCGGGGCGACCTCCGCGCGCGCCGGTTGGTGCCGGGTCAGGACCGCGCGGTCGTCGGCCCGCTCCCCCTCCCGCAGATACCGGCCGCACACGACGTTCAGTGCCGCGACGAGGTGTTCCGCGAGGTTCGAGTGCGGGCCCATGCACAACCCGGTGCCGCTGGTCGCCATGCCCCGTGCCGCGTCTGCGAACACGCGTGCCGCGTCGCTGATCCTGTCTGCGGGAATGCCGCAGATCCGCTGCACGACGCCGGGGGTCACGCCACTGACAGCATCGGCGAGCACGGCCAGGTCGGCCGTGTACCGGTGGCAGAAGCCGGCGTCGTGGAGGCGCTCGGTCAGGACGACGTGCAGGAGACCGGCGAACAGCACTGCGTCCGTACCCGGCCGGGGCGCCAGGTGGATGTCGGCGAGAGCCGCGGTCTCGGTGCGTCGCGGGTCGACGACGATGAGCCGCAGGCCCCGTTCCCGCGCCGCCCTCAGGGTGACGGACGGGTTCTGCACCACCGCGCCGTCCCCGTCGCCGCCGTTGCCGGAGACGACGGGGTTGGTGCCCGCGAGCAACCACACGTCTGCGTCCTCGAATCGCTGCCGACCGCCGAGGTACGTTCCCATCCGTTCGGCGACAACCCATTTCGCGGACTGGTCGATGGTCATCGTGGAGAACAGCTTGTGCGAGCCGGTACCCCGGAACCAGGCTCGGGCCATCGGCGGGGTGAGTGCGGCGAAGTTCTGCTGTGTCCCCATGAACAGCGCGACCGCATCCGGTCCGTGCCGGTCGACGATTGCGCGCAGCCGGTCCGCGATGTCGGTGACCGCCCGCGCCACCGGCACCGGCTCGTGGGTGCCTGCGGCGGTGCGGCGCATCGAGGTGGTGAGCCGGTCCGGGCCGTGGACGAGGTCGCCGCCTCGGCGTCCCTTCGGGCAGGTGTAGCCGCCGGAGATCGGATGGTGGGCATCGCCGAGCACCCGCGCGATCCGCCCGTCCTCGATGTCGAGCAGGACCCCGCACGAGGAGGCACACAGCCTGCAGTACGACGTGGCCCTCGACGTGACGGATCGCATGGCTCAGTGCGCCTCGGCGGTGACGGCGGTCGAGTCCGCGGCCCCGGCGACGGTGCGAACGCGCAGTCGTTCCCGCGCGAACAGCGCACCGAGCGTCAGGACGGCGACGGCGGTCGGCACGATCATCAGCAGGAAGATCGTGCGGGCATCCATCCCGGCCGCGATCAGGGCGGCGCCGAGGGTGGGCCCGGCGATGGACCCGATCCGCCCGATTCCCATGGCCCAGCCGATGCCGGTCGACCGTGCCGCGACCGGGTAGATCGACGCCGCGATCGCGATGATGCCCGCCGAACTGCCGGACATCCCGAATCCGACGATGCAGATCGTGATCAGCAGCAACGTGGAGTTCGCCAGGAACATCGCGACGACGCCGATGAACACGGCACCGAGTGTGTAGCCGGCCATCACCACCGCGTAGGCGGCGTCCGCACCCCGGGACCGGCGCCACGCGGTGCCGACTCGGTCGGTGATCCACCCGATCGACAGTGCGCCCGCCATGCCGCCGAGGTTGAACAGCGCCGCGGCGAGGATCGCGTGGGACGCGCTCTGCCCGGCCTGGCTGAACAGCGACGGCATCCACCCGAACAGGAAGTAGATGACCAGGAAGTTGATGACGAACACCACCCACAGCAGCACCGTGTCCAGCGCCCGGCCGCCGGCGAAGAGTTCCCGGATGGGCGATTTGGTGGCCACCGCTGTGTCCACGGTGAACGTCACCGACCCGGTGATGCCCGCGTGCGGTGCGATCGCCGAGAGGATCTTCGCGGCGCCGGCGTGATCGCCCCGGGCCGCGAGGAACTTGCCCGATTCCGGCAGCCCGGCCCACGCCAGCGCCGCCACGATCAGCGGGAGGACGCCACCGGCCACGAAGATCGACTGCCACCCGTACGCCGGGATCAGTTGAGCGGCAGCGAGTCCGCCGAGGAAGCCACCGAGCGACATGCCCGCGACGACGATGGTGACCAGGGTGGAGCGGCTGCGGGCGGGGCTGTATTCACTGGTCAGCGCAATCAGGTTGGGGGTGACGCCGCCGAGCCCGATTCCGGCGAGGATGCGCAGCACGATCAGCACCCCCATCGACGGCGCGAACGCGGACGCGAGGGTGAACACCGCGAACAGCACGGTGCACAGCAGGATCACCCGGCGCCGGCCCCAGCGGTCGGCGACGGGACCGAACAGCAGGCTGCCGACGACCATCGCGCCGCTGCTGAGCGCCAGCAGCAGCCCGAACGAGGCCTTGGACAGGCCCCAGTCCTCGGACAGCGCGGGAATCGCGAATCCGATCAGCTGGGCGTCCATGCCGTCGAGGATCGCGAGCGCCAGGCACAACGCGATCGCACGCTTCTGGAGGGCCGACACCGGTGCGGCGTCGATGAGTTGGGAGATGTCGACTTCACGAGTGGGGGCCACGACGTGTATTCCTCTCGAAGGGGAGAACCGCGGGAGATGAAGCCTCGAACTGGATGGGTCTTGCTAGACGGGGGTGACGGTGCCGTCGACCGCGAGTGCGTCGGCGGGCACCTCGGGGAAGCGCTGGCGCAGGGACGGTTTCGCGAGCTTCCCGGAGAAGGTGCGCGGCAGGGGCTCGCCCAGCGCGACGGCGTGCTTGGGACGCTTGAACTTCGCCAGGTTCTCGCCGGCGACCTCGGCGATGTCGGCGACGATCTCGGCGGCGGGGCGCTCGCTGTGGAACACCACCATCGGCACCTCGCCCCAGCGGTCGTCCTTGACGCCGATGACCGCGAGGTCGACCAGGCCCTCGATGCCGTGCAGCGCCTTCTCGATCTCCGCGGGGTAGACGTTGAGGCCCCCGGAGATCAGCATGTCCTTGCTCCGGTCGACGATCTTGAGGAATCCGCCCTCGTCCTGCATGCCGAGGTCGCCGGTGCGCAGCCACCCGTCGCCGAGGGTCGCCGCGGTGGCCTCGGGCTTGTTCCAGTACTCCCGCAGCACGTGCTCGCCGCGGACCAGGATCTCGCCGACCTCCCCGGCCGGGGTGTGGACTCCCGGATCACCGATCCGGATGTGGGTGCCGACCAGCGGCAGCCCGGCGAAACCGGGACGGGACAGGGCGTCCTCGTAGGCGAGGGTCGAGACCATGCCGGACGCCTCGGTCAGGCCGTAGCACTGCGTGAGCGGGATGCCGTGCGAGCGGTAGAAGTCGAGCAGGTCCAGGCTGACGGGTGCGCCGCCGGTGCCGGCGAACGTGAACTTCGCGAGCCCCCGGGTGCCGAAGTCGGGCAGCATCGTCATCCGTTCCCAGATCACGGGGACGGTCGTGGTCGCCGTGATCTGCTCGCGCTCGAACGTGTCGAGGGCGATCTCCGGGTCGTACTCGCGCAGCAGGACCATCGTCGCGCCGGGCACGACGACGAGCTGCATGAAGATCGACAGGATCGAACCGGTGTACACCAGCGGGGCGGAGCACAGCACCCGGTCGCGGGACGAGAAGCCGAACGTGATCGACTGCGAGATGCCGGGCGTCATGGCGTTGCGGTGGGTGATCAGGGCGCCCTTCTGCACGCCGGTGGTCCCCGAGGTGTAGCAGATGAAGCCGGGGTCGTCGGCGTCGATGGCGACGACGGGTGCGGTCCCGGGGTCGATCAGCCGCTCGTACGGCGGATGGGCACTGCCCCCGATCGCGTAGGTCTCGAACTCCGCCTGCTCGGCGGCGACCTCGAGCAGCGATGCGAAGCCGTCCTCGACGATCACCACGCGCGGCGCGGAGTCGAGCACCATCGGCGCCAGCTCCCTGCCGGTGAGCCGGAAGTTCAGCGGCACGCTGATGGCGCCGAGCTTGAGGGTCGCCAGGATGATGTGGGCGAGTTCGGGGCGATTGAGCATCATCACCGCCACCCGGTCGCCCTTGCGGACGCCCCGCGCGGCGAGTCCGCGGGCGAGTGCGTCGGTGATCGCGTCGACCTCGGCCCAGGTCTGCGCCGTGTCCCCGAACACGATGGCCTGCTGCTGCGAACGTGTCTTACCCCAGAACCGGGTCAGGTCCGCGAGATTCATCTGTGCTCCTCGTGCTCGTCAGCCGGGTGTGACCACCCTCACTTCGTGTGCCGTAAACCTAACAGTTGTAGGCGAACGGCGCAATGCTCGATTCGGGAATTTCGGACACCCGGCTGAACTGGGTCGTCGCACGAAAACAACACCCACACAGTGTATTTCGTGTGGGTGTTGCTTCTGGGGACTGCGTCCGGTCAGCCGGCGGGAGGGGCCTCGCGCCGAGGGCTCGCCGAGTCGGTTGCCGCGGCGACCCGCGTGGTGTCGTACTGCGCCACCGTCCGCAGCACCTCCGCGGTGTCCGCGCCCACGACCGGCGGCAGCGCGGGCGCGAACTTCTCCCCCGCGACGCGCACGGGGCTGACCACGAATTCGAGCTCGCCGACCCCCGGGTAGTCGACCCGGTAGGTGTTGTCCCGCGCCCGGAAGTGCGGGTCGTCGAGCATGTCGGCCACGCTGTTGACCGGACCTCCCGCGATGCCGTGTTCGAGGAACAGCTGCACCCACTCGGCACGGGTGCGCTGCGCGAAGATCTCCGTCAGCGCGCGCCACACCAGGTCCGCGCGGGCGGGGGCACCGTCGTCCGTCCCGGTGAGGTCGACGTCGATCAGGTCTTGGCGTCCAACCGCCACCAGGAAGTTGTGCCAGAACTTCTCCACGTGCGACCCGAACAGGATCGCCTCGCCGTCGCTCGTGCGGTAGGCCTCGAGCCGTGGCCAGTCGGGCAGCCGGCCGTCCGGGAGCCACGTCGGCCGGGGAATCGAGCGGTCCCTGTTCAACGCCGCGTCCACCAGGTCCGGCATCCACGCGGCGGCGACGTCGATGCCCGCCACCTCGACGTGGCAGCCGGTACCGGTGGCGCCGGCCTTGTGCAGCGCCGCGAGCAGGCCCATCGCCGCGTACGCGCCCAGCGCGTACATCGCGATCGGCGGGGTCGTGGAGCCCGCCATGCCCTCGGTCGGCGGCTCCGCGGGAGTGCCGACCTCGCGGAGCCCGGCGTACGCGTCGAACACCGGACCGCCGGTGCCGAGAACACGGTACGGCCCGTCGGTGCCCATGCCCGACACCGTGCACAGCACGATCTTCGGATTCACCTGTCGCAGTTGCTCGTAGCCGATGCCCAGCCAGTCGAGATACCCGCCCCGCATGCCCTCGATGACCGCGTCGCACGACCGCGCGAGGTCGAGGAACGCTTGCTTTCCTTCGGGGGTGCGCAGATCGATTGCGACGCTGCGCTTTCCGCGATTCCACCGCAGGTGCATGAAGGCAGGCCCGTCCTCGTCTCCGACGGCACGGCTGCCGCCGATGCGCACGGGATCCCCGAGCGGACCGGATTCGATCTTGATCACGTCCGCACCCAGATCGGCGAGATGCCCGCCGAGCGACGACGGCGCCAGCTGCGCGACCTCGAGGATCCGAACGCCGTCCAGCAGCGAGTACCCACTCATGAACCCTCCTCTGCTCCCCGACCGACGGCCAGCGAGACATTCTGTGTCTGTTCCGGTTTCAGTTCGATCCAGAGTCCGTCGACGTCGGCGACGAGAACGTCGCCGTGATACATCGCGCCGCGCAGGAATCGCTTGCGGCCCTCCTGCCCGGCCAGCTCCGCCTCCACGCGCAATTCGACGCCGAGCGGCGCGGGGGCACGATAGTTGACGTGCAGGTACGCCGTGCGCGCCCAGTGCCTGCCGGAACTGTTGGCGAGGCGCGCGAGTATCTCGTCGAAGATCAGCGGCGTCACGCCGCCGTTCATCGCGTAGCGCCCGGAATGGAATCTGCCGACCGTGACGCGCCCCCGCGCCCGGGTCGCGGTCACCTCGTCGACGTGGAGGGGTGGCGTCAGCGCCTGTGCCCGGCCGGGAAGATCCCAGCGCCTGCCGGCGATCTGTTGGTCCTCGCCTACCTCGAACTCCGCCAGTCGTGCTGCGAGGTCGCGGAGCGTACGCGCCGCGCGACTCGCCGCGTCCGGACTCGGCCGACTGCGGGTGACGGCTTCCTGCACGGAGCGCAGAGCCTCCGCCAGTTCCGCGAACTCGTCGTCACCGTCCGCGGTCGGTGCGAACGGGTCGTCCCAGCTGGGACTCCAGATGTCGTCGGGGGTCGAGACGCGGGTCACCGGGCGCGCCGTCCGAAGTAGGAGCCGAACATCTCCTCGACCGGACGCGGCCGGAGCGTCGTGCGCGACACGACATTCTCCCGGTCGTACCGGGACCGCAGGTCGCGTCCCGGTCCGTCGAGCAGCAGAGTCTTGATCTCGCGCATCGACTCCGGGGGCTGGATAGCGATCTGCCCGGCCGCCTCGAGTGCGGCGCCGAGCACGTCGCCGTCGGCGGCGTACCGGGAGACCAGACCCATCCGGTGGGCCTCCTCACCGGTGACTGCCCGCGAGGTCATCAGCAGATCGCGGGCGAGCCCGGCGCCGATCAGGTGGTCGAGTACCCACGTGAGATTGGCGCCGCCGTACTTCGCCGCGGTGACGGTGATGCGGGTGCCGGGACCTCCGACGCGCAGATCCGAACACGCCGCCAGCAGGGTGCCCGCGCCGTAGGCCATGCCCTGGACCGCGGCGACGGTGGGTTTGGGGAACGTGAAGTACCTCCACAACAGTTCGTCCCGTTCGAGCAGGCTGAGGGCGCAGGCGTCCGCCGTCATCGCCCGGAGTTCCTTCAGGTCGTATCCCGCGGAGAACGCGGCGGTACCCTCCCCCGCCAGCAGCACCACCCGGACGTCCGGGTCGTCCGCCGCCTCGGCGAGCGCGGAATCGAGTTCACGTTGCAGGCCGAGGGTGATCGCGTTGTGCACGTCGGGCCGCGCGAGTTCGAGTTGCAGCACTCCGGGCGCGGGCGACGATCGGCGAAGGTCGCCCGTCGTCACCGCACACCGCCGGCCGCGGCCTCCTGCCGAGCGACCTCCTCGGCATCGCGGGTGATCATCTTGTGGAACACCTGACCGGGAAGCTCGTTGCGTCCGTAGATCAGCTCGTCGACCTGCCCGTGTGCCGCGTTGGCCGTGATCGTCTTCGTGACGAACCAGTCCTCGGCGTGCAGGGTCTCCATCAGGAGTTCCCAGTTCTTGTCCAGAATCCGCTTCTCCCGCGGAGTCTCGGGTTCCTTCGGGGAGAGAAGGCGAATGGTGCAGTACGACACGTTGGGATCTTCGGTGTCGGGCACGATCGTCCAGATCTCGAAGTGGTTGGGCTCGGTCACGAGCATCGTGCCCGGGTAGATCGTGTAGTTCGCCAGGGAGTAGTCGCGGACGTCGAACGAGTCGGGATCTGCGCCGCGAACCTCGGTGATCGACTTGCGGGCCACGACGATTCGCCACGAACGGTCGACCAGGTCGTAGGCAGTGATGTTGCCCTCGAGGTAGTTGCACACGGTCTTGGTGTGCAACTGGCACAGGTGGTACGAGTCCTGGACGCCGTCGACGGCGATCTTCCAGTTCATGTCGAGTTTCCAGGTCTCCTTGCGCACCTGGAACGACTCGGCCATCCCGGTGTCCGTCACCTCCGCGTCGTGCTTGGCGCCGAGAATCGCGGCGATGTCGAGTTCGGCGCCGACCGTCGGAACCACCCAGACCAGGCCGTGCCGCACCTCGCAGGGAAATTCGACGAGCCCGTACTGCGAGCGGTCCATGCCGTCGAAGCCTTCCGCGTGCGGCATTCCCCGCAGATCTCCACCGCGGCCGTACGCCCAGTTGTGATACGGGCAGCTGAAGACGCGCTTGCAGCCGGCTTCCTCGAACTCCACCTTCGAGCCCCGGTGCCTGCAGACGTTGGAGAAGGCCTTGACGCTGCCGTCCGTCTGCTTGACCACCAGCAGCGGCGTGCCGATCAGCTCGGTCGTGACGAAGTCGCCCGCCTTCTTCAGCTCGTCGACGTGGGCGACGATGTGCGGCAGCCGCCGGACCACCGTGCGCTCGCGTTCGGCGAGCTCGGGGTCGTTGAACACCGAGAACGGCACTCGAAGCAGGTCGTCCGCGTAGTCGGTGCTGTTGTTGTCGACGTGTGCGATCAGTCGCTCGGTGAGGGTGATCTTGTCTTCGCGCTCCATACACCGAGAGTGGCACATGAGACATTCGTTGTCTAGCGTCTCACGGCAGATTGTGGTTGTACTGTTTCCTGGTGGCTGCAAGGACTGGAAACGACCCCGCGACCGACGTCCGCTCGACGATCCTCACCGCAGCGGAGTCGTGCTTCGAACGCTTCGGGATCACCAAGACGACCATGGAGGACGTCGCCCGCGCCGCGGACATGTCCCGCGCAACCGTCTACCGGTATTTCTCGGACCGGGAGAGTCTGATCATCGAATCGGTCGCGCGGCGCGCGCGCAAGAACATGACGCCCGCCCGCGCCTTCATCGCGAAGTGGCCCACTATCGAGGAGCGACTCGTCGAGGGCATCTGCCAGAACGTCGAGAGCGGTCTGCGGGACCCCATGGTCCACCTGCTCGTCTCCCCCTCGGAGATGACCCTGGCGAACTCCCTGCTGACCACGTCGGGCAAGGCCGTCGAACTGACGAGTGAGCTGTGGGAGCCGATTCTGCGCGAAGCGCAGGAGGCCGGCGATCTCCGCGCCGACCTGGATCTGACATTGCTGTGCGAATGGATCTCGGAACTCGAGATCATGTGTATCAGCCAACTCAACGGCGGCACCGGCTCGCTGGAACGGTTCCGCGAGAAGATCCGCACGTTCCTGGTCCCCTCGGTTGTTCCTGCCGCGCTGCCTGCCGGCGACTGAGTACGCACAGGTACGGCGCCGCCGGCAGAGGGCCCCGAACCGGCTACCGCGGCGCCGTGTCCCCGTCGAGTGCGGAATCGATTCCGCTGATCTCGGTGATCTTCCAGTCGTTACCGCTGTCGACCGTCATCTTGTAGGTCGCGGTCGACTGCAGTCCGTCCGGTGCCTGGCTGTTCTTCGTCAGGACGCTGACGAAGCAGTCGACCGAATAGGTTCCGTCCGGTCCCGGTTCTGCTTTCGCCGAGATCGGCTGTGCGCTCGACGTCCACTGGAGCGGAGCGATGATCTGCTCCATCGACGTCGCGGCCTGGGTGAGACGGCTGGACAGTTCCGGGGCGGTGCCCGCCGTCAGCCGTGTTCGCCACGCGGGCAGGTCGCGAAAGTCCATTTCGGCGGCGCCGGTCGCGTAGTCGAGGGCGATCCGTTCGGCCTGCTGCCTGCTCGCCGCCGCGTCGTGGAGTCGGTCGAGTTCGTCGGTCGTGCTCCGAAGTTGCCACCCGAGCACCGCCAGTGCGACGACGAGAACGGCGACCAGGCCCCCGGCCACCACCGACCGCAGTGGCACGTTCCTGCCACCGCGACGCCCACGATCGCCCGCACCCTCGGACGAATCGGCCTCGGGGGCGGTTCCGGAGTTCACGAGTTCCATTGATTTCTGCATCGTTCGCCTTTCACTGGGCTGTCCGATCTCCGGGGGTGGACGATCGAGTACGTCTCGGGGTGCGGTCGGCTCTACCGTCCCGACGGGCTGAGGTGGACTGTCAGTGCATCTCCGGATGCGGTGGACGCCATGACGTTGTCGAGCAGGCGGCCCACGTCGACGGTCCGCATCGACGCCGCCCCGGCCTGGACCGAGGGCAGGAGGTTCACGCCGATCACCTGCAGGTCCGGGGCGGTGTGGTCGAGGAACGTCTGCAGTTCCCCGATGAAAGGACTTGCACCGTTCGCGATTCCGTCGCGCAGGGGACCCTTCTCGGTGGCGAACCGGATTCCGCCGAGTACGTCGTGGAACCCGCTGCCGAACTCGGCGACGATCGGTGTCGTATCCCGGAAACCCTGTGGGAGGGTGGCGCTGTCCATCAGCAGTGGTTGCAGGGTGTCGAACAGCGTCGTGAGGTTGTCGGACTGCTGGGTGAGCGTCGCCGCGAGTAGTTCGCCTGCCCGCGTGAGATTGTTCAGGACCGCGAAGTCGTCGGGGAGTGCGACGTCGATCGTGTCGAAGATCGCTTGTACCCGAACGGGATCCACCTGCTCGAGGAGCCTGGTCAGGCGCTCCGAGAGCTCCTTGAACGTCGTCGGCACCACGACCTGGTTCGCCGGGACGGTGTCCCCGTCCTCGAGATACGGCCCCGCTGCGGACGAGGGCAGCACCGCGAGGAACGGTTCGCCCAGTGCCGACAGATTGTCGACGCGGAACTCGCTGTCGGCGGGGATCGACCGGTCACTCTCGTAGTTCCACGCGACCTCGATGTGATCGGCCGACGCCGTCACGCCACTGATGTGTCCGATCGCCACCCCCCGGAGCAACACACGGGAGCCGACGACGAGTCCGTTCGTGTCCGGCACGTCCAATGTGGCGGAGCGTACGTCGTCGAACCGGGAGACGTGCAGACCCGCCCGGCCCATATAGAGGAACGACAACACGGCGATCACCACCATGCCGAGAATCGACAACGAAGTCTTGACGGTCATTTCACAGCTCCCAGCATGCGGAGCAGGTTCTCCGCGTCGGCCACGATCTGGTCTCCCCCGGCAGATTCGATGCCCTCGATCTCCACGGACGGCTTCTGCGCGAACGGCACGATCCTGCTGCGCAGGAAACGCGACAGCACGACGGTCGTGTCCGGGCCCTCGTCCCAGACGTCGCGCGCCACGTCCCCCGTGTCGGCGAGCGTGTTCAGCATGGGAACCATCCACAGACCGCCTTCGTAGACGCTGCCGACGGAGGGCAGGATCTGGCCGATGTGCGACACCACCGAGATCGCGAGTCGCCGCCAGTAATGCACGCTGGAACTGTCGAACATGGCCGACAGGGCGTCGGTGCGATCGTCGAACGACAGTGCGGTCTCGTTCAGCCCCGTCAGCGTCCGGTCGATCTCCCGCGTCCTGGCCGCGAGATCCTGCATGTCCAGCGCCGCCACGGACGCCACGTCGCGCACGGCCGGGAGCGGCGGCACGACGGCGTTGACCCGGGCCATCACATCCTCGATCCGCTGGATGCTGCCGCCGTTGACGAAGTTCGCGAGGACGGCGATGGTGTCCTCCAACTGCGGTGGCGAGATGGTGCGGGCGACGGGGATCGTGCCACCGGCAGGCAGGTATTCGTCGGCGGAATGTTCGCCGTCGCCGGTGAGCGCGATATAGGTGTCGCCCAGGAGAGTGTCCTGACGGACGATCGCCCGCGCGTCGGCGGGAATCCTGGTGTCGCTGCCGATTCCGGCCGACACAGTCACCGTCGATCCGGACACCTGCAGAGACCGGACCTCGCCGACCCGCAGACCGTCCATCATCACGTCGGCACCGGCGGGCAGATTCATCACACTGGCGAACTCGAGCGACAGGTCGTAGGTATTGCCGACGCCACCGCGGACCGAGGGCAGGTCGTCCGGCCCCAGGGAACATGCCGGTACCGTCAGCACCACCGCGCTCACGGAGGCAGCGCACAGAAGCTGCCGCGTTCTTCTCGACAGATTCATCTCAATTCCTTCCCGTCCGCACGAGGTCGAGCAGCCGATCCATCGGCACCTCGGTTCCGGTGGTCGTCAGAGCCACGGTCGGCGGCTGGTAGGCAATGGTGAGTGCGCCGTCACGCGTCGTCTGCTGCGCGAGGAAGGGTGCAACCGACGGAATCGTCGAGATCAGGCCTGCCATGTCGTTCGACCGTGTCGCCGCCAGCTTCAGGGCATCGGTCGCCGGTCCGTGCACGAAGGGCCAGATGTCGGCGCCGTAGTTCTGCTGGATGTCGTGCAAGGTCGCTACCAGCCAACCGATTCCCTCGCACACCTCGATGACTCCGGGCCACAGGTCGATGCCCGCGGCCACGACGGCAGGCATCTGCTCCACGATCGACCGGATCGAACTCCACCGGCGGAGCGCTTCGTCCGTCAGCGGGGCCATGTTCGCGATCGACGAGCCGATGTCGGCGACGAGTTTGTCCGGATCGGCCGCGGCCTCGGCGGCATGCCTCATCATGTCCGCGGCGTTCTCTCCCTGGCCGCGGAGCGCCTCGTCGAGACCGAGCACCGTCTTCCGGACGTTCTCCTCACCGTCGTCCGGAGCGATGGCATCGATGAAATCGGCTGCCGAACCGGCGATCTCGGAGATGCTTTTCGGAGTATGGCTGTGCTCCAGCGGAATGCACTGCTGCGGAGCGAGTTCCGGACCGGTCGTGTAGTTGCCGACGAGTTCGAGGCTCCGATCGGCGAGCAGGGACTTCGAGCGGGTGACCGCTCGGACGTCGAACGGATAGGACCGGCCACTCGCGAGCGAGAAGGTGACCTGCACGTGGTCGCCCTGCGGCTCGATGCCTTCGACACGGCCCACCTCGTAACCCATCTGGGTGACCGGGTTGCCGGCGTAGAGGCCGATGGCGTCGGGCATGAGCGCGCAGAACGCCGACCGGTCTGCCTGCTGCCCCGTCGTCGCGACCGCCACACCGGCGCCGCAGACGGCGGCGGCCGCGCACACGACGGCCAGCACCTTGACCATCAGGCGTGATTTCCCGGACATCTCAGCACGTCCGTCCGGGAACGGGGACACAGAAGTCCGAGGCCATGAGTGTGCCGCCCTTGATCGCGGCCATTCCTTCGGGCGTCAGCCATTCGGCAAGCTGAGTGCGCAACGACTGAAGATTGTCGATGGCCGGGCCCATCGACGTCCGGAACTCGTCGATCACCCCCTTCGCGTGGTTCACAGCGTCGAGTACCTCCGTCTTGTGGTCGAGATAGAACGCCTCGAACGGCTGAATCGTCATCAGGACGTTGCCGAGCAGGGAATACGCCTCGTTGAAACCGGCGTGGGTGGTGTCGTACGTCGAGAGGACCACATCGATCTCGCGGATCAGTTCGAAGACCATGTCCTGGTCGGCCTCGAAGCTCTGGAGATACTCCGCGGCGAGGTCGGCGATCGTGCGGACCTGCGCACGCTGCTGATCCATCACGCGGGCGATGCTGGTCAGGCCCGAGATCATCGACGCGATCGAATTCGGGTTCTCCCCGAGCGCCCGGGCCATCTCGTCGAGGTTCGCGTCGACGGTGCCGCCCTCGACGTTGTCGGTCGTGTGCGGCGCGGCCTGGAGGACATCGCCGATCGAATACGGGACGCTGACCTGCTCGACGGGCAGCGGAGTGTCCCCGAGCGGCAGAACGCCGAGAGGGACGAGGGTGATCGCGTACCCCCCGACCGGGGTGAGCATGCGCACCTCCACACGGGAGTCCGAGCCGACCGGTACCGCGTCGTCGATCTCGGCCGTCACCAGTACCGCGTCCGGCTCGATCGACACGTCCGTGACGGTTCCCACGCCGATGCCCGCGACCCGGACGTCCTGGCCGACGTCGATCGAGGAGGCATCGTCCGTACGGAACGAGAACGACATCCGTCCCGGTGGGTTCGCGTAGAGGACGGCGGTGGTCACGAGTGCGAAAACCACCAGGAGAACGATGCCCGCGCCGAACGCGACCTCCCTGCCGACCAGCGCCCGCGCGCGGCTCAACACCCCGCCGATACGCTGGGCACGGTTCTTCGTCACGGGTTGCATACGACGACCTCGCTCCCTCTCAGCAGAACCTCGACGTCGGTGGGTAGCTGCGCCACGCCGTTCGTGCACTGGAGACCGCCCGGGCCGGTCTGCGGAACCTGCAGTCCGGCGAAGGCGACCGGCAGCAGTCGCAACGCTTCCGCGGTGTCCGGCACCGATGCGAATGCGTCGGAGAGCATCTGCTCGACGTTCATTCCGGGTTGCAGACCGAGAGCATCGATCAACCGTGTGATCGGTGTGAGGAATTCGGGGCCGAACGCAGCCGTCTTCGGGAACTCGTCGATAACCGTCATCGCCTTCGCGATGGGGAAGCTCACCGAGCGCAGGAACTCGACGACCTCGGGCGACCGGCCTCCCATGCTGTCGGAGATCCGTGCGAGATTGCCGGTGAGGGTCGAGATGACCTGTTCGCGGTCGTGGGCGAGGCCTGCGAGTTTCTGTGCGTCTTCGAGCATCGGTGACAGTCCGTTTCCGTCTCCTTGCAGAAGCGAGATCGCGTTCTCGGTGAAGGTGTTGATGTCGTCGGTGCTCATGGTCGCGAGTACCGGTTGCAGTCCGTTGAACAACTCGGTGATGTCGAACGAGGCCCGCGTCTTGTCGGCAGGCAGTCGATCGACTGCGTCGCCCGGGTTTTCGGGGAATTCGGCGTCGATGTAGCGAACGCCGGTGAGGTTCTGGTACTTCACCGCGAGGATCGTATCGGAGGTGAGCTGATACGGCTTCTCCATCGTGAAGTGCACTTCCGCGAGACTCCGCCCGCCGTCCCGGATCAGTTCGACCGATTCGACCTTGCCGATCCGGACCCCCTTCGTCCGGATGTCCCCGTGTGCACCGAGCCCGGAGACATCGGTGAATTCCGCTGTGTAGCTGTTTGTCTCATTGGTCACCGGGCTCTTCATCGCGCTGATCACGATGATGAAGAGGACCACGGAGACCGCGGCCGCAACGGCGAGCTTGACGAGAGTGACGATGTATCTGGTTCGGTTGCTCATCGGCCGGCCCCGTCCTCGGACGGCGGGGCACCGGTCAACGCCAGGGGTGCCGCCAGTGCGGGCAGATCGTCCAGGACGATCCGCAGATTGAGCCGCTGCCCGTCGCCGCTGTCCTCGAACGCCGTGTCCAGCCGCTCGACGGCGGTGCGCAGCCGCTCGGGGCGCGCCCCACCGTCGTACAGGTGCGGCACCACGCCGGCGAGTTCCGAGACCACCTCGGTGACCGGTACCAGTTCGTCACCGTGAGATTTCAGCAACTGCCCGGCCTGTCCGAACAATTGTCCGGCCGCCAGGGTCAGACCCGCGTCCGTCTCGTCCATGAACGGGTCGTCGACCCCTACCGAACCGTCGGGTCGCTGGTTGTAGGTGCTGTTGTAGATGTGGGTCAGCGAATCGATCGCCTGGCGATTGAACGCCGGGAACACGTCGAGGACGTCGTTGACTCGCCCGAGCAGGTCGGCCGGAAGTGCCTGCTGAGTCTGCGCGACCCGGTCACCGAGCACGAGTGCCGCATCGAACATCGGTGTCAGGCCGTCGGTGTACCGGACGACCTTGTCCAAGCTGGTGATCATCGAGTCCGTCAGGGTGCCGTCGACGGCCAGCGAACCCTTCTCGATCATGGTCGACATCGTGAAATCTCCTGTGGGCATGCGGTCCAGGGTGCGGTGTGCCTCCAGACCGGAACCGCCGGGCCTGCCGACCAGATTGACGGCGGTGGATCCGAAGTAGTTCTGCGGCCGGAAGTCGACATCGAAGGCATCGGTCAGGCCGCCGATCTGATCGGGATCCAGCTGAAGGTCCATGCGGACGGAGTCCGCGCCCGTCCGTTCCAATCCGGTGACGACACCGACCTCACCGCCCCGCAGGATCACCTTCGTGCCGGCGTCGACGCCCGGGCCCACGTAGGGGACGTCGATGCTGATCGGCAACCCTTCCGTGTCCGCACTGCCCGGGTACACCCAGACCGCAGCGATCAGTGCGCAGGTCGTCACGACGACCCCCAGCCCCGCCCCGTGCAGCACTCGGCTCTGACGGCCGGGAACCCCTCTCAGGAAGTCCTGACTCCTCGCTCTGCTCATTGACTCATCCTTTGAACACCAGTTCGGGACTGAGGCCCCAGATCGCCACAGTCATACAGAAATTCAGGACGACGATCGCGACGAGGCTCGCCCGGATCGCCCGCCCGGACGCCGCACCCACGCCCGCGGGCCCACCACCGGCGAAGTATCCGTAGTAGCAGTGGATCATCGTGACGACGGCACAGAAGACGACTGCTTTGACCAGCGACGCCACGAGGTCGGGAACACTGAGAAACTGGCTGAAGTAGTGATCGTACGTACCCGAGGGCTGATGGTGAAACGTCTTGATGATCAACCCTCCGGTGAAGAAACTGACCACGAGCGCCATCAGATACCCGGGGATCACGATGAGCATGCTTCCGATCAGCCGCGTCCCGACCACGAACGGAATGGCCTGCAATCCCATCGATTCGGTGGCGTCGATCTCCTCGGAGATGCGCATCGAGCCGATCTCGGCGGTCATCCGGCAGCCGGCCTGCGCGGCAAATCCGATTCCGGTGATGATCGGGGCGATGACCCGGACATTGCCGAACGATCCGATGATCCCGGTCAAAGCACCGAATCCCAGCAGATCGAAGGCCATGAACGCCTGGATGGCGACCACGGCGCCGACGGCCAGTCCCAGAAAGAACATCAGGCTGACGACACCGCCGTCGACGACGAGGGATCCGTTCCCCCACGCCATGTTGTTCATGGTGGTCATCGTCTGCTTGCGGTAGTGCCGCAGAGTTTTGGGCAGCAATGCGATCGTCTTGACGGTGAAGACCGTCACCTGACCGATTTCCTCGACCACCGACGTCGCAGCGCGCCCCACCGAGCGAATCGGTTGCAGCAGAAGCCCGCCGACAGGTCCCCTGCGATGCGTGGAGTGTGTGTTCATGTCACGCCAACCGGGCCGGAAAGAACATCATCTGGATCTGACTGACCACGAGATTGGTCATGAAGATGCAGAAGACACTGAGTACCACCGAGGCGTTGACCGCGTTGGCCACGCCTTTCGGGCCGCCCTTCGCTTCGAGGCCGCGCAGGCTGGCGATCAACACGACGAGCGCCGCGAAGATCACCGACTTGAGCACGGAGAAGACCAGGTCGGTCGGTGTCGCGAACGAGCCGAACGACTGCCAGAAACTGCCGGGTACCACGTCGTTGACGTTGGCCGAAATCACCAGCCCCGCAGCCACACCGGCCGCGACGATGACGATGCACAGCATCGGCGCGATGGCGACCATCGCGATGAACCGCGGAACGACCAGTCGCTGGACCGGGTCGATCCCCATGACCCGGATCGCTTCGATCTCCTCGCGGATCGCGCGGGCACCGAGATCGGAGGCGATCGCCGATGCGGCCGCACCGCTCATCAGCAGTCCCGCGGCCATCGGCGCTCCCTGCCCCACCACACCCAGCCCGCTCGCGGCTCCTGCCAGCGAGTTCGCGCCGACCTGATTCATGATTCCACCGACCTGCACCGAGACCTCGGCACCGATCGGCACCGCCATCAGCACCGCGGGAAGTGCGGTGACCTTGAGAAGCTTCCACATCTGCGTGGCCACTTCCTCGAGGGGCAACCGCAGGGCGATTGTGTCGGACACCGCATATTTCAGGATGTTCACGGCGAGCTCACCGGATCGCCCCAAAGTCGCGAGGCTGCGAAGGGGCGTGTCCTTCAGGTATTTCCCCACCGCGGCGATCGACGGACGCGGCCGCCGTCGCTTCTCCGGTGCGGCCGGTTCGATCGGCGCGGCATCCACGGCGATCGGGACCTTCACACTCGTCACTTCGCAACTCCCGTGTCGAATCCCACTGCCTCGAAGTACATTCGGTCCGTGTCTGCGTCGCCCGGACTCCACTCGTCACCGAGTCCGTCCGCTCCGAGGCTTTCCTGGATCGCGATCTGCGCGTTCTCCGGCAATGTGTGCATGATGTGCCGGACCCGTTCCTGACGACGGGCCACGGCCTGCCGGAACGGCATCCCCGGCGTCGCCTTCATCTGCGGAACGATCCCCTCCACATCGTCGACACCACCGGCATGATGCCCGGCATCGACCATCGCCTGCTCCTGCGCCATCTGCGCCTCGTCCTTCTCCTCCGACATCCCGATCGGACCGATCATCGTGCCGTTCAGGAACTGCTTGACCACCGGCTCCTCACTGGTCAGCAACACCTCCCGCGGACCGAACATCACCAGATGCCGACGGAACAACATCCCGATGTTGTCCGGCACCGTCCGCGCCAGATTGATGTTGTGCGACACGATCAGAATCGTCGCATCGATCTCCGCATTGATATCGATCAACGTCTGCGAAATATACGTGGTACGTACCGGATCCAGACCAGAGTCCGGCTCGTCGACCAGAATGATCTGCGGATCCAGCACCAGCGCCCGCGCCAGCCCGGCCCGTTTACGCATACCACCGGAGATCTCGCCCGGCAGCTTGTCCTCGGCCCCGAGCAGACCGACCAGTTCCATCTTCTCCATCACGATCTTGCGGATCTCGGACTCGGACTTCTTCGTGTGCTCGCGCAACGGAAACGCCACGTTGTCGAACAGGTTCATCGACCCGAACAACGCACCGTCCTGGAACAGCACCCCGAACAACTTCCGGATCTCGTACAACTCCTTCGAGGAGCACTCGAGAATGTTGGTGCCGTCGATCACGATCGACCCCTGCTCCGGACGGAGCAGACCGATCAGCGACTTCAAGAACACCGACTTACCCGTACCCGACGGCCCGAGCAACGCACTGACCTCACCGGCCGGAAGGGTCAACGTGACGTCCTGCCAGATCCTCTGCGAGCCGAAGGACTTGGTCAGTCCCTCGACGGATACCTCGACTCCCACCATTACCTCCGTGTATTCAGGCGTCGAACGCGCCTCGGATGTTGCAGGGCACTTGCAACCTCGGGCCGGAACCCACGGCCGTCCCGCCGCGCACGTCGAATGCAGCTTGTTTGCAGCATTTTTCATCGAATCGCGGACGATGGACGGCGAGTTCACGACCTCCAGCTGTGATACACATTACGTCGCACGTAATACGTTATACGGATTTTGACCGTCCAGGCAAGAGCAGGAAGCGAAATGGTTCACCTGCGAAATATGCGCCGGCATAGGCATTCCCGACCGATTCGGCCGTGACCAGGCACGGAAACCGTCGACCAGCATACTTAAGAACATTAGATTTACCGAAAGAAAGCACAAAAGAAGCCGTGCCCCATCGGGGACACGGCTTCTCTTTGGCGCGGGCGACTAGGGCAGGAAGGCCGGCAGAACGAATTGCCGCATCATCTGCCGGTGCGAGGGATCGGCAGGATCCGAATTATCCAGTCTCGGAGCGAGCATCAGCTGCACGAGGGTGATCCAGGAGCACGCCTCGCCGGTGTCGATATCCGCCCTCATCTCGCCGCCTGCCTTCGCGTCGTCGAAAATCGGCCCCCACAGTTCGGTGGTCAGACTCGTTGCGAGGGGGATCGTCTCGAGCCACGACTCGCCGCCGACGTGTTCGGGGCTGACGAGAATGCGCACGATCGGATCGTTGATCCCGTCGTACACCAGGTAGATGAGGCCTTCGATCAGCCTGTCCTCGAACGTCGCACACTCCATCAGGAACTTGCGGCCACGTTCGAGCGTCTGACGCGATCGCCACCTGATCAACTCGGTGGTGAGCGTCTCGCGATCCTGGAAATACCGGTAGACGGTCGGGCGAGAGACCCCCGCCTCCTTGGCAATGTCCTCCATGGTGGTCTTCGCGATCCCGAAACGAAGAATCATCGTCTGGGCTGCCACGAGTATCTGAGACCGTGCGACATCGGCGTCCTGGCTCAGCACACCGGCGGTCTTCCTTCTTGCCATCCTCGCTCCAGACACCGTCACTTCCGACCGGTCACCCGACCAGTCGCGATACAAATGACAATACACGTAAGTTGTTGCATACCGGGGGGCCACGTCCACTCCATTACACCAAAAGAGCGAGGCAGCTGCCCGAAGTCCCACAGGACCACGGACAACTGCCTCGGACGTCCGGCCCGGCCTCAGGCCGACGGCGTGAAGGTGATCGGGAGCCGGATGCAGCCACGCACCTGGGTGGCGTGCAGGATCGGCGGATCCTCCGGAACGAGCCGGTAATCGGGCAGCCGCTGGTGAATCTCCTCCATGGCCAGCTTGAGCTCGATTCGTGCCAGGTGAGACCCGATGCAGCGATGCGGTCCGGCACCGAACGAGAGGTGACGGTTGGGCGAGCGGGCGATTCTCAGCTCGTCCGGATCCTCGAACTCGCCGCCGTCGCGATTCGCCGAGCAGAGCAGCACGATGAGCTGTTCTCCCTCCGCGATCGTGACGCCGCCGATCTCGACGTCGCGGGTCGCTCGCCGGCCTGCGATCACCGCAGCCTCGATCCTGAGAATCTCCTCTACGGCCGCCGGGATGGTGTCGGGATCGTCCACGATCTCCTGCCGCTGCCCCGGATTGTTCGCCAGGTGGATGATCCCCCACGCCAGCGAACCCTGGACCGTGTGCAGGCCCGCGATGAGGAGGAGGAAGAACATGCGGTACAGCTCTTCGTCGGTGAGCAGCCGTACCCCGTCCTCCATCTCGATCGGGGTGTTGATGATCTGCGCGGTCAGACTGTCCGAGGTGTTCTCACCGGACCGCACTCCGGCGACGATGGCACCGAAGTAGCCGAAGATCTGGTTGGCCGCATCCTCACGCGCCTTGGCGGATTCTTCTTCCGTTCCACCGGGAATGCCTTGCAGTGCAACGTCTGTCGTCTTGGTGAACATCTCGGCGTCTTCGAGGGGCCAGCCCATCAGGGCCAGGAACACCCGCGTCGGCAGCTCGTGGGCGAACTCCGAGATGAACTCGGCTTCACCGCGTGCCGCGAAGTCGTCGATGAGCTCGTTGATGACGTCCCGGATCTGGGGCTCGAGTTCCTTCATCCGCTTGGGACTGAACAGCGGTTGCAGCGCCTGCCGGTAGAACGTGTGCTCCGGCGGGTCCAGTTCGATCGGAATGAACTTCCCCTGGCCCGCGTTCACGAGATTGTTCGGGTAGCTGGAGAAGGTCTCCGGATCACGCAGGACCTGATGGATCTCCTCGTAGCGCGTCACGATCCAGTGACCGCCGTGCGCCTTCGAATACACGACGGGGCCGATGGCCCGCAGCGCCGCCGCGCGTTCCTGGAACACGTCCTCCGGCATCGCCAACGTCTGGTCGTAGACGTCGAAGTCCACGATGAGGTTCTCGGGTAGTTGGGTAGTCGTCACTGCTTCTCAGCCTTCCGAATTCGGGAGTTCGACGCTCAGCGCGCGTTCGGGGCACATCTCGACGAGGGCACCCAGGTGGTCTCGTAGGTCCTCGGGAACAGGTTCGGCCACGACGACGGGGTAGCCCTGGTCGTCGCTGTCGACAATCTCGGGTTCCGCTCCGTAGCAGAGGCCGTGACCCGCACAGGCGGATCGGTCGACCTTCAGCGACGGCGCACGGTTCTGCGGATGAACGGTCATCGGCGGACGCTCCACTCAGTCGACGGGAAGCGTCGGAGTCGGCGTGTCCTCTTCGAACATCATCGCCACGCGCGACAGTGTGCCTCCGTCCGTGGCGGGCAGCGTCAGACCGGAGATGTATGCGGAGTCGTCCGACACGAGGAAGAGTGCGACCTTCGCGTTGTCCACGAGCGACGGCGGACGCTGGAGCTTGAGCGGAATCGGCGAGACACCCGGATCCCACGGTCCCGCGGTCTCCTCGTAGGACTGGCCGATCACCGGGGTGCCCGGGCCCATCAGGAAGTTCGGCGACATCCCGTGCGTGGGGGCGAGGGCATTGACGCGGATGCCGTAGCGTCCGAGATCCAGGCTGAGGCCGCGAACCAGGCCGTTGACACCGGCTTTCGTCGCCGAGTACATCGCGATGCTGTGATAGGCGGCGAAGGAAGCCGCGGACGACGTCGCCAGGATGGTGCCGCCGCCGTTGGCCCGCATCGCAGGCACCGCGGCCTTACAGGAGTACACGACGCCGCTGAGGTTGACTCCGAGAACGTGCTGCCAGTCGGCATCCGTGAGATCCTGGAACTCCACGTGTTCGCCGCCCGCCACCGACGGGACACCGCCGCGGGAGACGACACCCGCGTTGGCCCACATGATGTCGAGCTTGCCGAACTGCTCGACAGTGGTCTCGACACTGCGGTAGACGGCAGCCTCGTCACTCACGTCGGCGGTGATGGCGATCGCCGTTCCACCCTGCTGCTCAACCAGTTTCGCAGTCTGCTCGGCTCGGTCGCCGTCGATGTCGACGACCGCCACCTTCGCGCCTTCCGATGCGAACAACTGCGCACCCTGGCGTCCGAGCCCGGATCCACCTCCGGTGATGACGGCGACTTTGTCCTGAAGTTTCATGTGAACTCCTCTGTGATGATTCGTCAGATGCCGGAGACTCGCGGTGCGTGGGGGCATCGTCCGGCGAAGTCGGGCGGCGAGACTGTTCCGATCCTCGACCGCACGGGCTGTCGCCGGTCGAGAGGATCGAGTGCGGGCCGCATCTCCGATCCAGATAAACCTTATACCGTTAGGCGATGAGACGTCAATCACTTTTCTCGATGCGCGCCGAATCGGCGCTCATCAGGGATCCTTCACTCGGAAGAAGCTGCACCCAAGGCAATTTCGATCATCGAGGGCGTGTCCACCAGCTTCACGCGCGGCCGGCCGGATTGCCTGCCGAGCCGTCGCTCGTGCGCGTCGATCGCCTTCCATCCGTCGTAGTCGATACGTTCGGGACGCCGCTCCCCCACCAGCCGACGGAGGTCCTGCCTGCCGCCGCCGGGAGCTGCCAATCGACCGGAGTGGAAGTCGTCGACGAGTTTGTCGACAGTTTCGGCGGCGCACGCCTTGTTGGTTCCGATGACGCCGGAGGGGCCGCGCTTGATCCACCCGACGGTGTACACACCGGGCATCGGCCTGCCCGAGTCCGGTTCCAGCACACGACCTCCGTCGTTCAGCATCGTCGATCGTGCACCCGAGACGGGGATTCCCGCGACGGGGATCCCCCGGTACCCCACCGACCGCAGGACCAGACCACAGTCGACGTCCTCGACGACACTTGTCGGAGCCGCCCTGGAACGGCCGTCCGCATCCCGAACCAGCTCGTTGCGGACCAGGCGGATCCCCTCTACCCGGCCGTCTCCCAGAACCGATACCGGAGAAAGTAGGTAGCGCAACGCAATACGCTTGTTTCCCGGCGTGTGCGGGGCGGCGGCGTACTCTGCGACGATCCTGGCTTTCATCGCCTCGATCGAGTCGGTCCGCCCACCTGCCTCCCGCGCCACCTCCTCGGGCCGTACCGCGACAGTCACGCCGGGAAGATGGCCGAGCGCGAGCAACTCCGGATTCGTGTACGCGGCTTGCGCCGGACCTCTCCGTCCGACGACGAGCACTTCTCTGATCCTGCTCTCCGACAACGCTTCCAATGCGTGCGGGGCGATATCGGTCTTCGTCAGCTCGGCGGTGCCGGCGACGAGCACTCGGGCCACGTCCAACGCCACGTTGCCGTTGCCGACGATCACGGCGCGCTCGCCCGACAGGTCGAACGTGCGGTGCGCGTGGTCGGGGTGGCCGTTGTACCACGCCACGAATTCCGTTGCCGAGTGGCTTCCGGGCAGGTCCTCACCGGGAATCCCCAGCGAGCAGTCGGCGGGGGCGCCGACCGCGTAGATCACCGCATCGTGATGCGCGAGCAGATCGTCGTGAGTCAGGTGCGTGCCGACCTCCACGTTGAGGTAGAAGTCCACGTTCTTCCGCGACGCCGTCTTCTGGAACAGGGAGGCGACCGCCTTGGTCCCCTGATGGTCCGGTGCGACGCCGAATCGGATGAGCCCGAACGGTGTCGCGAGCTTCTCGAAGAAGGAGATCTCCACGGCGGGACCGATCCGGGACAGCAGACTCTCGGCCGCGTAGCAGCCGGACGGCCCGGAACCGACGATCGCCACCCGCAGCAGTGCGCGTTCGGACACCGGGACCGCCTCGGCAACAGGACGTCCGGGTACGGGCTCCTGCTGTTCCCTGTCGGCGTAGAACGCCGCGTTGATTTCCTCGTAGCGTGCGGTCTCCGGCGTCAGGTCGTAGTCGGGAACGATCGCGTCGACCGGGCACGCGTCGATGCATGCTCCGCAGTCGATGCAGCCGACCGGATCGATGTACAGCATCTCCGCGGTGCCGTAGCCGGGCTCGCTCGGAGTGGGATGGATGCAATCGACGGGGCACACCGCGACGCAACTCGCGTCGTTGCAGCAGGATTGCGTAACTACATGAGCCAACGTGAGCTCCTATCGCCTGATGACCGGATCGGTGGAACGCTGGATCGCGTCACGTTTTACAGTGATACAAATTACGTTAGATGTAATACTGTCGATGTGTCAAGCCTCACACCGGCACAAAAAAACAGGCCCACACGCCATCAGCGTGTGGGCCCGACCGACTGCGGAGGGAGCCGGAAGGTCAGAGGTTGCGCAGCCGCACGATCTCCTTGTCGAACTCGTCGATACTCTCGACGGAACTCATGTGGCCGACGCCCGGCAGGACGATCAGCCGCTGGAGGTGACCGGCCTCGTCCAGGACACGAGCGAGCTTGCGGGCGTGAACGGGCGGGGTCAACCGGTCCATGGATCCGACGAGCACCGTCGTCGGGACCGCGAGGTGGTCGAGCGCCTCGTGGATGTCGAGGCCGCTGAGCGCAGCACCCCAGCCGCCGCGGATGCGCGGCTTGCAGTCCCGGACGATGTTCTCGCAGAACTGAACCTCCGCGCGCGACGCGTTCGGCGACATCGACACGTACTGCAGCGCACGCGTCATCACCGGTGACGACACCAGCGGCACCGGTGTGCTCAGGACGGCGCGACCGACCGGAACCGGCACGCGCGGAAACCGATTCGGCAGCGGGATGACGGTGGTCTCGGCGACGAGCCGGTCGCAGGCGGTGCTGGCGAGCAGGACCGCGGACGCATATTCCCCGACCTCGTCGGGGTGCCGCCCCGCCCATGCCATGATGCTCATGCCACCCATGCTGTGACCCACGAGCACGGCCTTCTTGCCTGCACGTACCGTTGCCCTCAGCACCTCCGACAGGTCGTCGGCGAGGACGTCGGGACCGAGCGGAAGCGAGCCGACCGAGCTGCGGCCGTGCCCCCGCTGATCGTAGGTGATGACGCGGTACTCACCGGCGAGCGCATTCACCTGCGGGTACCAGTACTCGGTCGAACAGGTCCAACCATGGCTCAGCACAATGGGATCGCCGTCCACCGGACCATAGGCGCGCACGTACAGCGTCGCTCCGTCGTCGGTGAGGATCTCCGTCACGTCCGGGCGCAGATCCGGGGTGCGCAGCAATTCGTTCGGGGCCACCTCGGTCGACAACGTCAACCCGCGGGTGGCGCGCTTGTGACGGATCGCCGCTGCCGCGGCGACGACGGCGCCCGCCCCGGCTGCGCCTGCGAGAGCCCGGAAGGCGATGGTGCGCGAACTGCTGGTCATTCCTACCCCTGTCCTGTCTGACTTGCCCTGTTGGTGCCTGTGCCCGACGCCGGACCCACCGTCTCGCCGAGTTGCCGGGCCGCCCGCTCGAGAGCCCGGGAGATCTGCTCCTCCATCGCCTCTTCGAACAGCGACTGGACGGCGTCGTGCGCGAGGGGACGCATCTGGTCGACGAGCCGCGCGATGTCCGAGACCTTCGCCTCGTCGAGTTCGAGCGGCTCCCCCTCGGCGGCGAGGTAGCGGTCTGCGACGACGGCAACGAACCGCGCGGCGACGTCCGAGAGGTCACGTCGCACCGCCGCGGTCTGCTCGAGGACGTCCTCGAGCGGGATGCCGGCGTCGACGAGGACCTGCGCCGCCTCGACCAGTCGCGGATCGTCCACCGAAAAGTCGTCGCCGGCGGGAACGAGCACACCGAGTTCGGTGCCGCGGGCGATGTTGGCCTCGGTGGTCTGCGCGCCGAACATGCGTTTCAGCTCGGCGATCGTCAGGCGTGCCGCGCGCCTGCGCTTCTTCCAGCGGCGGCCCGGGTCGTCGGTCTCCAGAACGTCTTTGACCTGCAGTCCGTAGTGCGCGGCGGTGAGCAGTTCGCTGATGGTCGCGAATGTGTAACCGCGATCGAGCATGCGTCCGATCAGGTGCAGCCGCGCGAGGTGCGAGTCGTTGTACCACCCCGTGCGCCCCTGTTTCCGCGGCGGTGGGAGTAGCCCGCGGTCCTGGTAGACGCGGACGTTGCGCACGCTCACCCGCGCCTCGCGTGCGAGGTCGTCGATCCGGTATTCCGTCGCGGACATGTCAGCTCCTCGGTAGCCGAGTCACCACAATAGCATTGTCACAATGTTCATTGTCATCGTTAGGGCGCGCAAGGGCCCGAACGCCGCAGGACCGTGCGGGAGGAGCGGTGACTGTCCGGCCGGAATGCCTACCAGCGAGGCCCGCGCTGCACGTCGTCGACACGAGGACGCACGTCCACGAGATAGACGCACACCGCGACGACCGCGACGATGCCGAACAACTGCACCGCGGGGAACAGCAGGAGAACGAGGAATGCGACCGCGAGAATGCTCAGCCAGATCGGTTTGCTCAACTTGTCCACGGCGGTGAACGCGTCCTTGCGCTGGCGAGCCGCGTGGAACAGTGCGTATGCAGCACCGCCCAGGGCGACGATGCGAATCACCAACAAGATCACCGAGACGACGCCGTCAACTTGAATCACAGCTCCATCCTACGAGGTCGACATGCAAACGGCCCCCGCACCAACGGTGCGGGGGCCGAAAAGCGTGAAGGATCAAGCCTTCTTGGCCGGAGCAGCCTTCTTGGCCGGAGCGGCGGCCTTCTTGGCGGGAGCCGGCGTTGCCGCAGCCTTGGCCGGAGCGGCCTTCTTGGCGGGAGCGGCGTGCTTGGCCGGGACGGCCTGGTCGGCGCGAGCCTGGACGTCGGCCGCGGTGGCGGTGACGCGATCGGCAGCGCCCTTCGACGCCTCCTCGGCCTGGTCGCCCAGGTCGAGAACCTTCAGGGCAGCCTCGTCGCCGGCGTCGGCGATGGCCTCGCCGAGTCCCTCGGCGGTGTCGGAGATGCGACCCGAAGCGCGGCCCGCGAGCTTCGCGGCCTGCTCGCCCACGGCGCGCGTCTGGCGGGCAACGGTGCCGAGAGCTTCCTCGGTCAGCTCGACGGCGTCACCGAAGGCGGTCTCGGCGCGGCCGATGCCCTCCTCGACGACCGGCTGCTTGCGGATGCGCTCGACGGTGTCCTCGCCACGCTCCGCAAGCGACGTGTACAGGTCGGATGCGACCTTCAGGTAGGCCTCGGCGACCTTGCGCAGCTCGTCGGCGGTGAACTTCTCACGCAGCTCGGCAAGCTCCTCGGGCAGCTCGGACGGCAGTCCGGCGAGGCGGTCGCGAAGGTTCTCGACACCCTCGGTGACCTCTTCCTGCAGTCCGGCGAAGCGCTCCTTGGCGCCGCCGACACGCTCTTCGACGTCACCCTGGGTGGACTCGGCGCGCGAGCGGACCTGGGCGACGACGTCGGCCACGGCCTGCACCACGACGTCTCCGGCACCTACGGCCGCGTACAGCGAGGTCTTGACGCTGTCGATGGTCTTCTGGTCAGTCATCGGCTTTCTCCTCTTCAACGGTGGGGGGTTCTGGTTCCGGCGTCTGGGAATCAGAACGCTGGTGTTCTTCTGTCCGAAGCTCGGACGTCCGGGATTCGGCCGCTTCCGCCGATTCGTTCTCACGACAGAACGACTCGTAGATCTCGAGCAGCACCTGCTTCTGCCGCTCGGTTATGGCCGTATCCGCGAGCAGAGCGTCACGGAGGGGACCGTGTGGCCGCTGCTCGAGGTAACCCGCCTGGACGTACAGGACCTCCGACGAGACCCGGAGCCCCTTGGCTATCTGCCCAAGCACCTCGGCCGAGGGCTTGCGCAACCCACGTTCGATCTGACTCAGATACGGATTACTGACACCGGCCAGCTGCGCCAACTGCCGCATCGACACCTGGGCCGCTTCGCGCTGGGCACGAATGAAACCTCCGATGTCGTGAGCGGCGTTGCTGACTACGCGAGCTGCCAGATCTCCTGCACCGGCCGCATCGCGGTCATCGCTGGCCATCAGTCCTCCGTGTTGCTGGGCAGCACCCAGTCTAAAGCAGGGTGCTAGCAATTGCAAGCACTCTGTTAGCACCCAGCTAGCGGGGCCCGTTCCGCGCGGGAGATCAGCCGAACAGCAACGTCGAGAACGTGTAGATCAGCAGGCCCGCGATCGAACCGACCACGGTGCCGTTGATCCGGATGAACTGGAGATCACGACCCACCTGGAGCTCGATCTTCTTGGACGCCTCCTCGGCGTCCCAGCGTTCGACGGTGTCGGAGATGATCGCGGTGATCTCGTCGGTGTAGTGGACGACGACGTAGCGCGTACCTGCGAGGACCCACCCGTCGACCTTGGTCCGCAGCTCGTGGTCGTCGCGCAGCCGCTCGCCGAATCGCACGACGTTCTCCGCGACCTTCGTGCGCAGCGTGCTGTCCGGGTCGTCGACGGACTCCATGATCAGGCGTTTGGCGACCTTCCACGTCGCCGCGGCGAGGCCGGTCACCTCCTCGCGTCCCATGATCTCGGCCTTGATCTTCTCGGCCTTCTCCATGGTCGCGGGATCGTTCTGCAGGTCGTCGGCGAAGTCGACGAGGAAGCGGTTGGCCGCCTGCCGCACCTCGTGCTCCGGGTTGGACCGCACCTTCCAGGTGAATTCGACGAGTTCCCGGTGGATCTTCTCGCCGAGCATGGCGTCGACGAACTTGGGCGACCAGGCGGGCGAATCGCGGCTGACGATCCGGTCGATGGTCTCCTGACTCCCGAGCGCCCACTGATGCGCCCGCTCGGCGAGCAGATCCAGGATCGGCAGCTGCCGGTTCTCGCGCAGGAGTTCGCCGAGCACCCGCCCGATCGGCGGCCCCCACTGGGGCTCGGCCAGCCGGCGCACCAGAGTGCTGTCGATGATCTGCTGCACGTCCTCGTCGCGCAGGATCTCGACGAAGCCGCGCAGGATGGTCGCCGTCTCGGCGGCGACCCGCGCGGCGTGCTTCGGCTGCGCCATCCACGTGCCCAGCCGGAGCGGGATCTCCGCGGCCTCCACCTTGGCGGACACCACCTCGGGGGCCAGGAAGTTCTGACCGACGAAGCTGCTGAGACTCGCCCCCAGCTGATCCTTCTTGCGTTTGATGATCGCGGTGTGCGGGATCGGCAACCCCAGCGGATGCCGGAACAGGGCCGTGACCGCGAACCAGTCGGCCAGCGCGCCGACCATGCCCGCCTCCGACGCCGCCCGCACGTAGCCGACCCACGCCCCCGCGCCTTGCGATTCCTGCCACCGGCACACGAGGTAGACCGCGGTGGCGAAGACGAGGAAGCCCGTCGCGACAGCCTTCATCTTGCGAAGATCGCGACGCTTCGCATCGTCGTCGAAGGCGGAAAAGCTCAATTGATCCACAGACGCCATTGTGCCCAAGGTCGGCGCGGCGGCGGTCGCCCAGCCGCTGGACGCGCGCCCGCACAGACGGCGTTGTGCCGTGCGACAACACCCGCGCACTAAGCTGACAGGAGATCGCGACACGAAACGGATGTGAAGAGAGTCAGTGGCGAACGACGGCGTGAAGGATCCCGAGCAGGTGACCGAGTCGATGACGAAGCTGGACAAGGCGGCAAAGCCCGATGGGCGCAAGCGCCGCTGGCGCGAGCACAAGATCGCGCGCCGAGAAGAACTCGTCGACGGAACGATCGCCGCCATCCGCCTGCGTGGACGGGACATCGGCATGGACGAGATCGCGTCCGAGATCGGCGTCTCCAAGACCGTCCTGTACCGCTATTTCGCGGACAAGAGCGACCTGACGAACGCGACCATGGCGCGGTACGTGGAGACCACGCTCGCCCCCCGGATCTACGAGGCCATCGGCGGAGACCTCGACGACTTCGAGTTGACCCGCGCCACGATCACCGCATACGTGGAGACGGTGGCGTCGGATCCCGACGTCTACCTCTACATCATGGCCAACGGTTCCGGCCCCGGCCGCGAGACGGTCGCCGACTCGGAGCGGATGATCGCGGAGGTGCTCTCCACCGTTCTCGGTGAGCGCCTGCGGCAGATGGAGATGGACTCCGGCGGCGCAGTTCCCTGGGCGTACGGCATCGTCGGCGGTGTGCAACTGGCCACCCACTGGTGGATCTCCAACCGGTCGATGTCGGTCGAGGACCTGATCAACTACCTCACGATGATGACCTGGGGCGGCGTCACGGGCATCGCCGCGGTCAACGGCTCGCCCGCCCGCTTCAATGCGATCCCGCACCCGCTGCTGCCGCCTGCCGACGCGAAAGACTAGGCACCGATCCATTCTTGTGTAACTAGCAGTCACAGGTAAACTTGCCCGTGTGAACGAACACGAGGAAGAAGAGGGCTACCGCGGCCCCGCCGACATCGTCGTCGGCGACCGTCCCGCGGTGACCGTGCAGGTCCAGCTGGCGGGAAACTTCGAACCCATCAGCGGTCGGTACGTCTGGCACGGCCGCGTCCGCACCCTGACGGACGCCCTCGGTGCGGACGCAGACCTGTCCGCAGGTACGGAACTCCGGATCACCGGCCCGGATGGCACGGCCATCGCCCGGATCACCGGAACGGACCTCTGGGGAAGCCATCTCGTTGACGGAGTGACCCCGCCGCCCTTCAGCCGGGTGTGAACTCGAAGTCCGCCGGATCGACATCCCGCGTCTGCCGCCAGTAACGCACGGTCGAGCCCGGCCAGATCGCGCGATTGACACCGTGCGAGTCCAGATACCAGCTCACGCATCCGCCGCGGGACCACACGCCCCTCGACAGCTTCCGCTGAATGTCTGCGTTGAAGCTGCTCTGCACGGCAGGCCGGACGACCGCAGCGTCGGCCCCGCGCCGGTCGACGAGATCCATCAGCCGAAGGGCGTAGCGAATCTGCGACTCGATCATGAACACCACCGAATTGTGACCGAGCCCGGTGTTGGGGCCGAGGAGGAAGAACGCGTTGGGGTAACCCGCGACGGTGATACCGAGGTGAGTGCGGATGCCGTGCTCGTGCCATTCGTCGGCGAGGCGCCTGCCGTCGACCCCGGTGAGGGCGATGCTTTCGAAGCCGTCGGTGACGTGGAATCCGGTGGCATAGATGATCGCGTCCACGTCCCGCTCCGTCCCGTCCCCCGCGACGATGCCGTGCGGCCGGACCTCCGCGATACCCTCGGTGATCACGACCGACCTCGGTGAGATCAGCGCCGGGTAGTACCTGTCCGACCCGAGGATCCTCTTGCAACCGATGACATAGGACGGGGTGAGCTTGCGGCGGAGTTCGGGATCGGTGACCGTCCTGTTCAGATTCCCCCGCGCCGCGCTCTCGATCGGCTTCATCAGGCGGAAATGCCCGTTGAACCCGAGCGCGAGCGATTCGTAAGTCCAGTAGACGGCGGCACGCGCCATCCGCCGCACCAGCGGGACCCGGCCGAACAGGCGCCGCACCTTCGGCGGGATACGGAAGTTCAAGCCCGGGATCACCCAGGGCGGCGTCCGCTGATACAACTGCAACTCGGCGACGTCGCCCACGATTTCGGGAACGAACTGGATCGCGCTGGCGCCCGTCCCGATCACCGCGACCTTCTTGCCCCGCAGGTCGTAGTCGTGGTTCCACCGCGCCGAATGAAACGCGGTGCCCTCGAACGTGCCGGCTCCCGGCAGATCCGGGACGTTCGGGATGTGCAGGGAGCCGATCCCGGACACCACGAACTGCGCGACGTACTCGTCGCCCGACTCGGTGTGGATGTGCCAGCGGCAGTGGTCGGCGTCCCAGTAGCCGCCCGTCATCGTGCGGCCGAAATGAATGTTGCGCCGCAGGTCGTACTTGTCGGCCAGTCCGCGCAGATAGTCGAAGATCTCCGCCTGCCCCGACCACATCTGCGTCCAGTCCGCGTTCGGCTCGAACGAGAAGGAGTACAGGTGTGAGGGCACGTCACACGCACAGCCCGGGTACGTGTTCTCCCGCCACGTGCCGCCGACCTCCCGCGCCTTCTCCAGTAGGATGAAGTCGTCGCGCCCACGCTTGCGCAGCTGGATGGCCGTGCCCAGACCGGAGAACCCGGTCCCGATCACCAGGACACGGCACTGATGCACGTCGCCGACCACACCTCCATGTAACGCTCCTGTGGCACCGTCTGTACATGGCAGAGTACGCATGCGGATTCTGGACGACACCGGCCCGCCACTTTCGACATCGACGCGGAGAAGCGGCGGCTCGCGGAATCCTGACGCCGACCGGAAGTGCCGCAGTCAGAACAGGTGCGGCGTTTCGTGATGCAGCCTGTGGTCGTGGCGCACGGTTCCGCCGTACAGCGCCATCGCTCCGGCCAGTGCGACGACGCACAGCGACCCGGAGATCACCGCCCAGCCACCCTGCCCGGATCCCGCGGCGACGAGGAACCCACCCAGACAGACCACCGAGAGCAGAACCAGAGCGAAGCTGACCCAAGCTGCGAAGAGATTGAGTTTCATTGCACTCACCTCACCTTCGAGAACGTGGTCCCGACGCTACGCCCGACCTGCACCGACGACAAGGCGGACCGGTTTTCTTCGAGCCGCCGTGGGTAACCGGAAGCCATGAACCTCGAGAGCCTGTTCCGTAAAGCGGAGGCCGCCGGGTTCCTCGACGGCGGCAGCCGGTTTCTGCAGCAGCGGATCCAGGGGGCACTCGGTTCCTCCGACGCGGGCCCGTTGTTGCGCGGGTCCTGGCTCGGGCATCCCGTGCACCCCGTTCTCGTCAGCCTTCCCATCGGGGCGTGGGTCGGCGCGAGCGTCTTCGATCTGGCATTTCGCGATCACGTCGGCGCACGCAGGCTGATCGCCCTGGGACTACTCGCCACTCCCCCGACACTGATGACCGGCTGGGCGGACTGGGCCGAACGGGACACTGTTCAGCGCCGCGTCGGGCTGATCCACGCCGAGGCCAACGCCATCGGTGTCGTGGCCATGCTCGCGTCCTACCTTCGCCGCAGACACGGGACCGACGGACGCGCTGTCGCCACGAGCACCGCGGGACTCCTCGCGATCGGCATCGGCGGCGCGCTCGGCGGGCATCTGACCTACGCAATGGGCGCAGGGGTCGACGAGGTGCGGGAGGGTCCGCAGTCGGACTCGCCCCTCACTTCGGTGGGATGAAGAATCGAGGAACGTCATGATCGTGCTCGGACTGATCTTGCTCCTGATCGGATGGCTGGCCGGCATCAACTGGCTCTGGACCATCGGCATCATCCTCGTGGTGATCGGTGCGGTCCTGTGGATTCTCGGCGCGACCGGGCGTGCGGTCGGCGGCAGGCGTCGCTGGTACTAGAACGCAACACCGGCCGGCTCGTGTCACCCGTCCCGTGACAGAATGCGAGTCGGTCGGTTTACAAACCCGAAGTTCGGGAATCCCCGTGGCATGACGGCCATTCATCGCGAACCCAGACCTCCCGTGTGCGGCGGGCAGCCGATGAGAACGGCCGCCGTCGGCACCTCGAGACGATTACGGATTTCGATGGTCTCCGCCAACGCCAGTCCCCTCGACGTGTCGGACGGCGCCGAAGTCGGAGGGCAGAGCATTCATCTCGCCGAGTTGTCGGCGGCCCTCACGAGGGAGGGCCACGACGTCACGGTCTACACGCGGGCGGAGAGCGAGGACGCCCCGGAGCGCGTCACGGCCGCGGGCGGGTACACCGTCGTGCACGTTCCGGTCGGCCCCGCACGGCCGCTGCCGGAGGCCGAGATCCTGCCGCTGATGGGGGCATTCGGCAGCGTCCTGAAGGCCGAATGGGAGGCCGAGCGGCCCGACATCGTCCACGCCCACTACTGGATGTCCGGGATCGCGACGCAACTCGCGGCCCGCACACTCGGCATCCCGGTGGTCCAGACGTTCCACGCGCTGGGAGTGGTCGAGCAACGGTTCGAGCACGCGGACACGTCGAGCACCCACAACCGAATTCACCTGGAGCAGTTGATCGCCCGCGGTGCCACCCGGGTGGTGGCGACGTGCACGGACGAGGTCTTCGAACTCTCCCACCTCGGCCTGCCCCGCTCGCGCACGTCCGTCGTTCCGTCCGGCGTCGACGTCAAGGAGTTCACACCCGACGGCCGCGCCGACGAGAAGGGCAAACGCCACCGCCTCGTCATGGTCGGCAGGCTGGCGCCGAGCAAGGGCTTCGACACCGCCATCGAGGCGCTCACCCACTTCCCCGACACCGAACTCGTCATCGCGGGCGGACCGGCCGCCGACGACGTCGCCGACGACCCCGAAGCGTCCAGACTGCTGACGCTGGCCCGTGAGACGAAGGTGCGCAACCGGGTACGGATCGTCGGGCGGGTGCCGCGAAACGCCATGCCCGCGCTGCTGCGCTCAGCGGACGCCGTCGTGTGCACCCCGTGGTACGAGCCGTTCGGCATGGTGCCGCTCGAGGCGATGGCCTGCGGCACTCCGGTGGTCGCGTCCGCCGTCGGCGGCATGCGCGACACGGTGGTCGACGGCATCACCGGACGCCTGATCTCCCCGCGCAACCCGGTCCGCCTGGCCGAGGCCCTGCGACAGATCTTCGACGACGACGCCCTCCGCACGGGATACGGCATGGCGGGCTGCGATCGCGCCCGCGCACGCTACTCGTGGGACCGGGTCGCCACCGACACCCTCCGCGCCTACGGCCGCTGTGTGTCGGCCCCTCCGCGTACGAGTCGAACCGGCGCCCACTGAACTCGGGCGCCGGTTCGGCCGGTCGGCCGCTTACGCCGTTCGGCCGTGCCAGGCCCCGAGGGCGCTGTCCACGGACGCGAAGCACGGGAAGCTCGACTCCTGGCCCGCCGCCCTGAGCAGCCGGTAGACCGGCCGGCCGCAGATCATCGCCCACGTCCGCCCGTCCCGGACGTTCGTCGCGTGGACGGTGTCGAGCACCGACAGTCCCGCGGTTCCGATGAAGTCCACCTTCGACATGTCGAGGATGAACTGCCCCTCGGGCGAGATCCGCGTACACACGTAATCGCGGAACCCCGGTGCACTGAACAGGTCGATCTCGCCCCGCACCCCTACCAGCATCACCCCGGAACCGAGTCGCTCGGAAGTGAATTCCGCGCTCGCACAGCGTGTCGGAGCGGAACCGACGGCCGCGAGCGTTACTCTCGGCTTGTACGTGGTACCGAACTCCGTGCCCGAACACGCCATTTCAGGTTCTGGGACCCCTTGACCAACAGACATGGCTCACCCCATCTCGAACATTGAGAGGGGAAGCGGAGCACTTGCAGACAGACCCGACCTCGGACACATGACACTGTCTGCTACGGCAGCGCTTCCCGACATCGGCTGTGTGTTCAACCTCGGTTCGAGACTACTCCCGCCTGTGATGTGTCACAAGGAAATAACAGATACTCGGGCCCTCATTTGCCCTGGTGAGCGATTACAAACCGTTACGCACGGTTGTGCGGGCAGAAACAGCCGCCACGACACGTTCTGCGACCACCCGAAGTTTGACGTTCTCGCGCTGCGAACGGGTGACGAGGACGTCGAATGCGGTCTCGGCGTCGAGACCCCGCAACGCCATCACGATTCCCTTGGCCTGGTCGATGACGGAACGGGAACGAAGTGCGATCCGAAGCTGTCCGATCAGATTTCTCGCCTCGCCGTACCGTCGGGCGTTGCGCACCGCGACCGATGCCGCCTCGACGTGCAACTCGAGCACCGACTCGTCCATCCGGTGGAAGGCGTGCGGCAACAGTCCGTACAGATTCAGTGCCGCCGACTGCTCCGGGCCAGGCAGCGGAACGGACAGATAACTGTGAACGCCTACCGGTTCGGAACTCGCGGCATACGCCGGCCACTTCTCGTACGCGGCGGCACGGTCGGCGCGCACTGGTTCGCGGGAGCGAATGGCGTCGAGCGCGGGGCCCTCACCGAAGCGGTACTGCAACTCCTCGAGCGCCACGACGTCGTCCGAGGTCGCTGCCGCCGTCACCGGTCCGGTCGCCCCGAGAACGGTGACCCCGGCCATCGCCGCACCCGCGAACGTCGACACGATCCTGCGGCACACCGTGTCCAGCACGACCTCGAACTCGTCCTCGGGCTCGAGCAATTCGAGCACGGAGTCGAGCGAGACGGTGACCGCGTCGGCATCGACGTCACTCAACGTGTGCAGGTGAATCTCGTCAGGCATCCCACTCACTCGTCTCCCGTGACCGTCACGACCCTGCCGAGGGCCTCAGGAACGCTGATCGTGCCGCCAACACTACCCGCGCAAACGTACTGATCGGACTGGTTTGATCGGTCCTGTTCTGCGGTATTCCACCTGCGGTGTCGCCGGATCGCTACCCTGACTTCTCAGCAGCGCGAGCCGACCCACCACTCGCCGACAGCACGGTACGCCCGACCCGGAGGTCTCATGGCCATCGCCAAGACAATCGAACCCGACCAGGATCACACACATCCCGTCGTCGAACTGCGCGTGCGAGCAACGCCCGATCAGCTCTCCGTACTGCGCGCCCTGGCAGCCACCGTTGCCATCCACGAAGACTTCGACCTCGACTCCATCGCCGACATCAAACTGGCCATGGACGAGATCTGTACCCAGCTGATCGTCCGCGCGACACCGGATGCACTTCTGGTGTGCCGCCTGCAATTCCTCGACGGCACCCTGCGCGTCGACGTGTCGAGCACCACCACCTCGGTCGACTCCCTCGGCGAACGCTCGTTCGCCTGGCACGTCCTCAACGCCCTCACCGATTCGCTCGACCTGAAACAGGAGCGCGACGCTTCCACCGCGGGTTTCGTCACCACCATGGAATTCACCAAGGTGAAGAACGGCCTGAGTCTGTGACGTCCCATACTCACAGTGGGGGGCACACGGCCCGTTGGCCGGACGAGTATCAGGACGTCACAGCACTGTTTCAACAGATGGCAGCCCTCGACGAGGACGACCCGCGGCGCAGCAGACTGCGCGACGCCGTCGTGACTCGCTGCCTGCCACTGGCCGAGCACATCGCCCGCCGCTTCGACGGCCGCGGCGAGGCGCACGACGATCTGGTGCAGGTCGCGCGCCTCGGCCTGGTCAACTCCGTGGACCGGTTCGACGTGGAGCGCGGCTCGGACTTCGTGTCCTTCGCCGTTCCCACCATCATGGGCGAGGTCCGGCGGCATTTCCGCGACACCGGGTGGGCCGTCCGGGTTCCCCGCCGGATGAAGGAACTGCACCTCGCGCTCAGTCAGGCGGTCGCCGAACTGTCGCAGAGCCTCGGCCACGCCCCGACCGTCTCCGAACTCGCCGAGCACCTGGACCTCGAACAGGAGGAGGTGGCGCAGGGACTGCTCGCGGGCAATGCCTACCAGACCGTCTCCGTAGACAACACGTCGTCGGACCGGGCGGGCGAGCTGTCCATGGTGGAGACACTCGGCGACTACGACGCCGCGATGGACGACGTCGAGAACCACGAGACCCTGCGCCCCCTGCTCCAGTCACTGCCCGAACGGGAGCGGACCGTCCTCATGCTGCGGTTCTTCGGCAACATGACCCAGACCCAGATCGCCGACCGCGTCGGCATCTCGCAGATGCACGTGTCCCGCCTGCTCGCGAAGACCCTGGCGTCGCTGCGAGATCAACTCGGCGACGCGTAGGTCAGATCGTTGCCGTGTCGATCACGAATCGGTACCGCACGTCGCTGCCGACGACGCGGTCGTAGGCGCCGTCGATCTGGTCCGCCGAGATCACCTCGATCTCGGCGCCGATTCCGTGTTCGGCGCAGAAGTCGAGCATCTCCTGCGTCTGAGCGATGCCGCCCACCATCGAACCGGCCAGGCTGCGGCGGTTCGCGGCGAGGCTGAACGCGCGCACCTCGATCGGCTTCTCCGGCAACCCCAGTTCGACGAGGGTGCCGTTGATCGCGAGCATCGACAGGTACGCGTCGATGTCGAGATTCACCGACACGGTGTTGACGATGAGGTCGAACCGTCCGCGCAACTGCGCGAACGTGCCCGGATCCGAGGTGGCGTAGTAGTGGTCGGCGCCGAATTTCAGGCCGTCGTCCTTCTTGCCGAGCGACTGGCTGAGCACGGTGACGTCGGCGCCCATCGCGTGCGCGATCTTCACGCCGACGTGCCCGAGACCGCCCATCCCGATGACGGCGACCTTCTTGCCCGGTCCGGCGCCCCAGTGCGCGAGCGGTGAGTACAACGTGATGCCCGCGCACAGCAGCGGCGCCGCGACGTCCAGTTCCAGGCCGTCGGGGATGGACAGGACGAAGTGTTCCGTCACCACGATGTGCGTCGAGTAGCCGCCCTGCGTCCGCTCGCCGTCGCGCCCCTCGGCGTTGTACGTCCCGGTCACCCGGTTGAAGCAGTACTGCTCCTCGTCGGCCCGGCAGGCGTCGCATTCGCCGCAGGAGTCGACGAAGCACCCGACCCCGACGCGGTCGCCGACCCGGTGCTTCGTGACGTCGGACCCGACCGCGCTCACCACGCCCGCGATCTCGTGACCGGGCACGACCGGGTACCGGGTGCTGCCCCATTCGTTGCGGGCGGTGTGGATGTCGGAGTGGCAGATGCCGGCGAACTTGATCTCGATCAGCACGTCGAGCGGTCCGAGTTCGCGGCGCTGCAGGGTGGTCTTCTCGAAACGGCTGTCGGCGGACGTGACTGCATATGCGGCTGCGGTAACCATCCGTACATGCCTACATGCTTGCGCGACCGAACGCACGTTCGGGGCCGCCGCTACCGCGGTGACCCCGAACACGCCGGAGGAATCAGTCCTCGGATTCTTCCTTTTCGGACCGCCTGCGCAGACGCTTCGCGGCCGCCACCAGGTTGCGCAGCGAGGGCTCGAGCTGCCAGTAGTGGCGAGTCTTCAGCCCGCCGTCCGGGTTGGCCCACAGCCGTTCCAGTGAGACCGACTCGCTCGCCTCCGTGAGCAGTTCGTCCAACTCGTCGATGTCCGGAATCCGGGCCGACCGGCTCTCGTACACACCCGGACCCACCCCGTGGGTCAACGCCCGCTCCTTGATGGCATCGAGCACCCACGTGATGGAACGCGTCGCCACGATCGCCGTCACGTCCGCATCGAGCCGTTCGATGGCGTCGACCACCGACGCCCGGCTCGTGTACGTGAGGTGCGTGTGGATCTGCGTCTCCGGCTTCGCCGCACCCGTCGCGAGACGGAACGCGTCGACCGCCCACTCGAGATACGCCTCGCGGCCGTTCTCGCGCAACGGCAGCAGTTCCCGGATGGCCGGCTCGTCGACCTGGATGATCGCAATTCCCGCCGCCTCCAGGTCGGCGATCTCGTCACGGATCACCAGCGCCAACTGGTCGGCCGTCTCGTACAGCGGCTGATCCTGGCGGACGAACGACCGCGCGATCATCGTCACCGGACCCGTCAGCATGCCCTTGACCGGCTTGTCCGTCAGCGACTGCGCGTACGCGATCCACTCGACGGTCATCGGCTTCGGCCGCGACACGTCCCCGTAGAGGATCGGGGGACGTGTACACCGCGAGCCGTAAGCCTGCACCCAGCCGTTGTGCGTGAAGGCATACCCCTCGAGAAGCTCCGCGAAGTACTGCACCATGTCGTTGCGCTCGTGCTCACCGTGCACGAGGACGTCGAGACCGATGTCCTCCTGCAACCGGATCGTGCTTTCGATCTCCGCCTGGATCCGCTTGTAGTACTCGTCCCACTCCAGGCGCCCCTGCCCCAGCTCGTACCGGGCAATCCGGATCTCGTTCGTCTGCGGGAACGAACCCAGCGTCGTCGCCGGAACGAGCGGCAGGTTCAGTCGCTCCTGCTGCGCGACCCGCCGCTCCTCGTACGGGGCGCGGATGCGGTCGTCCGGCCTGATCGCGTTGACCCGTGCGCGCACCGCGTGCTTGAGCTTGAAGTGCACCGACGTGGGGCGCTTGCGCCACTTGTCGGACGGTCCCTCCGTCAGAGCCTTGGCCAGCGAGACCACCTCGCCGACCTTCTGCTTCGCGAACGCGAGCCGGTCCGCGACGTCGCCCGGGATGTCGTACTCGGACAGCACGTCGTACGGCACGTGCAGCAACGACGTCGACGTCGAGACCACGAGATCGGGCACGACGTCCTTCAGCGTGTTCAGGTACGTCAGCGTGTTGTACCGGTCGACCCGCCACACGTTCCGGCCGTCGACGACGCCGGCGTAGATGCGCTTGCGCTTCATCCCCGGGATCCGCGCCAGCTCGTCGGCACTGAGCCGATGACTGACGAGATCGAGACCGATCGCTTCGACCTTCGTGGAGGCGAGGACGGCGAGGGCCTCCCCGAGATGCCCGTACGGTCCGGTGACGAGGATGCGGGGACGCAGCGGCGCGTGCGACAACTTCTCGTATACCCGGGCCAGCGCAGCCAGCTCCTCCGGCGTGCGGTCCTCGGTGAACGACGGCTCGTCCAGCTGGACACACGTGGCGCCGGCCTTCGCCAGCTGCTCGAACAGCAGCTCGTACTCCGGCAGCAGCTCGTCCAGCAGATCCAGGGTCGAGAAGCCGTGCCGCTTCGACGTCGGACCGACCTTCGACAGCAGGAGCAGCGACACGGGTCCCAACACGACGGGGCGCAGTTCGATCCCGCGGGCCTTCGCCCGCTCGAACTCGTCCAGCAGGGTCTCGGACCGCAGCGAGAACTCGGTGTTCTCGTCCAGTTCGGGCTGACGGTAGTGGTAGTTGGTGCCGAAGAACCGCACCAGCTCGAGCGGCGGGAAGTCCGGCCTGCCCCGTGCCAGGGTGAAATAGAAGTCCAGCGGATCGAGCTGGCTCTCGAGCGGCGCGAACCGCTCGGGCACCGCACCGAACAGCAGCGCGTTGTCGAGTACGTGGTCGTAGTAGGAGAACGTGTTGCCCGGGACCTGGGTCAACCCGGTCGCGGCGAGCTCACTCCACGTCTCCTCCTGGAGATCGCGGGCGACGGCGACGAGTTCGTCCTTCGTTCCCGTGCCGTGCCAGTAGGACTCGAGGGCACGCTTGAGTTCGCGGCGAGGTCCGATGCGGGGATACCCCAGGATGCTGGATCCGTATGCTGCGGTGCTGGACATGCGGTCGACCTTTCTGGGCACAGGTGCAGTCACCTACCTACCTGCTAGCTGGCCTTCTTGCCGGCACGGGCGTTGTCGCCGTACTCGTAGAAGCCCGCACCGGACTTCTTGCCGACCAACCCGGCCTCGACCATGCGGAGCAGCAGCGGCGGAGCCGAGTACAGGGGCTCCTTGAACTCTTCGTACATGGAGTCGGCGATGGACTTCACCGTGTCCAGGCCCACCAGGTCGGTCAGCGCGAGCGGACCCATCGGGTGCGCGAGGCCGAGAACGGTTGCCTTGTCGATGTCTTCCTTCGTGGCGAACCCGGACTCCACCATGCGTATCGCGGACAGCAGGTACGGCACCAGGAGGGCGTTGACGACGAACCCGGAACGGTCCGCGGACCGGACGACCTGCTTGCCCAGCACGTCACTCGCGAAAGCCTCGGCCCGCTCGGACACCGACTTGCTCGTCTTGAGCGTGGTCACCAGCTCGACGAGGGGAAGCACCGGAACGGGGTTGAAGAAGTGCATCCCGATGACCCGCTCCGGGGCCGTCGTGGCGATGCCCAGCTTCATGATCGGGATCGACGACGTGTTGGACGCCAGCACGGCGTTCGGATCCGTCACGACCTGGTCGAGTTCGGCGAAGATCTCGCTCTTCACCTTCTCGTCCTCGACGACGGCCTCCACGACGAGCTGCCGGTCCGCGAAATCACCGAGGTCGGAGGTGAACCGCAGCCGCCAGGCGGCCTGCTCCCGTTCCCGCTCGGTGATCTTGCCGCTGCTCACTCCGCGATCGAGCGAACGCAGGATGCGCGAACGCCCCGCCGCCGCAAGCTCACGGGTCTGCTCGAACACCAGAACGTCGACGTGCGCGCGAGCGCACACCTCTGCGATTCCGGCGCCCATGATCCCGGCGCCGATCACGCCGACGCGCTGAATCTTTTCGCTGGTCACGTCGTATCTCCTCAACCTTGACTGCGCTTCGGTGACAACCGATTTGGCGAGCACAGGGGTAACTCACCGGGTACTTCCAAAAGCCTCGGACTCCGGCACGGGCGGCCCGCAACGCGAATTGCGGGCCGCCCGACTGGTGCGTTGACGTTCCGGAGAGGCGGCTCAGTTCCTAGTGGAACTGGCCCTCTTCGGTGGAGCCCTTCAGCGCAGCCGTCGACGTGTTGGGGTCGACCGTGGTGGCGATGCTGTCGAAGTAGCCGGCGCCGACCTCACGCTGGTGCTTGATAGCCGTGAAGCCACGCTCCTCGGCGGCCTTGAACTCGCGCTCCTGCAGGTCGACGAAGGCGGTCATGCCCTCGCGGGCGTAGCCGTGGGCCAGGTCGAACATGCCGTAGTTGAGCGAGTGGAAGCCGGCCAGGGTGATGAACTGGAACTTGAAGCCCATCGCGCCGAGCTCCTTCTGGAACTTCGCGATGGTCGCGTCGTCCAGGTGCGCCTTCCAGTTGAAGGACGGGGAGCAGTTGTAGGCGAGCAGCTGGTCGGGGAACTCGCTGCGGACGGCCTCGGCGAACTTCTTGGCGACCTCGAGGTCCGGCACGCCGGTCTCCATCCAGATGAGGTCGGAGTACGGGGCGTAGGCCTTGGCACGCGCGATGCAGGGCTCGATGCCGTTCTTGATGCCGTAGAAGCCCTCGGCGGTGCGGGTGCCGTCGAGGAACGGGCGGTCACGCTCGTCCACGTCGGAGGTGATGAGGGTGGCGGCCTCGGCGTCGGTTCGCGCGATGACGACGGTGGGGACGTCCGCGACGTCGGCCGCGAGGCGAGCCGAGGTCAGGGTGCGGATGTGCTGCTGCGTGGGGATGAGCACCTTGCCACCGAGGTGGCCGCACTTCTTCTCCGACGCGAGCTGGTCCTCCCAGTGCGAACCGGCGACACCGGCCGCGATCATGGCCTTCTGCAGCTCGTAGACGTTGAGCGCGCCACCGAAGCCGGCTTCACCGTCGGCGACGATCGGGGCGAGCCAGTTGTCGACGGAGGTGTCACCCTCGACCTTGGCGATCTCGTCGGCGCGCAGCAGCGCGTTGTTGATGCGGCGCACGACCTGCGGGACCGAGTTGGCCGGGTAGAGGCTCTGGTCGGGGTAGGTGTGTCCGGACAGGTTCGCGTCACCGGCGACCTGCCAGCCGGACAGGTAGATGGCCTTGAGTCCTGCACGGACCTGCTGCACGGCCTGGTTGCCGGTCAGCGCGCCCAGCGAGTTGATGTAGTCCTCGTTGTTCACGAGGTCCCAGAGGATCTCGGATCCACGGCGTGCGAGGGTCGCCTCTTCGACAACGGTGCCCTGGAGCTTGGTGACCTGCTCCGCCGTGTAGTTGCGGGTTACTCCCTTCCAGCGCGGGTTGGTGTCCCAATCCTGCTGGATTTCAGCTGCGGTCTTCGGGGTGCCGGTGGTCGACATCAAGACTCCACTCTCTTCGACTTCTGGTCCGGTACGGATGTACTGCTTCACATCCTTGCCAGGCCCTTCGTATGTACTCACCGAGAATGGCATAAGCAAAAAGTGCCGTCTACCTGTTGCTACTGCCAATCTTGGCTAGCTTTTCACAACACTTTGCAAAGACTGTTAAGAAAGTTCAGCGCCACACCTGCCCGATCGGGGAGGAAAAATACTCGCCAGTAGCAAAAACTCGCAGGTGGTGAACCACATGCACGCAACCCGTCGTACACAGATAACTGCCCCCGCCCGACCGTGCCGTTCCCCGTCCGCGGAGGCGCCTCCGACAGCCCGATGTGACTGCAATCACCGATCCGGTCGGCTACCGTGACCTCGAATGGTCTCCTCCGGGCGAAGGGCACCACGATGCCGCTGTACGAATTCCGATGCGCCGCCGATTGCGGCCCGTTCGAGCGGTCGTTCCCCATGGCCGACGTGCCCCGATCGGTCCCCTGCCCCGGATGCGAAGGCGACGCCGCCCGGCTCGTGTCCTCCCCGCGCCTCGGACACGGATCTTCGTCCGCGATGAAACTCCTCGACGCAACGAAGAGGTCGGCTCACGAACCGGCCGTCGTCGCCGGACCGCCACCGCGGGCCGCGACCGGGCGTTCACCCGTCACGAACAACCCGCTGCATCGCCGACTTCCTCGTCCCTGACCGGCCACCGAAGGAGCGCACATGCCCGAACTGCTGTTTCCGCTCGATTCCTCGAAGAAGTTCACCGACCAGGCGATAGTCGGGCACAACCGCTGGCACCCCGACATCCCGGCCGCAGTCACGGTGAAACCGGGCGACTCCTTCCGCGTGCACTGCCGCGAATGGTTCGACGGCGCCATCCACAACGACGACTCCGCCGACGACATCCTCAACGCACCGCTCACCACCGTGCACACCCTGTCCGGACCGTTCGCCGTGGAGGGCGCAAAGCCCGGCGACCTGCTGATCGTCGACATCCTCGACGTCGGGCCCATCCCCCAGGAGGATTCCGGCCCGCTGGCCGGCCAGGGCTGGGGCTACACGGGCATCTTCTCCCGCCACAACGGCGGCGGACTCCTCACCGAGCAGTTCCCCGACGCCTACAAGGCCGTCTGGGACTTCGCCGGCCAGACCGCCACGTCGCGCCACGTCCCCCACGTCTCGTTCACCGGCATCGTGCACCCCGGGCTGATGGGCACCGCGCCGTCGGCCGCCCTCCTGTCGAAGTGGAACGCGAGGGAGGGCGCGCTCATCGCCACCGACCCGGGCCGGGTTCCCCCACTCGCGCTGCCGCCCGAACCGCAGGACGCCGTCCTCGGGTCCCTGTCGGGTTCCGACTTCGACCGCGTCGCCGGCGAGGCGGCCCGCACCGCGCCCCCGCGCGAGAACGGCGGCAACCAGGACATCAAGAACCTCACCCAGGGCAGCCGCGTCTTCTACCCGGTGTTCGTCGACGGAGCGAACCTGTCGGTCGGCGATCTGCACTTCTCCCAGGGCGACGGCGAGATCACGTTCTGCGGCGCCATCGAGATGGGCGGCTTCATCGACCTGCGCGTCGACATCATCCCCGGCGGGATGGACACGTACGGCGTGTCCGAGAACGCGATCTTCATGCCCGGCAACACCGATCCGCAGTACTCGGAATGGCTCGCGTTCTCGGGGACGTCCGTCACCCTGGACGGGGAACAGAAGTACCTCGACTCGCACCTGTCATATCAGCGTGCATGTCTCCACGCGATCGACTACCTCACCAAGTTCGGGTACAGCCCCGAGCAGGCGTATCTCCTGCTCGGCGCCGCGCCGATCGAGGGCAGGCTGTCCGGGGTCGTGGACATCCCGAACTCCTGCTCGACCGTGTACCTGCCGACGGCGATGTTCGACTTCCCCGTCGCACCGTCGGCGTCGGGTCCGTACCGGATCGACCCGGGGATCGGCGCCCCGCGCTCGGAGAACAGGGCCTGACCTCCCGACCCGAGCGAGCAAATCTTGCGAAGGTTCCGTTCGCACAGCTGACCTGCGCCGGTACCATTGCCGTATGTCCAAGACCTTCGTCGGCACCCGGTTGCGTCAGCTCCGAACCGAGCGTGGTCTGAGCCAGGCGGCGCTGGCGAAGACGCTGGAGATCTCGGCCAGCTACCTCAATCAGATCGAGCACGACGTCCGGCCGCTGACGGTGCCGGTGCTGCTGCGGATCAGCGAGGTCTTCGGCGTCGACACCACGTTCTTCTCGTCCCAGGACGACACGCGCCTGATCGCGGAGATGCGCGAGGTGGCGCTGGATCAGGAGATGGGGATCGACGCCGACGCCCAGGAGATCGCGGAGATGGTGGCGTCGCATCCGGGCCTGGCCAAGGCGATGGTCAACATGCACCGCCGCTTCCGCAACACCACCGCCCAGCTGGCGCTCGCGACGGAGGACCGCTACAGCGACGGCAGCGGCAGCGGCTCGATCACGATGCCGCACGAGGAGGTCCGCGACTACTTCTATCAGCGGCAGAACTATCTGCACGAGCTGGACACCGCCGCGGAGGAGCTGACGGCGCGGATGCGGTTCCACCGCGGCGACGTCGGCGGTGAGATCGCCCGCCGGTTGCAGACGGTGCACGACGTGCAGATCGTCAAGCGCATCGACCTCGGCGAGAACGTCCTGCACCGGTACGACCCCGAGTCGCGGCTGCTGGAGATCTCGCCGCACCTGTCGGGTGGGCAGCAGGTGTTCAAGTTCGCGACCGAACTGGCGTTCCTCGAATACGGCGACCTGCTGGACAAGCTGGTGGCGGAGGGCGGCTTCACGAGCGACGAGTCGGTCGCGCTCGCCCGGCTCGGGCTGGCCAACTACTTCGCTGCGGCCACGGTCCTCCCCTACGGCCAGTTCCACGACGTGGCCGAGGACTTCCGCTACGACATCGAGCGCTTGTCGGCGTTCTACTCGGTGAGCTACGAGACGATCTGCCACCGACTCTCCACGCTGCAGCGTCCGAAGCTGCGCGGTGTCCCGTTCATGTTCGTGCGCGTCGACCGGGCCGGCAACATGTCGAAGCGGCAGTCCGCCACCGGGTTCCATTTCTCCACCAGCGGCGGCACGTGCCCGCTGTGGAACGTGTACGAGACGTTCGCGTACCCGGGCAAGATCATGAACCAGATCGCGCAGATGCCCGACGGCCGCCGGTACCTGTGGATCGCCCGGACCGTCGAACGCCGCGCCCAACGTTACGGTCAGCCCGCCAAGATCTTCGCGATCGGGCTGGGCTGCGAGATCCGGCACGCGCACCGTCTCGTGTACGGCGACGGACTGGACCTCGACGATTCCAACCCGGGCACCCCGATCGGTGCCGGTTGCCGGGTGTGCGAGCGCGTCAACTGCCCGCAGCGCGCGTTCCCCCCGCTCGGTAAGCAACTCGACATCAGCGAGCACCAGAGTTCGGTGTCGCCCTATCTGATCCGTTAGCGCACACCGGTTCCCGGCCACGCCGGGGCACTGTGAGCGGTTGTTCACGCAACCGTAATTCGCGTCACGAACACGTCACCGCCAGACATTCAGGCGCAACAACGGCCGCTTAATGTTCGCCCCACGAATACACCTCTGTATACGTGGGGCGGATACATGTCCCGGGTTGCGGAGGTCCACCCAGTCCTCCGACGGAAAGGCCCGTACATGCGCACCTTCTCCAAGCGCGCCCTCGCTGCACCGACCGCGCTCGCCGCCATCGGGCTCGTGCTGACCGGTTGCGGCAGCAAGGCGTCCGACACGGCCGGCGAGTCCACGGCGGCGTCCTGTGTGGACACGTCCGGGGACACGATCAAGGTCGGGTCGCTGAACTCGCTGTCCGGCACCATGGCCATCAGTGAGGTGACCGTCCGGGACTCGATCGCACTCGCGGTCGACGAGATCAACAACTCGGGCGGCGTGCTCGGCAAGAAGATCCAGATCGTGGCCGAGGACGGTGCGTCGGAGCCCACCGTGTTCGCGGAGAAAGCGGAGAAGCTCATCAGCAGCGACTGCGTCGCAGCCGTGTTCGGCGGCTGGACGTCGTCGAGCCGCAAGGCGATGCTGCCGGTCTTCGAGGACAACAACTCGCTGCTCTACTACCCCGTGCAGTACGAGGGGCTCGAGGACTCGAAGAACATCTTCTACACCGGCGCCACCACCAACCAGCAGATCGTGCCCGCTCTCGACTACCTGAAGGAGAAGGGCGTCACATCGCTGTACCTGGTCGGTAGCGACTACGTGTTCCCGCAGACGGCCAACCGCATCATCAAGGCGTACGCGGAGGCCAACGGCATCGAGATCAAGGGCGAGGACTACACACCGCTCGGCTCCACCGACTTCTCGACCATCGTCAACAAGGTCCGCTCCGCCGACGCGGACGCCGTATTCAACACCCTGAACGGCGATTCCAACGTCGCCTTCTTCCGCGAGTACGCGAACGTCGGCCTGAAACCCGCCGACATGCCCGTCGTGTCCGTGTCGATCGCCGAGGAGGAGGTCGGCGGCATCGGCGTCCAGAACATCGAAGGTCAGCTGACCGCATGGAACTACTACCAGACCGTCGACACGCCGGAGAACAAGAAGTTCGTCGACGCGTACAAGGCCCGGTACGGCGCGAACAAGCCGACGTCCGACCCGATGGAAGCCGCGTACACGTCCGTGTACCTGTGGAGAAACACCGTCGAGAAGGCGAACTCGTTCGCCACCAAGGACATCCAGGACAACGCGGACGGCGTCACGTTCGCCGCACCGGAGGGTCTGGTCACCATCGACGGGTCCAATCACCACATCACCAAGACCGCGCGGATCGGTGAGATCCGGGGCGACGGCCTGATCTACACGGTCTGGGATTCGGGCACCCCGATTCAGCCGGACCCGTACCTGAAGTCCTACCCGTGGGCCGAGTCGCTGGGGTAGCTGGAACACGGTCCGACGAGCACGAGGGAAGAGAGAGGACATACATCGATGGATGTAGTGATCGGACAGCTGTTCACCGGGTCGAGTATCGGATCGATCCTGTTGCTCGCGGCGCTGGGGCTGTCGTTGACGTTCGGCCAGATGGGCGTCATCAACATGGCCCACGGCGAATTCATCATGGCCGGCTCGTACACGGCCTACGTGGTGCAGCAGGTGGTGTCGAGCGCGACCGGTTCGCTGTTCGTCTCTCTGCTCGTCGGCTTCGTGGTCGGTGGTGCGATGGGCGTCCTGCTCGAGGTGACACTCGTGAAGCGGATGTACCACCGGCCGCTGGACACGCTGCTGGTCACGTTCGGTGTCGGTCTGATCCTGCAGCAACTGGCCCGCGACGTCTTCGGGGCGCCCGCCGTCAACGTCGCCGCACCGGGCTGGCTGTCCGGCGGGGTGGAGATCCTGGGCGCGGTGGTCCCGAAGACGCGGCTGTTCATCCTGGTTCTCGCGGTCGTGGCCGTCGTCGCGCTGTCGCTGGCGATGCAGAAGTCGTCGATGGGACGCCGGATCCGCGCTGTCGTGCAGAACCGCGACCTCGCGGAGACGAGCGGGATCTCCAGTCGCCGAACCGATGTGACGACGTTCTTCATCGGCTCCGGGCTGGCGGGTGTCGCGGGTGTGGCGCTCACCCTGATCGGCTCGACGAGCCCGACCATCGGCCAGAGTTACCTCATCGACGCGTTCCTGGTGGTCGTGGTCGGCGGTCTGGGCCAGATGAAGGGTGCGGTGATCGCCGCGTTCGCGCTCGGCATCCTCAATTCGTTCGTCGAGTACTCGACCACGGCGTCGATCGCCAAGGTCATCGTGTTCGTGGTCATCGTGGTGTTCCTCCAGGTTCGGCCGCAGGGCCTGTTCGCCGTCAAGACGAGGAGTCTCGTATGAGCATCCTGACGAGTGGCCGCTACCGCGCGTGGGCGGGATTCGCGCTGGCCGCGCTGCTTCTGTTCGTTCTCGCGCCCGCGGTCCTCAGCGACTTCCGGCTGAGTCTGCTCGGCAAGTTCTTGTGCTTCGCGATCGTCGCGGTCGGTATCGGCCTCGCGTGGGGCCGCGGCGGCATGCTCACGCTCGGCCAGGGGGTGTTCTTCGGACTGGGCGCCTACATGATGGCGATGCACCTGAAGATCGCCGACGCCGAACTCCGCGGCGACACCGTGCCCGACTTCATGCAGATCGCGGGCATCCGCGAACTGCCGGGCTACTGGGTGCCGTTCACGTCGCCGATCGTGACGATCCTGGGAATCCTCCTGATCCCCGCGTCGGTGGCGTTCGTCCTCGGCCTCGGCGTGTTCAAGCGCCGCGTCAAGGGCGCGTACTTCGCGATCCTCAGCCAGGCACTCGCCGCCGCGTTCGCCATCCTGCTGGTGGGTCAGCAGAGCACCGGAGGGAGCAACGGCCTCAACAGGTTCCGCACGTTCTTCGGTTTCAACCTGAACGATCCCGCCAACAAACAGATGCTGTTCTTCATCGCCGCCGGCGTGCTGCTCGCCGTCGTCGCCGTCACCCGGCAACTGATGAACAGCCGGTACGGCGAACTGCTCGTCGCCGTCCGGGATCAGGAGGAGCGGGTGCGCTTCCTCGGGTACGACCCGGCGAACATCAAACTCGTCGCCTACGTGACGGCAGCGTTCTTCGCCGGTCTCGCCGGTGCGCTGTTCGTGCCGATCGTCGGCATCATCTCCCCCGCCGACGTCGGGATCGTCCCGTCGATCGCGTTCCTGATCGGGGTGGCCATCGGCGGACGCTCCACGCTCCTCGGCCCCGTCCTCGGCGCGATCGGTGTGGCATGGGCGCAGAGCGCCTTCTCGGAGTCGTTCCCGTCCGGCTGGATCTACGCGCAGGGTCTGCTGTTCATCGTGGTCGTCGGCTTCTTCCCGGCCGGTGTCGCGGGGCTGTTCGCGCTGCTGAAGCGCAAGCAGAAAGCCGCGTCCGAACAGCAGCCACCGCCCGGTCCGGAGGACGAGACCGAGACGGCGGAACGAATGGAGATGGCGCGATGACGATTCCCACCACAACCAGGGAGCCGGTGCCCGGCGGCAACGCCGGAATGTCCAGTGAGTACCTCGAGGTCCGGGACGTGCGGGTCAGCTTCGACGGCTTCAAGGCCGTCGACGGCGTCGACCTCACCCTGATGCAGGGCGATCTGCGGTTCCTGATCGGTCCCAACGGCGCGGGCAAGACCACGCTGGTCGACGCCATCACCGGGCTCGTCCCGGCGACGGGGTCGGTCACGAAATCCGGCGTCGAGTTGATCGGCAAGAAGGTGCACCGCATCGCCCGGCTCGGCGTGGGCCGCACGTTCCAGACGGCGAGTGTGTTCGAGGAACTGTCGGTGCTCCAGAACCTCGACATCGCGGCGGGCTCCGGCCGCTCGGCGCTCACGCTGCTGCGCCGCCGCAAGGCGGTGCTCCCCGCGATCGAGGAGGCGCTCGACGTCACGGGTCTCGGCAAACTCCGCGACACCCCGGCCGGAATCCTCGCGCACGGGCAGAAGCAGTGGCTCGAGATCGGCATGCTCCTGGTGCAGAACTGTTCGGTCCTGCTGCTCGACGAGCCGGTGGCGGGCATGAGCCACGAGGAACGCGAGGAGACGGGAAACCTGCTGCGCCGCATCGGCGGTGAACGAACCGTCGTGGTGGTCGAGCACGACATGGACTTCATGCGCGCGTTCGCGACCTCGGTGACGGTGTTGCACGCCGGGAAGGTGCTGAGCGAGGGCACGGTCGAACAGGTGCAGGCCGATCCACGGGTGCAGGAGGTGTACCTCGGGACCGCCGCGGCGGGCGCCGCCCCCGAGTTGCAGCCCGACGTTGCGAAGGAGGACAGCGATGCTCGAGCTTGACGACGTCCGGGCCGGGTACGGCCGGACCGAGGTGATCCACGGAGTGTCGCTGACGGTCCCGTCGGACGGGGTGGCCGCGGTGATGGGACACAACGGCGCGGGCAAGACCACGCTTCTCCGGGCCGCGGTCGGATTGATCACGGTGAATTCCGGGCGGGTGCTGTTCGACGGCGAGGACGTCACGGCGCTGCGGCCCAGCGCCCGGGTGGCGCGCGGCCTCGCATACGTGCCGCAGGGCCAGCAGTCGTTCGGTCAGCTGACGACCGCGGAGAACCTGCAGGTGGTGGCAGACGGCCGCAAGCGCGGCAAGGAACTCGTCGGCGAGGCGCTGGACCTGTTCCCGGCGCTGCGCGGCCTGCTGGACCGGCGCGCCGGTCTCCTCTCCGGCGGCCAGCGTCAGCAACTCGCCATCGCGCGGGCGCTGATCACGGAACCGAAGATGCTGATCCTCGACGAACCGACGGAGGGAATCCAGCCGTCCGTCGTGACGGAGATCGAACGCACGATCATGGAACTCACCCGCCGAGGCGGCCTCGGAGTCCTGTTGGTGGAACAGCACATCGGGTTCGCGCTCGAATCCGCCGAGCGCTACTACGTGCTCGAGTCCGGGCGAGTCACGTCGTCCGGCGCCGGCGGAGCCGCACCCGATTCCGACGTCCGGACCGCGGTCTCCGACGTCCGCGCGGCGATGGCCATCTGATGGCACGCCGAGCGCCGGACGGCTCCCTCAGCGATCACGTCTACCTGTCGCTGCGCACCGACCTGATGAGCGGGCGGATCCCGCCGGGACAGCGGCTCGGCGAGGAACGTCTCGCCGACACCTACGGGGTGTCGCGGACACCGGTGCGGGAGGCGCTCGCCCGGCTCCTCGCCGACGGACTGGTCCAGCGCGATGTCGGCGGGCTGTTTCCGTACCGCCCTCGCATCGACGAACTGGCCGGGCTGTACGAACTGCGCATCACCCTCGAGCTTCAGGGCATCGCCCGGGTGCGGGCCGACGAGTCGCTGTCGCACGACCCGGACGTCCTGGGGCCGGAACTCGAGCGGTGGTACGCGCTGCGGAAGGAGAACCCCGAGCCGGATGCCGGATTCGTGGCGCTCGACGAGCAGTTCCACACGGTGCTGCTGCGGTCGGCCGGAAACCGAGCGCTGTCCGATGCGCTCGTCAGCGTGAACGCGAAGGTTCGGCCGGTCCGGATGTTCGACTACCTGACCCCCGACCGCATGAGCGCGACCGTCGACGAGCACATCGCGGTCGCCGAGTTCGCACTCGACGGCAAGCTGGACACCGCATACGACACGCTGCTCGCGCACATCAGCGAGTCGCGGGAGGTGGTGATCGAGCGCGCGGAGCAGGCACTTTCCCTTGCGCGGATGGCCTGGGCGATCCGTGATTGAGACAGTTGTCCAACTAGGTGGGACATTTTTCCCACCAATGCACCGAGCGGGTGCTAGCGTCTTGCTACCGCTCGGTAACACAGGTTGGGAACTCGCTCCATGTCACGCACTCTCGAAGAGAATCTGGTCGGACGCCGCGTCCTGATCACCGGCTCGGCCCGGGGAATCGGCGCCGGACTCGCCAGGCGACTTCACGAGCGGGGCGCCCGCGTCGGGCTGCTCGGCCTCGAACCCGAACTCCTCGAACAGACCGCCACCACCTGCGGCCGGGCGCCGTGGCGCCGATGCGACATCCGCGACCGGCGCGCCGTCGAGGACTCGTTCGACTACCTCACCGACCGGCTCGGCGGCCTCGACGTGGTCGTCGCGAACGCGGGCGTGACACCCCCGGCGCACATCGTCGCGGGTGATCCGGAAATGATGCGCTACGCCATCGAGGTCAACGTGCTGGGGACGTACCACACGCTGCGGGCCGCGGGGCCGTACATCGGGCATCGCAACGGGTACGCGCTGGTCGTGGCATCGTCGACGGCATTCGACCCGCTGCGTGGCGTTCACAGCGCGACGAGAGGCGGCGCCGAGGAACTCGGCGAGGCGCTGCGGGAGGAGATGAAGCCGCTCGGAACCCGGGTCGGCATCGCCCGGCTCGGCGAGATCGACACGGATCGCACGCTGATCTGCTTCGACGGCGCCGCGGTCCCCGCGCCCCGCGGCAGCGCACTCGCCCGGACCTCCTCGATCACGGTGGCGGTCGACGCGCTCGAACGGGGAATCGCGGGACGGAAGACCCGGATTTCCGCGCCGTCCCGGGTACCCGGGACGGATTCGGTGCGTATGCTCGCACTTCGGGCCCTCCCACTTCGGGGACTCGCATCTCGGGCTACCGAGATGACCCGGTCGATCGAACTACGCACGCACGCAACCGTTCCTGCCAGGGGGCGAGTAGAAGGAGAGGGGGCGGCGTGACCGCACGCATTCCACCGGGACGTCTGAAGGAACTCGGCCCCGTCAACTGGGTGCTGTGGCGCGTCATCTCCCGCGTCGCCGGCGTCCCGGACGCGCATCTGTTCAGCACCGTGGGCCGCACGGGGGGCCTGTTCCGTGCGTGGCTGCACTACTCCGGCAAGCTGATGCCGGGCGGGAAGATCTCCCGCCACGAGACCGAACTGATCATCCTGCGGGTGGCGCACCTGCGGAAGTGCGGCTACGAGATGGACCACCACGTGCGCCTCGGACGCCGGGCCGGCGTCACCCCGGCGCTGCTCGAACAGGTGCTGGAAGGTCCGGACGCGGACGGCTGGGACGCGCGCCGCCGCGCCATTCTCACCGCCGTCGACCAACTCGTCACCACCGACAACCTGGACGACGCCACGTGGTCGGCGCTCGGGGCGTACTTCGACGATCGGCGGCTGATCGAGTTCTGTTTCCTGGTGACGCAGTACGACGCCCTGGCCACCACCATCGGGACGCTGCGGATCGAACGCGACTACTCGTAGGCTCCCGCATCGCGCAGAGAACGCAGAGAAGAGGAACGGCTGCATGACCTCCGCCACCGAAGACGTCCGTTCCGAGAAGGGTTTGGCGCGGGTTGCGCAGTCGCTGGCCGGGTGGACGGAGAAGTGGTTTCCGGACGCCTACGTCTTCGCCCTCGTCGGCGTGTTCGTCGTCGCGGTGGCCGCGCTGGCCAACGGTTCGTCTCCGCAGGAAGTGGTGGACGCGTTCGGCGACGGGTTCTGGGATCTGACCGCGTTCACCCTGCAGATGGCGATGGTGGTGCTGACCGGGTACGTCGTCGCGACGTCCCCGCCGGTGGCCCGGCTGATCGACCGGCTGGCGACGGTGCCCGGGACTGCACGCAGCGCAGTCAGTTTCGTGGCGTTCCTGTCCATGTCGGTCTCGTTCCTGAACTGGGGGCTCAGCCTGGTGTTCGGCGGGCTGCTGGCCCGGGCGATCGCACGCCGAACGGACCTGCGGGTGGACTACCGCGCCCTGGGCGCGGCGGCCTTCATGGGTCTGGGCGCGGTGTGGGCGCTCGGCATGTCGTCCTCCGCCGCCCAACTCCAGGCCACCGCCGCCTCCCTGCCGCCGGCGCTGCTGAAGATCACCGGCGTTCTCGACTTCGGGACCACGATCTTCACGTGGCAGTCGCTGCTGATGTGCGTGATCATCATCGCCCTGACCGTGGTGATCGCCCACTTCTCGGCGCCGAGGGGCGCCGCCGTCACCACCGCCCAGGACCTCGAGGTCGACCTCGACGACCGGCCCAAGGAGGTGCCACCCCGATCACGACCGGGCGAGTGGCTCGAGTACAGCTGGATCCTGCCGGCGCTGGCCGGGCTCATGACGCTGGGTTGGCTCGTCTCCCAACTCGTGACCACACCCCTGCTCACCGTCGTCAGTAGCCTGAACGCGTACCTGCTGGTCTTCCTCATTCTGGGGCTGGTGCTGCACGGAACGCCGCGTAAATTCCTGCAGGCCGTCGCTCTGGCCGTCCCGGCCACGGCGGGCATCCTGGTCCAGTTTCCGCTGTATGCCGCGATGGCCGCGATCCTCACCGAGGCCGAGGGCAGACACGGTCTCACCATCTCGGAGCACCTGGCCGAGTTCTTCACGAACATCGGTAGCGGTGGAGCGTTCACCGTCGTCATCGCCCTCTACACCGTCGTGCTGGGCCTGTTCGTGCCGTCCGGCGGCGGAAAATGGCTGGTCGAGGCGCCGTACGTCATGCAGTCGGCCACCGACGTCGGGATGAACCTGGGCTGGACGGTCCAGGTGTACAACGTCGCCGAGGCGCTGCCGAACCTGATCAACCCGTTCTTCATGCTGCCGCTGCTCGCGGTGCTGGGGCTCAGGGCGCGTGATCTGGTGGGATTCACGTTCCTGCAGTTCATGTTCCACCTGCCCGTGGTCCTGCTGCTGGTGTGGCTGCTCGGCACCACGTTCGACTTCGTCCCCCCGGTGCAACCCTCGACACCGTGAGAGGTGTTACTAACCCACGCTTTACTTCGAGAAATCTCGGTGAAACACCTCGTCCTTAGCGTATACAACCATGTCCACAGGGATGAATACGCCGCCGATCGAGTACTCCTTCGACACCCTGCTCGTCGCGAACCGGGGCGAAATCGCCTGCCGCATCATGCGAACCGCGCATCTCCTCGGACTGAAGACGGTCGCGGTGTATTCCGACGCCGATTCCGCCGCCGCGCACGTCGAGATGGCCGACGTCGCCGTCCGGCTGGGCCCGGCCCCCGCCCACGAGTCGTATCTTCGGGCCGACGCCGTCGTGGAGGCCGCACTCGCCACGGGCGCAGGCGCGATTCACCCCGGGTACGGGTTCCTGTCGGAGAACGACAGTTTCGCCGCGGCCGCGGAATCCGCGGGCATCGCGTTCGTCGGTCCCACCCCCGAACAGTTGCGCACGTTCGGGAACAAGCACATCGCACGCGAGGCCGCCCGCGCCGTCGGCGTCCCGCTCGTCGCGGGCAGCGGGCTCCTCGACTCCGTCGACGCCGCGCTGTCCGCGGCCTCCGACATCGGCTATCCGGTGATGATCAAGGCGGTCGGCGGCGGTGGCGGCATCGGGATGCAGGCGTGCTTCGACGCCGCGGAACTCCGCGAAGCCTACGACCGTGTCCAGCGCCTCGCCCAGGCCAACTTCTCCTCGTCGGGGGTGTTCCTGGAATGCTTCGTGGCCCGCGCCCGGCACATCGAGGTCCAGGTGTTCGGCGACGGCCGGGGCCGCACGCTCAGCCTCGGCACCCGCGACTGCTCGCTGCAGCGCCGCAACCAGAAGGTGGTCGAGGAGGCGCCGGCGCCCGGACTCTCCGACGAGGTGGTGGAGCAACTGCTGTCCGCGTCCCGCTCTCTCGCGTCCTCGGTGAACTACCGGTCGGCCGGAACCGTCGAGTTCGTCTACGACGTGGACCGCGGCGAGGCGTCGTTCCTCGAGATGAACACCCGATTGCAGGTCGAGCACCCGGTGACCGAGGAGGTCACCGGTGTGGATCTCGTCGAGTGGATGCTGAGGCTCGCCCGCGGCGACGATTCCATGCTGGACGGGCTGCCCGACTCCGGACCCGAGATCAGGGGAACCGCCGTCGAGGCCCGCATCTACGCCGAGGACCCCGGCCACGACTACCGCCCCAGCGCCGGACGCCTCACGGGTGTGGAGTTCCCGGCTCACACGCGGGTGGAGACGTGGGTCGACACGGGCACCGAGGTGAGCGCCTTCTACGACCCGATGCTGGCGAAGGTGATCACCCGGGGGCACCGGCGCGCGGCGGCGTTCGCCGCCCTCGCGGAGGCGCTCGCCGACACCCACATCTACGGGATCCAGACCAACCTGCCCCAGCTCCGGCGGATCTGCGTCGCCGACACCGTCCTGGACGCCGAGCACACCACGCAGTCGCTGGCCGATCTGCGGCCCACCGGCCGCCGCATCGACGTCCTCCGCGCGGGAACGATGACCACCGTGCAGGACTATCCGGGACGAATCGGGCTGTGGGAGGTCGGAATTCCCCCGTCCGGGCCGATGGACGACCTGTCGTTCCAGCTGGTCAACACGGCGGTCGGCAATCCAGCCGGTGCACCGGGACTCGAATGCACCCTGCAGGGTCCGCGCCTGGTGTTCTCGGACGCCACAGTGATCTGCGTGGGCGGCGCCGATGCCCCGGTGACCCTCGACGGCGAGCCGGTCCCGCTGTGGCACCCGGTGGAAGCGCCTGCGGGGTCCGTACTCGACGTCGGCACTCCGGCGGACACGGGTCTGCGCACGTATGTCGCGTTCCGGGGCGGGATCGACGCCCCGCGCTATCACGGCAGCGCGGCCACGTTCACGCTCGGCGGGTTCGGCGGCGTCACGGGCAAGGCCGTCGCCACGGGCGACGTGCTGGGCCTGTTCGACGACTCGCTGTTCGAGAACACGACGGGTCTCGGCGCGCCGCATCCCGTCCCGGAGGACTCGCGCCCGGAGTTCACGCACGTGTGGCATCTCGCCGTCACCGAGGGACCGCAGCCGGCGCCCGCCTACTTCACCGATTCGGACATGGCGCAGTTCTACGACACCACCTGGAAGGTCCAGACCCACGCGAACCGGACCGGCCTCCGGCTCGACGGCCCCAAACCGGTGTGGTCGAGGACCGACGGCGGCGACGCCGGACTGCACCCGTCGAACCTGCACGACAACCCGTACAGCGTCGGAGCCCTCAACGTCTCGGGCGACACTCCGATTCTGCTCGGACCCGACGGGCCGAGCCTCGGCGGTTTCGCGTGCCCGCTCACCGTCGCCAAGGCCCACCGGTGGAAGCTCGGGCAGATCCGGCCCGGAGACAGCGTGCGGTTCGTCGCGGTCTCCGACGACGGCGCGGACTCGCTGCGGGCTTCGGATTCGTCTCGCAGACTGGATGTTCCGCCCGCGGTGACCCGGTCGGAGCACAGCGACGGCGGGGTGCTGCACCGCATCGCGCCGATACTGGACCGACCGGAGGTCGCGTACCTGCGCGCCGGCGATGACAACCTCCTCGTCGAATACGGGGACCGGGAACTGGATCTCGGACTCCGCATGCGCGTCCACGCACTGTCGGAGGCGCTGGTCCGGCGCCGCGTTCCCGGTGTCATCGACATCACGCCGGGTGTCCGGTCGCTGCACCTGCATTTCGACGCCGACCGCCTCCCGGCCGGGAGGCTGCTGGACATCCTCCAGGACATCGAGGAACTGCTGCCGGCGACGCACGATCTGGTGGTGCCGAGTCGCACGGTCCGGTTGCCGTTGTCGTTCGACGACCCGTCCATCGCGGAGGCGATCGACCGCTACCGGAGCGGGGTCCGCGACGAGGCGCCGTGGCTGCCGTCGAATACCGAATTCATCCGGCGGATCAACGGATTGGACAGCGTCGACGACGTCCGGGACGCCGTGTTCGACGCCGAATACCTGGTGCTGGGGCTCGGCGACGTCTACCTCGGTGCGCCGCTGGCCGTGCCCCTCGATCCGCGGCACCGCCTGGTCACCACCAAATACAACCCGGCCCGCACGTGGACGCCGTCCGACGCCGTCGGCATCGGCGGCAAGTACCTCTGTGTCTACGGCATGGAGTCGCCGGGCGGCTACCAGCTGATCGGGCGCACCGTCCCGATCTGGTCGGGTTACCGGCAGCACCGCCCGTTCGACGAGGGCAAACCCTGGATGTTCCGGTTCTTCGACCGCATCGTGTGGGAACCCGTCACCCCGGAGCAGTTGCTCGAGTACCGCGCGCAGGCGGTGGCCGGTCGGTTCGACGCGGAGATCTCCGACGGCACGTTCGCGTTCGCCGACCATCTGAAGTTCCTGCAGGACAACGCCGAATCCATCGCCGAGTTCGACGCCCGGCAGTCCGCGGCGTTCGAGACCGAGAAGTCGGCGTGGCGTGCGTCGGGCGAATTCGACCGTGTCGAACAGGCCCCCGCACCCGAGCCGGCCGCGCGCGGCGACCTCCCGCCGGGCGCCGTCGTCGTCGAGGCGCCGATGGTCGGCAGCGTGTGGCGCGTCGAGGTCGAGGCCGGGCAGCGCGTCGAAGCGGGCCAGAACGCCGTGGTGCTCGAGGCGATGAAACTCGAGATGCCGGTCGCGTTCACCTCGCCGGGCACGGTCCTCGAAGTCCTCGTGTCACCGGGCGCGATCGTCGAACCGGGCACCCCTCTCGTCGTGATTGGAGCAGAAAACTGATGACTGTCGATGCCGTGAACCGCGGACAGGCCGCCCTGTCCCCCACCGCCCGGGTCGAGGACGCCTTCCGGCGGATCGCCGAGACGGACCGCCCGGAGGTGTGGATCACCCTCCGGCCCGCCGAGGACGTCCACGCCGATGCCGTTGCCGTGCAGGCCCGTCTCGACGCCGGCGAGCACCTGCCCCTGGCCGGGAAGGTCGTGGCGGTCAAGGACAACATCGACGTCGCCGGGCTCCCGACGTCGGCCGCATGCCCCGAGTTCACCTATCTCCCCGACGTCACCGCGAGTGCCGTGCGCCGCCTGATCGACCGGGGCGCCGTCGTACTGGGGAAGACGAACCTCGACCAGTTCGCGACCGGACTGGTCGGGACCCGCAGTCCGTACGGCGCCGTCCGGTGCTCGTGGGACCCCGAACGAGTGTCGGGCGGATCCAGTTCAGGTTCCGCCGTCGCCGTCGCCCTCGGCATCGCTGACATCGGAATCGGCACCGACACAGCGGGATCCGGCCGGGTCCCGGCGGCATTCAACGGCCTCGTCGGGATCAAGGCGACACTCGGCGTCATCCCCGCCGACGGGGTCGTTCCGGCCTGCGTCGACTACGACTGCGTCACCGTCTTCGCCGCCGAACTCGACACGGCGGTGACTGCCGCCCGCATCATGTCGGGCCCCGCGACCGCGGACCCGCGCAGCCGCGCGTGGCCGTCCGACGTCCGGCTCGCCGCACCCGCGCACGCACGCGTCGCGATTCCCACGGAAGCAAACCTCGCCCTGCTGACGCCGGAGTACCGCGCGGCGTTCGCCGACACGGTGGCATCGCTGACGGACCGCGGGTTCGCCGTCGAGGCAATCGACATCTCCCCGCTGCTCGACGCCGCCCGGTTGTTGTACGACGGCGCCGTCGTCGCCGAGCGGTACACCGCCGTCGGGCAATTCCTCGACACGGCGCCTGCGGGTGCCGATCCGGTGGTCACCGCCATCGTCGAGTCGGCGCGCACGCCGGCGGGCCACGAGTTCGCCGCCGACCTCGACACGCTCACCCGCGTCAAGGCGCAGACGCGGCACCTGCTGGCCGGTGTCGACGGACTCCTGCTGCCCACCACCACCGAACACCCGACCATCGCTGCCGTACAAGCGGATCCGATCGGCATCAACCGGCGGATGGGCACCTACACGAACTTCTGCAATCTGCTCGACATGGCGGCGGTCGCCGTCCCGGGCGCCCCGACCGCCGCCGGCGAACCGTTCGGGGTCATGTTCGTGGTGCCCGCGTTCGCCGATCAGGTGGCCGTCGACCTCGCCGCCCGGCTCGTCGGTGTGCCGGCGCCCTCCTTCGTCGAGGAGGGCGTGGAATTGGCCGTGTTCGGCGCACACCTGCGCGGGCAGCCCCTGCACTTCCAGCTCGAGGACATCGGGGCCCGCTTCGTCGACACCGTCACCACCACCGACGCGTACCGGCTCACCGCGCTCGACACCACCCCGCCCAAGCCCGGCCTCGTCCGCCGCGGTCCCGGCGCGGGCTCCCCGATTTCCGGGGAACTGTTCCGCGTGTCCGCCGCGGGGCTGGGCAGCTTCCTCGCAGCGTTGCCCGCCCCGATGGCCCTGACGAGCGTCGAATTGTCCGACGGCCGCGCCGTGGTGGGCTTCAGCTGCACCCACGACGCGGTCGACGGGGCCACGGACATCACCGAATTCGGCAGCTGGGTTGCTTACGCCCGTGAGTACTTCTTAACCACGGGCGGTTAAGAAGTACTCACAGCGAGGGCGGTGGCGGCAGGGGTCGAGTTGCGGCCGATCAGCCTCTGCAGGTCGCCGCTCTCGGTGTCGAGCGCGCCGACGGCCACGCCGGCATCGGAATCGGCGAGCATGCTCGCGATCGGTGCGGGCAGTCCGGCGCCCTCGAGCGCCGCGGCATAGTCGTCCTGCGGAAGATCCTTGTACGACACCGGCTTTCCGATGACGGAGGAAATGACGTCCGCCAGTTCGCTGTACGTCAGGCGCTCGTCGCCGCCGAGTTCGTAGACCTTGCCCGCCTGCCCGTCGGAGAGCAGGACGGCGGCGGCCGCCTCGGCGTAGTCCTTGCGGGCGGCAGCGGCGACGACACCCGTCCCGGCGCTGCCGAACAGCGCACCGGTCTCGCTTGCCGCGGGAATGCTGCCGAGGTAGTTCTCCCAGTACCAGCCGTTGCGGAGCAGCGCGAAGTCGATCCCGGACTGCGCCAGCCGATCCTCGGTGGCACGGTGTTCCACGGCCAGCCCGAGCGGGCTGTTCTGTGCGTCGAGGACGCTGGTGTAGGCGACGAAACCGACCCCCGCGGCCTTCGCGGCGTCGATCACGTTGGTGTGCTGGGCAACCCGCTGTCCGACCTCACTGCCGGAGACGAGCAGCAGCTTGTCGACGCCGGCGACTGCGGTCTCGAGTGCGGCGCGGTCGCTGTAGTCGGCCTGCCGGACCTCGACCCCCCGGTCCGCGAGGTCCGCGGCCTTGGCCGGGGTGCGGACCACGGCGACGATGTCGGCGGCGGGTGTTCCCCTGTCGAGCAGTGCCTCGACGACGAGCCTGCCGAGGTGTCCGGTTGCTCCTGTGACGGCGATGGTCATGACGAACTCCTAGCGCGTAGTGGTGCGAGTTGACTGTTCAAGCTCACTTTCCATCATGCACTAATTTTTCGTAAGTGCAAATACTTAGGTAAGTGCTTCCATTTCGTCGGATACACTGGACGCATGTCCGAGCCCGCACACCCTGCACAGGAAAGCGAAGACCGCACCCTCGAAGCGGACGTCTTCGCACGCAACTGCGCGTCGCGCGAGACCCTGCAGACCGTCACCGGCCGCTGGGGTGTGCTCGCGCTCGCGGCACTGACCGAGGGCAACTACCGCTTCAGCGCACTCCGCCGACGCGTCGACGGCGTCAGCGAACGCATGCTGTCGCAGACACTGCAGGCACTCGAACGGGACGGCCTCGTCGTTCGCGACGTACTCGAGGCGATCCCGCCGAAGGTCGAATACAGCCTCACGCCGCTCGGCGCCGAGGTCGGTTCACGCCTGATCGACCTGATCGAACTGGTCGAGTCGCGCGTACCCGACGTGGTGGCGGCGCAGGAGAGATACGACGCCGGTCGGGGCGTCAGCTGAGTTCGTCGAGATCGGACTCTTCGTCGACGATGTGGACCGCGGCCTCCTCGGCCGACGCCGCTCCCCCGTCGATTCCGATGTCGGAGGCAACGAGATCCTTCTCCGTGTCCTCCCCCACACCCTCGTCCTCGGCGAGAAGCCTGCCTGACCGCTGCCGTCCGACCTCGTTGTCGTCGAGGATCTCCGTGTCGTCGTCCTCCTCGAACGCCGGATCCGGTTCCTCCTCCGCGAGCCGCTGATCGAGGGTCTCCCCGTCGCGCTGCTCGGCGGCCGTCGTTCCGAACGCGTCCAACCCGAGCGGCTTCTCCGGCGGCGAATACCCCTCGTCGAGAACGTCGTCCACACCTCGGTCGACCAACGTGTCCTCCGGCTGCAGCTGGTCCTCTTCGTCCAGGCTGTACTCGCCGTCGGATCCTTCTGGCGTGCTGTCCGGCATGGTCATCTTCCCCACGATGCCATCGCGGCGAACACTTCGCCATCGGATCGCGGAACCGATCCGCCGAGAAACGACGAGGGCCCGCACAGAGACTGTGCGGGCCCTCTTCGGTGTTCGGGTCAGAAGTTGATCATGTGCCCGGCGAGACCGTGGATGGCCTCCTGCAGGGCCTCGGACAGCGTCGGGTGCGTGTGCACGTTCCGGGCCAGCTCGTTGACCGTGAGGTCCCACTTCTGCGCGAGGGTCAGCTCGGGCAGCAGCTCGGAGACGTCGGGGCCGATGAGGTGTCCACCGATCAGCTCGCCGTACTTCGTGTCGGCGATCAGCTTGACGAAGCCGGTGGCATCGCCGAGGCCGTGTGCCTTGCCGTTGGCGGCGAACGGGAACGTCGCGACCTTGACGTCGTAGCCCTCGTCCCTGGCCTGCTGCTCGGTCAATCCGAAGCTGGCGACCTGCGGCTGGCAGAACGTCGCCCGCGGCATCATCCGGTAGTCCTCGATCGGCAGCGTCTCGGCGCCGGCGATCGTCTCGGCGGCCACCACGGCCTGCGCCTCGGCGACGTGCGCGAGCTGCAGCTTCATGGTGACGTCACCGATGGCGTAGATGTGCGGCACCGACGTCTGCATGGTGTCGGTGATGCCGATGGCGCCGCGGTCGGTGAGCTGCACACCGGTCTTCTCGAGGCCGTAGCCCTCGACGCGGGGTGCGAACCCGACGGACTGCATCACCTTGTCGACGACGACCGACTCGGTCTCGCCGGACTTGTTGTTCTTGATCGAGACGGTGACCTTGGAGCCGTCGTCGTCGATGCTCTGCACGGCGGCGCCGGTGATGACCTTGACGCCGAGCTTCTTGTACTGCTTCTCGATCTCCTTGGAGACGTCCGCGTCCTCGTTGGGCAGCGCGCGGTCGAGGAACTCGACGATGGTGACGTCGACCCCGTAGTTCTTGAGCACGTACCCGAACTCCATGCCGATGGCGCCGGCGCCGACGATGAGGATCGAACCGGGCAGGTCCCGGGTCATGATCTGCTCTTCGTAGGTGACGACGTTCTTGCTCAGCTCGGTGCCGGGCAGCAGCTTGGTGGTGCTGCCGGTGGCGATGATCGCGTTGTCGAACGTGATCGTCTCGGTGCCGCCCTTGGTGAGCGCGACCTCGATGGTGTTGGCGTCGGTGAAGGTGCCCTTGCCGTCGTACTCGGGGATCTTGTTCTTCTTCATCAGGAAGTGGATGCCCTTGACGCGGCCCTCGGCAACCTTGCGGCTGCGGTCGAACGCGGCGCCGAAGTCGAAGGACGCCTCACCCGAGATGCCGAACAACTTGGCCTCTTTTGTGAAGAGATGCGCAAGTTCGGCATTGCGGAGAAGAGCCTTCGAGGGGATGCAGCCCACGTTCAGGCACACACCGCCCCAGTACTTCTGCTCGATGATGGCAGTGCTCAGTCCGAGTTGTGCCGCGCGGATAGCAGCGACGTACCCACCGGGACCGGCTCCGAGGACAACGACGTCATAGTGTGAGGTCACGGTTGTTCAGGGTAGTCCCGTCCCGATTCGCTGTCTCCACGCGGTCGCATTACCCGCGGGTAGCCTCATCCGTCACACCTTTCCTGCCGCGACCAGGCACGACACCGCCTGCAAGAATGGCGCCATGACGGATCCCTTCCTCTGGCTCGAAGATGTCACCGCGGAACGGTCACTCGACTGGGTACGCGAACGCAACGCCCGCACGCTCGCCGAGTACACCGAGAACGCCGGGTTCGCCGCGCTGGAGAGCCGGATCCTGGACGTGCTCGACACGGACGACCGGATCCCCTATGCGGGCATGCGCGGCGAGTACCTGTACAACTTCTGGCGCGACGGCGAGCACAAGCGCGGCATCTGGCGGCGCACCACCCTGGAGCAGTACCGCACCGACAACCCCGACTGGGACGTCCTGCTCGACGTCGACGCACTCGCCGAACGGGAGGGCGAGAACTGGGTATGGGCAGGCGCCAGCGTGCTGCGACCCGAGCAGTCGCGTGCCCTGCTGTCGTTCTCCCGCGGCGGCGCCGACGCGTCCGTGGTGCGCGAATTCGACCTCGAGAAGCGCGAATTCGTCGGCGGCGACCACGCGTTCGACGTCCCCGAGGCGAAGACCAGCATCAGCTGGATCGACAACGACACCGTGTACGTCGGGACCGACTTCGGCGAGGGCTCGATGACCGACTCCGGCTATCCGAGGATCGCGAAACGCTGGCATCGCGGCACCCCGTTCACCGAGGCGGTCACCGTCTTCGAGGGCGAGACCACCGACGTGTCCGTCGGCGCGTCGTACGACGACACCCCCGGGTACGAGCGGCACTTCGTCGGCCGGTCGATGGACTTCTACAACTCCGAACGCTACGAACTGCTCCCCGACGGGTCGAAGGTCCGGATCGATACCCCGGACGACGCGGGTTCGTCCGTGTACCGCGAGTGGCTGACCATCCGTCCGCGCACCGACTGGGAGGTGGACGGCACCGTCTACCCGGCCGGGTCGCTGCTCGTCGCGAACTACGCCGACTTCCTCGGCGGGTCCCGTGAGCTGACGCCGCTGTTCACGCCGGACGAGCACACGTCCCTCGAACAGGGAACGTGGACGAGGAACCATCTCCTCCTCGTGCGACTGTCGGATGTGCAGACCAAGCTGTCGGTGCTCACGCCGAACGACAACGGCTGGGAGGAGAAGCCGCTCGACGGGGTCCCGGAACTCACAGCGAGCGGGGTCATCAGCACCGACCCGCGCACCGGCGACGACTTCTTCGTCAACTCCAGCGGATTCACCACGCCGGCGACACTGCTGTACGGCTCCGTCGGTGGTGCGCTCGAACCCGTCAAGCAGGCGCCCTCGTTCTTCGACGCGGACGGCATGTCGGTGTCGCAGCACTTCGCGGTGTCCGACGACGGAACCGAGATCCCCTACTTCGTGGTGCGCCGCGACGACGTGACCGGACCCTGCCCCACCATGCTGTACGGGTACGGCGGCTTCGAGAACTCGATGGTCCCCGGGTACAGCGGGTCGGTCGGGTTCGCGTGGCTCGAACGCGGCGGCGCGTACGTGGTCGCGAACATCCGCGGCGGCGGCGAGTACGGCCCGTCGTGGCACACCCAGGCGGTGCGGGAGGGCAGGCACAAGGCGTTCGAGGACTTCGCCGCCGTCGCCCGCGACCTCGTGGCGCGGGGCATCACGACGTCGAAGCAGCTCGGAATCCAGGGCGGCAGCAACGGCGGACTGCTCATGGGTGTCATGCTCACCCGCTATCCGGAGTTGTTCGGCGCGATCGTGTGCCAGGTTCCGCTCCTCGACATGAAGCGGTATCACCTGCTGCTCGCCGGGGCGTCGTGGATGGCCGAGTACGGCGATCCGGACAACCCGGACGACTGGAAGTTCATCGGCGAGTACTCGCCGTATCAGAACACCGACCCGGCGGCGGACTACCCGCCGATCCTCGTCACCACCTCCACCCGCGACGACCGCGTCCATCCCGGCCACGCCCGCAAGATGACGGCGCTGCTCGAGGAGCAGGGTCACGAGGTTTGGTACTACGAGAACATCGAGGGCGGGCACGGCGGGGCCGCGGACAACGCGCAGGCCGCGTTCAAATCGGCGCTCACGTTCACGTTCCTGTGGGAGCAGCTCACCCGTTGACCCCCTGTGAGTACTTGTTAACCGCCCGCGGTTAACAAGTACTCACAGGTCAGGTGTGGTCGTGGATCCAGTCGACGATCCGGTCGACGGTGCTTGCAGGCTCGCGGATCCACCCGTTGTGGCCGAGCGGTTGCGGCTGGTGCCACAGCGTGACGTCGGCGTTGGGGAGTTTCGCGAGGAGGTTCTTCGCCGCCGATTCCGGAGCCAGATCGTCGCCTTCGACGGTCACGGACAGCACCGGCAGTGTCAGCCGGGCGATGCGCTCCTCGTAGTCGATGTCGGCGCCGTCGGGTTCGATCCTGCCGGTGCGGGCGAATCGCGACCAGTCGGTGATCAGCACCTTCGACTGCCGCCCGAACCCGCCGATGTCCAGTTTGTCGCCGGGCCAGAACCCGGCCAGGTTGGCGGTCATCGACATCGCCGCGGCGCCGACGAGCATCCGCGGGGCATGGATCCCGGGGAATCCGCGGTGATACGGCGACCCCGACGCGACGAGCACGATCCCGCCGAGCCGGCCCCGGATCCGCGCCCCGTACATCACGCCGAGCTGGCCGCCCATGCTGTGCCCCAGCAGGAACGGCGTCGCCGCCGGAAAACGCTCGCGCACCACCTCGAAGATCGCGGGAAAGTCGAGGGCCACCAGTTCGTGGTAGCCGTAGGTGCTGTCGCTGCTCGGGCGGGGGCGGCTGTCGCCCTGGCCGCGGAGTTCGCCGATCGCCGCGTTGAATCCCCGGGACACGAGTTCCTCGGCGAAGGGTTCGTAGTAGCCGGCGGGAATTCCCAGGCCGGGAAACACCACGATCACGGGGGCGTCGTCCGGGCCGGGAAACAGGCGAACCGGAGTGGTGGTTCCGTCGGGCATCTGGATCGGTACTGTCTCCACTTCGTCAGACTAGACGGCTCGACCCCCGCAGATCCGGGATCTGCGGGGGTCGATTCTGTTCCGAGACCGGACGCTACAGGCCGATCGACGCGGCGAGCATCGGCCACGACTTGTGCAGGTCTTCCTGCCAGTAGGTCCAGGAGTGGGTGCCGGTGGGCCGGAAGTCGAACGTCGCGGGAATCTGCAGTTCGTTCAGCCTGTCCGCCAGCGCGTGGGTGCACTGGTTGGTGGCGGCCTCGATGGCGCCGCCGACGAGGATCTGGTTGGCGAGTGTTCCGACGTCGCCGTTGATTCCCGGTGCGTTCAGTTGATCGCCCGCCCCGGGCAGCCCGGATCCGTTGCTGACGTAGATGTCGAGTCCGCGCAGCTTCTCCGCGTTGATGTACGGGTCGTTGGCGGCCCAGCCCGGACCGTCGTCAGGACCCCACATGTTGGCGGTGTCGCCGCCGCCGCGACCCTCGACGACCATACGTACGTACGCGCGACCGGGGTCGGTGCTGGTCATCGCACACCCGCTGTAGGCGCCGACGCTCTGGTACAGGTCGGGCGCCGACTGCGCCAGGCTCAGTACGGAGCTACCGGCCATCGAGATGCCGGCGATCGAGTTGACGCCGTTGGTGCCGAGCGCGGAGTCGACGATCGGCGGAAGTTCCTGCGTGAGGAACGTCGTCCACTTGTTGTTGCCCAGTTCCGGGTCGGTCTGCTCCCAGTCCGTGTAGTAACTGAACGCGCCCTCCATGGGCGTGACGACGTTGACGTTCTTGTCGGCGAAGAAGTCGACGACGTCGGTCCGGGCCTGCCACGTGGCGGAGTCCTCGCCGCCGCCCGCACCGTTGAGCAGGTAGAGCGTGGGCCTCGGCGCGCTCGTGTCCGCGGGGGTGATCACCCGCAGCGGAATCTCGCGGTCCATGGAGGCCGAGTACACGTGAATGGTCGACTGCCGGTCGTCGATCGGGTCGGTGCTCACCAGGTGGGAGCCGCCGGCCGCGACAGTGGCGTCTTCGGCGGGATCTGCGGAGGCTGACGCCTGGACCCCGAGGCACGGAATCGCCGTCGTCAGAGCGGCCGCGAGCGCCAGGCGCACCCCGTACCTACCCGCTGCAGTGCGGTTGACCATCGTTCTCCTTCGCTGCGACGTCGCCTGCCCGACTCCGTAGAGGCGAGAGCTGGAGCCCACATGATGTCATGTGAACTCCAGCTCTCGTTCGGAAGTGGGGTCGAAACGGGGTGTCCCTATCCCCCGACGGACCCGAGGAACCCGATCAGAGTGGTGAGTGCTTCGAGCAGACCCAGAAGGCTGTCGGACATAGTATTACTCCTATTCGACGCAGTGGATTTTCGAACTCCCCCTGCGATCAGGGGCTCCGTCATTTGTACCCGAGTTTTCGCTCCGAATAAGCACGAAGCGGTAAACATTTGCGATCGTTGGCTTAACGAAGAACCGATGAAAAGGCACCGGCTAATCCCCAATTACTTCCAGAACACGCCGCACTACCAGGGGGTATGCCGAGACCTCCGGCGTCGAATCCCCGCTCCCGTAATCGAAGAGCGACAGAACATACCTCACTTCACCGTTTTCGGACATTTTCTTGTCGTCGCCCTTGAATCACCGGACGAAGAAACGAAGCACCGGCAAATTCGAACACCCCGCCTTTCGGCCCGGTACACGCATCCGATTTGTCTGGAAATAGAATGAATACGAACAAAAATTCTCAGTTTTACACTAATTGGACCGTAAATGTGGGATATCGAGTTTTTCGGCGCGTCGCCGCTGCTCAGGGTGAAGCACCAGGGTGGAGATCGGGGTACATCCCGATGTGCCGGCCGGTTTCGCCGAACAGACTGGACGCATGACATTCGACAGCAACACTCCCCGCCAGTTCACCCGTTCCGACAGCCAGAAGATGGTCGCAGGCGTCTGCGGCGGCGTGGCCGAGTACTTCTCGGTGGACGTCAACCTCGTCCGGTTGCTCACCGTGGTGGCCACCCTGGTCACCGGTGGCACTGCCGCCCTCGTCTACCTCGCCGCGTGGATGCTGATGCCGGCCGGACACTGAGACCACGACAGACTCCGGAAAGCACCGTGGCCAGCCGGCACGCGTCACACGGACGAGAAAGAGCCCGGGACACCAGTTGGTGTCCCGGGCTCTTTCGGAGCACTTCGTGCCCGTGCGTGGTGGACGAGTCCGAGGACTCCTCAGCCACGCACGGGAGGCGTAGCCGCCTTTAGAAGTCCATACCGCCCATGCCGCCGGTCGGGTCGCCCACGGGCGCTCCGGCCTTCTCCGGCTTGTCGGCGACGACGGCCTCGGTGGTCAGGAACAGAGCCGCGATGGACGCTGCGTTCTGCAGCGCGGAGCGGGTGACCTTGACCGGGTCGTTGATGCCGGCTTCGAGCAGGTCGCCGTACTCGTTGGTCGAGGCGTTGAGGCCGTGACCTGCGGGCAGGTTGCGAACCTTCTCGGCAACGACGCCGGGCTCGAGGCCCGCGTTGAAGGCGATCTGCTTCAGCGGTGCTTCGAGGGCGACGCGAACGATGTTCGCACCGGTGGCCTCGTCACCTTCGAGCTTCAGGTCGTCCAGTGCCGGAGCCGACTGCAGCAGAGCCACGCCACCACCGGCGACGATGCCCTCTTCGACAGCAGCCTTGGCGTTGCGCACGGCATCTTCGATGCGGTGCTTGCGCTCCTTGAGCTCCACCTCGGTGGCAGCGCCGGCCTTGATGACGGCAACGCCACCGGCCAGCTTGGCCAGGCGCTCCTGCAGCTTCTCGCGGTCGTAGTCGGAGTCGCTGTTCTCGATCTCGGCGCGGATCTGGGACACGCGACCAGCGATGGCCTCGGGGTCTCCCGCGCCTTCGACGATGGTGGTCTCGTCCTTGGTGATGACGACCTTGCGTGCCTGGCCGAGCAGCTCGAGTCCGGCGGTCTCCAGGGAGAGGCCGACCTCTTCGCTGATGACCTCGCCACCGGTGAGGATGGCGATGTCGGCGAGCTGAGCCTTGCGACGGTCACCGAAGCCGGGAGCCTTGACGGCCACGGACTTGAAGGTGCCACGGATCTTGTTGACCACCAGGGTGGACAGGGCTTCGCCCTCGACGTCCTCGGCGATGATGACCAACGGCTTGCCGGACTGGATGACCTTCTCCAGCAGCGGCAGCAGGTCCTTGACCGTGGAGATCTTGGAGCTCACGAGCAGGATGTACGCGTCCTCGAGGACGGCTTCCTGACGCTCCGGGTCGGTGGCGAAGTACGCCGAGATGTAGCCCTTGTCGAAGCGCATGCCCTCGGTGAGCTCGAGCTGCAGGCCGAAGGTGTTGGACTCCTCGACCGTGATGACGCCTTCCTTGCCGACCTTGTCCATGGCCTCGGCGATGAGCTCGCCGATGGACGGGTCGCCTGCGGAGATACCAGCGGTAGCAGCGATCTGCTCCTTGGTGTCGATCTCCTTGGCGGTCTCGAGCAGAGACACGGTGACGGCCTCGACGGCCTTCTCGATGCCGCGCTTCAGACCCAGCGGGTTGGCGCCGGCAGCGACGTTGCGGAGGCCCTCACGGACGAGAGCCTGGGCGAGAACGGTAGCGGTGGTGGTTCCGTCGCCGGCGACGTCGTCAGTCTTCTTGGCGACCTCCTTGACCAGCTCGGCACCGATCTTCTCGTAGGGGTCCTCGAGCTCGATCTCCTTGGCGATGGACACGCCATCGTTGGTGATCGTGGGGGCGCCCCACTTCTTCTCGAGCACGACGTTGCGACCCTTGGGGCCCAACGTCACCTTGACTGCGTCGGCGAGGGCGTTGAGTCCCCGCTCGAGGCCGCGACGGGCCTCTTCGTCGAACGCGATGATCTTGGCCATTGCGAAGTGATCCTCCGGATTGGGGGTGACACACAAGGCGACCGCTAGTCGGGTCGCCTCATTTACGCCTTCGGCCGAGTTCGGTGCCCGCGACGGACGACCAGGGGTGTCTGTGGTTCCCGGTCTCACCGTCCCGACCTGGCACTCACCCGTGGCGAGTGCCAAGTGCATTTTTAGCACTCGAACTGGGTGAGTGCAAGGTCGGGACGGAAGCGCTGCGCCGGGGCGATCAGCGCATCGCGCAGACCTGACCGGTGTTCAGGTTGAAGGCGAGGGACAGCGCGCCGACGCAGTCGACGCCGTTCGCGTCGGCCGTCGCGCCCGAACCCCAGCCCGCGATCGCGACGGTGGTGGTGCCGTCGGCCGCGCCGGAACGGGCGATGCCGCCGCCGAGCGAGACGGCGTACGCCTGACCCGAGCCCGTCGCCGCACCGAGCGACGTTCCGTATCCGTTGGCGTACGTGGTGGCGCCGCTGTGCCCGTTGGCGACGCTCACCGCGGTGCCGCTGTCCGCGGCCATCGCGTGGGCGGTGCCGGCCTCGGTCGCCTTGGCGCCGCAGCTCGCGGTGTCCGACACCTGGACGTCGTTGGCCGACGGCGGCGAGACGCAGTTGACGGGGGCGGCACCGGCGACGCCTGCGCCGGCCACCGAGATTCCCGCCGCCACGCCCAGACCCACGGCCATCGCCGCTCCCACACGTGCCAGCCGTCGGCCGAACAGAGACGAGATACGAGTACGCGATGCCGACGGGGTCGAGGTGACGGGGGTGGAGACAGCGAGCATGGAAGCTCCTTCTGGGAACGTCGAATTGGAGGATTCGCCGCGAGAGTACCCGCTCCGGGCCGGTTAGTCCGGGACGCCGGTCAGGCGAGTTCGTCGAGGAGCTTCGGCAGCTGCGCGACGGAGTCGACGACATGGTCGGGTCGCTGCGCGGCGAGGTCCAGAATCGACTGACGGAACTTGCCCGTCCGCACCAGCACACCGGTCAGTCCCACCCGCTGCGCGGCCAGGACGTCACCCGTCAGGTCGTCGCCGACCATCATCGTCACGTCCGGCCCGGTGCCCATCAGATCGGTGGCGGTGAGGAACGCGGCGAGCGACGGCTTGCCCACCGACACGACGTTGGTTCCCGCGACCTCCTCCATCCCGGGGAGGTAGGTGCCCGTGTCGATGCGCAGCCCGTCGTGCGCGGCCCACGTGGTGCCCCGGTGCATCGCGACGACGGGGACGCCGTCGAGCATCAGCTCGACCACGCGGCTGAGTGCGTCGTGGGTGAATTCGGGCCCGGCACCGCCGAGGATCACCACCTCCGGGTTCTCGTCGTCCAGTTCGATCCCGGACAGGTCGGCGGTGATGTCGCCGCTGTTGAGGACCCAGGCCCGCGACCCGGGGTAGGTCGACCGGACGTACTCGGCGGTGAGCCGGGCCGCGGTGACGATCTCGGAGGAGTCGGCCTCGATGCCCACCGACCGCAGGGCGTCGGCGATCTCGTCGCACGTCCTCGACGTCGTGTTGGTGAGATACGCGCACGCGAGTCCGCGCTCGCGCACCTCCCGCACCGCGGCGGCGGCGCCGTCGATCGGATGCCACGAAGTGACCAGCACGCCGTCGATATCGAGCAGGACACCCTCGACCCCAGCCATGACAGGAGCCTATCCCGGCGTCACTGCCGAGTCCGGCAGACGAGGACGGGACAGGGAGCGTGGTGGACCAGATTCTGGCTGACGGATCCGAGCAGGGCGCCCAGCACCTTGCCCCGGCCGTGGCTTCCGACGACCAGCAGTTGCGCGGTCGCCGCGTGCCGCAGCAGGATGTCGGCGGACGCGCCCTGTGTCGTCACCTCGGTTACCGGAACGTCGGGGTACTCGTCCCGGATGCCGGCGAGGCATTCGGACACGACGGCCTTCTCCGCTTCCTCGTATGCGGCCCAGTCGACGTACTTCGATGCATGCGCGAGCCCGTGCTGCTTCTCCCCGCTCCACGCGTGCACTGCGTCCAAACCCACCCCGAACGCGGACGCGAGCGCGAACGCCTCCTCGACGGCCTTCTCACTGACCTGGCTGCCGTCCACGCCGACGACGATCGGGCGGGCGTCCGGTGAATCCGGCGCAGGCTCTCCCCGGACCACCGCGACCGGGCAGTGCGCGTGGTTGACCGTCCGGAGGACGGTGGATCCGAGGAGATAGTCGGTGACCGCACCCGCGCCCTGCGCGCCGACCGCGACGATCCGCGCCGCCCGGGACAGCTCGATCAGATGGGATGCCGCGGTCCCGGATCGGACGTCGCGCTCGACGGCGAGACCGGGCTGATCCTGCAGGGCGGCGGCGGTCGCGGTGTCGAGCATCGAGTTGCCGTCCTCGCGCAGTTCCTGGATGAACTGGGCGTCGATCATCATCGCGGTGCCGTTGTAGAACGTGGCCTCGTCCGGGTACGTGTGCGCGAGCAGGAGCGGGGCGCCGAGCCGGACCGCGGCGCCCGCCGCCCAGCGCGCCGCGTCGAGCGCGGCCCGGGAACCGTCGATACCGACGACGACGGGTGCCCCTGCGTGTTCGCTCATATCTCTCTCCCTCTACGGCTCGAGAACTGCTGCACCGCTGAATTTTCCGCCTGCCAGGTCCTTCAGGGCCCGATCGGCGCGGTCGAGTGGGTACGGGTGGGTGTCGATGCTCAGCCGGTGTTCCGCTGCGATGCGGAGGAATTCGACGGAATCCGCACGGGTGTTGGCGGTGACGCTGCGGATCTGCCGTTCCCGGAACAGGTGCCGCTGGTATTCGAGCGCGGGGATGTCGGTGAGGTGGATTCCGGCGACGGCGAGCGTGCCGCCGTCGGCGAGCGCCTCCATCGCGACGGGCACCAGGTCGCCGACGGGGGCGAACAGGATCGCGGAGTCGAGGGGCTCCGGGGGTGTGTCGCGCACGCCCTGCACGGACGTCGCCCCGAGTCGTCCCGCCAGTGCCCGGGCCTCCGCCCCTCGCGTCATGACGTGCACCCGGGCGCCGCGCGTCGACGCGACCTGGGCGGTGAGGTGCGCGCTGCCGCCGAAGCCGTAGACGCCCAGCGCGCCGCCGACAGGGACCTCGGCCCGTTCGAGCGCCCGGTAGCCGATGATCCCGGCGCACAGCAGCGGGGCGAGTTCGGTGTCCGTGTACCCCGCCGGCAGGTGCAGCGCGTAGTCGGCCGGGACCGTCGCGAACTCGGCGTATCCGCCGTCCGCGTCCCACCCCGTGTACCGCGACTGCCTGCACAGATTCTCCGCGCCGCGCAGGCAGGCCGCGCACCGTCCGCACGTGTGCCGCAGCCAGGCGATGCCCACCCGGTCCCCGACAGCGAACGATTCGGTCACCGAATCACCCAGTGCGGCAACCTCCCCCACCACCTCGTGACCGGGAATCACCCCGGGCCGGTGCACGGGAAGGTCCCCCTCGGACACGTGCAGGTCGGTGCGGCACACGCCGCACGCCAGGACCTTCACGAGAAGTTCGCCCGGCCCCGGCTCGGGGATCGGCTCGCGGCCCCGTTCCAGCGGGTGGCCCGTGACGGGCCCCGGAGCGACCACGCGCCACGCGGTCATCGTTCCGGTTCCGCCCTGCGTCGCCGCCATACCCCCACAATGCCCGTGACGGGTGGCCACCGCCAGGACCCGAAGGCCCGTGTCTCGACGACACGGGACCGCGGCGAAGACCCGGCCGGACCGCCCCCGGCCACTAGGCTCGCACCCATGGACCTGCGCGGTGAAGACCTGTTCACGGTGGCGGGGTCGCTGGCCGAGCTGATCGGCGCCCCGATCACGATCGAGGACGAGAACTCGACGGTCCTGGCCTATTCGAGCGGCGAGCAGGCCGTGGACCAAGCGCGCATCGAGACCATCCTGGGACGGCAGGTGCCCGGGAAGTACCGGCAACTTCTCGAGGACGCGGGCGTCTTCGAGCGCCTGCACCGGGACACCGACGTCTTCTACGTGGACATCGGACTGCCGAACATGACGCCCCGGGCGGTGATCGCGGTGCGGGACGCGGGACGGTCGGTCGGGTCGATCTGGGCGGCGATGACGTCGGCCCCCACCCCGGAACAGGAATCGATCCTGCGGTCGGCGGTCCCGGTCGTCGCCGAGCACATCGCGGCGGAGCGGGAACGGGTGGACGTGACGCGCCGGATGCAGGTCGACCGCGTCCGCGCGCTGATCAACGGCGGTGAGCCCGCCTTCCGTGCCGCCGACGACCTCCGGCTGGAGGGACGGCTGACCGTCGCGGCGGCCGCCCCCGTCGCGATCGGGCGCCCGCTGCCGTCCGGTCTGCTCGCCTCCCTCGGCCTGTACCTCGACACGCTGGCGGTCGATTCGGTGGCCGCGCAGCTCGGCGACGTCATCTACGTGGTCATCGCCGCGTCGGAGAAGGATGTCCGGCGCCTCACCGAGGACTTCCTCGGCCGCGCCCGCAGCGGGGCTACGTTCGTCGTCGCGGTCGGACGCGAGGTGGGGACGGCCAGCCAGGCACACCTGTCGCGCGGGGACGCCGACCGGGTGCTCACCGCGCTGCAGCACGCCCGGTCCGGTGGTGTCGCCGGGACGATGCGGGACAGTCTCGCGTCCGTGCTGGCGTTGCGCGTCGCCGACATCTTCGACGGCCTGGGCGAACTCACCCCGCTCGCCGCGCTCACCCGGCACGACGAGCAGCACGGCACCGATCTCGTCGCCACGGCCCGCGCCTTCCTCGCGCACGGCGGCGACGTCGCCGATGCCGCCGGCGCGCTGCACGTGCACCCCAACACGCTGAGGAATCGGCTGCGGCGCTGCGTCGATTCGTGCGACGTGGACCTGACCGACGCGGACACCCGGCTCGTCCTGATGCTGCATCTGAAGTTGACGGGACTGCGCGACATGTGACCCCTGGCCGATTGCACAGGGGGCACTGTCCGGGATTGGCCGAACGGCTACTGCCGCGGTCCCGTCGCCCGCCGATGATGGAGTCATGAGCACAGTGCAGCGCCCTGACCATGTCGCGATCGTCGGAGCAGGCGTCGTCGGATTGTCCACGGCGTGGTTCCTCCAGGAGCGTGGCGTTCGCGTCACCGTCGTCGACCGCACGGGTGTCGCGGCGGATGCGTCCTGGGGCAATGCGGGCTGGCTCGCACCGGCGTTGACGCTGCCGCTGCCCGAGCCGGCCGTGCTGCGGTACGGCCTGCGCGCGATGCTGAATCCGTCCTCGCCGGTCTATGTGCCGTTCACGACGGATCTGCGGCTGGTGCGTTTCCTCGTCGGCTTCGCCCGGCACTGCACGCCGTCCCGGTGGGCGGACGCGATGAAGGTGTACGCCGAGGTCAACCGGATCTCCCTGGGCGCCTACGACGCACTCGCGGACGGCGGCGTCCGGGAGCACACGCATCTCGCCGACCCGTTCCTCACCGCGTTCAAGTCGGACGAGGACCGGGAAGCGCTCGTCGACGAGTTCCGGCACGTCGAGGCCGCGGGCGGCGAGGTCGAGTACGACCGCGTCGACCGGGACGAGATCCACTCTCTCGAGCCGAGTCTCGGCGACGGCGTGCACTCCGGTCTGCGGTTGCGCAACCAGCGTTTCATCGACCCGCCGCGCTTCGTGCATTCGCTCGCCGACGCGGTCCGCGCCCGGGGCGGCGAGATCAGGTCCGGCTTCGACGTGGCGACGGTGCTGGATCAGGGGCAGTCGGGCGTCCAGCTGGTCGCGGCTTCCGGCGACACGGTGACCGCCGATTCCGTCGTCCTCGCGGGCGGCGCACACCTCAATACTCTCGCCCGCCCGTTCGGTGTCCGCGCCCTGGTGCAGGCCGGCCGCGGGTACAGCTTCAGCGTCCAGCCCGAGCAGATGCCGAAGAACCCGATCTACTTCCCCACCCAGCGGGTGGCGTGCACCCCACTGCACGACCGTTTCCGCGTGGCCGGAATGATGGAATTCCGCAGTCCCGACGCACCTCTCGACCCGCGCCGGGTACAGGCGATCATCGCGGCCGCGACGCCCATGTTCACCGGCATCGACTGGGAATCGCGGCGGGAGGAATGGGTCGGATCCCGGCCCTGCACCACCGACGGACTTCCGCTCGTCGGCGCCACCCGCTCCCCCCGTGTGCACGTGGCGGGCGGCCACGGCATGTGGGGCATCGCGCTGGGTCCGCTGACCGGGCGCATGATGGCCGACTCCATGACCGGCGGCGAGGTTCCCTCCGTCATGCGGCATTTCGACCCGCTGCGCTGAGCACGGCTCAGGACCGGGCCGCCCAGAATCTGCGCAGTTCGACGACGAGTTCGCGCGAACGCTCGTCGGGGAAGAACAGCTTGCCGCCCCGGATCTCCACGACTTCCCGCGCTCCCGGAACGAGATCGCGGAGGCGGTAGGCCCACGTGGTCCGGAAGAACAGGTCCCCGGTACCCCACACGATGAGCATGGGCACCTCGAGCGCCGCGAGGTCCGACTCGACCGCGAGCAGGTCGCGCGGATGCAGAGACGCGATCCAGCGCTGGAAGAGCAACGCGCGGTCGCGGGTGCCGAGCAGCGGCTCGACGTACGCCGCGACGACCTCTTCGGGCAGCGAACGCACGTTCTGATATCCGGTGCCGTACAACAGCTTACGAGCCCTCGTCACGTTCCGCACCAACGGCGGCAGAATGCGGGCGAGCAGTCCCGCCCTGGCCAGCAACACGACCGGCAGGAACGCCTTCGGCGGCACGTTGTCCCGGGTGTCGCAGTTCGTCAGCGTCAGCGTCGACAACCGGTCGGGATGCCGGGCGGCGTAGATCTGCGCGAGAGCGCCGCCGGTGTCGTTGGCGACCATGTCGACCTTCTCCAGGCCCAGCGCGTCGCAGGTGGCCGCGACGACGTCGGCCAGCGCACCCAGCGTGAAGTCCTGATCGGGTGCGGCGGGGGTCCGACCGTGCAGCGGAAGGTCCAGAGCGATGCACCGGCGTTCGTCCTCGAGTTGACGGATCACGTTGCGCCACAGGTAACCGGACGTGCCGACGCCGTGAATGAAGAACGCCACCCGCCCGGTGCCGGAATCGAGGTAGCTGACCGGCCCACGGTCGGTGTCGACGGTCTTGCGGCGCGTCTCGAACTCCGCGAGGGTCATGCGGACCATCTCCTGCAGTCCACGGTAGTTCGCACGACTCGCGACATCAACGGCGTCAGTCCAGCCGCCCCACCACCGCCTCCGCGCTCGCGACCAGTGCGCCGGACGCGGCCAGGGCGACCGCGGCCTCGATCTCCGGCGCGAGGTGGCGGTCGGTTCCCGGTCCGGCGACGTGCTGGCGGATCGTGTCCCGCACCGCCCCCGTCGCGGGTGACGGTGCGAGCGGGGCCCGCAGGTCGAGCGCGCGAGCGGCCGTCAACGCCTCGATCGCGAGCACCCGGGTGAGCCCGTCGATCGCCCGGCGCAGCTTCCGGGCGGCGGACCACCCCATCGACACGTGGTCCTCCTGCATCGCCGACGACGGAATCGAGTCGACGCTCGCGGGCGCCGCGAGCCGCTTCAGTTCGGACACGATCGCGGCCTGCGTGTACTGCGCGATCATGTGGCCGCTGTCGACACCGGGATCGTCGGCCAGGAACGGCGGCAGCCCGTGGTTGCGGGCAACGTCGAGGAACCGGTCGGTGCGGCGCTCGCTCATGCTCGCGACGTCCGCAACCACGATGGCCAGGAAGTCCAGCACGTACCCGACCGGCGCCCCGTGGAAATTGCCGTTCGACTCCACCCGGCCGTCGAGTGTCACCACCGGGTTGTCGACGGCGCTCGCCAGTTCCCACGACGCCACCTGCTCGGCGTGCGCGAGCGTGTCCCGCGCGGCGCCCGCGACCTGCGGCGCGCACCGCAACGAATACGCGTCCTGCACCACGGTGCAACTCGGGTTGGCGTGACTCTGCACGATCTCGGAGCCGGCGAGCAACCGGACCATGTTCGCGGCGGCGCGGGCCTGGCCGGGGTGGGGCCGCAGCGCCTGCAGGTCGGGGGCGAACACCTTGTCGGTGCCGAGCAGCCCCTCGACGCTCATCGCCGCCGTGACGTCGGCCAGCCGCAGCCGCGCGTGCAGGTCCTCGCACGCCAGCAGCAGCATGCCGAGCATGCCGTCGGTGCCGTTGATGAGGGCGAGCCCCTCCTTCTCCTCGAGGACCACCGGCGCGATGCCCGCGGCGGACAGCGCTGTCGCGGCCGGCACGAGTGCGCCGTCCGCGCCCCGCACCGTGCCCTCGCCGATCACCGCGAGCGCGACGTGGGCCAGCGGCGCCAGATCGCCGGAGCACCCGAGGCTGCCGTACTCGTGCACCACGGGCGTGATCCCCGCCGACAGCAGCGAGGCGTAGACCTGCGCGACTTCCGGCCGGGCGCCGGTCCTGCCGGTGGCGAGGGTCGACAGCCGCAGCAGCATCAGAGCGCGCACGACCTCGCGTTCCACCTCGGGCCCGTTTCCGGCGGCGTGCGAGCGGACGAGACTGCGCTGCAACTGCGCGCGCAGGGCGAAGGGGATGTGCCGGGTGGCGAGCGCCCCGAACCCGGTCGAGATCCCGTAGACGGGCTTCGGGTCCTCGGCCAGCGCCTCGATGCGCTTGCGGGTCTCCGCCATCGCCGACATCGCGTCCCGTGAGATCCGCACCGGCGCGCCGTGGCGCGCCACCCGGATCACTTCTTCGGCGGCGACCGCACCGGTTCCGACCACGACGCACTCTTCGGCTCCCACAACCCCAGTCTCCCCCGGGTCCGGGCGGAGAGTGACGGGATTGCGGGAGCCTCGACCGTGTCTACAACCGGCCGCGGAGAGCTTCCTCGATTTCGCGTGGCGTCATCAGACGTTCGAGCTTTTCACTCGGCCACGAGGACGGACGTCCTTGCAATCGGGCTGATTCGAGTAGAGGGAGAGGGCTGCGGTCCCACCGCAGGATCGAATGAACATTCACTACCGATCACTTCCGAACACCGACTCGACAACTTTCCAATTCGCACCATTGCATCGGCGACAGTTCGTCGCACTATTGACTCATCGCCCATCGTGCCCCTTTGGTTACACGGTTTCGACGAGGCGCGCGGAAATGCTGGAAAACTGCGGTCCGGGCACGGTTTCAGTGACCTACCGCACAGCACTCCGGCCCCAGGGCCTACCATGACGCAAAAGTAATTGTTACCTTACGTATCACCTTCCCTGACTGGAGACAGCCGATGGCAACCACCCTCGAAGCAAGCATCGACATCGACGCGACCCCGCAAGACGTGTGGGCAGTCGTCTCGGATCTGAAGCGGATGGGCGAATGGAGCCCCCAGTGCCGCAAGATGCGCGTTCTCGGAGGCGTCGTCGAGGAGGGCACGAAAACCGTCAACATCAACCGCAAGGGCTTCCTCGTGTGGCCGACCACGTCGAAGGTCGTGAAGTTCCAGCCCAACAAGGCCATCGCCTTCCGGATCCTCGAGAACCGCACCATCTGGTCGTACGAACTCGAGCCGACCGCGAGCGGAACCAAGGTCGTCGAGCGCCGCGAAGCCCCGACCGGCACGTCCAAGGTGTCGCAGTTCCTCGTCAAGACCGTCCTCGGCGGCAACGAGGACTTCGAGGTCGACCTCGTCAACGGCATGAACACCACCCTCGCCCGGATCAAGTCGGCCGCCGAGCGCAAGTAGTCCGCTTGACCCTCGACCTGGTCGAGGCCTCAGCGTGGCCCTCATGGACACACCGGACGCCGTCATGGCGAGGATCGCGCAGGGGCAGGAACGGGCGGTAGCGGGTGACCGGGAGGGCGCCCGTCGCATCTTCGCGGAGGTGTGGGACGCCCTCCAGGGCTCCGGCGACACCGCGCCGGACCCGCTGCACGTCGTCGCGCTGGCCCACTACATGGCGGACGTCCAGACCGACCCCGCCGAGGAGTTGCGCTGGGACCTGCGAGCCCTCGGCGCCGCCGACTCGCTGACCGACGACCGCGCGCGGGAGCATCACTCGTCGCTGTCGGTCGCGGGTTTCTACCCGTCGCTGCACCTCAACGTGGCGGCCGCTCATCACGCCCTCGGCCAGTCGTACCAGGCACGCCACCATCTCGAACGGGCAGCGCAGAGCTGCGAACACCTCGCAGACGACGGCTACGGACGGATGATCCGCGGCGCCGTCACCCGGCTCCGCGCCGAACTGGACGCGACTGTCGGACCGCCGGGGCAGAGTGGGGGCCGTGCTCAGCATCGGTGAACTCGCCCGCGCGTCAGGTCTGTCGGTCAGCGCACTGCGGTTCTACGACAAGGCCGGGGTGCTCACCCCGCACGCGGTCGATCCGCGCACCGGTTACCGCTGGTACACCGACCGGCAGGTGGACGCCGCCGTGCTCGTCGCCGCGATGCGCCGGGTGGGGATGCCGGTGAAGGAGATGGCGGCCGTGCTGGGCGGCACCGACGCCCACGGACTTCTCGACCGGCATCTCGGCCGGCTGGAGCAGGGGCTGGACGACGCCCGCCGTGAACTGACGCGGATTCACCGCCTGCTCGACGCCCGATCGGACGGGACGCGGAGGGTCGTCGTCCGCACCGCCGATCTCCTCGCCGCGATCGGTGCGGTGCGGTTCGCCGCCGACGCGGACTCGGAGTTCCCGGTGCTGCGCGGCTGCCTCGTCGAATCGGACCACGACGTCGTGCGGCTCGTCACCACCGACCGCTACCGGCTGGCGGTCGCTGCCGCGTCCCTCCTCGAAACACCGGACCAGCCGATCTCCGCGGTCGTCCCGTGCACGTTCCTGGACGACGCTGCCGGGTTGCTGCGCCGCCACGACACGGTGACCGTCGTCGTGGGCGCCGACTCCGTCACCCTCCGCTGCGGCCGCGAACAGCTCACCACGGACCTCGTCGACGGCGCCTTCCCCGACCATCGCAGCCTGTCGCCCCGCGACCCGGGAATCGAGCAGACCTTCTCCTCGGCGGCCCTGCGCGCACTCCTCGCGGACGCGGGCGACCGGGTGGATCTGGGGGTTCTCGAGTCGGGCGAGATCGTCGTCGGCCACCCGGGCGCCGAGCAGACCGCCCGCTTCCACGTGCAGGTGAACGCCGGTTTTCTCCTCGAAGCGGTCGACGCGCTGCCCGGCGAGCAATTGACGTTCCGGGTCGGTGGACCCATCACACCTCTCGCCATCCGGCCACGATCCGTTCACACACCGGACCCGGCGAGTGCGTACTCTCTCCTGATGCCGTTGCAGCCGGAAGCGCTCACGTAACCTGTGGGTGCGGCGCGATGGCGCGCAGGCAGCACGTCCGTCCGAACACAGTTAGAGGAGCCCGTGGCACGCAAGCCCACACCCCCCGGCACCCCGCAAGCCACGAGCGTCGGGCACATCGTCGACCTCGTCCGCGGAGCAGTTCCGCCCCTGCACCCGGCCGGGCTGCCCTTCGTCCTCGCACCACTCGGTGTGGCCGTCCTCGGCCGCAACCGCAAATGGGTCCGTCGCGGAGCACTGACCTCCGCCGCCGCTTGCGCCGCCTTCTTCCGGCATCCGCACCGCGTTCCGCCGAACCGTGTCGGCGTCGCAGTCGCACCCGCCGACGGTGAGGTCGCGCTCGTCGACTCCGCGGTCCCGCCGTCCGAACTCGACATGGGAACCGAACCGCTCCCCCGGGTCAGCATCTTCCTGTCCGTGCTCGACGTGCACGTTCAGCGCAGCCCCGTCGGCGGCGAAGTGACAAAGGTCGTCCACCGGCCGGGCAAGTTCCTCTCAGCCGACCTCGCCGACGCCAGCGAGGTCAACGAACGCAACAGCATGCTGCTGCACACCGCGGAGGGCCACGACGTCGCCGTCGTCCAGATCGCCGGTCTGCTCGCCCGCCGGATCGTCTGCGACGCCAAGGTCGGCGACACTCTCCCGATCGGGGACACGTACGGCCTGATCCGGTTCGGCTCCCGCGTCGACACGTACTTCCCGGCGGGCACCACGCTGCTCGCCGAGCGGGGACAGCGGACGATCGGCGCCGAGACCGTCATCGCTCAACTGCCGTGATCGCCAACGCGAAGAAACAGAAGAGGGGACGACCCCAGCAGGCGGTCCGGCTCCTGCCCAGTGTCGTGACGATCCTCGCGCTGTGTGCGGGACTGTCCGCCGTCAAATTCGCGCTGGACGGCGATCTGGGAACGGCGCTGGCCATGATCGGCGCCGCCGCGGTCCTCGACTCGCTCGACGGGAGGATCGCGCGACTGCTCGACGCCACCAGCAAGATGGGCGCCGAACTGGATTCGCTCGCCGATTCGATCTCGTTCGGCGTCGCCCCGGCTCTCGTCCTCTATGTCACGCTGCTGGACGGCCAGAGTTTCGGCTGGATCATCGCCCTGATCTACGCGGTGAGCATCGTGCTGCGGCTGGCCCGGTTCAACACGCTCCTCGACGAGGACGACATGCCGGGGTACGCCAACGAGTACTTCACGGGTGTCCCGGCGCCGGCGGGTGCGCTGGTCGCGCTGACCCCGCTGGCCGCCGCCGCGCAATGGGGCGACGGCTGGTGGTCGTCGTATCCCGTCGTCGTGGCATGGACCGTGATCTCCGCGGCGCTGATCGTCAGCCGGATCCCCACGCTCGCACTGAAGACGGTGTCCGTGCCGCCGCACATGGCGGCCGGTCTGCTCGTCCTCGTGGCGCTCGCGGCGGCGGCCCTGGTCACCTACCCGTACATCCTGCTGATCGTCCTCGTCGCGGTGTACCTCGGGCACATTCCGTTCGCCGTCCACTCGAAGCGGTGGGTGGCCGCGCGGCCCGAGACGTGGGACATCAAGCCGTCCGAGCGACGGGCCATCCGGCGTCAGCCCGACGCCCGCGGCAGGCGGTCCGCGGCACGGCTCGGACTGCGCCGTCCCCGGGCCCGGTAGGTCGCTCCCGCACGTAGGCTCGACGGCGTGACCTCACCGGAACTCGCGCTCACAGTCCGACTGAACACCTCGGCCGCCGACACCCGGCGCGGCGTGGTCCGGCTGCATCCGGAAGCCCTCGCCGCGCTCGGTCTGCGCGAGTGGGACGCGATCGCCCTGATCGGTGCGCGCCGCACCGCCGCCGTCGCCGGCCGCGCACCCGCCGGAACTCCCACCGGGACCGCACTCCTCGACGACGTCACTCTGTCCAACGCCGGGCTGTCCGAGAACAGCACCGTCGTCGTGACACCGGTGACGGTGTACGGCGGGAAGACGGTGACGGTCAGCGGCTCGAATCTGGCCGTCAACTCCGTCTCCGACGTCACCCTGCGTCATGCCCTGCTCGGCAAGGTCCTCACGGTCGGCGACACGGTGTCGCTGCTGCCCCGCGACCTCGGCCCCGGAACCAGCACCGCCCCCGCGACACAGGCCCTGTCCCGGACGTTCGGGGTCGCCTGGACGTCCGAACTGCTCACCGTGACCGGGGTCGACCCGGCCGGTGGTCCGGTGAGCGTGCAACCCAACACCGCGGTCGGGTGGGGTGAGGGTGTGCGCGCGACGGTGACCGCGCCCCCGTCGCGGCTGCCCGCGCCGCCCGTCCGGCCCGCCGAGGACGTGCCCCCGGTCCCGGTCGAGGACCTGGTCGGCGCCCACACCCAGGCGGCGAAACTCACCGAGTGGCTCGGGTTGGCGCTCGACGAACCCGAACTGCTCCGCACCCTCGGCGCCTCACCCCATCTGGGCGTGCTCGTGACCGGGCCCGCCGGTGTCGGGAAGGCGACGCTCGCCCGTTCGGTTCTCGCGTCCCGGCGGATGGTCGAACTCGACGGGCCGAGTGCCGGCGCGCTCGAAGCGGGATCCCGGCTGCAGCGGGTCACCGCGGCCGTCGAGGCGGTCCGCGGCGGCGGGGTCCTGTTGATCACCGACATCGACGCCCTGCTGCCGTCCACCCCGGAACCGGTGTCGGCGCTGATCGTCGAACAACTTCGCGGCGCCGTCGAGACCGTCGGGGTCGCGTTCGTCGCGACGTCGGCGCACCCGGAGTCGGTCGACACCCGGCTGCGCGGGCAGGACCTGTGCGACCGCGAACTCGCCCTCACCCTGCCCGACGGCTCCACCCGCCGGGCCCTGCTGGAACTGCTCCTGCGGAAGGTCCCCAGCGACGGCATCGCCCTCGACGCGATCGCGGCCCGCACACCCGGGTTCGTCGTCGCCGACCTCGCCGCGCTGTGCCGGGAAGCCGCCCTGCGGGCCGCGTCCCGCGCGGCCAGGAAACCCGTCGAGCCGGCGCTCACCCAGGACGACCTCCTCGGCGCGCTCGACGTCATCCGCCCACTGTCGCGGTCGGGTAGCGAGGAACTCGCGATCGGCAGCGTCACCCTCGACGATGTCGGGGACATGGTGGAGACCAAGCAGGCCCTGACCGAGGCGGTGCTGTGGCCGTTGCAGCATCCGGATTCGTTCGCCCGGCTGGGAGTCGATCCCCCGCGCGGCGTGCTGCTCTACGGCCCGCCCGGCTGCGGCAAGACGTATCTCGTTCGGGCGCTGGCCAGTTCGGGCCATCTCAGTGTGCACGCCGTCAAGGGCGCCGAACTGATGGACAAGTGGGTGGGCGCGTCCGAGAAGGCGGTCCGCGAACTGTTCCAGCGGGCACGGGATTCGGCCCCGTCGCTGATCTTCCTCGACGAGGTGGACGCTCTCGCGCCGCGCCGCGGCCAGAGTTCCGATTCCGGGGTGGCCGATCGGGTGGTCGCAGCACTGCTCACCGAACTCGACGGTGTCGAACCGCTGCGCGACGTGGTGGTCGTCGGCGCCACCAACCGGCCCGACCTCATCGACCCGGCGTTGCTGCGCCCCGGCCGCCTCGAGCGGCTGGTGTTCGTGCCGCCGCCGGACGGCGACGCCCGCCGCGCGATCCTCCGGACGTCCGGGAAGGCGGTCCCGCTCGCCGACGACGTCGACCTCGACACCCTGGCGGACGATCTCGACGGCTACTCGGCCGCCGACTGCTCGGCGTTGCTGCGCGAAGCCGCGCTGGCCGCGATGCGCCGGAACATCGACGCCGCCGACGTCACCGCGGCCGACGTGGCCGAGGCACGCGAAAAGGTGCGCCCCTCACTCGATCCCGAGCAAGTGGCGCACCTGAAGGCCTATGCGCTGTCGCGCCCGTGAGTACTTGTTAACCGCCCGCGGTTAACAAGTACTCACGGGTCAGGACCAGCGGCCGAGCAGGGTGGCCGCGTGTGCGGCGAGCGCGGCCTGAAAGAACGGGCCGAAACTCACCCGCGCGACGCCGAGCGGTCCGAAGCTCGCCGGATCGTCCTGATCGGGCAGCCCGATCGCGTTGACGGGCAACGGCAGCTCCGACGTGAGCCGCTTCTGGGTGGCGTCGTCGTGACGGCCGACGGGGTAGAGCACGTCGGCTCCGGCCTCGGCGGCGAGCTTCAGTCGCGCGATCGCGCGGTCGACACGGTCGGACTCGTCGCCGACCTGCTTCACGAACAGATCTGTCCGCGCGTTCACGACCACATGGACCCCGGCGGCGTCGGCGGCCTGCCGCAACCCTCCGACGAAGTCGGCGTGCTCCTGCGGCTCGCGGAGGCGTCCGCCCTCGCTGTGGACCGTGTCCTCGATGTTCAGACCCACCGCGCCCGCACCGATCAGTCCCTCGATGAGCCGGGCGGGCTCGAGCCCGTAGCCGGATTCGATGTCGACCGACAGCGGCAGCTCCACCGCGGCGGTGATCTGCGAGATGCGGTGCAGCAGCTCGTCGAACGTGATCCCCTCGTTGTCGGGCTTGCCGATCGAGTCGGACACCGGGTGGCTTCCGACCGTCAGCGCCTGAAACCCGGCGGACACAGCCAGATTCGCGGACCACGCATCCCACACGGTGGGCAGGATGACGGGGTTGCCGGGCCGGTGCAGCTCCAGCAGGGTGGTGGCCTTCTCGTTGATCGACGTCATAGGGGGCTCCTCGCCTCGGGGTATTCGATCGGAGTCGTTCTCGGGCACGCCTTCGGTGCCAACGCGCGGTTCGCCGTTTCCATTCCTTACCGCTCGAGTACCGTGAATCCTTCCCGCTCGAGTACCGTGAAAAAATGGACTTCCGGGAACCCCTGTCGGCCGCGGCTGCTCTCGCGTCCGGCGCACTGGCCGGGTTCGTCCTCACCAATCCCCGCAACCGGGCATGGACGATCAACGCGTCCGATCGCGAGATCGACCGGTGGATCAGCAGCCAGCCGACGGGTGTGGTGGTGGCCCTGGTTCTCGCCGTCATCTCGGTGGGCGGTCTGCAACGGTCCGGCTCCCGCCGGGCGTCGTGGCTCCTGGCCGCGGTGTGCGCGGTCGTCCTGATCGGCGCGCGGTGGGCGGTGCCGGACGCCGGGGGCGTCGACACGTTGATCGCCCTGCACTTCGCCAAGACCGCGACGGCCGGGTTCCTGCTGGGCGCGGCGGTCGCGGCGGTATGGGGTCGCTGGGGTTCGCAGCTGGCCCTGACCCTGGGGGTCGCGGGCGCGTTCCTCCTCGCAAGTGTGCAGAAACTGCCGCGCGGCGACACCGCGTATGTGGAGCCCGCGAGCATGAGCACCTCGGCGATCGGCGAACCCCCACTGTGGCTGCTGATCGGTGTTCTCGTGTTCGCGCTCGCGTCGGCGGTGGTGGCACGGTCGCAGTTCCGGGTGCAACGCCCCGAACGGAAGACCTTGCTGACCGCGCTGGTCGGAGCCCTGGGGCTCGCGCTGCTCAACCGGCTGCTCGGGGCGTGGATCGACGATCAGGAATTCGGCGAACCCCTCACGGTCTGGCTGATCGTGGCGTTCTCGCTGGCCGTGATCCTGGGGGCCACGGTGCTGATCGCGCGCCGGTTCCCCGGCATCGACGGACATTTCCTGGTGGCGGCGACGGGGGTCACCGCCGCGTCCGTGCTCGTCCTCGACGACCTCCGGACCCCGCGGGTGACGACGCCCGCGCCCGCGTTGCTGGCGGTCGGCGTCGTCGCCCTCGCCGCGGGAATGGCGGTGGCGGTCAGGGTTCCGCCGAAGTGGCGTCGGCCGGCGTGGGGCCTGTGTCTCGCCGCCGTCGTTCCGCTGGTCGCGACCATCTCGCCGGACTTCGGCGACGACGGCGTCGCGCTCCTGCTCCGCCTGGCGGTCCTGGGCGGCGGCACGGGTTTCGCGCTCGCCTCCGCGCTGCCGGGTTCTGCGCCGGTCGCGGTGCTCGGTCTGGCGCTGCCGTTCGCGTCGCTGGTGTTCGTCGCGGCGACGACGGTCCCCCGCAGCCGGGTGGTCTACTCGGGAGCGCCGAGCGAACACCGTCTGCCGTCGTCGCCGGCCTCGACCGCCGCGTCCGACCATCTCGCCGGTGTCGCGATGCTGCTCGTCGTCGCGTTCTGCGTCTACTCGCTCCGTGAGCGCCACAGTGCGGCGGAGGGCACCGCGCCACTCACCTAGTCGAGGAGGCCGAGCGACTGCAGTCGGCGGAACACGAGCATCGAGCCGGGCGCGACGTCGGGCATCGCCGCGTACTCGTCGACGGTGAAGTAGCGCAGTTCGGCGATCTCGCTCGTCGGCCGCGGCTCGGTGCTGAGTTCGGCGAGGAAACAGGTCATGTGCAGGTCCGTGCCCTCGGGATGTCCGTACGCGGGCGCCTCGAAGACCCCCAGACGTTCGAGCGTCCCGTCGACGATTCCGGCGTCGAGTTCTTCCCGGATCTCGCGGTGCAGAGCCTGTTCGGCGTTCTCGCCCGGGTCGATCTTGCCGCCTGCCATGTAGAACGCGGTCTTCCCCGCCGAACGCGTCTGGAGGAGTTTGCGGTCACGGATGTGGGCGAGCGCGGCGGTTCGAATCTCGGCTGGCACCGACCCAAGATAGATCAGCCGGGGCACCCGCCCATAACACAGTGCGCCCCAATAGTCCGATTTGCCGCGATTGTGGGTCCGAATAACCGACCCAGTAGGATGTACACGTAGCCCAGTTCGCTAGCTAAGCGAACGGTCTACACGACTCGGTTCGTTTCGTTCCGACACCCCGCCGCCCGCTGACCCCCGACGGAGTGCCTTTTGCTTGCTGTTCTGCTCGCCCATGCCGTTGCCGCCGTTTTGGCTCCGCTTGTGGTGCGCCAGTTCGGCCGCAACGGTTTCTATCCCCTCTCCCTCGTCCCGCTGGCGTCACTCGGATGGGTGATCGCGAACTGGGGCACGGAACAGACCGTGTCCGTCGAGTGGGCACCGGGTCTGTCGATGGACCTCGACTTCTGGTTCGATCCGCTCGCCGCGATCATGTCGGTGCTGGTGCTGGGCATCGGCACGCTGATCCTGGTCTACTGCGCCCGCTACTTCACCGACGACGAACCCCGTCTCGGCATCTTCGCCGCCGAGATGGTGGCGTTCGCCGGGGCCATGTTCGGGCTCGTCGCGAGCGACAACATGTTGCTGCTGTACATCTTCTGGGAGCTGACGACGGTCCTGTCGTTCCTGCTGGTCGGGCATTACGCCGAACGCGCCTCGAGCCGCCGCGCCGCGACGCAGGCCCTGCTCGTCACGACCGCGGGTGGTCTGGCCATGCTCGTCGGCATCATCATCCTCGGCCAGGTGAGTGGCACGTACAACCTGTCCGAACTGATCGAGGTCGCACCCCGCGGCTGGCTCGCCGGTGTCGGTGTCGTGCTGGTCCTCATCGGTGCGCTGTCGAAATCGGCGATCGTCCCGCTGCACTTCTGGTTGCCCGGCGCGATGGCCGCCCCGACCCCGGTCAGCGGCTATCTGCACGCCGCGGCGATGGTGAAGGCGGGCATCTATCTCGTGGCCAGGCTGTCGCCGGGTTTCGCCGACGCGGCACCCTGGCGGTTCACGATCATCACTCTCGGCCTGCTGACGATGGTCCTCGCCGGGTGGCGGGCGATGCGCGCGTTCGACCTCAAACTGGTGCTCGCGTTCGGCACCGTCAGCCAACTCGGCTTCATGATGGTGCTGGTTGGTCTCGGCACCCGCGATGCCGCGCTCGCCGGCATGACGATGGTCGTCGCGCACGCGATGTTCAAGGCGGCACTGTTCATGGTGGTCGGCATCATCGACCACACGACGGGGACCCGCGACATCCGCAAACTCGCGCACCTCGGCAATCGCGCGCCGGCGCTGATGGTGTTCGCCGCGCTGGCAGCGGCCAGCATGGCCGGACTTCCGCCGTTCCTCGGGTTCGTCGGCAAGGAAGCCGCTTTCGACTCCCTGCTGAGCACGACCGTGCTCGCCGATCCGGCGCGGATCGCCACCGTCGGCGTCGTGGTGCTGGGTTCGATCCTGACGCTCGCCTACAGCGTGCGCTTCATGTGGGGCGCGTTCGGCCGCAAGCGGCTCGCGCGGCCGAGCCCCGCCGTGCAGGGTATGCACGCACCCGGACCGCTGTTCCTCGCCGCACCCGCCGTCCTCGCGGTGCTGAGCCTCGCGGCGGGACTGGCGGCGCCGCAGCTCGAGAAGCTGCTGACGCCGTACTCGCGCACATTGCCGGCGGAGGCCGCCGCCGACTACCACCTCGCGCTGTGGCACGGCGTCAACACGGCGCTGCTGCTCACACTGCTCGTCTTCGCCGTCGGCACCGCGCTCTTCGTGGCGCAGCGCTGGGTCAACCGGTTGCGGTTCGAGCATCCGCCGCTCGGCAACGCCGACCGCATCTACGACGCGACGCTGCGCGGCATGGACGCCCTGTCAATGCGGCTGACCGGCGCCACCCAGCGCGGTTCGCTGCCGCTGACCCAGGCGACCATCCTCGGCACCCTGGTGCTGGTGCCGCTGGTGCTCCTCGTCGTCGGCACCGACACCGGCGCCGACGTCCGCCTGTGGGATTCGCCGGTGCAGTTCGTGATCGGTCTGATGATGGTCGCGGCCGCGCTCGCGGCGACGGTGATGCGCAACCGTCTGGCCAGCGTGATCCTCGTCGGTCTCAGCGGCTACGGGTGCGGTGTGCTGTTCGCTCTGCACGGCGCCCCCGACCTGGCGCTCACCCAGTTCCTGGTGGAGACGCTGACCCTCGTCATCTTCGTCCTCGTGTTCCGCAAGCTGCCCGCCGAGGTGGACGAGCGCCGGGCAATCGGATTCAAGATTCCGCGGGCGATGCTGGCGGTCGCCGTCGGTGCCACCATCACCACGATCGGCGCGTACGCCATCAACGCGCGGAACTCGGTGCCGATCTACGAGCGACTCCCCGACGCGGCGTACTACCTCGGCAACGGCAAGAACGTGGTCAACGTCCTGCTCGTCGACATCCGCGCGTGGGACACCCTCGGCGAGATCTCGGTGCTGCTCGTCGCGGCCACCGGTGTCGCGAGCCTGGTGTTCCGGAACCGCCGCTTCGGCAGCGCCCCCAGGGTGGCCGACGCCCCCGCGGTCACGGCCGATTCTTCGGCCTCGCATTCCGAGACCACGTGGCTGCTCGGCGGCGACCTCATCGATCCGAAACACCGGTCACTGGTCCTCGAGGTGACGACCCGGCTGATCTTCCCGACCATCATGGTGCTGTCGGTGTACTTCTTCTTCGCCGGCCACAACGCACCCGGCGGCGGTTTCGCCGGCGGCCTCACCGCCGGTCTGGCGCTGGTCCTGCGCTACCTCGCGGGCGGGCGGTACGAACTCGGCGAGACCGTTCCGATCGACGCGGGCAAGATCCTGGGGCTCGGGCTCACGCTCGCCGCGGGTACCGCGCTGGCGTCGCTGTTCCTCGGCGCCCCCGCGCTGTCGTCCGCGGTGTTCGAGGTGACGCTGCCGGTGATCGGTCACGTCAAGATGGTCACCGCACTGTTCTTCGACCTGGGTGTGTACCTCATCGTGGTCGGACTCGTACTCGACGTACTCCGCAGTCTCGGGGCACGTCTCGACGCACAGGTCGAGGTGAACCAGTAATGAGCGCCAACCTCGGATTTCTCGTCATCATCGGCGTCCTCGTGTCGGCCGGCGTCTACCTGCTCATCGAACGCAGCATCACCCGCATGCTGCTGGGGTTGCTGCTGTTCGGCAACGGCATCAACCTTCTCATCCTCACGTCCGGTGGTCCGGACGGCAATCCGCCGATCGTCGGCCGCGAGTCCATTCACGAGTCGATGGCCGACCCGCTGGCTCAGGCGATGATCCTGACGGCGATCGTCATCACGATGGGTATCGCCGGTTTCGTGCTCGCGCTCGCGTACCGGTCGTTCAAGATCACCACGCAGGACGCCGTCGAGAACGACCCCGAGGACACCAAGGTCCTGCGGCGCCGGTCGCCCGCCGAGGCCCCGGACCGCGACCGCTCCGACGACCCGGTCACCGGCGAGCCGAGTTTCAGCGGCGACGCCTTCGACAAGGACGGAAACCCCATTCCCCTGGACGAACTGAAGAACCTCGAAGACCTCGAATGCTACGAAGACCTGCACGAGGGTGACTTCGACGACGACGAGGACATCGACAAGGCCGGGATCGGGGAGAAGTCGTGACCATTTCCCCGAACGTCATCACGGCGCTCGCGCCGCTGCCCGTCCTCGTCCCGATGCTCGCCGCCGCGGCCACGCTGGTGCTCGGCCGGCGTCCGCGGGCCCAGCGGATCATCACGCTCGTCGCGTTGATCGGCGTCCTCGTCGTGTCGGGACTGCTGCTGTTCCTCGCCGATCGCGACGGCACGACGGCCGTTCAGGTGGGTGGCTGGGACTCGCCGATCGGCATCACGCTGGTGGTCGACCGGCTGTCCGCGATGATGCTGGTGGTCTCGTCGATCGTGCTGCTCGCCGTCATGGCGTACGCCGTGGGTCAGGGTATCCGCGACGGCAGTGAGGACCAGCCCGTCTCGATCTTCCTGCCGACGTATCTGGCGCTGACGGCGGGCATCTCCAACGCGTTCCTCGCGGGCGACCTGTTCAATCTGTACGTCGGTTTCGAGGTCCTCCTCGCCGCCAGTTTCGTGCTGCTCACACTGGGCGCGAGCGCCGACCGCGTCCGCGCGGGTGTGTCGTACGTGATGGTGTCGATGGTGTCGTCGCTGATCTTCCTGGCGGGCATCGCGTTCGCCTACGCGGCCACCGGCACCCTCAACCTCGCCGACATGGCCACCCGCCTCGACGGCATCCCGTCCGGCACCCGCACCGCCATCTTCGGCGTGCTGCTCGTGGCGTTCGGCATCAAGGCCGCGGTGTTCCCGCTGTCGACGTGGCTGCCCGACTCCTACCCCACCGCGCCGGCCCCGGTCACCGCCGTGTTCGCCGGCCTGCTCACCAAGGTGGGTGTGTACGCGATCATCCGCGCGCACACGCTGCTCTTCCCGGAGGGCGAACTCGACAACGTGCTGATGGTCTGCGGCCTGCTGACGATGCTCGTCGGGATCCTCGGTGCGATCGCGCAGAGCGACATCAAACGGCTGCTGTCCTTCACCCTGGTCAGCCACATCGGATACATGGTGTTCGGGGTCGCGCTGTCCACGCAGTCGGGGCTCTCGGGTGCCATCTACTACGTGGCCCACCACATCCTCGTGCAGACCACCTTGTTCCTGGTGGTCGGTCTCATCGAACGCCAGGCCGGGTCGTCGTCGCTGCGGCGTCTCGGCGGGCTCGCCGCGGCCAGCCCCGTCCTGGCCATCGTGTTCCTCATTCCAGCCCTCAACCTCGGCGGCATTCCCCCGTTCTCCGGGTTCATCGGCAAGGTCGCGTTGTTGCAGGCCGGCTCGGCGGACGCGAGCGTGCTGGCGTGGACCCTCGTCGCAGGCGGAACCGTCACCAGCCTCCTCACCCTGTACGTCGTCGCACGCGTGTGGACCAAGGCGTTCTGGCGGGCCCGCGCCGACGCCCCCGAGGGCGACCTCGCGGACGTCAGCCCGTCGGCGCTACTCGACGAGTCCGAGGCCGACATCGCGTTCGACGACCGCGCCGACGTGGGCCGGATCCCCGCGATGATGCTGATCCCCACCGTCGCCCTCGTCGCCGTCGGGCTGGCGATGACGGTGTTCGCCGGTCAGATCATCCAGATCAGCGATCGCGCGGCGAGCGACCTGCAGAACCGGTCCATCTACATCGACGCCGTCCTCGGCGGTCATCCCGGCGGCGAAGCGCAGGAGGCACCGCGATGAAACGCGAGAGAATTCTCCAGTTCGGCGCGTTGCTGTGGCTGATGTCGGTGTGGATCCTGTTGTGGGGCAACGTCAGCTGGGGCAACATCCTCGGCGGACTCGCCGTCGGCGCGATCATCATGGTGCTCATGCCGCTGCCGCGGGTGCCCGTGGAGGGCCGGGTACACGTCCTGCCACTGCTGCGGCTGGCCGTGATGTTCGTGTACTACTCGCTCCAGTCGAGCCTCCAGATCGCGTGGCTCGCACTCCGGCCCGGGCCGCCGCCCGTCACCGGCGTCCTGCGATACCAGTTGGGGATCAAGTCGGACCTCGTGCTGACCCTGTGCATCGACGTGCTGAACCTCATCCCGGGCACCATGGTCCTCGAGATCGACCAGGTCCGGCGGATCGTGTACGTCCACGTCCTGGACATGGGCTCGCAGAAGGCGGTCAGCCAGTTCTACCGCACCGTCGCGCAGCTGGAACGGTTGTTCGTCGAGGCGTTCGAACGGGACTCCGACTGGAAACCGAGCCCGTGGCACAACCGCGACCAGCAGTACGACGACCCCGCTCAGGAGGGCAGTTCATGACAGTCGTATCGGTCATATCCGGGATTATCCTGGTCGTCGCCGGGGTGCTGACGACGTTCCGGCTGCTCGACGGTCCGAACTCGCTCGATCGTCTCGTCGCCCTCGACACCCTGATCGCGCTCGCGATGTGCGGACTCGCCGTGTGGGCGGCGTACACCGGCGACACGACGATCGTGCCCGCCATCGTCGCGTTGTCGCTGGTGGGGTTCATCGGCTCGGTGTCGGTGGCCCGGTTCCGGGTGAGTGACAAGTCGTGACCACCGTGCTGAACGTCATCGGGGCCACCCTCATGTTGTGCGGGTCGCTGCTCGCACTGACGGCCGCCATCGCCATCGTCCGTTTCCCCGACACCCTGCGCCGCATGCACGCCGCCACCAAACCGCAGGTGGTCGGTCTCATCATGGTGCTCGCGGGTGCCGTCCTCGAACTGCGCGGCAACGTCGACATCTGGATGCTGATCCTCGTCGGCATCTTCACCCTGTTCACCGCGCCGGTCATCGCGCACAGCGTCGGCCGGGTGGCGTACCGGGAGCAGCGCGATCAGGACGGGCTGCTGATGATCAACGAGTTGGAGCCACCAGAACGTCCGTGACCGCCGTCTTCGCGCCGCTGCCCCACCGGGCTAGCGCGGTGTCGGGCCGGGCGAAGAACGTCGCATAGAAGCCGAGAATCATCGCGGCGAGGACACCGAGAACGAGCGGGCCGGACACCTCAGGGAATCGGCCCATCGGCACCGCCAGGTAGCGGTAGCTGAGCAGCAGTCCCGCCAGCACCAGTGCGCCGCCGCCGACGAGGCGGACCCGGAACCAGCCCCATCCCCGTTCGGGGTCGCGGAGCGCGGACTCGATGGTCAGGCACAGGACGGCTCCGGCGACCAGGTCGACGCCGTAGTGGTAGCCGAACCCGAGGGTCGCAGTCAGTGTGCACACCAGCCAGAACGTGCCGCCGAGCCGCAGCCACCAGGCGCCCTGCCGGGAATGGATGAACAACGCGAGGGCCCACGCCGTGTGCAGGCTCGGCATGCAGTTGCGCGGGGTCGTCGAATCGAACGGCAGGGGTTCGGGCGCGAAGTCGGGTGCCGGGACCAGGTTCGGCCAGTAGTCGCTGACCTGGAACCCCTGCCCTTCGGTGCCGAAGGCGAAGATCGGACCGACCACGGGGAACAGCACGTAGAACACGGGACCGACGAGACCGATCAGCAGGAACGTGCGCACCAGGTAGTGCGAGGGCCATCCGTTCCGCAACTGGTAGACGGCCACCGCGATCGCCGCGACCGGCAGTTCGATGTAGACCCAGTGCAGGATGCCGTAACCGACGGGACCGAGCGCGTCGACGAACCGACCCATGTGCCACGACGGGCTTCCCAGCGCATGATCCGCGAGCTGGGCGAATTCGTCGAGGACCATCGGCCCGGCCATGATCGTGACCTGCAGCCAGGCGTCGCCGAACTTGGTCGCGAGAATCAGCAGCGCACCCAGCCCGACACCTTTCAGGGCGCTGCGCCGCTGCTCGCCGGTCCACCGGACCGCGGCGTGGACACCGATCGCCGTGAGCACCCACGTGGCGCCGTTCCCGACCGTCAGCGGGCCACCCGACAGGTAGCGCACAGCGGCGACCACCACGTCGATGCCCGCCGCCGCGGACAGCGCGACGACCCGTTGCCGGTTGGTGAGCCCGACCATCGCGAGCGCGAGACCGGCCCACGGAACGGACGCCGACTTGGGGGTCAGGACGTAGTCACGGAACAGGCTCTCCAGGGGACCCGGGAAACCCTGGACGGACGCGACCGACTGAACCACGACCAGCAGGATCGCCACCCCGAGCGCCCCGCCCGCAACGAACATGCGGGAACGATCGACGGGCCCACCCGGCCGTACAACGGCAACATCGTCGATCGACACCCGCCAAGTGTAAACAACACGTGAACGGCAAGTGGACGAGCGCCCTGCCCGAGACCGGCTTTCAGGTCCCGAGCTCTTTCACCAGCGCGTCGACGACTGCCACCAGGTCACCGCCGGTCGCCTCCGCGACCTGACGTTGCCGCTGATAGGAGGCGCCGCGGCGGGGAATCTCCGCCACGGCGGCCAATTCGTCCGCGCACCCGAGCCGCACCGCGGTCGGCGCCAGCTTCTCCAGCAGGTCGTTCAGGTCGTCGGTGACGAGTCGCTCGTTGCTGTCCTCGTCGAGAATGATCTCGGCGTCGAGTCCGTACCGCGCGGCCCGCCACTTGTTTTCCTTCACGTGCCACGGCTGCAGGTTCGGCAGGTTCTCGCCCGCCTCGAAACGCCGGTCCAGGTCGACGATCAGGCAGTGCACGAGCGCGACGAGAGAACCGAGTTCGGCGCGGGTGGAGATCCCGTCGAAGACGCGGACCTCGATGGTGCCCCACCGCGGCGCGGGCCGGATGTCCCAGTGCATCCCGCCGATCTTGGTGATTACGCCGGTCTTCATCTGGTCGCTGATGAAATCCTCGTACTGCGCCCAGTTCGCGAACTGGTACGGCAGCCCCGCAGTGGGAAGCTGCTGGAACATCAGGGCGCGATTGCTCGCGTACCCCGTGTTGACGCCCGCCCACATCGGTGAGGACGCGGACAGCGCGAGCAGATGCGGGTACCGCTGCAAGAGCGCGTTGAGGATCGGGAACACCTTCTGCGGCGACGACACCCCCACGTGGACGTGCACACCCCAGATCAGCATCTGACGGCCCCACCACTGGGTGCGCTCGATCAGCTCGTCGTAATCCGGTGTCCGCGTGACCAATTGGGTCGACCACTGCGCGAACGGGTGCGTTCCGGCGCAGATGAGATCGACGCCGAGCGGGTTCGCCGCCCGCCGCAACAGGTCGAGCGACTCGTCGAGGTCGTCCATCGCCTCACCGACGGTGGAGTGGATGCCGGTGACGAGTTCGACGGTGTTGCGCAGCAACTCCTTGGTGATCCGCGGATCCTCCGGACCCGCGAGATTCGCGACCGCGTCGAACACCTCCGCGGCCGTGTTGGAGAGATCCCGCGTGACCCTGTCGACCAGCGCGATCTCCCACTCGACACCCAGTGTCGGCCGCGGCGAACCTGGAAAGGGAACTACCACGGTTTCGATCCAACCACAGGCCGCAGTGCGCGGCAGCGTACCGACACCCCGGCCGCAGCCGGGGTGTCACGCGACTCAGCCGGCGCCGATGACACCGCAGGCCACACGAGAGCCTGCGTCACCGGTGTTCAGGGTTTCCTGATCGGGAGCGGGTGCGTACCGGGTGGGGATGTTCGCGAAATTGTCGGGACCCGAGTGGATCATGACCGCGGTGCCGCTGTCGCCGTTCTTCAGATCCTCGACCGTGAAGGCGTCGGTGCTGGTGACCAACTCGGCGGTCCCGTCCTCGAGCACCTGCAGCGAGGTGAGGTCGCCGCTCGCGGGGTGCCCCGAGTGGCCCGCCGCCTGGAAGTGCCCGCCCGCGGACAGGAAGTTTCCGGGCGCACCGCCGGTCGGTGCCACGGAGTTCGTCTCGCACTTTCCGACGGAGTGCACGTGGAACCCGTGGAACCCGGGCGTCTGATCCTTGACGGACACGGTGACCTCGACGTGGCTTCCCGACTGCTTGAACGTGGCGGTACCGACGTTCTCGCCCTCCGCGTTCTTCAGCGTCGCGGTGAGCGCGCCGCTTTCCGCGTGTTCGCCCGAGCCGCTCTCGGCGTCGCCGGGAACGCCTGCGGCACTGGGATCGGCGGCGCCGGTCCAGACGGGAGGAGTGGTGCCGGGAACGTCGGTCGGCTCCTCGTTGTTACTGCAGGCGGTCAGTCCGAGTGCCGCAATGGCCACCACCGGGGTGACAATGCGCCAGGACATCCGACGGGTAGAACTCGAGGCCATCAAACCGCTCCTTTGAGGTGGCGAAGAAGTGCACCTGATCATAACTGCGGCGCCGGTGCACCGACCGTCCGGTCTACTGCGCGGAAGTGACGATGACGACCACACCGGCGGACGAATTCGCGATACCCGGGAACTTCGGCTCGGCCGACACCCCGAGTTGCGCCGCGATCTCGGTGGCCGCTTCCTTCTCGGCCGCGGAAGTCCCGTAGTACACGGTGGTTTCGGAGATGGTGCCGTCGCTGTAGTTGCCGGTCTCCGACACCGTCCACCCCGAAGACATCAGTTCGGTGGCGGTCTGGCTCGCGAGACCCGTGACGTTGCTGTTGTTGAGCACCCGCACCGGGACCGGCGCCGCGTCGGCGGCCTTCGTGGTGCTGGACGCACCGGACGTCGTGCTCGCCGCGGAAGCCGAGGTGCCTCCCGCCGCTCCGGCGGCCGTGGTCGGACGGGCGGCGGTGGTCGTGGCAGCCGCCGAGGTCGTGACGGTGGCTGCGGTCTCCTCCGAGTCCGAACCTCCGAGCGAGGCGAACCCGAGACCCGCGAAGAGAATCGCGAGGGCGATCAGCACCATCGCGAGGGCACGTAACGGCGGGCCGGACGATTCGGGTTTCGGAGTACTCACGATGTCGACCTTAGCGACCGGGTGCTACGTGACGTCGAACCCGAGGCGACGGGCCGCGCGGGCCTTCTGCCTGCTCGCGCGCAGCCGTCGCAGGCGCTTCACGAGCATCGGGTCGGCTGCGAGTGCCTCGGGCCGGTCCACCAGCGCGTTGAGTACCTGGTAGTACCGGGTGGCGGACATGTCGAACAGCTCTTTGATCGCTTCTTCCTTCGCGCCGGCGTACTTCCACCATTGGCGCTCGAAGGACAGGATGTCGTGCTCCCGACGCGAGAGACCGTCGTCGTTGCCGACGTCGTCGACCCCTACGGAAGTGTCGCCGTCGATGCGCTCGGACTGGTTCCGACTACGCGCTGTTGCGCCGTCCATCTCACTCCTCGACTACTAGCTCTCGCCCGACCTCAGCGAAACCACGTTCCCCCGGCTCCTCGATCGCGTGGCCGACCGAGCAACGAATTACACAGCTGTACTTCAGCGACTATTCAACCACGACGAACGCCGCGGGCAGTGCGAACGGCTCGGGCGCGCCGCACTATCCTTGACGACCATGGCCATCCTCCCCATCCGGATCGTGGGCGACCCGGTATTGCACGAACCGACCGAGACGGTGTCCCAGTCACCTGCGGAACTCGCAGACATCATCGCTGACATGTACGACACGATGGACGCCGCCAACGGCGTCGGGCTCGCCGCCAACCAGGTCGGCCTGCCGCTGCGGTTGTTCGTCTACGACTGCCCGGACGTCGACGAGACCGGAAAGCCGTTCCGCCGCCGGGGCTGCGTCGTCAACCCGGTCCTCGAGACGTCGGAACGACCCGAGACCATGCCAGACCCAGACGACGACGTCGAGGGCTGCCTGTCGGTCCCCGGCGAACAGTTCCCCACCGGCCGGGCCGAGTGGGCGAAGGTGACCGGCACCGACGCCGACGGCAATGCCGTCGAGATCGAGGGGCGCGACTTCTTCGCGCGCATGCTGCAGCACGAGGTCGGTCACCTCGACGGTTTCCTCTACGTCGACATGCTGGTCGGCCGCAACGCACGCGCCGCCAAGAAGACCATCAAGCGCGCCGGCTGGGGAGTTCCCGGTCTCAGCTGGGTGCCCGGAACGGTCGAAGACCCGTTCGGGCATGACGACTGACATTCCGCTCGGAGCCCGGGTGGTGCTGCGCTACCAGCTGCCGCCCGGGTCCAGCCATCCGATGACCGACGTCATCGGGGTGCTCGAGAGCGTCGAGCCGGTCGTGGTCGTCCGCGATGCGGCCGGCACCGCGATCGAAGTGGAGCCCGGGCGAGTGGTCGCGCTGAAGGCCGTCCCCGCGCGACCGGTGCGGGCGAGCGAGATCCGGTCCCTCGAACTGGCCTCCGCCGACGGCTGGCCGGGGATCGAGCACGCTTGGATCGACGGCTGGCTCGCCCGATACGGCCACGGCTTCACCGGACGCGCCAACTCGGCGGCGCCGCTCGGCGACCGCGGGACGGTCGGGAGCCTGGACGACCCCTCCCCCGGCGGCACGCTCGACCGTCTGCGCGAGTGGTACGCCGAGCGGGACCGCCCGCTGCGGCTGCTGATCCCCGACCGCCTGGGCGAGGTGCCGCCGGGCTGGAACGTCAGCGACGAAGTGGTCGTGATGGCCGCCGACGTCGACAATCTGGCGCTGCCCGAGGGTCCGCGGACCACGACCGTCACCGATCACCCGGATCCGGACTGGCTCGCCCTGTACCGCTACCGCGGGTCCGCGCTGCCCGACTTCGCGGTCGACGTGCTGAACGCGGTCCGCGGCGGGACGCTCGGCTTCGGCCGGATCGGCGCCGCCGACTCGGCGCTCCTCGCCGTCGCCCGCGGATCCGTCACGACCGCGCCGGACGACCGCCGGTGGGTCGGGCTCACCGCGGTCGAGGTGGCGCAGGCTCACCGCCGCCGCGGAATCGGCAGCCTGATCTGCGGCGACATGATCAATTGGGGGCGCGAGCACGGCGCGACCCACGCGTGCCTGCAGGTCGCCGCCGAGAACGAGGGCGCGCAGGCGATGTACCGCAACGTCGGCTTCGTGGCGCACCACCGGTACCGCTACGCCACCGAACCCGGCGGCTGAGAATCTGTCGGGGCGTGCCGCTAGGGTGGCTGCCGTGCGCATCGCAACCTGGAACGTGAACTCTGTTCGTGCCCGTACCGACCGGATCCTGGACTGGCTCCAGCGGTCCGACGTCGACGTGCTGGCGATGCAGGAAACCAAGTGCAAGGACGAGCAGTTCCCGTACGAGCGGTTCCGCGAACTCGGGTACGAGGTCGCGCACGTGGGCCTCAGCCAGTGGAACGGTGTCGCGATCGCGTCCCGCGTCGGCCTCGACGACGTGCAGATCGGCTTCGAGGATCAGCCCGGGTTCCACAAGGATCCGGAGGTCGCCCCCGTGCAGGAAGCGCGCGCCATCGGTGCCACCTGCAACGGCGTCCGCGTCTGGAGCCTGTACGTGCCCAACGGCCGCGAGCTCGCCGATCCGCACTACACGTACAAGCTGGAGTGGCTGGCGAAGCTGCACACGGATGCGGTCGGGTGGCTCGACCGTGATCCGGACGCGCAGATCGCGCTGGTCGGTGACTGGAACGTCGCACCCACCGACGAGGACGTCTGGGATCCGGCGCTGTTCGAAGGCAAGACCCACACGTCCGTCCCCGAGCGGGAGGCCTTCCAGGCGTTCGTCGAATCGGGATTCGCCGACGTCGTCCGGCCGCACACCCCCGGCCCGGGTGTCTACACCTACTGGGACTACACCCAGCTGCGGTTCCCGAAGAAGCAGGGTATGCGCATCGATTTCGTGCTCGGGTCGCCCGCCCTCGCGGGCCGTGTCGACAAGGCCGAGATCGACCGCAACGAACGCAAGGGCAAGGGCGCCAGCGATCACGCGCCCGTCATCGTCGACCTCGGCGACTGACACGCAGCAACCCGAGACGAACGGCGCCCCCGGGGTCTAGTCGGCGACCAGAATGTCGAGATGCTCCGGGTTCAGCGCCACGTAGCGCCGGACGTACGTGCAGATCGGGCGCACCTTCCAGCCCCGCCGGCGCGCTGAACCCAGCGCCTCACGAACCAGGACCGCGGCGAGACCGCGGCCACCGAGGTCTTCCACGATCACCGTGTGCATGAACGCGACCACCTCGCCGGGTCTGGCGGTGAATCCGGGAATGTCGTCCTCGTCGCGATAGCCGAGGATGCCGACCAGCTCGTCCCCCAGCCACAGATCGAATCGTTCGTGGGCGGGGTTGTCGAGCACGCGCGCAGCAGTGGTCGTGATGCTCCCCGACGGGCCGGAACCGTTCGACATGTGATCCATGCCACTCATGGAAACAGTTCCCGGGCGCCCTCGCGAGCGGAACCACCGGCCCCGGAACCGTTTCGTTGCCGACGAGTGGTCGATTCGTGTCCCGTCGCCGTCAGACCTCCACCGGGACCATGAGGTCGCGGTATTCGGGATGCCCTGCGACGAAGCGCTGCACATAGGTGCACACGGGCCGTACCTTCCAGCCGTACCCGCGCGCGAGGTCGAGGGAGCGCCCCACCATGAGTGCGGCGAGTCCGCGGTGACCGAAGTCCTCCACGATCACCGTGTGCATGAACGAGACCACCGGAGCCTGACGCCCCCGGCCCCCCTGGCCCGGCGGCCGGGCCACCACGCCCACTCCCGCGCCCGCACCCGGCGGGGTGTCCGCGAGGGCGAAATACCCGAGGATGCCGACCAGGTCACCACTCAGTCGGAGTTCGAATCGGTTCTGATCGGCGTTGTCGATCACGTCCACAACCTGCGCGTCCGTCAGCATGGCTATCTCCTGGGGTATGTGTCGTAATCGAAATGTGATGTTCATCACCCTTTATACCGATGCACGGAACCGCTGTCCAAGTTTCCCCCGAATGTTTCACTCACAGAGATCTCGGTTACAGTCTCCGGGACAACTACACATCCACGGGGGCTCGCACCAGCGGGCTGAGAGGACGGCTAGGGCCGTCGACCGTCGAACCTGTCCGGGTAATGCCGGCGTAGGGAGCATCATCGATGAGCACAACCATATCTACAGCCACGTCCGTCACCACGGGACCGATCCAGGGCAGCACCAAGCAGTACCTGCTGTCGGGCGGCGACGTCCGGGTGCCGGTCCGGCGCGTACACCTCACCAACGGTGAGCACCTCGACGTGTACGACACATCGGGCCCGTACACCGACGCGGACGCCACGATCGACCTGGACGCGGGGCTTCCGCACCTGCGGGCGCCGTGGATCGCCGACCGGGCAGGCACCCAGCTCGACGCCGCCCGCGCCGGAACCGTCACTCCCGAGATGCGGTATTGCGCAGCACGAGAGGGTGTTTCACCCGAGACGGTGCGCGCCGAGGTCGCGGCGGGTCGGGCCGTGATCCCGGCCAACCGCTGCCACCCCGAACTCGAGCCGATGATCATCGGCAAGGCGTTCGCGGTCAAGATCAACGCGAACATCGGCAACAGCGCGGTGACGTCGTCGATCGCGGAAGAGGTCGAGAAGATGGTGTGGGCGACGCGGTGGGGCGCGGACACCATCATGGACCTGTCCACCGGCAAGAACATTCACGAGACCCGGGAATGGATCCTGCGCAATTCGCCGGTGCCCGTGGGAACCGTGCCGATCTACCAGGCGCTGGAGAAGGTCAACGGCGATCCGACGGCACTCACGTGGGAGATCTACCGCGACACCGTGATCGAGCAGTGCGAACAGGGCGTCGACTACATGACGGTCCACGCCGGAGTACTGCTCCGCTACATCCCGCTGACCGCGCGCCGGGTCACCGGCATCGTCTCCCGCGGCGGTTCGATCATGGCGGCGTGGTGCCTGGCCCATCACCGGGAATCGTTCCTGTACACCCACTTCGACGAACTCTGCGAAATCCTCCACCGCTACGACGTCACGTTCTCGCTCGGCGACGGCCTGCGCCCCGGCTCCATCGCGGACGCCAACGACGAGGCCCAGTTCGCCGAACTCCGCACCCTCGGCGAGCTCACGAAGATCGCGAAATCGCATGGCGTGCAGGTGATGATCGAAGGTCCCGGGCACGTGCCGATGCACAAGATCGTCGAGAACGTGCGACTCGAGGAGGAGCTGTGCGAGGAGGCGCCGTTCTACACGCTCGGACCGCTCGCCACCGACATCGCACCGGCGTACGACCACATCACGTCCGCGATCGGCGCGGCGATGATCGCGCAGGCCGGTACCGCAATGCTCTGCTACGTCACCCCTAAGGAGCACCTGGGACTGCCGAACCGGGACGACGTCAAGACCGGGGTCATCACGTACAAGATCGCGGCGCACGCCGCGGACCTCGCAAAACAGCATCCGCGGGCGCAGGAACGGGACGACGCGCTGTCGAAGGCCCGGTTCGAGTTCCGCTGGCACGACCAGTTCGCCCTGTCCCTCGACCCGGACACCGCGCGGGAGTTCCACGACGAGACGCTGCCCGCCGAGCCGGCGAAGACGGCCCACTTCTGCTCGATGTGCGGTCCGAAATTCTGCTCCATGCGGATCTCCGCCGACGTGCGGGAGTACGCACGGCAACACGGACTCGATTCGGTCGAAGCCATCGAGGCCGGCATGGCCGAGAAGTCGAGCGAGTTCGTCGACGCAGGTGGTCGCGTGTATCTGCCCGTCGAATCCGTCACCTCAGAGAATCGGTAAGGTCCCCTTCGTGAAGCTGCTGCCCCTGACCCCCGACGGCCAGACCCCCGTCCGCGTCCTCACCATCGCCGGCACCGATTCCGGCGGTGGCGCCGGGATCCAGGCGGACTCGCGGACGATGGCGCTGTGCGGCGTCCACGCATGTGTCGCGGTCGCCGCGGTCACGGTGCAGAACTCGGTGGGGGTCAGCGGTTTCCACGAGATTCCGCCGGAGACGGTGGCCGCGCAGGTGCGGTGCGTCGTCGACGACATCGGGGTCGGGGCAGCGAAGACGGGGATGCTCGCGTCGACGGCCATCATCGAGGCCGTCGCCGCCGTGTGCACCGAGGTCGGGATCGGCCGGGACCGGCAGGTCCCGCTGGTCGTCGATCCGGTGTGCGCGTCGATGCACGGCGATCCGCTCCTGCACGCCGAGGCGCTGGACGCCGTGCGGAACACGCTGATCCCGATCGCCACGGTGGTCACCCCGAATCTCGACGAGATCCGGTTGATCACCGGCATCGACGTGGTGGACGACGCCACCGCACGCCGGGCCGCGGAGGCGCTGCACGCGCTCGGCGCGCAGTGGTCGATCGTGAAGGGCGGGCATCTGCGGACGTCGGCGTCGAGCACCGACCTGCTGTTCGACGGCGACCGATTCCTCGAGTTCAGCAGTCCCCGGATCGACACCGGCAACGACCACGGCGGCGGCGACACGCTCGCGGCCGCCATCGCGAGCGCGCTCGCCCACGGGTGGTCCGTGCCCGACGCGGTGGCGTTCGGCAAGGAGTGGGTGACCAAGTGCCTGGAGGCGTCGTACGACCTGGGCGCCGGTCACGGCCCCGTCTCCCCCCTGTGGCGCCTGCGGCACCCGTGAGTACTTGTTAACCGCCGGACGTTAACAAGTACTCACGGGCGGCGGAGCCGCAACCGCCAGATACCGAGGTCCGACGGCACCCCGCTGGGGGCGGGGGCGAAGAAAGCGCGTCGCCACGGCTTGACCCCGACCCCCAGTTGGTCGAGGGTGCCCGGCTGCAGACTCGACAGCGTGGCGGACGACGCCATCACGTTGCCGTCGCCGCCCAGTTCCATCATGCGGGCCGCGACGGTCACGTCGACACCGAGCCAGTCGCTGCCGATCTGCCGGGGCGAACCGGTGTGGATGCCGACGCGCATGCGGGGGCGGTAGCCGTCCACCTCGACGTCCGCGAGGGCGTTCTGCGCGGCAAAGACGGCGTCGATCGCGCGGTCGGGGCTGGAGAACACGGCCATCACGCCGTCGCCGAGTCGTTTGACCACGTGCCCGCCCCGGTCGACGATGGGGGTCTCGACGGCCCGGGCGACGTCGCGCAGCAGGGCGAGGGTGGCGCTGTCGCCGGCGGGCAGCGACCAGCTGGAGAACCCGACGAGGTCGGTGAACACGATGGTCACCTCCTGTGTTCCCCGCCCGCGTCCGGTGCGCTCGAGCAGTGCCTGCCACACCTGCAGCGCGCCGAGGCTCATCTCGCGGGACGCGCCCGGCTGGTGGTCGAGGAAGCGGTCGGCGACGCGAGCGATGGCCCGGGCGCTCCCGGGGCCCGCCGTCGACAGTGGGTCGCCGAACGCGGGATCACCGGGCAGCGCGCGACGAACCTTCCGCAGGCCCTCGATCAGCTGTGGTTGCCGGTTCACCGACCCCACCCAGCCCAGCACCTTGTCGCCCCGTTTCGGCGTCTGCGCAGCGCCGAGCTCGGCACTGTTCTCTTCGGCGGGGTCGTCGCTCACGAGAATAAGAGTAACTCAGCGTCACATGCACAAACCCGTGACGAATCGGACATCACTCGGTGGCCCGCGCCTTCTCCCGGTCCGCGCCGACGGGCACCCCGTTCGGGCCCGCGAGCGACTCCGCGTACACCCCGACTGCATACGCGACGGCGGCGGCATTCTTGGCGAGCGCGGCCCGGTCCACGTTCTCGAGGGTATCGGTCGCGCTGTGGTAGTTCTTGTCGTACACGACACCCGGGGTGCCGCCCCACTTCTGCGCCTGCTCGGGGGTCTTCGTCTCGTCGGCGCCGCTGAACACGCCGCCCGACGGGATGCCGTGCTCGATGAACGGACCGTAGTCTGAGCGGCCGTCGAAGTCCGTGCCGTCCGCGGCGATGCCGTCGCCCTGCAGGAACTCGGTGAACGTGCGCTCGATGCCCGCGGACCCCTCGGGTCCGGGCCCCTCGCCGACGTTGTCGGAGTTGTCGCCGTCATAGGCCAGGTAGCCGGCGTTCTCGGAACCGAGCATGTCGAAGTTCAGGTACAGCGCGATATCGTTCCGCTGCTCCTCGCCGAGGCTGTCGACGTACGCCTCCGAGCCGAGCAGACCCAATTCCTCGGCGCCCCAGAACGCGAAGCGCACCGCGTTGTCGACGTCGGGCGAACCGCCGAGCTGCACGGCCGTTTCGAGGGTCGCGGCGACGCCGGTGCCGTTGTCGTTGATGCCGGGGCCCTCGGGGACGCTGTCCAGGTGCGCTCCGACCATCACGACGTTCTCCGTCGACCCGGTCTTCGTCTGCGCGATGACGTTGCGCGCGGTGCTCGACTCGGTGGTCGTGTCGAGCGTGAGGGTGACGTCGCCCCCCGCCTGTTCGAGCGCGGCGCCGTCGGCCTTGCTCACCCCGCCCGTGGGGACCTGGCCCACGTCCGGGTCGCCGAGGGTGCCGCCGCTCATCGGTCCGTCCTCGTTGTTGACGACGATCACGCCTGCGGCGCCGCGTTCGGACGCCACCTGCTGCTTGGCCGCGAACGGGCACACCCCGCGGTTCACGAGGACGATCGCCCCCGTCACGTCGAGGCCGTCGTAATCGGTGACCTCGCATCCCGGACTGTCGTCTTTCGCGGCGGGCACCAGGCGGGCGGTGAGCCCCTGCGGACCGGTCGACGGCGAATACGACAGCGCCCGGACGTCGAAGTCCCGGTCGCCGGACCGCAGGGCCTCCGTCCGCACGTCGAACTTGTGGAATTCGAATTCCGGGGTCTGGACGTCGAAGCCCTTGTCTTCCAATATCTGTGCGACGTAGTCGACGCTCGCGTCGTAGCCGGACGTTCCGGCCGCGCGGTTGCCGTCGTTGCTCTCGGCGATCGTCTGCAATTGCTGGAGGTGCCCCACCACACCGCTCTCGGTGACCGAGGCCGCGAGAGCGCTCGCGTCGACCGGCGGCGAATCGGGTTCACTCGTCGACGAGCACCCGGCCAGGACCATCGCACCGGCCACTCCGACTGTGACAACTCCCCGTAGTCGCATGTCGGGAGCCTAACGCAGAAGCACCTGTGGGCCGGCGCGAATGGATTTCGCACCGGCCCACAGGCTCCCGCCCCACCGTCACCCTCAGCCAGGTCTCCCGACGATCACCTGGCGGAGGAGCAGGGCGAGAGTACTGTATCGGGTGTCAGGCGTCGCGCTTGTTGACGACCACCAGTCCGGCCCCGAAGATCACGAAGACGAACACCGCGAAGTACACGAGGCTGCCCCACGGGCCCCAGTGGAAATCGACTCCCTGCGGCGCCCCCAGGAAGTTGTTGGCGTTGAGGAACGGCAGGAACGGCATGATCTTCTGGCCGAACGAGCCGAACAGGTTGAACAGGCTCTCGATCAGCAGCGGCCACAGCAGCAGCAGGGCGATCGCGCCCGCCGACTGACGCAGCAGGGTGCCGACTCCGACGGCGAGAACCACGCACAGGAACGCGTAGATCGGGACGCCGTAGATCGACCGCCACGCGTCCGCACCGGTCAGTGTGAGTGCCGCTCCGGCCTGGTCGCCGGCCGTCGCCTTCGCGATGGCGTACGCACCGAACGTGAGGACGAACGTCAGCACGGCGCCGAACGCGCCGATCAGGCCTGCCTTCGCGATCAGGACGGACGCCCGGTTCGGGATCGCCTGGAACGTGGTGCGGATGACGCCGAACCGGTATTCGCTGGTCACGGCGAGCGCGGCGAGGATCATCAGCACCAGTACGCCGAATCCGGACACACCGCCGACGGCGTCCGCCATCTGCGGCAGGAACGGATCGAAGTCGGGTTGCTTACCGTCCGCGATCTGGTTGTTGAAGGAGTTGATGCTGGCCTTTGCGCTGAGCCCGATGACTGCGGCGAGGCCGAGTCCCAGCACGATGATGACGACCGTGCACCACCACGGCGACCTCGTCGACGTGATCTTGATCCGTTCGGCATTGAGAACAGCCATTACAGTGCACCCCTCATCACATCTTCGACGCCCTCTGCGTGGTACTGCACGTCGTCTCCGGTCAACTTCATGAAGGCGTCCTCCAGCGATCCGCGCTGAGATGCCAACTCGTGCAGGACGATGCCCTGCGAACCGGCGATCCCGCCGACGACGTCCGTCGACGAATCCACCACGACGAGCGCCTGCTGCCCGTCGGATCCGTCCTCGCGCACGGTGAGTCCGTTGGACGTGAGCGCGCTGCGCAGCGCGTCCAGCTGTGGGCTCCGCACACGCACCGTCGATTCCGAGGACTTGCTGACGAACTCGGACACGGTGGTGTCGGCGATGAGACGCCCGCGGCCGATGACCACCAGATGTTCTGCGGTGAGCGCCATCTCGGACAGCAGGTGGCTCGACACCAGCACGGTGCGGCCCTCGGCGGCGAGGCGCTGCATGAACTTCCGGATCCAGACGATGCCCTCCGGGTCGAGCCCGTTCACCGGCTCGTCGAACAGCAGCACCTTCGGGTCGCCGAGCAGCGTGGCGGCCAGGCCCAGTCGCTGGGACATGCCGAGCGAGAACCCGCCGGCCTTCTTCCCCGCCACCTCGGTGAGCCCGACGAGGTGCAGCACCTCGTCGACGCGGCTCTTCGGGAGCGAGTTGGACGCCGCCATCCACTGCAGATGGGCGCGGGCCGAGCGGTTCGGGTGCACCCACTTCGCGTCGAGCAGGGCCCCCACCGTCCGCAGCGGCTGCACCAGGTCGCTGTACGGTTTGCCGTCGATCAGCGCGCTGCCCGCCGTGGGGCGGTCCAGCCCGAGGATCATGCGCATCGTCGTCGATTTTCCTGCACCGTTCGGGCCGAGAAAGCCGGTGACCATGCCCGGCTTCACGTTGAACGTCAGGTTGTCCACCGCCTTCGTCGCACCGAAGGTCTTTGAAAGTCCCCTCACTTCAATCATGTGAGAAGAATGCCGGAACCTGCGGCCGGCGCGCATCGGCCGCAGGTCTACTCCCGACTCGTCCCCTGGTACCGGTCGGACCCCGAACCGGACCCCGACACGACCCCGAGTCCTACGACGACGCCTGCGCCCAGAACCGCTTGGGGATGCGGCCCGCGTGCCGGGCCTCGTATCCCGCCACCACGGCCCCGCGCATCGCCGACGCCATCAGCGCCGGATCCTTCGCCCTGGTCACCGCAGTGGCCAGCAGAACGGCGTCGCAGCCGAGTTCCATCGCGAGGGTCGCGTCGCTGGCGGTCCCGATGCCGGCGTCGAGGATGACCGGTACCCCGGCACCCTCCACGATCATCTCGATGTTGTGCGGGTTCGCGATACCGAGCCCGGTGCCGATCGGCGAACCCAGCGGCATCACGGCCACGCACCCGACGTCCTCGAGCCTGCGGGCCAGGACCGGGTCGTCGGTGGTGTACGGCAGGACGACGAATCCGTCGTCGACCAGTTGCTCGGCGGCGCTGACCAACTCGATGGCGTCGGGCATGAGGGTGCGTTCGTCGGCGATGACCTCGAGCTTCACCCAGTCGGTGTCGAGTGCCTCCCGCGCGAGTTGCGCCGTCAGCACCGCCTCCGCCGCGCCGCGACACCCCGCGGTGTTGGGTAGCGGCGCGATGTCGAGCCGGCGCAGCAGGTCCAGCACCCCGGTGCCGCCGACGGCGTCGACGCGGCGCATCGCGACCGTGGTCAGCTCGGTGCCGGACGCGACGAGTGCCTCTTCGAGCACCGTCAGGTTGGCGGCGCCGCCGGTGCCCATGATCAACCGTGAACCGAACGTGCGGCCCGCGATCGTGAGGCCCTTCTGCACTCCGGGCGTCGCGTCAGCCACCCTGCACCGCCGTGAGGATCTCGATCTCCCAGCCCCGGACCACGAGCTCGTCCCACCGGGCGCGGGGGAACACGGCGCCGTTCACGGCCACTGCGATGCCCTTGGTCGGCAGGTTCAGCGCCTCCAGCAGCCCGGTGACGGTCAACGGTTCCGTGAACTCGTGATCCTCGCCGTTGACGCTGATGCCGATCGGCACCACTACTTGCTGCTCACTCATCTCTACCTCGCTACTTTCTCGAACCGTTCGGGGTCGGCGGCCTTCGCCTCGACCAGTGCCGAGCCCTCCAACAATGCCACCGTCGCGTCGGCGGTCACCGGGGTGAGCAGGATGCCGTTGCGGCCGTGTCCCGTCGCCACCACGACCCGATCGGACACCCGGCCGATCAGCGGCAGGTTGTCCGGGGTCATCGGACGCAGACCCGCCGAGGTCTCACGCAGTTCGTACTCGCCGATGGCGGGCATCAGCGCCTCGGCGTCCGCGATCAGGTCCCGCACACCGGCCACCGTGACCTGAGTGTCGTTGCCCGACTCGTACTGGGTGGCGCCGACGACGATGCCGTCGGCGCGCGGCACCAGGTAGGCGGGCCTGCCGTGGACGCTGCCGCGGATGGTCCGGCCCGGCGCGGGCGTCACCCCGGGACGGGCCCGCAACCGCAGAATCTCGCCCTTCACCGGACGCACCGGAAGTCCCGGCCACAGTGCCGGTGACGCGATGCCTGCGGTGACGACGATCTGGTCCGTGCCCAGCCCGTCGAGACTGCGCACGGCCTCACCGATCAACTCCACCCCGGCGTCGACGGCACACCGTTGCAACGCCTGCAGGAGCAGCCTGTTGTCGACGGCCAGTTCGTCGACAGCCAAGAGCCCCAACCGGACTCCGCGACCCAGCATCGGCTCGAGCGCGCGGACCTCGGCGCGATTCAGGATCTGCAGATCCCGGCCCTGCGCTCCCACCCACTCGGCGATGGTCCGGAGGTCTTCGGCGTCGGCGCCGTCGAGCGCGACGGTGAGCGAACTCTCCGACGTGAACAGGTCGACGCCGGCCCCGGCCTCCAGTTCCTTCCCGAATTCGGGCCACCGGTCGAGCGAGGCGCTCCCCAGTTCGAGGACGCTCTCCTCACCGGGCCAGCCCTCGGACAGCGGGGCGAGCATGCCGCCCGCCACCCAGGACGCTCCCGAACCGATCGACGGGTCGTACAGCGTCACCGACCAGCCGTTGCGGGCTGCTCGCCACGCAATCGACAGGCCGATCACTCCGCCTCCGACGACGGATACCGATCTCGCCATTGAACTCCACCTCACTTCCTGCGCCGGCATGATCCGGGTCAGGTATGACGGTCGGGCTCGGCGTGAGCCCCTCTCAGCCCCACGTTCCCCGGGACTCCCGTGTTGCACTTTCACCGTAGAGGCTACCGTCATGCCGTGACCACCTCGCATCACAGCAACCTCACGGACCGTCGGCGCCGCCTCGGAACAGCACGTTTGTACCTGTGCACCGATGCTCGGCGCGAGAAGGGCGACCTGGCGCAGTTCGCCGAGGCCGCGCTGTCCGGCGGCGTCGACATCATCCAGCTCCGAGACAAGGGCTCGGCCGGTGAGAAGAAGTTCGGCACGATGGACGCCAGGGACGAACTGGCGGCACTGTCGGTGCTCGCGGCCGCCGCCCGGCGGCACGGGGCGCTGCTCGCCGTGAACGACCGGGCCGACATGGCGCTGGCGGCCGGCGCCGACGTCCTGCACCTCGGCCAGGGCGACCTGCCCGTCCCCTACGCGCGCACCGTCGTAGGATCCGACGTCCTGATCGGCCGGTCCACGCACAGCCGCGCCCAGGCCAGCCTCGCGGCAATCGAGGACGGCGTCGACTACTTCTGCACCGGACCGGTGTGGGCGACGCCCACCAAGCCCGGACGGACCGCGTCGGGCATCGACCTGGTGCGCTCGACCGCCGACTCCGAGCCGAACCGCCCGTGGTTCGCGATCGGCGGCATCGACGAGTCCCGGGTTCCGGAGATCCTCGCCGCGGGCGCCGACCGCATCGTCGTCGTGCGGGCCATCACCGAGGCCCGCGACCCGCAGGCCGCCGCGCGCTCACTGTCCGCCCTGCTCCAGAAGAACGGCTGAGTCACGCCTGCGCGAGCCAGTCGCGCACGGTGGCGGGCGGCAGGATCACCACGGTGGCGGGCAACTGTTCGATCAGGTGGGGGTCGGTGGTGACGACCGCGGTCACCGTGCCCAGTGTGGTGCCGTGACCTGCCGGTTCGGCGAGGCGGCCGACCGTGTCCAGTGCCTCGAGCACCTCGACGCGCGGCAGCCACCCGTAGGTGCCGTCGGGCAGGTGCACCGTGCGGGGCAGTGCCCTCGACAGCTGCGCCGGCGCGCCGCTGTCGCCCAGCACGTCGTGCCGGTCGAGCAGCAGTCGCACCTCGGTGGTGCGCAGTTGCGGCCACCCCGCTTCGAATCCGGGGTGCAGCGGCAGGCCGGCGACGTCGGTTTCCCGCACCCAGCGCAGTTCGGTGCTCTCACCGTTCGCGACGGTGGGCAGTGGGCGCTCGGCGTCGGCGATCACCGTGGTGTAGCTCCAGCCGCTCGCGGCCTTCATGGTGACGACCTCGGTGCGGACGCGGATCGCCGCGCTCTCGATGCCGGCTTCCTCGTGCGCCTCGCGCACGGCGGCGTGGGTGGTCGTCTCGTGGCTGTCCCGGGCACCGCCGGGCAGCGCCCACGTCCCGCCCTGGTGGCTCCAGGCCGCGCGGTGCTGTAGCAGCACGGCAGGCGTCTCGTCCGGCAGCGGCGCACGCAGCAACAACCCGGCCGCACCGTGCTTACCCCAATGACGACTGCCGTCCGGCCCGGTCGCCCAGCCGTCACCGTCACCACGCATCGACTACCCCTGTCCGACCTGATGGGTCTCCCTGCAGTTCCCTCACACTAACGGTTTCTGCCGGAACTGCCCGATATCCCCAGTCACCGACTCCTGCTTATATGCTCCCCACAAGGTGCGGCCGTGACACGGGAGGGGTGCGACGTGGTTCTGCGTGAGGCACCGTCGATCGAACCCCGCGGCAGCCGCGCCCTGTCTGCCGCCGCGGACGACGACGTCGACCCCGCCGTCGCACGTCGCAAGGAACTTCGTGCGTTCCTGCGGTCGACACCCGCCAAGCTCACCGCCCTCGGCGTACTCCTCGTGCTGCTCACCCTGGCCGCCGGACTCGTGGCCGCGTCGACCGTGAACGGCAGGGAAGCCACCCTCGACAGCGTCCTCGCCGAGACCGAACCGCTGTCGTTCTCGGCGCAGAATCTCTACAGCGCCCTGTCGGTGGCGGACGCCGCGGCCACGACGGCGTTCATCTCCGGTGGTCTCGAACCCCCCGAACTCCGGGACACGTACGCGCAGGCGATCGGCACGGCCTCCGCCGACCTCGTGTACGCGTCGGGCGGGCTCGCCCCCAGCGATGTGGACAGCAGGCGCCTGCTCGCCTCCATCTCCACCGACCTCACCGTCTACTCCGGACTCGTCGAGACCGCGCGGGCCAACAACCGCACCGGTCACCCGGTGGGCGCGGCCTACCTCAGCGAGGCGTCCACGCTGATGCAGACGAGCATGCTGCCGAAGGCCCAGGAGTTGCACGCCCGGCAGGAAACCGACGTCGCGGATATCCAGCGGGACTATTCCCGCCCGCCGTGGACGGCGCTGATCCTGGTCCTCGTCGCGCTGGTCGCGCTGCTCGTCGCGCAGGTCGTCCTCGCGAGGCTGAGCAGGCGCACGTTCAATCTCGGGTTGATCCTGGCGTCGTCGGTCACCGCGATCCTCCTGGTGTGGATGCTGGTCGCCGGGCTGGTCTCCTCACTCGACACCAAGCGCGCGCTGACCCAGGGTGCCCGCCCGATGCACGAGTTGACGGCGGCGCGCATCCTGGCGCAGCAGGCGCGCACGGAGGAGACGCTCAAACTCGTCCGCCGGGACTCGAACGGCGGCTACGACGCCGTCTTCGAGGACAAGTCCGGTCAGCTCGACACCCTGCTGTCCGGCTATCCGCACGACGGCGACCGCGCGGTCGGCCACGACGAGGTCGCGCGCGCCGAGGACGCTTGGAAACTCTGGTCCTCGGCGCACGATCGCATGAACGAGATCCTGGCCCGGGGCGACTTCGCCTCGGCGGCAACGGTGGCGATCGGGCCGGGACCCTCGGATTCCGCAGCCCAGTTCACCACCGTCGACGACGCGCTCACCGACGGGATCGGGACCGCCCGCGACCATCTGCGGTCGAACGTCGAATCCGCGGCCCGGGTGCTGACCGCACTCGGTTCCGGCGCCGTCGTCCTCACACTCGTCGCGCTCTGCGGAATTATCATCGGGTTGTGGCCTCGGTTGAGGGAATACCAGTGAGGCGGCACCGGATCGCGCCGGTGCTGCTGGCGGCCACGTTGCTGATCGGCGGATGCGCCGAGGCCGCTCCGGAGCACGTCGGATCGCCGAGCCTGTCCTACACCGAACCCCCGCTGCCCGCAGCGGCGACACCGGCCCCCGACACCGGCTCCGCCCCACCCGCTCCCGAGAAGGACTGCGGCGACCCCACCGCGAGCCTGCGGCCCTTCCCCGGCACCGACACGCCGATGCCGACGGTCGACGCCATCCGCGCGCGGGGGCGTCTCGTCGTCGGGCTCGACACGGGCAGCAACCTGATGAGTTTCCGCGATCCCGCGAGCGGCGCCATCGAGGGCTTCGACGTCGACGTCGCCCGGGAGATCTCGCGGGACCTGTTCGGCGACCCGGACCGGCTCGACTACCGCATCCTCACGTCGGCGAATCGTGAGAAGGCGCTGCAGGAGTCGATGGTCGACATCGTGGCGAAGACCATGACCATCACCTGCGACCGCAAGGAGAGGGTGGCGTTCTCCTCCGAGTACTTCGAGGCGCAGCAACGGGTTCTGGTCGTCAAGGGCTCCCCGATCCGCAGCGCCGCGGACCTGAACGGAAAACGGGTCTGCGTCGTCCGCGGCACCACGTCGCTGACCCGCTTGCAGCAGGTCGCGCCGACCGCCGAGATCCTTACGGTCCCCATGTGGTCCGACTGCCTGGTGGTCCTCCAGCAGCGGCAGGTCGACGCGGTGAGCACCGACGACACGATCCTCGCCGGCCTGGCGTCCCAGGACCCGTACCTCGAGATCGTCGGGGACAGCATGGGCGCCGAACCGTACGGCGTCGGCATCACCAAGACGAACGAGGACCTCGTGCGGTTCGTCAACCGCACACTCGAACGGATCCGCGGCGACGGAACCTGGACCAGAATGTACGACCGGTGGCTGTCGGTGCTGGGCCCGTCCCCCGCCCCGCCGTCCGCCGTGTACCAGGACTGAGGGGGCGCATGCCGCAACATTCGAAGAACCCCGAATCCACCGACCCGGACCTCGCCACCCAGGCCGCCGTCCGGGAACCCGAGGACGAGGCCACCCAGGCGGCGGTTCGGGAAGAGCTGGACGACGGGCCGGCCACTCAGGCGGCGCCGACGTCCCGGCCGTCGGGCGCGTCCGGCACCGGCCGCTCGACACGCTCACCGCGCACCCGGTCCGGGCAGCGCCTGCGTCTCGGCGGCGGACTCGTCGAGGTGCCGGTCGTCACGACACTCGACCCGGCCTCGGCGGTGATGACCGACCCGAAGGTCCCCGAGGGCAAACGCTTCTGCTGGAAGTGCAACAAGCCGGTCGGCCGCAGCGGCCCCACGTCCGGGGCCTCCGAGTTCGGTCTGTGCCCCTCGTGCGGAGCGACTTACGACTTCCGGCCGCTCCTCGCTCCGAACGACCTGATCGGCGGCCAGTACGAGGTGCAGGGCTGCATCGCGCACGGCGGCCTCGGCTGGATCTACCTGGCCATCGACCGCAACGTCAGCGACAGGTGGGTGGTCCTCAAGGGGCTGTTGCACTTCGGCGACGCCGAGGCTCAGGCCGTGGCGGTGGCCGAACGCCAGTTCCTCGCGGAGGTGGCGCACCCGAGCATCGTGAAGATCTTCAACTTCGTGGAGCACCCCCGGGCCGACGGGACCCCGATGGGCTACATCGTCATGGAGTACGTGGGCGGCCATTCGCTGCGGGACGTCCTGTCGACGCACGAGAAGCCCGAGCGCATGCCGGTCGAGCAGGCCGTCGCGTACGTGCTCGAAATCCTTCCCGCACTGGCATATCTGCACTCCACCGGCCTGGTGTACAACGACCTCAAGCCCGACAACGTGATGGTCACCGAGGACGCCCTCAAATTGATCGACCTCGGGGCCGTCGCCGGCATCGAGGACTACGGGTACCTGTACGGCACGCCCGGGTATCAGGCCCCGGAGATCGTCAGGACCGGCCCGACCGTGGCCTCCGACATCTACACGGTGGGGCGCACACTCGCGGTGCTGACGCTCGACATGCCGTCCGACAAGGGCAGGTACCTCGACGGCATCCCGTCCCCGGAGCAGGCGCCCCTCCTCGCGGAATACGAGTTCTTCCACCGACTCCTGTTGCGCGCCACGGACCCCGATCCGAGCAGGCGTTTCGCGTCCGCGGAGGAGATGGCCGGTCAGCTCACCGCCGTGCTCCGCGAGGTGCTCGCGCAGCAGACCGGAGAGGAGCATCCCGGGCTGTCGACCGTGTTCAGCAAGCAGCGAACGACTTTCGGCACCGACGAGGCGGTCGAGCAGACGGACGTGTACGTCGACGGCGTCGAACGGGACAGGAATCTCGACCCGCTGTCGGTGGCGCAGGCGCTGGCGGTGCCGTTGATCGACCCGGCCGATCCCAACGCCCAGCTCCTGGCCGCCGCGGTGCACAGCGAACCGCAGCAGACCCTCGATTCCATTCGACACGCCCGCGAGAACGGGATCGAGCGTGTCGTCGGCGACCTCGAAGTGTCGTTCTCCCGGGAACTGACCCTCGCCGAGATCAAGGCGCACCTCGACCTCGGGGACGCCGCCACCGCCACCACACTCCTCCGCGACCTGGAGGCAGAAATGGGCGGGAACTGGCGGGTCGCCTGGTACGCCGGACTCGCGACGCTCATCGACGGCGACTACGAGGCGGCGTTCTCCCGGTTCGAGGCCGTATTGCAGGCGATGCCCGGTGAGACCGCTCCCAAACTTGCGCTGGCGGCCACCGCCGAACTGATGCTGCAGCACTGCGACAGCTCCGATTCCCACCGGTGGCGGACGTTCGCCGAGACGTACTACCGGACGGTGTGGCGCACCGACCACAGCCTGGTCAGTGCCGCGTTCGGGCTCGCGCGCCAACTCACCGAACGCGGAGACCTACCTGGCGCCATCGCCGCCCTCGATCAGGTTCCCGCGACGTCCCGGCACTTCACCATGGCCCGGATGACGAGTGTGCTGATGCTGCTGTCCGGCGGGCCGATCGAGGAGATCGACGAGGTGGCGCTCCGGGAGGCGGCACTCCGCGTCACCGCGCTCGCACCCGAGGAGAGCCGGGCGCTGCAGATGCGCACGCTCGTACTGGGCACGGCGCTGGACTGGATGCGTGCCGGTCACACGTCTGCGACGGAACTGGAGCAGATCCTGGGGGTGCCGTTCACAGAACGGGGCCTACGCAAGGGCGCCGAGGCCGGTCTGCGGGCGCTGGCCCGCAACGCCCCCGAACGCACCCACCGGTACAAGCTGGTGGACCTCGCCAACGCCATCAGGCCCAGGAGTCTGTTGTAACCGTCAGGCCCCGACCAGCTCCACCGCCGCACGGGCGATCGCCAACTCCTCGTTGGTCGGCACGACCAGCACCTGGACGTCGGACTCGTCCGCCGAGATGCGGCGGGCGTCCCGGGAATCCGCGCGGTTGCGGTCGTCGTCGACGACGATGCCGAGGCGGCCCAGCCCCGCCAGGCTGTCGCGGCGGACGTCGACGTTGTTCTCGCCGACTCCCCCGGTGAACGTGATGACGTCGACACCGCCCAGTTCCACCAGGTAGGCGCCGATGTACTTGCGGAGCCGGTGCACGTACACGTCGTACGCCAGCGCCGCGTTCTCGTCGCCCTTGCCGACGAGTGCCAGCAGCGCCCGGAAATCGTTGACCCCGGACAGGCCCTTGAGTCCGGAGTGCCGGTTCAGCAGGTCGTCGATCTGATCGACACCCATGCCGCTGCGGTGCAGGTGCAGGATCACCCCGGGGTCGACGTCGCCGGACCGCGTGCCCATGACGAGACCCTCGAGCGGAGTCAGGCCCATGGACGTGTCAACGGCCAGTCCCCCGCGGATCGCGGACGCCGACGCGCCGTTCCCGAGGTGCAGCACGATCTGATTCAGCTCCGACAGGTCCCGCCCGAGGAACTCCGCCGCCCGCCCCGACACGTACTGATGTGAGGTGCCGTGGAAGCCGTATCGCCGGATGGCGTGCTCCTGCGCGACCGTCCGGTCGATCGCATACGTCGACGCCGCCGCGGGCAACGTATGGAAGAACGCGGTGTCGAACACCGCGACGTGCGGGATGTCCGGCAACTCCTCGCGCGCCACCTCGATCCCGATCACGTTCGCCGGATTGTGCAGCGGGGCAAGCGTCGACAGATCCGAGATCGATTGCACCACCGCGTCGTCGATGATGGTCGGCTCGTAGAATACGTCGCCGCCGTGGACGATGCGGTGCCCGACCGCGACGATCCCCGCCTCCTGCAGCGGACGCCCCACCTCGGCGACGATGTCCGCCACCATCTTCAGCCCCGCCCGGTGGTCGGCGATGTGGACGTGGCGCTCCGCCAGCCCGGTGCGGTGGTGATACACGATGCGCCCCTCGGGTTCCCCGATCCTCTCGATGAGACCGGACGCCGAGGACTTCCCGGTATCCGGGTGGACCAGCTGAAACTTGATCGACGACGAACCGGAGTTGACCACCAGGACGGAACCTTCGCTGCCTTCGCTCACTGCTCTGCTCCCTGCGCCTGGATCGCCGTGATCGCCACGGTGTTCACGATGTCCTCGACCAACGCCCCTCGCGACAGGTCGTTGACGGGCTTGTTGAGACCCTGCAGCACCGGCCCGACCGCGATCGCTCCGGCACTGCGCTGCACCGCCTTGTACGTGTTGTTGCCGGTGTTGAGGTCGGGAAAGATGAAGACCGTCGCCTTGCCCGCCACCTCCGAACCGGGCATCTTCTTGTCGGCCACGCTCTGCTCGATGGCGGCGTCGTACTGAATGGGGCCTTCCACCAACAGGTCCGGGCGACGCTCGCGGACGAGTGTCGTTCCCGAGCGCACCTTGTCGACATCCGCACCGCTGCCGGAGTCGCCAGTCGAGTACGACAACATCGCGATGCGCGGATCGATGCCGAACTGCGACGCCGTCTGCGCCGAGGAGATCGCGATGTCGGCCAGCTGCTCGGCCGTCGGGTCGGGCACCACCGCGCAGTCACCGTACGCGAGCACCCGGTCGGACAGACACATCAGGAACACACTCGACACGGTGGACACACCCGGCTGCGTCTTGATGATCTCGAACGACGGCCGGATGGTGTGCGCCGTGGTGTGCGCGGCACCGGACACCATGCCGTCCGCGATTCCCAAGTGCACCATCATGGTTCCGAAGTACGAGATGTCGGTCATCACCTCGCGGGCGCGGTCCACCGTCATGCCCTTGTGGGCGCGGAGCCGCGCGTACTCCTCCGCGAACGGCCCGGCATGCTCGGACGTCCGCGGGTCGAGGACCTGAGCTTCCGCGAGGTCGACACCGAGTTCCGCCGCGCGGCGACGCACCTGCACCTCGTCGCCGAGAATGGTCAGCTGCGCCACCTGCCGTTGCATCAGCCTCCCCGCCGCCCGGAGGATGCGGTCGTCGTCCCCCTCCGGAAGCACGACGTGCTTTCGGTTCCGGCGGGCACGGTCGATCAGCTGGTATTCGAACATCTGCGGAGTCACCACCGACGGGATGGGCAGCTTCAACCGCTCCAACAAGGTCGGCGCGTCCACCCGGAGTTCCATGACGCTCAGGGCGGTGTCGATCTTGCGCTGCGAGCCGACCGCCACCCGGCCACGGGTCTGAGCGGCCGCACTGGCCGTGTCGAACGTGCCCAGATCGGTGGTGAGGATCGGCAACCGCGGCTTGAGGCCGGCCATCAGCTTCGCGATCGCCGGGTGCGGCACCAGCCCACCGTTCATGATGATCCCCGCCAGCGACGGGAACCCCTCGGCCTCATGCGCATTCACCATCGCCAGCAGCACGTCGGACCGGTCGGCCGGGGCGATCACCACCGTGCCCTCCGTCAGCCGCTCGAGAATGTGCTCGGCCGTCATTCCGCCGACCAGCACCCGCAGCGCCTCCCGGTGCAGCAACTCGGGGTCGCCGCTGAACAGGCTGCCGTCGATCGACTCGAGGAGTTCGGCCATGGTCGGTGCGACCAGCAGCGGAATCTCGGGCAGGCTCCACGCGGGCACACCGGTCGACGCCAACGCGTCGGTGACGGCGTCGAGTTCGTCGGGGTTGCATCGGTTGGCGACCACCGCCAGCAGGTGCGCGTGGTGACTGGTCAGTTCACCGATGGCGAGCTGGGCGAGCTGCGCGACCTCCTCGGGAGTGCGCCGGACTCCCTTCACAGCGAGCAGCACCGGTGCGCCCAGGTTCACGGCGATCCTGGCGTTGTAGCCGAGCTCGCTCGGGCTCGCCACGTCGGTGTAATCGCTGCCGATCACCACGACGGCGTCGCACTGCGCCGCCACCTGGTGGTACCGGGCGACGATCTCGCTGAGCGCGCCCTCCGGGTCGGCGTGGACATGCTCGTACGTCACCCCTAGCGACTCCTCGTACCCGAGGTCGGCCGTCGTGTGTTCGAGGAGCAACTCGAGGATGTAATCGGTCTCCTCCGTCGACCGGGCAATGGGACGGAAAACACCCACCCTCGCGGCCGACGCGCACAGCATCTGCAGGACACCCAGCGCGATGGTGGACTTTCCGGTGTCCCCCTCCGGTGAGGCGATGAAGATACTCGACGGCTGAGGACGTGCGGGTGGATTCACAGGCGAAGGTGTCGCGGGCGCAGCCATGGCCATAGCGTATCCGGACACCGCCGCCGGGTGAGTGACACCGCTCCTGCCCGGCGGTCAGATGGCGTATGGCCGAATCACCCTTCGCCCTCACCGCCGCGTGAAACGTTCCGTGTGGCCGCGCCCCGGTTCGCACTCATGACGCTCGCAGATGCGCGATGAGGATCGCCTCGATCTCCGACCGACGCGCCGCGGACGGCAATCGTGGGGCAACGGACCGATAATGGTGCCCGGTCGGGGTGCGGAGATCGAGAACGTGACGGCGATCGGGCCGACGCACCGGGCGGGCGGACCAGCCGTCGCCCTCCTTCGCGTAATTGCACGCCGCACACAACCCCGCCCCGTTCTGCGCGGTGGTGGCCCCCTCGCTGCGGCGCGAGAGAATGTGATCATGATGCCGGATCGGCGCATCACACCACGGCGTGCGGCACGTCCGGTCCCGCAGATCGATCAGCTTTCGCAAGCTTTTCGGGAACGTCCGCGACTGCGACTGCATCGCCGTCAACGACCCCGACACCGGGCACGAGTACACGTTTCGTAAGGTCACCGCGGTATCACCATCAAGGGCATTCGCGACCAGTGTCCGGGCGATCCCCGCCGGCACCGGCCCGAACCCCTGAAGCTGCGCCGCCTCACCCTCACCCGCCAACAGGGTCTCGTCGGAGATCACCAGATTCACCGCCACCGGCACCCCATCGGCGACCGAGGCCCCGGTGCCGCGGTCGAACAACAAGTCCGCCATCAGCTGACTCCGGGTCCGGCCACCACTCTCCCCGGTCGCGATGAGACTGTCCGCATCCCGACCCAGGGTCGCCTGCAAACACACCGCCTGCTCCACCGGCAGCAGCACACTCAGATACGCCATCGAATCCGGCGCCGGCCGCGTCGTGACCCGCCGCTCCGACACCGCCTTGCGATGCCGCCGGACGACCGCGGCCGCGTCGAGTTCCACCGCCAAAGCCTTCGCCTTCGCGACCAGGCCGCGATCCCCGACCCCGTCCAGAACGGCCGGGTCCGAACACAACCGGCGATCCACCACCGCGCGATCGGACGCCGACAGACACGCCGTCTCCCGCACCAGCAGGGTCGCCCGCCACTCGTTCAACCGCCCCGACCGCAACAACGCCAACGTGTGCGGCATCTCGTGCACCAGCGCCTGCGCGAACCCCAAATGTCGGCCACCACGATTCGGGGACTCCCTGCGCGCCAACGCAATCTGCGACCCGATACCGCGACCCCACTCCGCCCGCGGCAACCGACGGGCCCTGCGATCCTCCCGCACACAGGTGGCGACATCGTCGGTCACCACCGCCTGCACCGCACACCCCACCGACTTCAGGGATTCGACTGCATCGAGCCACTCGATCCCCACCCCCGCATCACCACACGGCCCGACACACCGCAACCGCGCCGTGAACGCCCGCAACTCCTCCAGATCCGGTGCCACCACATCCCCCACGACCAGCCCTCCCCCGAGGTTATTCGAAACTTTGTTCGACTCTAGCAACCACCCGCGACTCATGGCAATAGCCGAATCCGCCGTAAACCGCGTGCAGCGCAGCGCCACACGGCGCTATACAGGAGGTCGCGCACGCCTGCGCCGAGGAATGGAGAAGTAGTTGCCCACGAGTGCCGCACCGGATCCGATGACGCTGCACCCCGTTTCGGGTCAGCCCCGGGTAGTCCTGCTCAAACCTCTGATCGACAACCCGCTGATCGAGGTCGGGGAGTACAGCTATTACGACGATCCCGAGTTCGCGGACGAGTTCGAGACGCGAAATGTCCTGCACCACTACGGTCCGGATCGGTTGATCATCGGAAAGTTCTGCGCGTTCGCGACGGGGACGACGTTCGTCATGAACGGCGCGAACCATCGGATGAGCGGCGTCTCGACCTTCCCCTTTCCGATCATGGGAGGCGCGTGGGCCGAGCATGCCGATCTGCTCGCGGATCTACCGTCGCGCGGCGACACCGTCGTCGGCAATGACGTATGGATCGGGGGCAACGCGACGATCATGCCCGGCGTGCGCATCGGGCACGGCGCGATCGTGTCGACCGGTTCGGTGGTGACACGATCGGTGCCGGACTACGCCGTCGTGGGCGGAAACCCGGCCGTCCACATCAAGGACCGCTATTCGGAATCCGACATCGCCGCGCTGGTGCGGATCGCGTGGTGGGACTGGCCGATCTCCGTCATCACCGAACAGGTGCGAACGATCGCCGCAGGCACTGTCGAGCAACTTCAGGAGATCGCCGACGGACTCGACTGACTCAGCCGCACGCAGCCTTGGGCGACTCGGCGTCGAGGTCGAGTTCGCCGTCGTCGACGAAGACGAGACGTCCGTCGTCGAGGGCGACGGCCCAGCGGTGCACGGGCGCCCAATCACGCCCGAGGAGCCCCTCGGACTGGGACAGGTCCGCGAAATCCTCGATCACGACGCCCGGCGCGGGATCGTCGGCGTCGCGGCGGACTCGAACGCGAGCACCGACGACGACATCGGCGCTGTGGGGCTGTGCGGCACTCTTCTGATCAGACATTGGTTCATTCCGCTTTCTGCCGGGTGATGCCAGGGCAAGGGATCATCCGGGCCCGCTGCCGAGAACTCACTACAGACGATCGGCAAATTTTGAGCAAGCCCCGAGTCGGAGTTGTGGGGATCATCACCGAGGGCTTGACGCCCGCCAAACCATGCCGACGTTGTCTAGAGTTTGTACATTAGGCCTATTGACGTCAAGAGTATTTCAGTCCACGATTAGGTGTAACCGCTGGTCACACTGACATGGAGGATGTTCATGGCACGCTCGACGCTCGCTCTCGGCAATCCCAAGATCACGGATCGTCAGGACACAGGCGCCCGGCTTCTCCACTCCTCTGCGCGCATGTCGTACGACCCGACCGTCGAGGTGGACTGGGACGCTCCTGTTCCCGACGACCTGTACGGCCTCACTCCCGAGTGGTCCTCGCTGTACGGCACGCCGATGTGGGACGAGATGACGTTCGAGCAGCAGATCACGCTGACGAAGCACGAGGTGTCGTCGATCATGGGCACCGGCATCTGGTTCGAGATGATTCTCCAGCAGATGGTCATCCGGGACATGTATGCCAAGGACGCGTCACAGGCGCACTTCCAGTTCGCGCTGACGGAGGTGGCCGACGAATGCAGGCACTCCGTGATGTTCGCGCGCACCGCCGAGAAGTTCGGGTGCCCCTCCTACGTTCCGCGCAAGTCGGTGGTCACGCTGGGGCGCGGATTCAAGGCGCTCGCGTCCGGGGAGGTCGCGTACGCCGGCATTCTCGTCGCCGAGGAGATCCTCGACGTGATGCAGCGGGACTGGATGAAGGACACCCGCGTCCAGCCGATCGTCCGCGTCACCAGCAAGATTCACGTCGTCGAGGAGGCCCGGCACATGCGGTTCGCCCGGGAGGAGACCCTGCGCCGGGCCGAGGGAATGAGCAGGGCGCACCGCGCCGCGAGCCGCGCCTGCATCGCGATCGCGTCGAACCTGATCGTCTCCAGCATGATCAACCCGGCCGTCTACGCGGCCGCCGGCCTCGACACCGAGCGCGCGGTGCGCGAGGCGAAGAACAACCGGTTCCGGGCCGAGAAGATCCGGGAGAGTTCGCAGCCGCTCATGCGGTTCCTGGACGAGGCCGACCTGCTCGGCGGTCCGTCCCGGCGGCTCTACAAGCGCGTGCACATGCTCTGACAGGCGCTCCGCGCTCGTGCGTGGTTGACGAGTCCCTGCACTCCTCAACCACGCACGGGCGGCGGAGCCGCCTACGCCCGCAGCCGGGGCGCGAGGTCGCGCTCGAAGAGTTCCAGGAACCGCTTCTGATCGTGCCCGGGCGCGTGGAACACGAGGTGATTCAACCCGGCGTCGAGGTACGGGCGGATCTGCGACACCGCCTCGTCCGGATCCGACGCCACGATCCACCGCTTCGCGACCTGCTCGATCGGCAACGCATCCGCAGCCTTCTCCATCTCGATCGGATCGTCGATCGAATGCTTCTGCTCCGGCGTCAACGACAACGGCGCCCAGAACCTCGTGTTCTCGAGCGCCAACTCCGGATCCGTGTCGTACGAAATCTTGATCTCGATCATCTTGTCGATCTCCGCCACATCACGCTCGGCCTTGGCCGCCCCCTCCGCGACCGCAGGCATCAACTTCTCCGTGTACAACTCCATGCCCTTACCGGACGTGCAGATGAACCCGTCACCACTGCGACCGGCGTACCGGGCCACCACCGGGCCGCCCGCGGCGATGTACACCGGGATCCCGCCCTCGGGCACGTCGTAGATCGACGCCCCCTTGGTGGTGAAGTAGTCGCCCTCGAAATCGACCCGGTCACCGAGCCAGAGTTCCCGCATCAACCGGACCGCCTCCCGCAGCCGCGCGAACCGCTCCTTGAATTCCGGCCATTCGCCGGCGAAACCGGTCGCGATCTCATTGAGCGCCTCGCCGGTACCGACACCGAGCATGATCCGCCCCGGGTACAGACAGCCCATCGTCGCGAACGCCTGCGCCACCACCGCCGGGTTGTACCGGAACGTCGGCGTCATCACCGACGTCCCCAACTGCAACCGCTCCGTCCGCTCCCCCACCGCCGTCATCCACGCCAGTGAGAACGGCGCATGACCACCCTCGTGGCGCCACGGCTGGAAATGATCCGACACCGTCGCCGAATCCATGCCGTGCCGCTCCGCCAGCACACCCAGCTCCACCAACTCCCGCGGACCGAACTGTTCCGCGGACGCCTTGTAACCGAGCTTGAGTTCGTGGGCCACCGTGTACTCCTTCGTCTTCACGTCCGGTTCGCGAGATGCAAACCTCTTCTGCAGGTTAGAGCGCGGCCACCAGGCTGGCGACCGCCGCTCCCAGTGCCACCACCGTCAGGGCCACCGCGAACAACCACAACTCGTGGGGCGGCGGCATCGGTGCGCCGTCGCGCAGCGCCTTCTCGACCTGCGACCACCGCCGCATGCCGACGAGGGCCGCCGCGGCGGCGAGACCGATCAGGATCAGTCCGAGGGTCGTCCGCACCCATCCGGTGCTGAATTCGGGGACCAGGTGGATCATCGCGATGCCACCGGCCAGGAGTGCGAGTGAACTCCGCATCCAGGCGAGGAACGTCCGCTCGCTCGCGAGCGTGAAACGTTCGTCGGGCCGGTTGTTGTCGGTCACCGAATCATCTTTACACCGGTTCACGGGAACCGCACCAAGCAGGTACCCCGCAGTCCTAGATTGGAGGGGCAGGCCACAGCCAGGGGGCGTCCATGCGACCGTTCGAAGCTCTGCGATCCGCGATCTCTCTGCGTGTGCCGGCGGTGATGCTGCTGGTCTTCTCCGCGTGGGCGGCGCTCGGACCGTCGCCTGCTTCGGCGGAGCCGCGCATCACCAGGGTGGACGTCTATTCGGAGTCGATGGGCCGGTGGGTGGCCAACGACGTGATCTCTCCGGCGTCGGGAGGTCCGGCGCCCACCTTCTACCTCCTCACCGGCATCGGCGGCGGCTCGGACGGGATCTCCTGGTTCAACAACACCGGTGTGCGGGACTTCTTCACCGACAAGCACGTCAACGTGGTAATGCCGATAGGCGGGCAGTACAGCATGTACACCGACTGGGATGCCGACGACCCGGTCCTCGGCAGGAACAAATGGCAGACGTACCTGACGAGCGAACTTCCCGCCGCCATCGACGGCCGGTTCGCGACCACCGGGGCGAACGCCATCGGCGGGGTGTCGATGGCGGGCGGCGCGGTGCTCGACCTCGCGATCCAGGCCCCGGGATTCTACCGGGCCGTCGGCTCGTACAGCGGTTGCGCCGCGACGAGCGGGCTGCTCGGCCAGGCGATGGTGCGGTCGATGGTGGAATTGCGGGGCGGCGGCAACGCGACCAACATGTGGGGCCCGGCCGTGGACCCGCGGTGGCGGGTGCACGATCCGATGGTGAACGCCGAACGTCTGCGCGGCACAGAGTTGTTCGTCTCGAGCGGCAACGGGCTTCCCGGCGGCATCGACAACCACGACCCGGTGCTGGTGGTGCCCCAGACGATCGGGGGCAGTGTGGTCGAGATGGTGACCAACGTGTGTGCGTCCGCGTTCCAGTCGCGGTTGCAGGCGCTGGGGATTCCGGCGACGTTCGCGTACCTCTCGGAGGGCACCCATTCCTGGGGGCTGTTCGAGACGGAGCTACGGGAGTCCTGGCCCGTCATCGGCAGCGCGATCGGGGCGTGACCCGAGGGACTTCTCCAGGATCGGCCCGATGACCGCGAAGGCCTCCGGTGTGGTCATCCGCAGATGGTCGCACTCCACCTTGTTCTCGACGATCACACCGGTGATCGCGGGCTGCCAGACGCCCGGTGACGGCCGTTCGCCTTCTTCCCCGTCGGCGGACTGTGCGGCGCTGAAGAACAGCAGGTCGCCGTCGAACACGCGCGGGCGGTGTCCGGTGGAGATGTGCTTCGAGTTCTCCAGCCCGGTGCTGATGCGGCCGAGGAGGGTCGACGCGAACGCGGGGTCCCGGCCGAACGAGCGCCCGAGCATGTCGAGCAGTTGCTCGCGGTACGACGTGCCCGCGTCGTCGCTGCCCTCGAATTCGACGCCCAGCCCGTGCAACCACTCCTCGGCGTTCACTTCGAGGTCACCGAAGTTTTCGCCCTCCGCGACGTAGCTGTCCATCATCGCCAGGGTGCCGACCTCGGCGCCCGACTCACGGAGTTCCACGGCGATCGCCTGGGCGATGACACCGCCGAGTGACCAGCCGAGCAGGTGGTACGGCCCCCGGGGCTGGACCGCACGCATCTCGACCACGTACCGGTGAGCGAGTTGTTCCATCGACTCGAACGTCGTTCCGCCGCTGAGGATCGGCAGCTGCAGACCGTACACCGGACGGTCGGGCGAGAGGTGCCCGATCAGTCCGGCGTAGCCCAGCGCGAGTCCGCCGGCCGGGTGCACGCAGAACAGGGCGGGTTGCGCACCGGACGCCCGGAGCGGGACGACGACGTTCAGCACGTCGTCCGCCGGCATGCTTCCGAGCACCGACGGGTCGACGATCCTCCGGGCGAGGCCCTCCGGGGTCGGGTTGCGGAAGATCCACTGCAGGACGACGTCGGTGCCGAGCCGGTCCCGGAGCCCGGACGCCACCCGGGTCGCCACGAGCGAGTTGCCGCCGAGTTCGAAGAAGTCGTCGTCGGCCCCGACACGGTCGATGCCGAGCACCTCGGCGAAGACCTCTGCGACGGCCTCCTCCACCGGGGTGGCCGGTGCCCGGAACTCCCGGGGCGCGAGCACGGGGGCGGGGAGCGCCCGGCGGTCCAGTTTGCCGGTGCGGCCGACGGGCAGCCGGTCGAGCACCACCAGTTGGGCGGGCACCATGTACGGCGCGAGGTGCGACCCGGCGTACCGGAGGACCTCGGCGGTGTCGATGCTCGCACCGTCCTCCGCCGTCACGTATCCCACCAGCCGGTCGCCGGTGCCGTTGTGTACCGCGACCGCCGCCCGGCCGACGCCGTCGCAGCGGGCCAGCACCGATTCGATCTCGCCGAGCTCCACCCGCTGTCCCCGGATCTTCACCTGGAAGTCGTTTCGTCCCACATACTCCAGCCGCCCGATCTCGGTCCACCGCACGAGGTCGCCGGTACGGTACATGCGGGAGCCCGGTTCGCCGAACGGGTTCGCGACGAAGGACGCACCCGTGAGCGCCGGACGCCGGTGGTAGCCGCGTGCCAGTCCCGGTCCCGCGACGTACAGTTCGCCGATCACCCCCACCGGGACGGGCTGCAACCAGGTGTTGACCACAATGACGTCGACACCCCGCCCCGGACCGCCGACGTTCACCGATTCGTCGGGCGACAGGACCTCGCTGATCGTGGTCTGCACCGTCGCCTCGGTGGGTCCGTATCCGTTGAAGACGAACCGTCCCGGAGACCAGCGGTCGGCGATCTCGGGCGGGAACCGTTCGCCCGCGACGGCGAGAATCCGCAGGGACGGCAGGTCCTCGGGTCGGAGGGTGTCGAGGATGGTGGGGGTGAAGAACGCGTGCGAGACGTGCTCGCGCGCGAGGAGTTCGGCCAGTTCCCGTCCCCCGAGCACCGTCGGGGGCACGACCACCAGTGTCGCGCCGACGGCGAATGCCATCAGCAGTTCGAACAGGGACGCGTCGAAGCTCGGCGACGCCAGGTGCGACACCCGCGCCCCGTGCATCGACGCGAAGCGTTCCCGTTCCTCGACAGCGAGATTCGCGAGTCCGCCGTGGGTGAGCACGACACCCTTCGGCGTTCCCGTCGATCCCGACGTGTAGAGCAGGAACGCGGCGTGCTCGACTCTCAGCGGACGCAGACGATCGGCGTCGGTCACGGGGTCGCGGGAATATCCGTTCACGACGCCGGGATCGTCGAGCAGCAGCCACGGCACCACCCCGGGCAACCGGTCGCGGTGCGCGGTCACCGTCAGCCCGAGCCTCGCACCCGAATCCTCGAGCATGCCGCCGGTGCGCGCGGGTGGCAGCGCGGGGTCGACCGGCACGTAGGCCGCCCCCGATTTCGCGACCGCCCACACCGACAACACCCAGTCGATCGACCGGGGCACCCCGATCGCGACGAAGGCGTCCGGACCGGCGCCGCGGTCGATCAGCGCCCTGGCCAGCCGGTTCGACTGCTCGTCGAGTTCCCGGTACGACAGCGTGACGCCGCCGCACGACACCGCGGTCGTACCCGGTGCGAGCGCGGCACCCGCGGTGAGGACGTCGGGCAGCAGGCGTTCCGCGACCGCGGGGAAGCCGCGCATCGGTACGAGTTCGTCCCGTTCGAGGGCGTCGAGGATCTCGAGGTCGCCGACCCGGATCGACGAATCGGATGCGGCCGCATCGAGCATCCGGACGAACCGGTCGGCCAGGCCCGCGACGGTCTCGGCGTCGAAAAGGTCGGTGGCGTAGGCGAAACCGGCGGTGATGCCGGCCGGTGTTCCGTCGTCCGTGTACTCCTCGGCCAGTGTCAGCTGCAGGTCGAACCGGGCGATCGTGGCACCGAGGTCGATGCCGCGCACCTCGACGCCCGGCAGTGAGAGGTCGGGGCGCTGGACGTTCTGGAATTCGAGCAGCACCTGAAACAGCGGTGAATGCGCCGTGGAGCGGGGCGGATCGAGTGCTTCCACGACCTTCTCGAACGGGACCTCCGCGTGCGCATACGCGGCGAGGTCGACGTCGCGGACCTGGTCGAGCAGGTCGGAGAACCGGTCCGCGTCGGACACGACGGTCCGCAGGACGACGGTGTTGACGAACATTCCGACGACGTCGTCGAGTGCGGCCTCGCCGCGTCCGGCGACGGGGGTGCCGACGGCGATGTCCCCGGTGCCGGACATTCTCGCGAGGAACGCGGCCAGAGCGGCGTGCGCGACCATGAACACCGTCGACTGGTGTGTGGACGCCGTCGCCAGCAGCCGGCGATGCAGGTCGGCGTCGATCTCGAACCCGACCCGGCTCCCGTCCGGTGTGCGGTGCAGCGACCGTGGGCGGTCGGCGGGCAGGTCCAGCGCGGCGGGGAGCCCGGCCAGTGTGCTGCGCCAGTAGTCCAGTTGCTGCGACACCAGCGACTGCGGATCGTCGTCCGAGCCGAGGAGGCGGCGCTGCCAGAGCGTGAAATCGGCGTACTGGACGGTGATCGGTGCCCAGTCGGGGGCGTACCCGGCCGCCCGGGCGGTGTAGGCAGTCGTCACGTCGCGCGCGAGCGGAACCATCGACACTCCGTCCGCGACGATGTGATGGACCACGACGAGCAGAGTCCGGTCGGTGCCGGTGGTCTCGAACACGGCCGCCCGCAACGGAATCTGTTCCGTGACGTCGAATCCCTGCGCGACCGCCGCCGACAGCAGGTCCCGCAACTCCGCCTCGCCGGACACCGCGGTGACGGGCAGGTCCGGAACCGCATCGGCGGCGGGCAGGATCACCTGCACCGGTTCTTCGCCGGCCATCGGGAACCTGGTGCGGAGCGTCTCGTGGCGTCGCACCACGTCGGACACCGCGGCCTGCAGGGCGTCGAGGTCGAGTGCGCCGGTGAGACGGAACGCCATGGCGATGTTGTAGGCGGGCGAGGAGGTGTCGAACTGGTTGAGGAACCACATGCGGGTCTGGGCCAGGGACAGCGGAATTCGCGCGGGTCGCGGCGCCGCCCGCAGTTCCGGCCGGTGTGCCGGCGCACCGGCCTTCGCCGCGCGTTCCGCGAACTCCGCCACGGTCGGCGACTCGAACAGGGCGTGCACGCCGACGTCGACGCCGAGAGCCGCGTCGACGCGGGCGACCACACGGGTGGCGGACAGCGAATCTCCCCCGAGACGGAAGAAGTGGTCTTCGGCCCCGACGCGGTCGACGCCGAGGACCTCACCGAACACGTCGGCGACGACGGCCTCGAACGGCGTGGCCGGCGCCCGGAATATCCGCACCGGAGCCTCGGGTTCGGGTAGTGCGGCGCGGTCCACCTTCCCCGACACCGTCACCGGCAACTCCCCCAACACCACCACCACCGACGGCACCATGAACCCCGGCAA